>NZ_BDBQ01000117.1 GCF_001613065.1 Nocardia miyunensis NBRC 108239
CTAGGTCGCCGACCATCCATCCGGTGACAGATACAACCTGCAAGTGACCAGCTACAACCTGTCGTCACCGGACATCGGCCGACCCGACATGCCCCATGACGAAATATATTACTACACAAGATAATTCGATCTTATTGAGGACGAATTACCACAGCGCCGCAGCAGCTGTCACCGATCACCGACCCATGACAGCCCAACCTCACACCACCTACAGTCAATATTGACTGTAGGTGGTGTGCTGCGTTACCTTCAGCTGACACCGCGCGAGCGCGGGAGCGCATGACTTATCACCAAGTGATTGATCGTTCGACTGTCCGAGCCACCATCACGGCCGGAGAACGCCCACAGATAGGGCCGCAGACAATGAGGAGCGCCGATGCCGAACGAGGCCATCGTGTACGAGGCGATTCGCACCCCCCGAGGTAAGGGGAAGAACGGATCGCTGCACAGTGTCAAGCCGATCGACCTCGTAGTCGGCCTGATCAATGAACTGAAGGTTCGCTTCCCCGATCTCGATCCGGCTGGTATCGACGACCTCGTTCTGGGCGTCGTCACGCCGGTGGGCGATCAGGGAGGCAATATCGCGAAGGCAGCCGCACTGGCCGCCGGATTGCCGAATACTGTTGCGGGAGTTCAGGTCAACCGATACTGCGCCTCTGGCCTGGAGGCGACCAATCTAGCCGCTCAGAAGGTGCGTTCCGGATTCGAGAATCTGGTTCTGGCCGGTGGGGTCGAGTCCATGTCGCGTGTTCCGATCGGTACCGACGGCGGGCCGTTGTTCAACGATCCGGCCACCGCCTACGATCTCCACTTCGTCCCGCAGGGCGTAGGCGCCGACCTCATCGCGACGATCGAGGGGTTCAGCCGCGCCGACGTCGACGCCTACGCCGTCCGGTCCCAGCAGCGTGCGGAATCTGCTTGGGTTGGTGGGTATTTCACGAAGTCGGTGGTTCCGGTCAAGGATTTCAACGGTGTCACCGTGCTCGACCAGGACGAACATCGACGCCCGGCGACGACGATCGAGTCGCTGGCAGCACTGAAGCCGTCGTTCGCCAAGCTCGGAGCCGCCGGCTTCGATGCGGTTGCGCTGCAGAAGTATCCCTCCGTCGAGCGGATCGACCACGTCCACCACGGTGGTAACAGCTCCGGAATCGTCGACGGCGCCGCACTGGTTCTGATCGGAAACGAAGGAGCGGCCACGCAGTTCGGACTCACGCCCAGGGCGCGCATCGTGGCAACCGCGGTATCGGGCGCCGACCCGACGATCATGCTGACAGGACCGCGTCCGGCCACCGAGAAGGTGCTCGCCCGGGCGGGTCTGAGCATCGACGACATCGACCTTTTCGAGTTGAACGAGGCCTTCGCCTCGGTGGTTCTGAAGTTCCAGAAGGATCTGGGCATTCCCGACGAGAAGCTGAACGTCAACGGTGGCGCGATCGCTATGGGGCACCCGCTCGGCGCCACCGGGGCCATGCTCGTGGGCACTGTGATCGACGAGCTGGAACGACGCGGAGATCGCCGTGCACTGGTCACGCTGTGCGTCGGCGGCGGTATCGGAATCGCGACCATCATCGAACGCCTCTGAGCTGGAACGGAACTCTGCAATGAAGCAACCACAGGTAATCGGCTGGCAGCGAGACTCGGACGACATCGTGGTCCTGACCCTCGACGATCCAGCCGCGGCGGCCAACACGATGAACAACGAGTTCCTCGAATCACTGACCGCAGTGGTCGATCGACTCGAGACCGAGCGCGACTCGCTCCGCGGCATCGTTCTGACCTCGGCGAAGAAGACATTTTTCGCGGGCGGCAACCTCGACGACCTGATCGCCGCGACACCCGCCGACGCACAGCACTTCACCGATTTCTGCAACAGCCTGAAACGACAGCTGCGCCGGCTCGAGACATTGGGCAGGCCCGTTGTGGCTGCCATCAACGGCGCCGCGCTCGGCGGCGGACTCGAGCTCGCACTCGCGACACATCACCGGATCGCCTGCGCACGAGGCGTAGTCGTCGGACTGCCCGAGGTCGGGCTGGGACTGCTGCCCGCGGTCGGCGGAGTCACGCGCACCGTGCGCATACTCGGCCTGCAGCGTGCGCTGAGCGAGGTTCTGCTGTCCGGCACGCGGTTCAAACCAGAGAAAGCGTTGCAGCTCGGACTGATTCACCGGATCGTCGACACGGTCGAGGAGTTGGTCCCGGCCGCCAAGGCATGGATCGAGGCGAATCCGGATGCCGGCCAGCCATGGGACGCCAAGGGCTACCTGATTCCCGGCGGCTCCCCCGCCGATCCCGAACTGGCGACCCAGCTTCCGATCCTGACCGCGGCCCTGCACAGCCGGTCGAAGGGTGCTCCGCTACCGGCACCGCGTGCCATCCTGGCCGCGGCGGTCGAGGGCGCACAGGTCGACTTCGAGTCGGCCGCACTGATCGAGACCCGCTATTTCATACCGTTGGTCACCGGCCAGATCGCGAAGAACATGATCCAGTCGGCATTCTTCGATATCCAGACCGTGCATGGGGGCGCCAGCCGTCCCGCGGACGAGCCGGCCTTCGCCGCGAAGAAAGTCGGTATCCTCGGCGCCGGAATGATGGGCGCCGCGCTGGCGTACGTGTGCGCGCGGGCAGGGCTTCCGGTGGTCCTCAAGGACGTCACTGCGGAATCGGCGGTGCGCGGCAAGGGATATGCAGAGGCGTTGGAGGCCAAGGCACTGGCCCGCGGCACAACGACCGAAGCGAAATCGAAGGAACTCCTCGACCGCATCGTTCCGACCGCCGATAGCGCCGACTTCGAAGGCGTGGACTTCGTCGTGGAGGCGGTATTCGAGGACGTCGAGATCAAACAGCGTGTGTTCCAGGAGATTCAGGATATCGTCACCCCCGACGCGGTGCTGGGATCCAATACCTCCACACTGCCGATCGGCACGCTGGCCGAGGGCGTGAATCGGCAGCAGGACTTCATCGGCATCCATTTCTTCTCTCCCGTCGACAAGATGCCGCTGGTCGAGATCATCACCGGTAAGAACACCTCCCGGCAGACCTTGGCGAAGGTTTTCGATTTCACCCAGCAGATCGGCAAGGTCCCGATCGTCGTGGGCGACAGCCGCGGCTTCTTCACCAGCCGAGTGATCATGACCTTTCTGGACGAGGCCGTCGCCGCGGTCGGCGAAGGCGTCACTCCGGCGCTGATCGAGCAGGCCGGTGCGCAGGCCGGATACCCCGCTCCGCCACTGCAACTCATGGATGAACTGACCCTCACGCTGCCGCGTAAGATCCGCCAGGAGAAATGCGCCGCGATCGAGGCCGCCGGTGGACGATGGACGGCGCACGGCTCCGAAGCGGTCATCGACACCATGATCGACGCATACGATCGCAAGGGTCGCTCGACCGGTGGTGGCTTCTACGACTACGACGAATCAGGTAAGCGCATCGGCCTATGGGCCGGGTTGCGTTCCGCCTTCGGCGCGGGCGCCAACGACATCCCCCTGCGAGATCTACAGGACCGGATGCTGTTCGCCGAAGCGTTGGAAACCGTGCGATGCTTCGACGAGGGCGTTTTGACCTCCGTTGCCGACGCCAATATCGGGTCGCTGTACGGAATCGGCTTTCCGGCCTGGACCGGCGGGGTGCTTCAGTACATCAACGGCTACGACGGCGGGCTGACCGGTTTCGTCTCGCGGGCACGGGAACTGGCCGACCGCTATGGTGATCGCTTCACGCCGCCGGACTCGCTGCTGGCCAAGGCATCGCGCGGCGAGACATACCGCTGATGCGACCCTTTCGGCCGACGGGACACCCGGTCCGCTGGGTGTCCCGTCGGCCGTAACATTGTGTGGCAGGTAGGCCGGACCGGATCCGCGCTCGCCTCGACGTTCTACTACGACAACACCGCGTCGAGGAATGCCTCGGGCAGCGTGGACCCGCGCTCGGTGTCGCGCGCGACGCGTTCGAGGATCGCGAGCACTCCTGGGTCGCCGTAGCGGAGCAGACCGATCAGCGATCGTTCCGCGCACATCCGTGCGCACGGCAGCAGGATCCGCTCGGCCTGTTCCGTCTCGCCTGCCGCGGCGAGACAGGCGACCAGCAGCAGGTTGGCCTGCAACAGCGCCCTGGGCCGACCTTGTCCGGCGATGCGGTCCACGCGGGCTCGCGCGAGCATACCTGCCTCGGCCGTAGCTGTGATCGACTGCCGCGCAAGCAACTCCCGGATCACCGAGTCCTGCTCCAGTTCCGCCGTCACCAGCTCTATCCCGTTCCCGGCTTCGCCCGAGCCGGGCCGTGCGGAGCCCTCGTCCGAATCGCGTTCGGCGGGAACGGGTATCCCGGTCCGGATGCTCTCGTTCACGATGCGGGCCGCCAGCCGGGGCAAGGACAGCGCGGTAGCGAGGCGCAAGCCGTCCGACAGGCGCTGCCGGGCGCCGTCGAGATCCCCGCGCAACGCTTTGATCCGTGCGCCCGTGCCGAATGTGGCAAGCATGGAATCGACGATGCCGCCCTCCTGACCGAGTTCATATCCTTCGTCGAGCAGACGTTCCGCGGCATCGATATCGCCCATGTCGAACAGGAGGTCGCCCAGCAGGGCGCTGGCGATCCGCGCCGCGTGCAACCGTCCGCCACGGCTCTGCCTCGCGATGCGCACCGCGTTACGGAAGTACTCCTCGGCAGCGGCGATATCGAGCTCCTCGTTCGCCGCGATGCCGTCGAAGCTGTAGCCGTACATGACACTGAACGGCCCACGCGTGTGCCGATGATAGTCGGCCGCCCACTGCTGCCTTCGATGCACCGCCGCGAAATCGAAGCGGTAGATCGCGTCGAAGGCGTCCATATCGGCCGCGGTGCTGACGACCCAAGGATGCAGTATGTCCGGCCGGGCCAACGCATCGGCCACCAGTTCGCGCACTCCACCGACACGGTCACCAGACACGCGCACGGCGGCCTCGACCACGGCGGCCTCGATCTCCAGGCTCTCGTCCCGCTCGCGGCCATCACAGCGAAGTAGTGAACGCACATGCGCCAAAGCGGAATTCGCGGTGTCACGACGTTGCAGGAGCAGGCTGGACCATACCACCGCGAGTTGCAGGCGCGGACTCGACGACACCGCGGACACCGGCAGCTTCCCGATCACCGCGAGCAGTGTCGACATCTGCGACTGCTCGAGCAACCGCGTGCCGTCACGCTCCACCATGTCCACAGCCCATCTCTGGTCACTGGCCGCCAGCGCGTGCTCGACCGCCTCGCGAAGGAGTCGCTCGTGCGAGAACCACCGGGCTGCGGCGCGATGCAGGTCCGCGATCCATTCCGGATGATCACGCTCGAGCCGCCGGCGCAGGAACTCGGCGAAAAGATGGTGATACCGGAACCACTCCCGATCCACGTCGACTCTGCTGAGGAACAGGTCACGGGCCTCGACCTCCTCCAGTAATGCGGTGCCATCCGGCATTCCGGACAATGCCGAGGCCAGGCCGCCCGACAAGCGATCGGTGATCGAGGTGCGCAGCACGAATTCGAGCATCCGCGGTTCCAGCCCGTCGAGCACGTTCTCGGCCAGAAAGTCACCGATGGCGTGGTGGCGGCCCGACATGTTGCCGATCAGGTCGCTGGGATCCTCGGCGGTCCGCAGCGAGAGCGATGCCAGCTGTAATGCGGCCACCCAGCCTTCGGTCGACTCGGTCAAGTGGGCGATGTCGGCGGGGTCCAGTGCCAGCCCGCCCGCACCCGCGAGGAACGAGCGTGCTTCGGAAACGTTGAATCGCAAGGTGTTCGAGTCGATCTCGACGAGTTCGTCGTGAACTCGCATACTGCTCAACGGCAGACCGGTCCGGTTGCGACTGGTGACGATCACCTGGAGGTGATGGCACCCCCGATCGAACAGGTAGGTGAGCGCCGATCTGGTGGCGGCGTCGGTGACTCGGTGCCAGTCGTCGATGATCATCGCGACCGGTTCTGCCGTGGAGTGGATCTCATCGACCAGGGCGGAGAGCACATAGGGCGACGCGTCGCCGCCGTGCAGTTCGAGCATCTGCTCGAGCTTTTCGGTCAGCTCGGGTGACACCGGCCGCAGGGCCTCGATCAGATGCGCCAGGAACCACAGCACGTTGTTGTCGTCCTGGTCGACACTCAACCATGCGACACGCACATTCTCCCGCCCGAGGATGTCACGCCACTGAGCGGCCAGCGTGCTCTTGCCGAATCCGGCCGGCGCGTGGATCACGATCAGTCGCCGGCGCTGCCCGGCTCGGAGCAAATCGAACAGGCGCTGCCGCACGACCATGGGACGTGCCGGCGTCGGCGGCCGGAATTTGGTCGACGCGGCGGGTGGTGTGCACAGCGCGGAGGACCTGCGGCTCGAGCCGGTGGCGCCTATGGTGAACCGCGGCGGCCCGATCGCCCGGATGGTCGAATTCTTTTCCGCTCCTTCATTTTTCGCTTCGACGGGAAGAACCATTCGATCGGCGGGAAGATGGTGGCGGAGCTGGCTCACGCACAGTTCGTCGCCGAATTCCGCGGCCGAGAGCTGCCGGTCCCCCGGATCGTCCGACATGGCCCGTTCGATCACGCTACCGACGTCTTTCGGGATTTCGAGTGCATGCAAGTCGGGCAGCGGCTCGGAGGTGATGCGCAGAAACTGGGAAACGAGCTTCTCCCCGGTCCGGCGCTCGAAAGCGGCATGCCCAGTGATCAGGCAGAACAGCGTCGACCCGAGGCTGTACACGTCCGAGGCGACGGTCGGCGGGGAACCTCGGAGCACCTCCGGCGCGGTGAACGCGGGTGATCCGGTGATGACCCCGGTGGTCGTGACGAAGCCGCCGGATACGTGCGCGATGCCGAAGTCGGTGAGTTCAGCTTCACCGAACTCGTTCAACAGGATGTTTCCGGGTTTGACATCACGGTGCAGTACCCCCGAGCGATGGACCGTTTCCAGGGCGCCCGCGGTCTTGATCACAGCCCGGACGGCATCGCTCCACGGCAGTGGCCCACTGCCTTCGATCTTTTCCCGGAAGGACTTCTGCGGATGGTACGGCATGACTATGTAGGGTCGCCCCGCCGAGAGCGCACCGCTGAACAGAATGCTGACGATATTCGGGTGTCCCGAGAGCTTGGCCATGGCCCGTTGCTCACGCAAGAACCGCGAGAGGTTCTCCGAGTCCAGTTCCGCGGTGAGTACCTTCACCGCCACGGTCCGATCCAATGCCGGCTGCTCGCAGCGATACACCACTCCGAAGCCGCCGTTCCCGATCGGGGTGACGCCCTCGAAACCTGCCGACTCCAATTCCGAGGCAATGCTTTCGGCGAGATCATGGCGGGTCCGCTGCGGATCGAAGCTGACCATCGATCGGCCCCATCTCCCGACATCCACCCGCGTCGCACGAGACCGGAAATTGCTCATCGCACCGGCAGCCGTCCGGTCCGCCTGCTGGCGTATTACCAGCATACCGCGCGTAGCCTGGTCGGCTCGGGCGATCGAGACGACTCCGGAAGCCTGACGCGGCGTGAACATGGCAGCCGGATCCGCTACTCGCCCAGCGGGATCGCGGCGGAGTATGTGCCTTTGTGATACAGCAACGGCGCGTACGCCTGTTCGCCGTCGTCGTCCCAGTACACGCGCACGACACGGCAAACGACCAATACCGAATCGCCGGCCGGAATCAGCTGTTGTACGTGGGCATGGATCCACGTGGGGGTGCCATGCAGCACCGGCTCCCCTGTATCCAGCGGCGACCAGAGCGATTCATCGGCGAACCGCTGATCGGCTGTCTGCGAGAACCGCTTCGCGAGATGGAGCTGGTGTGTGCCGAGCAAATGGACGACTACCGCCTCCGCTGCCTGCAGTGCACCGATGCTCGACGAGGTGCAGGTGATATTGAACGACACCAGCGGCGGATCCAACGACAGCGAGGCGAACGAGGTCGCCGTGAAGCCAACCGGGCCGCTGCGTGAGTTCAGCGTGACGATCGTGACGCCGGCCGGATGACGACGCAATGCGGCACGGTATTCGTGTGCGCTGACATTGCGGAACTGTTCCGGGCGATTCGGCCGGCTCGCGGCCTCTTCGATCGAGCTCGACATGGATTTCTCCTTAGTTCCGTCCACCGAGGTGGTGATGACCGGGATGGGCACGGCGGTCAGGCCGGCTGCCAGGCGTCCGCCGTCCGGCCGTCCCCGTACCGCATTGCTCGCCCGCGCACCGCCGCGACCTGCTCGGGGGACAGCGCCGCACCGATCGATCCGAGCCACGGCAGAGTTCGGAAAGCGATGTGTCCCAAGACCTCCGAGTTCGCCAGGGGCAGTATCGTGACACCGTCCGCGACGTGTACGGCGTGAATATCGGCAATCAGACCGGCCAAGCCCTCCGGTGTTCCGACGTACCGCAGCGAAGTCGGTATCGAAGGCCGTTGCAGCCGACTGTCCAGTCGGGCCAGTTCCCGGCGCGCGGCCGGCGCGTCGTGCGCGACCATCACTTCGACGTCGACCAGGACGATGACCGTACTCGGGTCGCGTCCTTCTCCGGTCGCGGCAGCCTTGAGCCGGGCCGTCTGTTGTTGTGCCGCAGTAAGATCGGGTGCCTGGATCCGCACGACAGACGACGGTTTCGACTCGGCGGCGGCCACGGTCAGGTTCAGCCATTCATCCGGGTCGCAGGAGTGCCCGTTGCTCACCGCCGCGGCATGGTGACCGACCGTGGTCAGCTCGAGTGCCACCCGCAACGGGGGTCTTGCCCCGATTGTCCAGCGCGACATATTCGTTCCATTCCTGTCTTCGGGTCCGGCTGTCGTTGCCGACCGTGAACCGCTCGCCGCGAGCCCTCTCCACGTCCGGGCGGATGGTGGTTCGCACCGAGGCGGCGCGAACCACCATCCGTTGCCCTGCGGCAGGTATCAGGCCGTTGCCGGATCGATCACGATCGCGAACGCCTTGTTCTCGATACCGCCCGACCGATCCAGCGAGATGAACTTCTGCTCGGTGTACTCATCGAGCGCATCGGGGCCGCCTTCGCGTCCCAGACCGCTCTCCTTGTAACCGCCGAACGGGTACGCCGGGTGGATCACGTGCCAGTCGTTGACCCAGACCATGCCCGCATCCAGCTGGCGGGCGACCTCGAGCGCACGCTCCTCGCTGCCCCAGACCCCGGCCGACAAACCATAATTGGTGTCGTTGGCGATCTTGATCGCTTCATCGACCGTGTCGTAGGCCAGAACGGTGAGCACCGGCCCGAACACCTCCTCGCGCACGATCCGCATGGCATTGGTGACGCCGACGAAGATGGTCGGCTCGATCCAATACCCCTTGTCGAACCCCGGCCCCGACGGCGCCCGGCCGCCCAGCGCGACGGTGGCGCCCTCCTCGGCTGCGATCTTGAAGTAGTCGAAGATGCGGTCCCGCTGTACCCGGGAGGCGATCGGACCGATATGGGTGGTCGGATCGAGAGGATCACCGACCTTCAGGGTCGAGGCCCGCTCGATCAGGCGCCCCACGACCTCGTCGTACCTGCTCGTCGGCACCAACAGGCGGGTTCCGGCCTCACACGCCTGGCCGTTGTTCGCCATGCAGGCGAACAGGGCGCCATCCACGGCGATATCGAGATCGGCGTCGTCGAGCAGGACGTTGGCGCCCTTGCCTCCGAGTTCGAGAGTGACCCGCCGGATGGTCTGGGCAGACTGACGCAGGATGCTCTTGCCAACGGCGGTGGAGCCGGTGAATGCCACCTTGCGAACATCGGGATGACCCGCGAGATAGGCACCCACAGGGTCGCCGTCGCCGGTGATCACGTTGAGCACACCAGGGGGTAGCCCGGCTGCCTCGAATTCTTTGGCCAGCTCGAGCGCGAGCAGCGGTGCATGCTCGTCCGGCTTGAGCACCACCGTGTTTCCTGCGGCCAGCGCGGGCGCGATCTTCCACACCGTCGTGAGCAGCGGGATGTTCCACGGCACGATCGCCGCAACCACGCCCAGTGGCTCGCGGCGCACGATGCCGACAGCCGGAACCGGACCGATCTCCGGCCCGCTGGTCTCCCATTCATAGTTCTCCGCCAGGGAGGCCAGGTACTGCATCTGCGCTACCGACAACCCGACATGCAGCGCACCGGTGATCCGGATGGTGGCGCCGTTCTCTCGAGTCTGCAGCACCGCGAGTTCGTCGACGCGTCCACTCAATCGGGTGGCGACCTCGTTGAGCAGCGCCGCACGCCCGGCAGGCGAGGTGCGCCGCCACGTGCCCTCTTCGTGTGCGGCCCTGGCGGCGGCCACGGCCTGATCGACTTCGGCGACACCACCTTTGGCGACCGTCGCAATCAGTTCTTCGGTTGCGGGACTGCGAATTTCGTAAATGTCGCCGGTGTCTATCCATTTACCGTCGACGAACAATGAGTAATGAGGGGTGCTCATCGGTTACTCCTGATCTGATGTGAACCGTCGGACATGGCGCGGGCGCGTCATCCGATTTGTCGTTCTCGCCCTTGCCAATACGGAGCGCGGATCGACTTCTTGTCGACCTTGCCGGCCGGATTGACGGGCACGCTGTCGACGAACTCGACCGTCTTCGGAGCGGGAACGCTCCCCAGAGCGGCCTTGACGTGGTCGATCACTTCGCGCTCGGTAATCCGCGCACCCGGTTTCGGCACGACCACGGCATGGACAGCCTCGCCCCATTTCTGGTGCGGCACCCCGATCACCGCCGATTGCGCCACCGCCGGATGCGTCGCCAGCACATCTTCGACCTGTCGCGGGAAGACATTGAAACCACCGCTGACGACCATGTCCTTCTTACGATCGACGATATAGAGGAAACCATCCTCGTCGAGCCGACCGATGTCGCCGGTGTGTACCCAGCCGTCACGCAGCGCTTCGCGATTGCGGGACGGATCGAGGTAGCCGAGCATCTGACCGAGCTGCTTCGAGCAGATCTCGCCTACTTTCTCCACCGGAAGCAGTCGATCGTCGTCGTCCTGAATGCTCACTCGCACCTGGAACATCGGGCGACCGGCCGAGGCGAGACGCTCGATCCACGCCGGCGAATCCAGGCGATGCTCGTTCTTGCGCAGGCAAGAGACATATCCCTGTTCGGTCCCCGCGTAAGTCTGGATGAAGATCGGTCCGAAGACTTCCAGCGCCTCACGAAGTCGCTCCGGCGTGATCGGCGACCCCGCATAGATAATGGTCTGAAGAGACGACAGATCGTATTGACCCCGCTTCGGGTGGTCCAACAGCAGGTAGACGATGGTCGGGACCACCGCTGTCGCAGTCACCCCGAACCGCTCGATGCTCGTCAACAGGCCCTCGACCTCGAGTCCCGGCAGCATGACGTTCGTACCACCGCGCACGAACGTCGGCATCACGAAGATCTGGGTGAAGTGGGTCAGCGGCGCGCCGTGTGCGAATACCTCGCCGAATCGGATGTCGCCGATTTCCAGCCCCGCCGAGATACTGTACTGCGCCCAGGTGAGATGAGAATTCACCACACCTTTCGGCTCACCGGTGCTGCCCGAGGTGAACAGGACATACGCCTCGTCGTCCTCGAACAGGTCTATCTCCGGCCGGGTGCTGGGCTGGATGCGTACCAGTTCCGAATAGTCCTGCGCATCATTCGGATTCGTCTCCGGGCTGCCGCCCAGTCGGACCAGATTCTGTAGCTTCGGCAACCGGTCCCGGATCGCGGCGACCTTGTCGTCGAACTGTGCGTGATAGATCAGCGTGGTCGCGTCGGTCTGCGCGAGGTTCGATCGGAACCCCTCCGCGGCCGACCGGATCGGCAGTTGGACGAGCACGCCGCCGGCCGCCCAGATCCCGTGCTGCGTCGGGATGAACTCCAGGCAGTTCGGCAACAGCAACCCGACCCGTTCGCCCTTCTGCAGGCCCAGTGCTATCAGGCCGTTGGCGACACGGTTACGCCATTGGCCCAGCTCCCGGTACGTGATCGACCGGTCGCCGTCGATGATCGCCACTGAGCAGGAGTAGTAGGTGCACGCCCGATCCAGGACGTCCGGCAACGTACCCCACATGGTCAGGAACCAGCGAGCGTCGAGGGGTCGAAGCCCTCGACCCAGTATTCGGGGGTGATGATCGGCAGGCCCAGCTCCTGCAGCACCGGGGTATCGTTCCAGTAGGTCGTCTCGCGTGCGATCTTTCCGTCGGCGTCGAGCTGGTGCCAGGTGATCCCCTGGGTGGTCAGGGTTTTGCCGCCGGTGGGAACGCCACGGTAGGTCTCGAGGTCCTGGCCGGTCCACTGCCAGCGGATCACCACGGCCGGGTTGCCACCCGTGCCTGCGAGCGAGAAGCTCTCGAAGACGTCGAAGCGGTGGATGCCGACACCATTCGCCGAATCGCTGTTCGCGAACGGCGCCAGTCGCGGGGCGAGTTCCGTCTTGGTGATCGCCGTGGACAGAACGTGGTCACGATCGGCGTGGTCGTCGTACACCAGGTCGTCGGCATACAGATCGACGACAGCCTCGGTGTCGGTGGTCAGCGCTTTGATCCAGCGCTGAACGTGGTCGTCGTGCGTGCTCATGATTCGAATTCCCTTCGGAGAGTGCGTGGTTCAGGCATTGACGGGATTGGCAACCGAACGCGGCTCGATTGGCAGACCCAGCTCGCCGACCGCGGTGGCGACGTCCCAGAGACTCGCCTCCTTAACGATCAGCCCCTCGTCGTCGTAGACGTGGAACGTGATGCCACGCGCCCCGGGCACCTTGCCGTTGGTCGGCACACCGACGAATGCCGTCGCGGTCGGGGCCGTCCACGTCCACCGGTAGATCGCCGATTTCTCGTCGCCGACGACCTCGTCGATACGGAAATTGTTGATCCCGATTCCGTTTTCTGTGTCTTTGTTCGCATACGGCGCGAAAACACGCAGCAGCTCGTCTCGGTCGGTAATCTTCTGACCGAGAATGGGGTCCTCGAAGAGGAATCCGTCCGCGTAAAGCGCCACGATCGCCTCAGGGCTGTCCCGGAAGGCCTTCAGCCACTTGATTGCAAAGGCATGACTCATAGAAGTTCACTCTCCCTCGGTTCGTGAGTAACACAATTCAAGGTATTGCGACCCAGGTCACCGATTCGACTTCCTCTCGGAGGAAAAGCACCGTCCTAAGGGGGGATGCGAGGGTATGCGGTCCGGAGCGCGCACATGAGTCGATGCCCTCGGGACCACGACGTTCGCGGCCATGAGACGGGCGAGGCCCGCCCTCGGACGGGCACCCCCTCCCTCGGCCATCGCGGCCCCGCGACCCACACCTGCCAACTGGCATTTCCCAGGATTTTCTCCCCCTTCGTTGGTCTCAAATCCCTCTTCCGGGAGGTGTGGCCACACGGCCGCCATTGCCAGACTGAGCTGAACACACACGAAGCAAAGGGTTGATCCATGAGCACGTTCAAAAATGCGGACGAGGTCTACACCTATATCGGTGGAATTTTCGAAATCGCCACCAAGGAACCGGCGTTCGTCGAAGCCACCGCGGGCACCGGATTGGTCGTGAAGCTGATCCAGAACGATCCCGATGCGGTCATGGTGATCGATTTCCCGGGCCAGTTGGTCACGAGCGGCGACGCAGCGCGGAGTATGGAAGCCACCGTGCAGCTTCGGATGTCTTCGGACAACAGTAACCGGTTCTGGCAGGGCAAGCTCAACTTCACACTCGCGATGGCTCAGCGGAAGGTCAAGCTCGATGGCAAACGGTCAATTGCGTTGAAGCTGCTTCCGCTGACTGCGGGATTGTTCGACGTCTACAAGAAGCTACTCGTCGATGCCGGTCGCGAGGATCTGCTGATCCGCTAGAAAACCTTCTACCCCAACACTTCTCACTACAATCAAGGAGCAGGCATGCTGAACCCGGATATGACCGACGAAGAGTTTCAACCGTACTTCGAGAAGGCCCAGAAGGTCTCGAAGTTCTTCCGCGAGATCGGACCCGAGTACGACGAGAAGAACACCTTCGCATATCCCTCGATCAAGGCGTTCAAGGACTCGGGCCTCGGCGCGCTGCCGGTGCCGCGAAGCTTCGGCGGACTGGGCGGCGACTTGCTGCAGACCTCCAAGGTGGTCAGCGAACTGTCCAAGGGCGACTCCGCGATCACCCTCGCCTACAACATGCACTACATCATGGTCGGCATCGCCGGCAATCTGATGAGCGAGGAGCAGAACAAGTACTGGCTCGGTCGCGTGGCGGAGGGCGACCTCATCTTCGGCCCGTTCTCCGAGCAGCGCGCCGGGTTCAGTGGCCTGGCCGATATGAAGGCGGTTCCCCAGCCCGAGGGCGGCTGGCGGCTATACGGCAAGAAGACCTGGGGCACCCTCTGTGAGGCCGCGGACATCATCACCACTAACGCGACCATCACCGACGCCGCGGGCAACCTGCCCGAGGATTTCCAGGAGCGGGTCAACGCCGAGAGCTTCTTCATCGGCGAGTTCAAGGTCGACGAGAACGGCCAGGGTGACGGGATCCGGATCGAGAAGACCTGGAACGCTCTGGGAATGCATGCCACCGGCACTCAGACAATCCACTTCGAAGGCTATTACGTCCCCGAAGACGGCTTCATCTGCGAGTGGCGCTCAGGAGCATTCGGGGTGCTCGAGTGGGCCTCACTGATGTTCGCCAGCATCTACCTCGGCATGCAGTACCGCGTGCTGGAGGAATCGCGGGCGGTGCTGTCGAAGAAGACGCTCGGCGCCACCTTCGGCGCGATCGTCGCTCAGGACACCAAGGTCGCCGGCGTCGGCCACATCATCGATGGCATCGGCGACATGGCCTCGCGCGTCGAGGTGAGCCGACGGGTGCTGTACCAGACCTGTCAGGAACTTATCGATGGGAAGGACGACGAGTGGCCGCTGGAACTGCGATTCCCCTACATCGGCCTGGCCAAGACTTTCATCGCCGACAACGTTCTGCACATGACCCGGCACGCCATGAGCATGGTCGGCGGCTCGTCCTTCCGCAAGGGCACGATCTTCGAACGCCTCTACCGTGACTCCGCGGCGGCGATGTTCCAGCCCCTCAACGCCGACCAGTCCCGGACATACATCGGTGAGTTCCTGCTCCAGCCCGAGGAGCTCGCCGACTGACATCGGCATCAGGATCGAAGCAACCCCCGGCCGAACAGGCCGGGGGTTGCTTCGTCACCCGAGAGCTTCGCCGATCACGACGGCGGAAGATGACCTCGAATGAGCAGCCACGCAATCGCGGTAACCAGGTTCTGGATGGGATCGACCAGATCGATGGTCATGGAGTCTCCTTGTAGGACAGGCGTCACGCGGAGAGCCCGGCCGGTTCGAGCATCTCCTCGATGGCACGCCGAGCATTCTGCGGAAGC
The DNA here is from genome assembly GCF_001613065.1 of Nocardia miyunensis NBRC 108239. Lineage (GTDB taxonomy): Bacteria > Actinomycetota > Actinomycetes > Mycobacteriales > Mycobacteriaceae > Nocardia > Nocardia miyunensis. Next base: position 15,297 of record NZ_BDBQ01000117.1, read on the forward strand.
GTGTGCAGGATGCCGCGCACGCGTTCCTCGCGCCGCGCCGCGGCCTGCCGGAAAGGCATTCCCGGGGTCGGTTGCATCTGCGGCACGATACCCTCGACGTCCTCGACGCCGCCGGCGTGATGACCGGCGTCGACAAGTGCCTGCTCGTGCGCCATCTGAGCCTCGTCCTTCTCCTCGCTCATGCCGATCGGGCCGATCATGCGGCCGTTGAGGAACTGCTTGACAACCGGCTCATCGCTGGTGAGGAGCACTTCGCGGGGACCGAACATGACCAGTTCGCGGCGGAACAACATACCGATGTTGTCGGGCACGGTGCGGGCCAGGTTGATGTTGTGTGTGACGATCAGGAATGTCGCATCGATCTGTGCGTTGATATCGAGGAACAACTGGCTGATGTAGGTGGTGCGGACAGGGTCGAGTCCCGAGTCCGGCTCGTCGACCAGGATGATCTGCGGATCCAGTACCAGAGCCCGCGCCAGGCCCGCACGTTTGCGCATCCCGCCCGAAATCTCGCCCGGCAATTTGGTTTCCGCGCCGGTGAGGCCGACCAGGTCGAGCTTGTCCATGACGATCTTCTTGATCTCGGATTCACTCTTCTTGGTGTGCTCGCGCAACGGGAACGCCGTGTTGTCGAACAAGGTCATCGACCCGAACAACGCACCGTCCTGGAACAGCACGCCGAACAACTTGCGGATCTCGTAGAGTTCCTTCTCACTGCATTCCAGAATGTCGGTCCCATCGATCAGGATGGAGCCGTACTCGGGCCGCAGCAGCCCGATGAGCGACTTGAGGAACACCGACTTGCCGGTGCCGGAGGGGCCCAGCAGCACACTGACCTCACCCGGTGGCAGAGTCAGCGTGACATCACGCCAAATCGTCTGGGAGCCGAACGATTTCGTCAATCCTTCGACATGGACTTCGACACCACTCACGATGACTCTCCTTCTCCTACGCTGCCCTGGCGGTCAGAACAGCGGATCGAACCGGTTGATCAACCACCGCCCCTGCACCTTCGTCAGGCCCACGCGCAAGGCGTTCTGCGACTGGGACGGTTGCGGATTGCCCGCGACAGTCGTGGTCTGGTTGATGTAGACGATGACGGTGGCCTTGTCCTCGGACACCGATTCCACTGCCGCACCCACGGGTGTGGCTTGCATGCTGACTTGCTTCTCCTTGGCGGTCGGGCCGACCACGGTGTCCGCCAGCTGACCGTAGGTATCGAGAAATTCGCCGGTCAGGCGGGTTTTCGCGGAAGCGAGGTCCTGCTCGACGGTCTCCGGCTTGTAGGACAGCACCACTACCGCACTGTCGGAGGCCGCCTTGGCGACGGTGTCGCGGGCGGAAGCGAGGTCACGATCGGCCGAGTGCTGGACCAGCAACTGTAGCGAAACCAGCAGCGCCAGAATGAGAATCGGCACAACGGCGCCACCAACGAGGCGCCGGCGACTGTGCTGCCGCCTGTGCATCAGGCCGTTCCACCAGGCGGAGCCCAGGGCAGCGACGATAACGACTCCGCACACCACCTGCATCCACACCGGATTCCCCAACACCGAGGAGACGGCGACGATCCCCGCGGCGACGATCGCCGCCGGAACCAGATCTGCCGCGATCGATACGACTGTGCGTAGGTAGCGGGTACTGGTACGGACGCTCATTGGACGAACCCCACTTTCGAAAGCTTGTACTTTCCGCCGACCTCCGTGATGTCGACGCGCAGCTGGTACTGCTTCGGCTCGGTCTTCACCTGCACCCCGTTGGGCAGTGCCAGGCTGTGGCTCGCCTGGTCCGGCCCCGGAGCCTGGTTCGACTGCGGCAGCGGAACCGACGTCTGGGACGTGGCGACGACCATGACGGTGATGCTCCCGTCCCGGTTGTGCCGCTCGATACCGGCGGCGACGCCGTGTCCGGTGCTCACGCCGCCAGATGCCTGCATCGTGTCCAGGACCGAACGTTTACGCGCGTCGAATTCGTCATGCCACTGCCCGGTCGAGTTCGCCAGCACGCGGTCCACGTATCCGCCGGCATCCGCGGAATCGGTCGAAATCAGTTGTGCCACTGCGTCCATCGAGAACTGCATGATCTGCTGATCATGATCGTTGTTCCGGACAACCGTGTGGTGTCCGCTCATCGACCAGCCACCGGCCACACAACCGGCCACGAAGATGAGCGAGAGAAGCCCGGCGGCGATACGAATCGCCAGGTAACGACGTCCGGTGTGGGGCTGCGGCGCATCGGATTCCGGCTCCGGGTCCGCTTGGGCGATGCCCGTGTCCGATTCGGTGGTGTCCAGATCCGCTTCGGCGATAACCGGCGCCTCGTCCTTCGCGACGTCCACGGTTCTCACAGCGGCTCCATTCGGTCGATCAGCCATTGGCCGTGCGGTCTGACCACGTGCACCCGGATGCTGCTGACCAGATAGGCCGGATCCGGCTTCGTGCTGTTCGTGGTCACTCCGCGCAGAAAGACCAGCACCACCGCGGAGTCGTCACCAGCCGATACCAGCGAGGTACCACTGACCTCCCATCGGGCGGCGACGTGGGATTGCTTGGCCTGCGGGATGAGCGTGTCAGCGGTCAGCTTCGAATACGAGGCCAGGAAATTCCCGGTGAGGTGACTCTCGGCTTGGCGCACGTCCGAGTCGACCGAATCGGCCCGGTAGGTGAGCACACTCGCGGTGAGCTTTCCAGCCTGCTCGGCGACGCTGCTGCGAATCTCGTTGGTGTGCCGGTCGGGAACCGTGTAGCAGAAGTACCCGACCGCCGCGAACGCCGTCGCCAGAACCGCCAGCAGCGCAAGCACACTCAATTTCAACGCCCAGCGGCCGGAAATACGCCGCCGCAGATCCACCGAGCCGATCCTCCGCTGAATCATCGACATCGGCCGGCCACCGACGGCGAAGGGAATTCTCGATACCCCCAGGCGCGCGATCATGGGACGACCTCGACCTTCGAGAGTTTGTAGCCCCCTGCTGCCTGGACCACATCGACCCGCAGACGCCAGGTTCTCGGATCGTCCTTGGCGCCCGAGGAATTGGACACCTTGGACACCGCCGTCACCAGCACGGTGGTACTGCCGTCGGGGTTGTGCCGCTCGATTCCGGCGCCCAGGATTTCGCCTGTCGAGTCGGTCTTCGAATCGTTGATCGCACCGACGAAGTTGTTCTGGACTCCCCGAAATTCCGCCAGCCACTGACCGGTCGCATCGAAGGCGATGCGGTTCGCGCTGCCCGTGGGATCCTTGACACTCGGCGATATGAGGTTGACGACCTCCTGACGGGCGGCCCCCAACAGGGCCATATCTCGTTCACCGGCCCGATCGCTGTTGCGATGCACGATGACCAGCGCGATCGCCGCCGTCGCCAACCCCGCCAGCACAAGTACGACCAGCGCCGCGCCGACCGCGTTCAGGCTCGGGCGCACGAGCCATCGCGAGGCGGCGTTGCGCGGTGCGTCCTCGTCAGTGCTCTCGGAATCGATGGCATCCGAGGCCTGTTCGTCCTCGAGGTCCTCGGGATTGAACTCTGCTGTCTCCCGCTCCGTGGCGATTTCTCGCTCGTCGCCGACGTCCTCCTCAGCGGTCGGCGATTCGCTCCGTGGGGGCGCGTCGGTTCGGTGCGTCATCAGTGGCCTCCTGTCAGCAGGGTCTGCAGTGTCGGTGCAACCTGTCCGGTGCCGGGGACCAGTCCTGGCTGCGTGTGGACGGTCCCGTCGCCGCCTAGATATCCGCCCGTGGCGGGGTCGTAGCTCGCGGTGCCCACATGCGGTGTCGGCGCGGACGCGGGTGCGGCGGGCGCCTGCGGGTTGTCGATTGTCGGCGTGGGGTTTTCCCGCCAGGGGTTGGTGCCCTGCGGAACGTAGGGCTTGTCGCTGTCGCACATCTCGACCGTCGGCGCGCGCTTGCCCGGGTGATCCATGCAGGGCAGGTTGCGGGCACCGCGAACCGCGTTGTCGGCGTTCTGCGGAATCGCACAGTAGATGGGATTCGGGGTGCGCACCGGGGCATCGACCGACGAACCATCCCTGCGCTGTGCGGGCGGAAGGAATCCGGTGGTGCACGGCGACGGGGCGTTGAGGTTCAGCTTGAAATCCAGGAAGGCCCGGTTGGTGCCGCCGGAATCCGGGAGGTTGATGGTCTTGAGCGCGCTCACGCTCGCGGGCAGCAGGACCAGTAGTTGCTCGATGGACGCGTTGTAGGTCACGGCTACCTGGCCCAGGCTGCTGAGGTTCGCGACCAGCAGCGGCGCGGTCAGGTGCAGCTGTCCGAACAGTTCGCTGGCCTCACGCGCCGACCCGGGCCCGGTTTTCAGGATGTCGCGAACCTGCTGATCGCTGGCCTGGGCCTGTCGCACGGAGTTCGACAGATGCGCGACCCAGTCCCGGATCGCGGGGCTGCTGACCTGTTGTGAGTCCAGGAATGGAGCCGAATCGTCGATCAGTGTGGTCACCGCACCGGTATCGGTGTGCGTCTGGTCGAGCACCCGGTCGGTCCCGTTCAACAGGCGCTGCAGGGCGTCACCGGAGCCGCCGAAAGCGTTCTGCGTCTCGTTGATCAGCGTGGAGAGCTTGTCCTTGGGAATGGAGGTGAGGCTGGTGTTCAGCGTGTCGATCAGCGGCGCGATGTCCTGTGGCACCGTTGTGCGCGTCGCGGGAACCACGTCGCCGTCCGTCAGATACGGCCCGTCCGGCGAGGTCGGCACGAAATCCAGATACTGCTCGCCGATCGCCGAGCGGCTGTGCACATTCGCAGTGGACGACACCGGGATTCGCACCGAACTGTCCACGCTGAGTGTCGCCACGGCGCCGGTCCTGGTCGCCGCCACACCGGTAACAATGCCGACGGTTTTGCCGCGATAAGTCACGTTCGCGCTGTTGTACAGACCACCGCTGGTGTTCAGCTGCACCGAGACCCGGTACCGGCCGATGCCGACCACCGACGGCACTCGCAGATAGACCACGCCCATGACGATCAGGGCGACCGCCGTCACGACGGCGAAGATGATCAGCTGGATGCGTACGAATTTGGACAGGATCATTTCCCACCTCGCACGACGACGTTGTCCAGGCCCGCGGTCAACGGATTCTTCGTCGACAAGGCGGGCACCCGGTCGACGGTGCGCCCCAGGCGCGTTTCCGCGTTCTCGAGCACCCCCTCGAGCGGCGTGCCCTGCAACAGTCCGCGCCCCAGCCGTCCGAGGGTGAGATCGACTGTGCCGCTCAGGTTTCCCGCGTCACCACGGAAGAACTTCGGAATATTCGCCAGCGGCCACGGATATGTCGGGAGCAACCCCAGCGCCCCGGTCAGATCGGGTCCTGCATTGGCCAGCTCACGCATGACCGGTTCGATGTCATGCAGGTTCTGCTGCAGATCCTGAGAGCTGGCGGTGACGACCTGATCGGCCGAGTCGGCGAACCCGCCGAGCGCGGTGACCGTGTCGGTGAGCTGCTGACGCTGCTGCGCCAGGATCGACAGAGCGGGCGGAATCCGATCGAGGGCGGTCGCCAGCACGTCGTTCTGCTTCCCGACGGTCGCTGCCAGACGGTTCAGGCCCGTTGCGGCACTGATGATGTCATTGCTCTGCGCATTGAGGTCGCTACTGAAGGTGTTCGTCTGCGTGAGCAGATCACGAACCTCCTTCTCGTGGCCGGACAGGGCCGCGTTCGTCTGGTTGTTGATCTCCTGGAGCTGCGCCAGCCCACCGCCGTTCAGCACGGTCGACAGCGAGGCCAGCGTCTGCTCGGTGGTGGGATATGTGCTGGCGTGGTCGACCGGAATCACGCTGCCGTCCTTGAGTTCTCCGACCGGCGGCTCGTTCAGCGGGGCCGCCAACTCGACGTGCAGCGAGCCCAGCAGACTGGTCTGGCCGATCTTGGCGGTGGCGTTCGCCGGTAGGTGCACATCTCGATTCAGGGTCACCGTCACCTGCGCGTGCCAGCCCACCAATTGCACGTCGGTGACGTTGCCGACGGTCACGTCGTTCACCCGGACGCGCGAATTACGTTGAATGGATGTCACATTCGGCATCTCGATCTTGACGGTGTAGGAACCGGTACCCCCGCCGACCGTGCCGGGCAGCGGCAGCGAGTTCGGCCCCTGCCACTCACATCCGGCCGCGCCCAGCGCGAGACCGCCGATCAACGCCATCGCCGCGAAACGCTTTTTACACCGCATCACCGGCCACCTCCTGTACTCGCGGGATTCGGGATTCCCAACAGCCCGGCCAGACCGCCGGCCGCATTCACCGGTTGGGTGGTCGCGGGCGCGGGCGCGCGGCCGCGCAGCCACTGCTCGCTGTAGTCGATCTGCTCCGGACGCACCGACAGACCCGAAACCGGGTTCACGCCGACCGGCGGATAATTCATCTGCAGCAGTCGCAGCACCGGCGCCAGTTGTGACACACACAGCTTCGCGGCGTCCGCCGCGCCGAGGTGACTCGCCGATTGAATTGCGCCACAGATGAACTGCACCGGATTGTCGAGCTGTGTCACCGCCAGCGCACCGGTGAACGATCCCTGTGCCGGGTTGTAGATGTTGTAGAAATTCTGGATCGCCGTCGGCGCGACATGTAGCAACTGCTCGATATTGGGACGAATATCGTTGAGCGACTTGGTCACCGCGGCCAGGTCCGCGACCGACTTGGCCGCCGGGTCCCGGTTGTCCTTGACGAACTGCTCGAGCCGGCTCGACATGGCATCCACGCTCTGCAACGCAGTGGCCAACTCCTGATCGGTGCCATCGAGCGCACTCGACACCGAGGCAACGTTCTGGTTCAGCCGGACGATCTGGCTGTCGCTCGCCGACAACGCGGTCATGAACGCCTGCAGGTTCCGCACCGTGGCGAACAGATCGTCACGCCCGTCGGACAGTGTCGTCATCGCGTTGGAGAGTTTGTTGAGGGTGTCGTTGATCTGATCACCCTTGCCGCTGAGCGCATTCGCCGCGGAGTTCACGAAGTCGCCGAGCGCGCCGGCCTTGTTCTGCTGGGTCGGGTTGATCGAGTCGGCCAGCGATTGCAACTGCTTGCGCAGATCGTCCCATTCGATCGGCACCGCGGTGCGTTCGAGCGGAATCTGACCGCCGTCGGCCAGCTGCGGACCGCCGGTGTAGGCCGGAGTCAGCTGGATCGCACGGGCCGAGATCAGGCTCTGGGAAAGGATCACCGCCTTGGCCTGCGCGGGAATCTTGTAGCGAGCGTTGTAGTGGAACTTCACCCGCATCCGGTTGCCATCCGGATCGATCGCGTCGATCGTGCCGATGTCGACACCCAGGATCTTGACCCGGTCCCCGAGGAACAACCCGTTGGTGTTCTCGAAATACGCGGTCGCGGATTCTGTCGTCTCCCGGTTGTAGAAGTGCCAGCCGATTCCCGCCATGCCCGCCAGGACAACGGCGGTCACGCCGACAAGCACCACCTTGCTCTTGATAACACGCTTCACCAGCGCTGTACGCGTCATCGTCATCCCCCCAATCCGGGCAGCGGCGGCAGTCCTGGCAGCGAAGGCAATCCGGGCAGCGCGGGCGCCGGGCTCGGGACACGAGCCGGCGTCTGAGCCGCGCTCGAGGCGGGGGCGGGCGCGGCCTGTGGCGCGTTCAGCGGCCTCGGATCGAGCCCCGCATTCTTGAACGCGGCGTCGATGAAGGGCTGTAGGTACTGTCCCGGGAGCAGATTCATGATGTACGCCTTGAAGAACGGGCCCGACGCAACCGACTCCCCGAGCGAGGTGATGTACTGGCTGGCCGGAAGAATGGCCTTGGCCAGATCGTCCTTGCGCCGGTTCAGCAGATCGGTGACGCTGTTGAGCTGCTGCAGCACGGGCCGCAGTTGCTGCTGGTTGTCGTCGATCAGCGCGGCGATATTCGACGTCACCGACGACAGATTCGTCAGAAGGGTCTGGATCGCCTGGCGGCGCTGATTCAACGCTTCGAAGAGGGTATTGCTGTCGAGAAGTAGTTTGTTGATCTGGTCGCTGCGCCCGCCGAGCACCTTGGTGAGCGACTCGGCGTTGTGAAACAGGTCCTGCACCATCTTGTCGCGCGAAGCCACCGAATTCGACAGGCGCCCAACACCATCCAGTGCGGCACCGAGATTGGGAGCGGTCTGGTCCAGGGTGCGGCTGAGCGTACCCAGTGCATCGGTGACCTGGCCCAGGTCCAGGTTGCTGACCGTCGTGGTCAGGTCGCCGAGGGCATCGGTGAGCAGGTAGGGAGTGCGAGTCCGCTCGATCGGTATCGGGCGGTCCGCCGGCTGTTTGCTGTTCCCGCGGGAAGTGATCTGCAGGGATTTGCGTCCCAGGACGGTCAGCGTCTTGATGGCGACCTGGGTGTCATTGCCCAGTGCTGGCCCGTCGACGTCGAATTTCATCAGGACCTTGTCGCCGTCGATATCGATGTTCTTCACCGTCCCGACCTGGACCCCGGCGAGAAAGACCTTGTCTCCCAACACGATTCCACCGGTGTCGCCGAAGTATGCGGAATATGTCGTCGACGAGCCGAACCAGGAACTGATGGTGTCGAAGCCCACCGCGACCACCACGAGTGCGATGACGACGAGGATCCCGATCAGTCCGGTGCGGACGGTGTGGGTCTTCTTGTGGTTGCTCTTCTGGCTTGTCATCAGGGTGTGCACCTTCCTGCCCGCTGCCCGATGATCGGGATGTAGACCGGATTGCCGTCGGGACCGTTGACCTTGATCTGCACGTCACAGAGGTAGAAGGTGAAGAAGTCGCCGTACAGGCCCAGCCGGGAAAGCCGGTTGTAGGCGTCGGGCAGACTGTGCAGGGCCCAGTCGGCGTAGTCCTTGCCGCCGTTGATCGTTCCCGCGAGCCGGCCCATCTCGGTGATGTCGGATTTGATGGTGGGCCGCGTATTCGTCAGCAGATCCGCCACCGACCGCGACGCGTTGTTCACATGAACCAGCGCATCGCCGATGGGATCGGATTGCGCCGCGAGCCCGCTGATGAGCTGCTGCAATTTGTCGATCCCCTGGTCGAATTCGGCATTTCGCTTGTCGACCGTGCCCAGCACGGTATTCAGGTTCTTGATCACCGACCCGATCAGCTGATCCCGATCGGCCAGCGTCGAGGTCAGCTGTCCAGCCTGGCGCAGCAGGTCGGAGATCGTGCCCCCCTGTCCCTGCAGGACCGCCACCAGGGAGTTCGAGAGCCGGTTGACCTGGTCGAGCTGCAATGCCTTGAACAACGGGCGAAAGCCGTTGATCAGCGCATCCAGATCCAACGCCGGCACCGTTCGGCTCACCGGAATGGTGGCCTGTGTGGGCTGCGGGGTCGTCGAGCCCGGACTGTCGAGCAGTTCGAGATAGTGCTGGCCGACCAGATTCTCGTAGCGCACCGCCAGTTTGGTCGACTCGGTGATCGGCACATCGTGGGTGAGCCCGAATTCGACCAGGGCCGTGCCGTTCCCGATGACGTGCACCGACTTCACCTTGCCGACTTCCACACCGGCGACCCGCACGAACTCCGCCGATTTCAGTCCGGACGCGTCGCTGAACTCGGCTCGGTACATCCGCTCGGACCCGAAGCGCATCTGGGAGAACACGATGATCACCGCTGTGGTGAAGAACACCATGACCACCGCGAATATCGACAGCTTGAGGATGGTTCCGGATATCTTCATCGGTGCGCCGGCCCTCCCAGGATATTTCCGAACAGGTAGTCCACGAAGTACGGCGAACCGATACGCGGAGCCGTCGAATCGACGATGTTCGCGCCTGTGTCGGTGACGAGCACCGGCGCCGGATACATCTGGCGGGTGATCAGCGGATAGCAGCCGGGCTTGCCGCCGGGCCCGCCCTTGGCCGCCACCTTGGGAAGATTGTCGGGGTACCGGTACGGGTCCGCCCCGCCGAGAAAGCCGATGTCGAGGTCGGCGGAATACCCGGTATTGCCGCCGAACGACTTCAGCTGGGCGTTACGGGTATTCACGCTCTGGTGAAGTAGGCAGGTCAGCTCTGGACTGTATTTCGCGAGCAGTCCCGCGGTCGGAACCAGCAGCCGCATCGAATCGACCAGCCCGTGTTCGAGGTCGTTGGTCAGCCCAGCGCCTTGATTGCCGAAGGTGACTGCCGCTTGCAGGACCGATACCAGCTCGGACTGTTGCGTGACAACTGATTCCGCGGTGGTCGAGGCGTAGCCGAGCATATCCAGAAGCTGCGGTGCGACATCGGCGTACATGTTGGTGACGGTTGCGGCATCGTGCAGGTCACGCTGCAGCTGCGGCATCGCCGGATGCAAACGAGCCAGGGTTGCGTCCGTTTTCGCCAGCGTGTCACCGAGTTGCTGTCCACGGCCACGCATCCCGTCGGAGACGGCGGACAACGCGGAGTTCAGCTTCGCGGGGTCCACGTGCTGCATTACCGATTCGAGGTTCTCAAAGACCGTGTTCACCTCGGTCGTCACATTGGTCGAGAGCACCTGCGCGCCCGCCGCCAACGGGCGCCCTTGACTCGATGCGGTCTGTAGCGCAACGTATTTCGACCCGAAGGCGGTGGTCGCCTTGATCTGGGCAGTGGTGTCGGCGGACAGTAACGCGAACCGTGGCGCATCGATGTCGAGATTCAGCCGCGCTCGCCCGTCGGTCTGGGACACGCTGCGTACGTGCCCGATCACGACACCGTTCAGTTTGACCTTTGCGCCGTCGTCCATCACCAGGCCCGACCGGTCGGAAACCACAGTGATCGGTACCGTGCGCGTCAGGTCGCCGTGAAACGACAACGTGCAGAACAGGATTGCTGCCACCAAGATCGCAGTCAGCGCCAGCCCGGCTCTGATCAGAGGTGGCTTCTTATAGTGGTTCTTCCTACCTGTACTCATATCGTGCCTATCCCGCGAGGTCGAATTTTCCGGAGACGCCGTATATGGCCAGTGAGGCGAACAGGACAACCATCACCACCACAGCCAGCGAGGTGCGAACAGCACGTCCGACTGCCTCTCCGACCCCCGCCGGACCGCCCGCGGCCCCATATCCGAAATAGCAATGGATCAACATCACCACCAACGCCATCAGCAATGCCTGCAGAAAAGACCACAACAGGTCGCTCGGACGCAGGAAAGTAAAGAAGTAGTGGTCGTAGATTCCGGAAGGTTGTCCGTAGACATCGACCGTGATCACCCGGGCGGCAAGAAAAGACATGATGACAGCAACCGAGTAGATGGGCACGATCGCGACCACGCCTGCGATCACCCGTGTCGACACCAGATACGACATCGATCGAATCCCGGCGACCTCCAGCGCGTCGACCTCCTCGCTGATCCGCATCGCCCCCAACTGCGCGGTCGACCCCGCGCCGATCGTCGCCGACAATGCGATACCCGCTGTGATGGGCGCCATGATTCGAACATTGCAGAATGCCGCGAAGAATCCGGTGAGCGCATCGACGCCGATGTTTCCCAGCGAATTGAAGCCCTGAATCGCCGCGAGGGTGCCGCCCGCGAAGGTCATGAACCCGACGATCACGATAGTGCCCCCGATAACGGCGAGCGTTCCGGTGCCCATGCCGATCTCGGCGATCAGGCGCATCGTTTCTCGATTGTACGAGCGCAACGCATGCGGCGAGTAGCGTACGGTCTTCCAGTAGAACAACGCCTGATCGCCCAGAGACTCCAATGTCCTGCGCGGGGCGACGACCAATGTCGATATTGTAGCCATGACTACTTTCCCGTTCCGTACTTGACGCCGACAGCTGTGGCGATGACATTCACGGCGAATAGCGCCATGAAGGCATACACCACGGTTTCGTTCACCGCGTCTCCGACACTCTTCGCGCCACCCTTGACGGTGAGTCCGCGATAGCACGCGACCAATCCCGCTATCAGCCCGAAAATGCAACCTTTAGATTCGGATATGACAACCTCGGGCGTTCCGGTGACAAAAGTCAACGAGGACACGTAAGCACCGGGTGTAACGTTCTGAAAAAAGACTGAGAAAATGAATCCGCCGACTATTCCGATGGTGATGACCAAGCCGTTCAACAGCAGGGCGATCATCGTGGAGGCCAGAACACGTGGCACGACCAGCCGGTGAATCGGATCGATGCCGAGTACCCGCATCGCATCGATTTCCTCGCGGATGGTGCGCGCCCCGAGATCGGCGCAGATCGCAGTCGCGCCCGCGCCGGCCACCACGAGAACCGTCACCAGCGGCCCGATCTGGGTAACCGCGCCGAGCGCGGCGCCGGCGCCGGACAGATCTGCCGCGCCGAATTCCACCAGAAGGACATTCAGGGTAAATACCACCAGGACGGTGAACGGCACCGCGACCATCAGTGTGGGTACCATCGATACTCGAACGATGAACCAGGACTGCAGCACGAATTCCCGCCATTGAAACGGCGCCTTCACCATGGCACGAAATGTCGCGGCACACATTTCGAAGAATGCGCCGACCGGCCGCAGAGCAGGATCGACCAGTTTCGACACTCTCGCTGTCCGGTGCATCACCGATTTCGGTGTGGCCGAGCCGGTATCCGGCGAACCGGTCATCGACTTCCTCCTCATCACTGTGGACAGCGGCAGTCCCGAGTTCGGTGGATCCGCTGTCGAAATGGGGTGACTCAGCTCCCGGATGTACGGTGTGTGCGGTTATTCGCGCAACCTCCGAACTGGGGCCGGATAACACTCACGTCATCGAGAACGTCCTAAACATATGACGCGAATCACCTGCGGGCGATATCCCCCGGGGGGAAGCCCACTATCCGATCGGGGGAGATTCCCGCACCCCGATCACCTCGGGCCAGGGCGCTGACGTCGAGTTTTCCGGCGAACATCATGCCGATTCGGCACAGGAATAACGATCGATCGATCATTTTGCCCGCTTCCTGCCCATCACTCCCCCCCTATAGGAGGGCGTATCGCCTATCGGAGGAGGATTCGGCGACGACGAGCACTGATCAGGATGGGTTGCAGGTAGCACAGTCTCTGCCGAACTCCGAGTAAACCGATCCAGAAGGGTGAGCCGCGATGTCGGATCCGATTTCCGTGATCGCCACCATCGTGATTAACGCGACGGGTGCGATCGACAACGCCAACCTTCCCAGCGGCGCCAAGGCATCCGCGCAGGTAGCAGTCGAATCTGGTGGCAAAGCCGCCACATCGCTCAGTGCCCGACTCGACCACGCGGTCGCACAGTTGCCCGAGCCGGCGCAACAGGCCGCCCGCAATGGCATTCAAGGAGCCTCCGATCACATCGCAGCGATGATGTCGGCACCGAATGCGCTTCGAGCGCAATCCGATACGAATCACGAGCCGGTCCGGACCCGGACAGATCCCGCCGAAAGCCACCGTCAGCCGCCGGCGACCCGCATCGTGCCTGCGGGCCAGTTTCCCGACAGCCAGGGCACAGTCGGTCCGACTCGTTCGATTGTCATCCAGGTACCCGATGCCGCAGCGGCGCCGCCGGCGATGACCAGCGGGCGAATCGCAGCATTCGTGCCGTGGTTCCAGCAGGCCGGGACGCTGTGTTCCGGTGTTACAGCGCCCACTCTGGCGGCTCTCTACGCAGCCGAGAACGGATTCCACTACGGGCCCGACGCACCCGTATCACCGGCCGGCGCGCTCGGGCCCGGACAGTTCATGCCTGGCACCTGGGCTGTTTATGGAAAGGACGTTCACGGCACCGGTCGCGCCGATGTCTTCGATGTCGGCGACTCGGTCATGGCGTCGGGACACCTGTTGTGCGACGACTACCGGCGGATACAGTCGTGGAAGGCCAAGGGGCTGGTTACCGGCGACACGCTGGACCTCACCCTCGCCGCCTACAATGCCGGCGCCGCAGCTGTTCTGCGCTCACACGGGATGCCGTCCGGCAGCGCCGATTACGAAAACCAAACCAAACCCTACGTCGCCCGCATCCGGGCGACCGAGAAGGACTACGACTGGCTCCAGCAGGCATCCGATCTGCTCCGCCCAGCCACCGACATCGGCACACGCATTGTCGCCGACGCGATGAAATACCTCGGTATTCCGTATGTCTGGGGCGGCGGGGGCAGCAATGGGCCGTCCATGGGCGGATTCGATTGCTCCGGACTCACGTCCTATGCCGTGCACACCGCCAGCGGCGGAACCATCACCCTGCCCCGTACCTCACAAGGCCAATGGCACGTCGGCACCGAGGTCCCCCTGCCGGACGCAGCACCGGGTGATCTGTTGTTCGGCAACTGGGGTCCCGACGGCCCGGGCCACGTTGCCATCTATCTCGGTAACAACCGCATGATCCAGGCCCCGCAGCCCGGCGACTCTGTCCGGATCAGCCCCGTCATGCCCGGCATGCACGCCCGCCGGATCAACTGAGTACGAACGTGGCGGCTCCCCCGGAATTCACCCGGGGAAGCCGCCATCACATATCGAATGGAAGGAGTCCGACCACGCAGATCGCCGGTCACACGCGAAAGAGGCGAAGCCGCAGCACTATTCGCCCAGCAGCGACCAGGCGATCGCCTGTGCCCGGTTTGCCGCACCGAATTTCCGGAGAATATGTTTGACGTGCGATTTCACAGTGCCCTCGGTGATGACCAACTGCTCGGCGATGGCACGATTGGTAGCGCCCGCAACCATCAGGCGGAAGACGTCCGCTTCCCGTTCGGTGAGACTACCGGTCGTTCCGTAGACGGACTTCGACGGAGTCGGGTTTTCGTGATCGTCAGAATCGGCCGCACGGACCATGGCGATATCGGATTCACACAGGTCGTCCATACGATTCACCGCTGAAACGACCAAGTCCCGCACCTGGTCACGCTGGTCGCGTAGCCGCTCCAGTAACACCGTGCGTTCGTAGATGTGGCTGAAGCCATCGGTGAAGGCCCACAACACATCCCGGTCCCCCTCATCGGCGCGGCGAGTCAGCGGATGGTGGTCGGCATGGACGAATCCGACCACGTCGTCAGCATGGACGATCGGTGCCACCACATACGACCGGGACCGCCCGGCATCGACGATGATCGGCTTGTACACCGCGGCGTTGGATGTGTCGTACACCAACGACGGACGCCGTTTGGCGAGCAACTGTGCCTCTGGCGCACGGGAATCGAGCGGAATGCTCTGGTTGATCCAGTCCACGAACCACGATTCAGATTGGCGCTCGCCTGCGAAATGCGCCATCGACGGACGCCATGAGCGGCCCTCGACCCGGGACAGAACGACCCGCTGGAAACCGCACCGCAGCACGACCTCCTCGCAGGCTACGTCGAGCAACGCCGTGGTGTCGCGAATACTTCGCAACCGACTCAGTCCCGCGGCACACTCCGCCAGCCGCTGACTGCGTTGACCAGTGTCGTGGAGGTAAAGGTCCATTGCCAGTTGCTGCAGCTCGAGAATCAGTCCGCACAACGTCTCGGCAGCCGTACTATCGGTGCTGCGGACATTGCGCAATCGCGCAATGCAGAAGTGGACGAGATTTGAGACCACCTCCGCCGAACGCCACGGGCCGTCCCATTCCATCTGTGGGAGAGGGGCGGCACCACCGACCGCCTCGAAGACCGCGTCCCGCAGCACTGCGAGCCGGGCTACAAGTTCATTCTCTCGTCGACGCCATCCCAGGCGAACGCGGCCGGTCGGGCTGGTGCCGGTGCAATCACTGGCCATTGCTACAGGCATTGTCACACCCGCCGTTCAGAGTTCGTGGCCCGGATGTATTGCGCGATGGCACTGGCACGATTGGGAGCACCGAGCTTGTGCAGGATGTGCTTGACATGGGATTTCACTGTGCACTCAGCAACCGTGAGCAGGTCTGCCACCTGGGCGTTGGTCACGCCACTCGCCAGTAGCTTCAGTACCTCACGTTCACGCGCGGTCAGTCTCGCCAAACCGCCTGGCTCGGTTCGGGCGGTGACTTCCGCCGGGGAGAATCCGTCCGCTTCGACAGCGACAGCTGTCCGGACCATCGGGTCCGGAAATCGGACTGCGATCCGCACGGGCGCTTCCAGAACTTGCTCGACGGATCGGAAAGCCTCCGAAAGCTGTTCGCGCTGGCGCGTCAGGCGTGATTCGAGCACCATGCGCTCGTAGATCACACCGACCCCCTCGGCGAACGTGCGCAAACTGTCCCGATCGGCTGTGGTGAGCGGGCGCCGCGACAGATAGGTGTCGGCGTGCAGCAACCCGAACACCGACCCACCGACGATAAGGGGCGCCACCACGTATTCGCGGGTGTTGGATGCCTCCATCAGCGGCCGAAAAGTCCGCGGCTCATTCTGTGCGTCCGAGACGAGGGCAGGCAGCCGCCGCCGCACGATTTCCGCCTCCACCATCGGCGAGGCCAAGGCAATCTGCAGGTCGGCTATGTAGTCGGTGAGCTCACGATTGAAGCCGCTGTCGTTACCGTCGGAGAGGAAGAGTAACCACGGCGCCCAGATGGAACCACGCACAGTCGAGACCATCGCCCGGTCGAATCCCGCAGCCGCGCACAGCTCGGCAGCGGCAGCTTCGAACACCTCGGCGGCGGTAGTCTTTCTACTCAACCGCGCCAACGCGTCGAAAATCCGTCCCGGTGCGAAGCTGGGCTGTGTGAGCGTGTGCTTGCGCAGCGTCGACTGCACCGCGCTGACATCGGTCAACAGCTCAGCCAGATCCGTTGTATCGGCCGGACGCCCACGTACACAGGCAAGTCGTCGCTTTGTGCGCTCCAGTGTCACCCCCAGCAACTGGAGGTAGGGCCGGTTCGCGCCATCGCCGCCGGCGTGTTCGGCCAGCTCGCTGACCTGAGCGTTCAACTCCACTATCCGGGACACCAGTGCGGCGAAAGTATGTTGGGGTGCTGCTACCGGTGCCGTCATAGTTCCTCGAACTTCTCTGACGCCGACCGGAATCCACGCAGCCAGCGTTCCGGGTGCCTCGTCGCGCCCTTGGCCCAACTCCCGGGGTGCCGCACCTCGCGCTCACGTTAACGATGTGTTGCGAGATTTACTTACGGCTACATGGTCGGTGATGTAGGTCACCGTGTCAAGTCCGATCTATAGGTATACATCGCACGAATACACCTTCAGAGCTGCTCCGCGATCCTGAACGGTGCGACACGAAACATGCCGTCACCACGGTAGTGATTCATGATTTACTAGCGGCATGGCATTGCCTGAAGCCCTCGCGAATCGACTGACCGTTCCCGCCATCGCCGCGCCCATGACGAGCGTGTCGGGACCCGAGCTCGTGATCGCCGCATGTCGCAGCGGCGTGGTCGGCTCCTTCCCCACACATAACGCCGCCACCACGGAAAAACTGGACACCTGGCTCCGGCAGATCTTCGCGGCCCTCATCGACCACGACGGCCCGACGGCTCCCGTCGCTCCGAATCTGGTGGTACACCGGACGAATACCCGCCTTCAGGCAGACCTCGACTGCCTGGTCCGGCACGGAGTCGAACTCGTGATCACCAGCGTGGGGTCGCCGAAACCGGTCATCGCCCCCTTGCATGCCATCGGCTGCCGGGTATTCGCGGATGTCTCGAGCATGGCGCACGCACAACGTGCCATCGAGGCCGGGGCCGACGGCCTCGTGCTACTCACCGCCGGCGCAGGCGGCCAGACCGGCTGGGCCAATCCATTTGCGTTCGCACGCGCCGTCCGAGCCCGCTACGACGGCCCGATCGTGCTGGCCGGGGGTATCACCGACGGCACCTCGATACTCGCCGCACAGGTATTGGGCGTCGACCTCGTCTATCTGGGGACTCGATTCATCGCCACATCGGAAAGCCTTGCCACGGACGAGTACCGAACCGCGCTGATCGAATCGACCCTCGATGACGTCATACTGTCCACCCGGGTCGGCGGCATCCCGGCCAATCTGCTGGCGAGCTGGCTGGCCCGCGACGACCAGTCCGCCGCCAACCAGGAAAGCTCGAGCGGATTCGAACAGGACCGGTTGTTGCGCAACCGCGCCGCCTGGAGCGCGGGGCACAGTGTAGCGGGGGTCGGTGCAGTCACCACGGTGGCCGAACTGGTCCAGGCCATCACAGAACAATACGAACGTGCGCGCGACAAGTTGCTGCCGACGCTCACAGAATCCCGCCCCGAGGCCCGGATCGACACCTACCGACCCGCCACCACCCCGGGCAATCAAGGGCGAGTGACCAGCTCCGCCGCCGGCACTGTCGACCTCAACAGACCAGATAGTTACTAGCAAATCACTAGAGAGGCCGAAGTTGATGGGTTTTCAGGCCTCGCCATGCCGCTTGAACCGCAACAAGCCCACACTTCCGCGATAACTATCCATGCGATAGTGTATGACCATTCACTAACTCGCTGGTACGTCGTACTCGCTCGCCGGCAGTGATCGCGACATTCGAATCGAAAGGCGTACGGATGCCCGTACTCAAATCCGAGGTCGACACAGCGTCGTCGACGTATCTGGAGAATCACCAAGCTCAGTCGGCGGCCGTGGCCGCCCTGAACGAGCAACTGGCGCTGGTCGCCGCCGGTGGCGGCGAGCGCTACGCCACACGTCACCATGATCGCGGCAAACTGCTGGTCCGGGAGCGAATCGAACTACTCATCGATCGTGATGGCCCGTTCCTGGAGTTGTCGGCCTTGGCGGCCTGGGGCACCGAGTTCAACGTCGGCGCCGCGATCGTCACAGGTCTCGGCGTGGTCTCGGGTGTCGAGTGCATGATCATCGCGCACGACCCCACGGTTCGCGGCGGCACAATGAACCCCTACACACTGCGAAAGAACCTGCGTGCGTTGGAGATTGCCCGCATCAACAGGCTGCCGGTCGTATATCTCGTAGAGTCCGGCGGTGCCGATCTGCCGACCCAGGCGGAGTTGTTCGTCCACGCGGGCCGGATCTTTCACGAGCTGACCGAGATGTCCGCTATGGGCATCCCTACCATCGCCCTGGTATTCGGCAACTCGACCGCGGGTGGCGCCTACGTACCGGGTATGTGTGACTACGCGGTATTGGTCGACAACGCGGCAAAGGTCTTTCTCGGCGGCCCGCCGCTGGTGAAGATGGCCACCGGCGAGGACGCCGACGACGAGGAACTCGGCGGCGCGGACATGCATTCGCGGATCTCGGGTCTGGCCGACTACTTCGCCGTCGACGAGACCGACGCCCTCCGCATCGGACGCGACATCGTCGCCCACCTCAACTGGCGCAAACTCGGTCCCGGACCGACACAGCCGGCCGACGAACCGTGCTATGACGCAGAGGAGCTACTCGGAATCGCGTCCGGCAATCCACGTATCCCCTTCGACCCCCGAGAGGTCATAGCCCGCATCGTCGATGGGTCCCGCTTCTCCGAGTACAAGCCTCGCTGGGGCACCAGCATCGCGACCGGGTGGGCCTCGATTCATGGATTCCCGGTCGGCATCCTCGCCAATACCCGCGGCGTGCTGTTCAGTGAAGAAGCCAAGAAGGCAACGGAATTCATCCTTCTGGCCAACCAGACCGATACCCCGCTGATCTTCCTGCACAACGTCACCGGGTTCATGGTGGGGACCGAGTACGAGCAGGGCGGGATCATCAAGGACGGCGCCAAGATGATCAACGCGGTCACCAACAGCGACGTGCCGCATATCAGCATCAATATGGGGGGATCCTTCGGTGCCGGAAACTACGGAATGTCCGGTCGCGCATACGACCCCCGCTTCATGTTCACCTGGGCCAATGCCCGGCTCGCCGTCATGGGCGCTCAACAGCTCGCCGGTGTGCTCTCCATCGTCGGCAAGGCCGCCGCCGCCTCGGCGGGACGGGAGTTCGATCTCGAGGCCGACGCGAAGCGCACCGCCGCGATCGAGCAGCAGATCGAGGACGAATCCCACCCGTTCTTCATTTCCGCGCGCCTCTACGACGACGGCGTGATCGACCCGCGCGACACCCGTGCCGTGCTCGGCATGTCCCTGTCCGCAGCCCATTCCGCCAAGGTCGCCGGTCGGCGCGGCTTCGGCGTCTTCAGGATGTGAGAAATCCGATGCCCTCCACGACAGAACTGCCTGCGAAATCCCAGCGACCTGTGATCACCAAACTGCTCATCGCCAATCGCGGCGAGATCGCGTCCCGGATCATCCGCACCGCGCGGCAGATGGATATCGCGACTGTAGCGCTGTATTCCGACGCCGACCGCGACGGGCCGTACGTCCTGCAAGCCGACGAGTCGGTTCACCTGCCCGGCACCACGCCCGCCGAAACATACCTACGCGCGGACCTCGTTCTGGATGCGGCCCGGCGCACCGGCGCTACAGCGGTCCATCCCGGCTACGGATTCCTTTCCGAAAACGAGCAATTCGCCCGCGACTGCGCGACGGCGGGTGTGATCTTCGTCGGCCCCAGCCCGGAGGCTATTGCCGCGATGGGATCGAAGATCGAGGCGAAACGCATGATGTCGGCCGCGGGAGTACCGGTGTTGCCGGGGGCCACCGTCGAAAGCGAGTCCGACGAGGACCCCGATCGGCTGCGTTCAGCAGCGGAACAGATCGGCTTTCCGATTCTCGTGAAGGCGGCATTCGGCGGCGGTGGGCGCGGTATGCGCATCGTGTCCGACCAGAGCGAGCTGATCGATGCCGTCCGCAGTGCCCGGCGGGAAGCGGCATCGGCATTCGGGAACGGCACGGTATTCCTGGAGAAGTTCGTGGAGTCACCGAGGCACATCGAGGTGCAGATCTTCGGCGACAGCTACGGAACCGTCGTCCATCTCGGCGAACGCGAATGCTCGATCCAACGGCGATACCAGAAGATCGTCGAGGAGTCTCCCTCTACCGCAGTCGACGACGCGCTGCGCGACGAGCTCGGCAGAGCCGCGGTCGCCGCCGGCAAGGCCCTGTCCTATGAGGGCGCCGGCACGGTGGAATTCGTGATGGCACAGGATGGTTCGTTCTACTTCCTCGAGGTCAACACCCGCCTCCAGGTCGAGCACCCCGTCACCGAACTCGTCACCGGCGTCGATCTGGTTCGCGGACAATTGCTGGTCGCCTCGGGCGCACCACTACCCGAGGAAATGCTCGACGCGGCGCCGCAGGGGCACGCGGTCGAGGTCCGCCTGTACGCCGAAGACGTTGCGGCGGGCTTTATTCCGGTATCGGGCACGCTGACCACGTTGGAATTCGCGGAACTGCCGGGCGTCCGCATCGACTCCGGTTTCGCCTCCGGCTCGCATGTGAGCACGTTCTACGACCCGATGCTCGCCAAGGTGATCGGTTACGGAGCCGACCGCGATGCCGCGTGCGACCAGGTCGCGCGGGCGCTGCAGGAGACTCGCATCCACGGGGTGACCACCAACCGCGATCTGTTGATCGGCATACTGCGCGAGCCGGAATTCCGCTCCGGCGCCATCGATACCGGATATCTCGACCGGCACGATCCGGCCGATCTGATGGCACGCCGCAGCAGCGACGGGACGGCCGGCCACACGCATGCCCTCGTGGCCGCCTTGGCAGCGCAGGCGGGGCGTCGCACGAATTCGCCGGTACTGCCCCGGCTCCCGTCGGGATTCCGCACCCTTCCCAGTGCACCCCAATCGGTTTCCTTCGAGTGCGGTGACAAGGTGATCACCGTCGAGTACCGCTTCGACCGTGCTGGTCTCATTGCTCGAATCGGCGATCGGCGTTCGGACAGCCTCGAGCTGAACACGGCGACAGCCGAATTCGTCGACATCGTCATCGACGGCATCAGGCGGCAGTATCACATCACCCGTAGCGGAGCAACGCATTTCGTCGACAGCGCCCTGGGCGCTACCGAACTCCGAGAGGTCGAGCGCTTCCCCGACCCGAGCGACATGCAGGAGGCCGGGTCACTGCTCGCACCGATGCCCGGAACGGTCGTGCGAGTCGAAGTGACCGAGGGACAGTCGGTTTCGGCCGGGGATGCGGTCGTGGTGCTGGAGGCCATGAAGATGCAGCACACCATTCGCACGCCCGCGGACGGGATCGTCGTGAAGATCCCGGTCGCGGTGGCGGCTCAAGTCGATTCCGGCGCAGTGCTGGCGATCGTGCAGGACGGTGAGGCCGATGAGTGACGCGGTTCTCTACAACGTCGACCGCGGCGTCGCCTGGCTGACCATCAATCGGCCGCATGCCCGCAACAGCCTCAGCAAAGCGGTGCGCGACGGACTGTTCGAGGCGATCGGCCAATTCAACGCGGACGAGCGGGCCAAGGTGCTCGTGCTCACCGGTGCCGGCGACAGAGCGTTCTGCGCCGGGGGCGATCTCAAAGAGATGTCCACCGAGAAACTGACGATTCCGCCGATCGATTATGTCCCGCAGTTCGGCCGCAATATCGACGTGCGCAAGCCCACGATTGCGGCCGTCAACGGTGCTGCGTTCGCCGGTGGCTTCCTGCTGGCGCAGACCTGCGACCTGTGTATCGCTTCCACCACTGCCACCTTCGCCATTTCGGAGGTGAAGGTGGGGCGTGGATCGCCCTGGGCAGCACCACTTCCACTGATGATCCCCCGCCGGATCGCAATGGAGATCGTGTTGACCGGCGCCCCGATGACAGCGCAGCGTGCTCACGAGATCGGATTCGTGAATCAATTGGCCGAACCGGACCGGCTCCACGCTCGCGCGCAGGCACTCGCCGAGCAGATTGCTGCGAACGCGCCGCTCTCGGTTCTGGCGGGCAAGCAGACAATGGCGCTGACCGCGGAACACCCGTTGCGCGAGGCTTTCGATCGCGCCGAAACGATATGGGCGCCAGTGTATTCCAGCGCGGACGCACAGGAGGGCATGCTTTCCTTCGCTGAGAAACGCGCCCCAAGATGGCAGGGGAAATGATGGCTCTCGACTATCCCGCGCTGCTGCGCGATCTGAAGTATGAGACCGACCTGCTGGTCGATTATCTATCCTGTTCTGCCGAACTCGCCTGGGATGCCAAGACTCCCGCGGACGGCTGGGCGATCCGCGACCAGGTGTCACACCTCGCCTACTTCGACGACTGCGCTCATCTGGCGCTCACGGACGCCGGCCGATTCCGTGTCGAGGCCGACCGACTGATGGCGCTCGGTCCGGACTTTCCCGACCGTGTGGCCGAAGCGCACCGCCATATGTCCCCCCGCGAACTGCTGAACTGGTTCGACGAGTCCCGCAGTCGCCTGCTCACCGCGTTCGACACCGAGGATCCGCGTCGGCGTCTGCCCTGGTTCGGTCCGGACATGAGCGCAGCTTCCTCGGCAACCGCACGGCTGATGGAGACCTGGGCACACGGTCAGGACATCTACGATGCGCTGGGCGTCGAGCATCCACTGAGTCCGGGGCTGCGGAACATCGCTCATCTCGGGGTGAGCACATTCGCGTTCGCCCATCGCCTGAACAACCTCGAAGTGCCGACGGAACCGGTGCGCGTGGAACTGGACGCGCCCGAATCGGATGGGGTGTGGACCTGGGGACCGGCCGATGCCGAAAACCGCGTGACCGGTCCTGCGGAGGACTTCGTACTCGTGGTCACCCAGCGCCGCCATCCTGACGACACCAAGCTGAACATCATAGGTACCGTCGCGCGGGTATGGATGTCGATCGCCCAGGCATTCGCGGGGGCACCGGGAACCGGACGTCCTAGCCGAACCGGCGCTTGCTGAAGGGAATTCGACTAATGAACAGGACGACTCCGCGTCGGCCGGTGCGTATCGGCAATGCGTCGGGCTTCTATGGAGACCGGCTTGCCGCTTTCCGGGCAATGGTCGAAGGCGGGCCGGTCGACGTGGTCACCGGCGACTATCTCGCCGAGCTGACCATGCTGATCCTTTGGAAGGCGAAGCAGAAGGATCCCGAAACCGGTTATGCGAAAACGTTTGTGACCCAATTCGAACAGGTTGCCAGGACCTGTGCCGACCGCGGCATCAAAATCGTGGTCAACGCCGGCGGGCTCGCCCCGGCAGGCTTGGCGGCGCGGGTCCGGTCCATCGTGCAAGCCGAAGGGCTCGATCTGGCGGTCGCCCATGTGGAGGGCGACGATATCGTCGATCGTCTCTCACAGTTGCAAGCCGCTGGTCACCCCTTGCGCCACCTCGACAAGGACATATCGCTGGAACAGGCTGGCGCACAGCCGATTTCGGCGAATGTCTACCTGGGAGGCTGGGGGATCGCGGCGGCGCTGGCCCGGGGCGCGGATATCGTGATCACCCCGCGTGTCACCGATGCGGCTCTCGTCCTGGGCGTCGGAGCGTGGTGGCACAACTGGAAACGCACCGATTTCGACGCATTGGCAGGTGCGGTGGCGGCCGGTCATATCATCGAATGCGGGCCGCAGGCCACCGGCGGCAACTACTCGCAGATCCACGAGATCGCCGACCGCCGCTACCCGGGCTCGCCGATCGCGGAGCTCGCGCACGACGGTAGCTTCGTCATCACCAAACACGATGGCACCGGAGGGACGGTGTCACCCGGAACCATTACCGCTCAGTTGCTCTACGAGGTCGACTCACCGGTGTATTTGAACCCGGATGTCGTCGCGCACTTCGACACACTGCAGCTGACCCAGGACGGCACAGACCGGGTCCGCGTGAGCGGTGCGACCGGGTCGCCCCCGCCATCGACGCTGAAGGTCGCGATGAACTTCATCGGCGGGTACCGCAACACGATGACGTTGGTGCTGACCGGCCTCGACATCGAGGAAAAAGCTCGCTGGGCCACCGAGCAGCTGTTCGAAATCCTCGGCGGGCGCGAGGCTTTCGACGACGTCGACGTCCAACTGCTGCGCTACGACCGCGCCGAACCGGCGCGGCTGAGCGAGGCGACCGCGCACCTGCGGGTCACTGTCAAGGACCGCGACAGGTCGAAGGTCGACCGCGCCTTCTCCAACGCGGTTCTCGAACTCGCTGTCGGCGGCTACGCCGGATTCCACACCACAACCCCTCCATCGTCGGCATCCGAATTCGGCGTCTACTGGCCGACCGTGGTGCCGGCGGCGGGGATCGAACAGATCGTGGTGCACACGGATGGGTATCGGGAAACGATCGAGCACGCCCCACAGACCGACGACCGATACAGCGGGGTCATCCGTGGTGTCGAATACAACTCTGGCACTGCTGATTTCGGCCCGACAACCAGGCGTCCGCTCGGTTCGGTGGTCGCGGCCCGCTCAGGCGACAAGGGAGGCAAGGCGAACGTCGGCATCTGGACGGATACCGCTGAGCGATGGAACTGGCTGCGCTCACATCTGACGACCGAGCGGCTCACCGAATTGGTCTCCGATGCAGCGGGCTTCGAGGTTCGCCGGTACGAGTTCCCGAACCTTCGCGCACTGAACTTCGTCATCGTCGGGTTCCTGGGCGATGGTGTCGCATCGTGTACCCGGACCGACCCGCAGGCGAAAGGGCTCGGCGAGTTTCTGCGAGCGACATATACCGACATACCCGACAAGCTCATGGGAGACCCTGATGGACTTCGCTGAATCGGTCGAGCACCAAGAACTTCGTCGATCAGTCGGTGCGATCACCGACAAGTACGGGCCTGCCTATTACGCCGAACGTGCTGTGGCACACCAACCGACCACCGAACTCTGGCAGGACCTCGCCGACCACGGATTCATCGGAATCAACCTGCCGCAACAGTACGGCGGTGGCGGCGCGGGCATGACCGAACTTGCGATGGTGTGTGAAGAGACCGCCGCACACGGGTGCCCGCAACTGCTACTACTGGTCTCGAGCGCGATCTCCGGCGAGTTGCTCGCAAAGTACGGCACCGATGAGCAGCGACGAGAGTGGTTGCCGCGCATGGCTTCCGGTACGAAGGTCGTCTTCGCGATCACCGAGCCCGACGCCGGATCCAACAGCCATCGGATATCCACGACAGCACGACGATCGGGCGACGACTATCTTCTCACCGGAACCAAGTACTACATTTCCGGCGTCGACGAAGCAGCCGCACTGATCGTCGTCGCCCGCACCGGACGTGACGAATCCACCGGCGCAGCACGGATGTCACTGTTCCTGGTACCGACCGACGCTGCGGGTCTGGTCGAACAACGCCTGCCGGTCGGAATCAGTGTCCCGGAGAAACAGTTCACCCTGCACTTCGACAATGTCCGGCTACCCGCCGACAGCCTCATCGGCATCGAGAACGAGGGCTTCCGGCACGTCTTCGACGGCCTCAATCCAGAGCGAATCACCGGAGCAGCGGTATGTATCGGCATCGGCCGCTTCGCTGTCGAGCGTGGCGCATCGTACGCACGCACTCGATCGGTGTGGGGGTCACCCATCGGCGGTTACCAAGGGATTTCACATCCGCTGGCCAAAGCGAAGATCGAGATCGATCTCGCGGCCGTGATGACGGCGAAGGCAGCGTGGCTGTACGAGAACGGGCTGCCCGCGGGTGAGGCGGCCAACATCGCGAAATACGCGGCGGCCGAGGCGGCGGCTGCCGGCGTAGATCAGGCGATCCAGATCCATGGCGGGAATGGGCTCAGTACGGA
Source organism: Nocardia miyunensis NBRC 108239 (assembly GCF_001613065.1). Lineage (GTDB taxonomy): Bacteria > Actinomycetota > Actinomycetes > Mycobacteriales > Mycobacteriaceae > Nocardia > Nocardia miyunensis. The sequence continues at coordinate 41,636 of NZ_BDBQ01000117.1, forward strand.
GTTCGGCCTACTCCCGCAATGGGGACTGGCACGATTGCTCCGAATCGCGCCGGTCAGCCGCGAGATGATCCTCAATTATGTTGCCCAACATAGTCTTCGGCTTCCGAAATCCTACTGAACGAGATGGTATGACCGAGAACACCGCTGATCAGC
>NZ_BDBQ01000118.1 GCF_001613065.1 Nocardia miyunensis NBRC 108239
GGAACCGCTCGATCTTGCCGTTGGTTTGCGGCCGGTAGGGCCGCGTCCGTTTCGCGGTGATCGCCAGCTCGGCGCAGGCGTGGCGCCAGGCATGGGACCTGTAAGCGGCCCCGTTGTCCGACAACACCCGCTCGACGACCACGCCGCGCTCGAGGAACCACGCCACCGCACGCTGCAGCACCGCGATCGCGGTGAGGGCCTTCTCGTCGTCACAGATCTCGATGTAGGCGACCCGCGAGTGGTCGTCGATGACGGTGTGCAGGAACGCTGTTCCGGTGCGGGCGTGGCGATCGGCGCTCCACCGGCCGGTGCGCCGTGAGGTCGCCGACTGGTTCTTCTTGCCCTGTGCTCGCCCGAGGTAGCGCCAGCCGCCGCCGTCGGGAATGTTGCCGAACTTGGTGACATCGACATGGATCAGCGAGCCGGGGTGGTCGTGTTCGTAGCGCCGTAACGGCTCACCGGTCACCCGATCGATCCGCGAGAGCCGGTTGACCCGGCAGCGCACCAGCACGGCGTGCACGGTCGAAGCCGCCAGGCCCAGCCGTCCGGCGATCTGGAGCGGGCCGAGCCTGTGCCGCCATCTCAGCCGGATCACTTGCCGCACAACCTGTTCCGGTGTGCGTGTCGGGCAGCGGTGGGGTCGGGAGCTGCGGTCGGCCATCCCGGCGGGACCCTCGGCGCGGTAACGATCGGCCCATTTACGGGCCGTTCTGGTGGCGACCATGAACATCTTCGCCGCGGCCGTGCAGGTCCATCCCTGCTCGACGATCAATCGCGCCAGCCTTAACCGTGCGCGCGGGGTCAAAGCGGCGTTAGCGTGGACCACGAAGGCCTCCAGTGTGGTGAAGCGGTTACTCGACATCCCCACTTCACAACCGGAGGCCTTCACCCATCAACCACCAGGCCGTGTCACCACGAACCCGGAACAACCTCCCTGGACATCACAACTAGCCGACGGACAGCGCCACAGGTCGGGGTACCGGCGGCACAGTCGTTGTCGAACGGGCCCGTGCTCTCGAATACCCGTCTGCGTCTTCTCGTCCTGGCAGCAGCCTGAGTAGGCACGCCGATACACGCTATATCGGCCAGTCCAGGCCCAAACCTCGCGATATGCGGCATGAGCAGATGTGCAGTGCGAACCTTCCGCTGATGCCGCGACAGAAAGGTCCCGGCCGACGTCGAGTCAGGCCTATGTCCAACAAACGATGGTTGACGACACATAGCTGAGCGTCGGCGTGCTCGCGGTGGGCGCGGACGGGTGCCGGGCGCTGGTCTCCTACGGCGAGATCTCCCCGGGCTCCGGCAACCGGGGCGCGATCCTGGCCGTCGAGCAGTACGGGGCACCGCTGTGGTCGTGACCGGCGAGGTCACCGGTGGACTCGACGTCAACGACGTCGTCGAGCTGGACGTCGTGCGCGTCGAGCCCACCGGCTAACCCCGAGCGACCTCAGCGGTGTGCGCGGGGGTGTAGCGCTCGCCCATCACCTGGTCGCTCAGCGGGTCCAGCGCGGCCAGCGCCTCGGCGTCCAGGGTGAGCTCCAGCGCGGCTGCGTTCTGCTCCAGCCGGGCCGGGCTGCGGGTGCCCGGAATGGTCGCCACCGCCACCCCGAGCCGCTCGGCCTGGGCGTACACCCAGGCCAGCGCCACCTGGGCCGGGGTGGCACCCAGCCGGTCGGCCACCTCGCGCACGGTCTGCGCGATCTTCTCGTTGGCCTTGCCCGCCTCGCCGGCGAAGCGGGGGTTGGTGCGCCGGAAGTCCTTCTCGCCCAGCGTGGAGCGGTCCAGGGTGCCGGTCAGGAACCCCCGCCCCAGCGGCGAGTACGGCACCAGCCCGACCCCCAGCTCGGCCATCACCGGGGTGACCCCCTCGACGTCGCGGGTCCACAGCGAGTACTCGCTCTGCACCGCGGTGATCGGGTGCACCGCGTGCGCCCGGCGCAGCAGCTCGCCGTCGACCTCGGACAGGCCCAGATGGCGGACCTTGCCCGCCTCGACCAGCTCGGCCATCGCCCCGACGGTCTCCTCGATCTCCACGTCCTGGGGCGGGCGGTGGGCGTAGTACAGGTCGATCACCTCGACGCCCAGCCGCAGCAGCGAGGCGTCGCAGGCCCGCAGCACGTAGTCCCGGGCACCGCGGATGCGGCGCGCCCGATCGCCGGCGCTGCGGTCGATGCCGAACTTGGTGGCCAGCTGCACCTGGTCCCGGCGGCCGTGGATGGCCCGGCCCACCAGCACCTCGTTGTGCCCGGTGCCGTAGGCGTCGGCGGTGTCCAGGAACGTGATGCCCAGCTCCAGGGCCCGGCCGATGGTGGCCAGGCCGCCGTCCCAGTCGGCGGCGCCGTAGCTCTCGCTCATCCCCATGCACCCCAGGCCCATCGCGCTGACGGTGAGCCCCGGCGAGCCGAGCGTGGTTCGGGTGATCATGCGCGGATACTCCTCCTGCCCGGACCGGGCGGTACCTCGACGGCTGACGAACGCCTCCGACACTAGGACTTGGAGCGCACTCCAGGTCAAGCCGGAGGACCGGCCCCGCCAGCGGGTCAGGCGCGGCGGAGGCGGGTGAGGGTGAAACAGTCCAGTGGTTTGCAGCCGTTGCCAGTCCAGAGCATGCATCGGAAGAAGCAGAAGTAGTAGCGGTGACAGGAGAACGGTCACAACCGCACTGGAACTGCTAGGAACAACGTGACGGTCCGGGACAGATTGTGCCTCAGCCAGTCAGCACAACCTGCATGCGAACCCGTCATAGGCATCCGGGTGATCGACTGCCTGCTGTTCGACGAGTCTGATCGGTACTGCCGCGATCTTCCCGATATCGGGCGGTCACGGTCCGCGACGTCGACCCGTACCGCCTCGTGCACACCGGACGCCGCTGGTACTTCGTCGCCCGGGACGTGGCGCGCGACCAGTGGGGGACGTTCCGGGCCGATCGGGTGACGCACACACAACCGACGAGCCAGGTGGTGGAATTCGTCGACCCACCAACCCAGCGGTTCTCGTCTCACGCAGCATCGGCGGCGGCACCTACCCGCTTTCCGTGAGGGTCCGCCTGCCGCTGCCGATGAACGCAGCACTACGACTCGTCCGGCCCACGGTCGGCATCCACCATCCGGACGGCCCCGACGGCACCATCGTCGAGATCGGCGGCAACGACGCCGACGAACTCGCCGCATACCTGCTCAGCCTGGGCACCCCACTACAAGTGCTGTCCCCGGACGACGTGCGGCAGGATCACGCCGAGCCCGAGCGCCGATCCCAACCGGCGCCGGAAGTGTACGGGGCATTTTCGCGCGGTTATGAGGTCGCGATCAACCTGGGACGCTGCGGTTCGCATCGGAACAGCCTTCCGCCATCGGCGACGGAAGGCGCCACGGTACGTCGCAATGACGGACTGAAGGACGTTCAAATTTGCTGCGATCGAGGACTCTCTTGCTGGGATGTGTCGACGATCCAGGTTGCGATCTGCGCGCGAGAAGTGAAGCCGAGTTTGGTCAGGATATGTTCTACGTGGCCTTCCGCTGTGCGTTGCGCGATCACCAATTTCGCGGCGATCTGCTTGTTGGTGAACCCCTGTGCGACAAGGTCTGCGACCTGCTGCTCTCGCTTGGTCAAGCTCGGTTCCGAAACGTGGGTATGCTCGCTTACCTCCTCCCCGAGGGCAAACGCAACCGCAGCGTTCCTCTCCATGGATTGACCGCGCCGGAATTCCGCGCCGAATCGTCGCTCACCGAGCGCTTGCCGCACCGCGCGCTCGCATTCTTCATGGGCGTGGGCCAGCTCTGGAAAAACAGAGTAACCAGGGGCGGAGGAGCGCAGCATATGTTCGGCGGCTCCCATCAGAACGGCCGCGCGCTCGTTATCGCCGCCGACGCGCGTCCAGGCCAGCCCTTCGAGATCGAGCGCCACGACGACGGGGGTGGGTGCGCGCCGGTCTACTCGCAACGACTCCTGCATCAGGGCCTGTGCATGGATGTGCTCGCCTTGCCACCACGCGGCGATCCCCAGTCCCCACAGCGCGGACGGTCGAAACAGCGATTCACCGGCCGCCTCGGATATCGATAACACTTTCTCGTAGTAGCTGATGGCCTGCGGAATATCGCCTATCGCCGTGTGGGCCGAACCGAGAAACATCAACGCGGCGATGTACGGGTGTCCCGGCGACATCGATCCGAAGACCTCGACGGCACGCTCCAAGCAGGAGACCGCGTTCGTGGCTTCGTCTCGATACAGGGCCAGGAGACCCTCGGCGTACGCGACCATCGCGTCATTGAGGGACGTGCGATCCTGCTCGGCCAGAGTACGTTCCTGCTCCAGGATGCGAGCCGCTGAGTCGAGGTCTCGCTGTAGTGATGCCATGACCGTGCTGGCATGGAGCGCGGTGAGCCGACCCGGCATCGAGAAGGCCCGAGGGTGCGCAAGGGTGCGGTCCAGCCAGCGTCGACCTTCACCATGCAGACCCCGGAAATCCCAGAATATGAAGAGCGCGGCGGCGGTACGCAGCCCGGCCTCGGCCGAGTTCTCGCTGTCCTCGGACAGCGAGAACTCGAGGGCATCACGCAGGTCGGGCTGCTCCCGATCGAGCCGCGCCAGCCAGTCGAGCTGCCGATCACTGATCCACCCGGCCTCGGCATTCACCGCCAATCGCTGATACCAATCGCGATGTCGCCGGCCGATATCTGTGTGTTCGCCCGCTTGTTGCAACTGCTCGCGCCCATATTCGCGCAAAGTCTCGAGCATCCGGAAGCGCACGACGCCATCGAGCTCCTCTCGAAGCACGATGGATTTGTCGACCAGTGCGGATAACGTGTCCAGCACGTCCCCGGGTTTCAGGTCGGTACCGCAGACTTGCTCAGCCGCATCGAGTTCGAAACCACCCGCGAATACCGACAACCGGGCCCACAGCCGCTGCTCGGCCTCCGTACACAGCTGATAGCTCCAGTCGATGCACCACCGCAACGTCTGTTGCCGCCGCGGCGCTGTGCGAGTGCCACGGGTCAGCAGTGCATACCGGTCGGTCAGTCTCTCGAGTATCTGCTCCGGCGACATCGTGCGCATGCGAGCCGCAGCGAGCTCGATCGCCAACGGCAAACCATCGAGCCGCGAACATATCCCCGCCACAGCCGCACTGTTGCCTTCAGTGACGTCGAAGCCCGGCACCACCGCGGCCGCGCGATCGGCGAACAGGCTGACCGCATCGAATCCGGCCAATCCTCGGAGTGTGCGCGGACCGTCACGGGCCGGAGTGGACAGCGGTAGCACCCGCAGTACCGCCTCCCCGGCGATATCCAGCGGCTCGCGGCTTGTAGCCAGAATCCGCGGAGCCGGACAAGCCACCAATAATGTTTCGACCAGAGAGGCCAACGCCTGCACGACCTGTTCGCCATTGTCGATAACAAGCAGCATTTCCCTCTGATGCAAAAACTCGACGAGCATGTCCTGCACCGGTCGAGCCGAATCGCATCTGATACCCAGGCCGGCCGCGACGACGTCGGCCACCAGGGACGGATCGCGCACATCGGCGAGCTCGATCATTCGAACCCCATCGGCAAATTCGCGCCGAGAATTCCATGCCGCCCGTCTTGCCAACCGGGTCTTGCCCACACCACCGATCCCTGCCAGCGTCACCAACCGCGAGACCGACAGCAAGTTCTTGATCTGCGACAGCTCAGCTCGGCGGCCGACGAAACTCGTAAGGTTGGTCTGCAGGTTTCCGGTATATCTGGCTCCGGTGCTACCGGGGTTCGTCGCAGGCCATCCACTGACTTGCGCACTGACACCGGGCACCATGCACTTACCTTCCGACAATGCCCAGCGTATCGCCAACCAGCGTCCGGAGCCGCACAACCGAGCCACAGCCGGTCCGCCCAGGTGCAACTGACAGCATCGTCCACCGAAAACATGCCGGATTTCGCGTACGCCGCTTGGGCCGGCGACTTCTTCAGGTGAAACGTCAGCTCGCGCATTACGGCATTCAAATCTCGAAACGGTGAATCGATCCACCTTGATCGAGAAATGAGCGCCCAGCGAGTGGTGGATCGCGTCGTACCGGCCTACACCGCTGAGCCCGGCACCGAGGACGCCGGACGGCTCGCGCTCCGCGCCGTCCGCGGCACGCAACTCCCGGTCGAATAGGACCGCGCGGGCAGCCATTCGATCTCGGCGTGCACTCGCACCACGCGCCGCTCGGTTAGTTCACGGAATGTGACCATGTCCCCCACGCAGACCAGCGCCGTGTCGTGGGTGTCGCAGAACTCGCGAAGTTCGTCACCGGTGGCCAGTGCCGTCGAATCGCGTTCGCTCACGAGGGCGCACAGCCCGCCGACCAGCGGTAGTTCGGCGATGCTCAGCAGGTCCAGGAGGCATTCCCCCGGCCGCGGTCTGTCGAGCACGCCGCCGGGGGCGACCAGTTCGACGACGAGGTGTCCGGGCCGGGTGAAGGCGTCCGGATGCGCGTGCCGGTCAGCGAGCAGCGCGAGAGTTCGAGCGCGGTCCTGCGCGGAAATACCTGTGGACGTGCCCTCGATCGCATCGACCGAGACCGCGTAGTGCCTGTCGATCCCCGGGCCCATCGACGCAATGAGCGGAAGACCGAGGGCCCGGGCACGGTCGGGCAGCATTGCCGCGCAAAGGAACCCGGAACCATATCGAACGGTCCAGGCAACGAGGCTATCGGATGCGAGGCTACCGGCGAACGCGAGATAGCCGACGCCGTCCGTGTCATCGGCGATGACGATCGCGCGTCCATCGAGCATACTGTCGACGGCGTCGGACACACGTCCCACGGTATTGCGCAGGTGCTCGAGTTCAGCGGCGCTCGGACGATGTTTCGTCATGACAGGCTCCGCGTGTCCGTGCGCAGCCCCGCCTGGTGCAGCAGCGGCATGACCTCGGCGTTGAAGCGGTCCATACCCTCGGTGTAGTCGAGCCAGCCGAGTGCGGCGCCGCCGATTCCCATACCGCTCAGGCGGGTGAGTTGGTCGGCGACCTGTTCAGCAGTGCCCACCAGCGGCAACGCACCCCACCCGGCGACGTATGCCCGCGCCCGCTTGGCCACGAGTTCTGGTGGGAGTGCCTGGGCGCCACCACTGATGATGTTGTTCGCCAAGCGCTGGGCGGTCTCCAGATCACCGAGTTCGTCGACGTACCACTCGAAGTAACGTTTGGCTTCCGCTTCGGTGTCCTTCACCACGACGGTGCAGAAGGTCAGCGCGTTGAACTCGCGATTCAATCCGGCAGCATGCGTCTTACAACGCTGCATCGTCTGCTCGAGCAGGTCCCAGTTGTCGCTGCCGACGAAACAGTAGTCCGCGTGCGTGATCCCGAAGTCCAGGCCGGCGGGCGACTGGCCGGCCGCGACGATCACCGGCCGCTGCTGGACCGTTTTCGGCTCGAGGTATCCCTTCTCGACGGTGTAGAACCTGCCCTGATAGTCGAGTTCACCGTGCTTGACCCACAGCGATTCCATGATCTCCAACCACTCGGCCGACATCAGGTAGCGATCGTCGTGCGGCAGCTGCTCGATACCGAACATGCCGAATTCGGCGGCATTCCAGCCCGAAACGATGTTGAGCCCGAATCGGCCGCCGCTGATGTTATCGATCGTCGCGGACAGTTTCGCCGCGAGCATCGGATGGTAGATCGGCACGTGGCAGGTGGCGAAGACCTGAATTCGCCGCGTCAGGGCAGCCATGGCGGCCGCCCAGGTGAAGCATTCGTACTGTTCGGCATTCGCGTTGTATTTGCCGCCGTGCCCGCGCCACCGGCCGATGGGGAGCAGGAACTCCCAGCCGGCGGCGTCGGCAGCGGTGGCGACCGAGACGTTCTCGTCCCAGTCCAGCGTGGGTTTCGATGCGCCGGAGAGCATCATGCCCCCGCTGACATTGAGGCAGAAGACGCCGAGTTTCAACGCGTTGTCGCCGAAGAACGACGATCGCTGGGGGGAATCTTGCTGACCGGTCATGACGCGACCTCCTTGGGGCGCTCGCAGACGAAAATTGAGCTTGCACTGCCGCGGCGTGATGAACGGTGGTTAGGTCGGCACGTCGACCGACCCGGTCCCGGTGGACCCGCCGACCTCGGGACTGCCCGCAGGAAGTACACGCGCTGACGCTAATCCCGAGCCGGACCGAATGTCAACACACATGTTGATAAATGGCGGTTTGATACGGCGATGATGGCCCCCGACCACCATCGGCGTTTTCAATACTACCGTTGACAGTGCGAGTCGGCCGTATCTACCATCGAGGCGTCTCGTAACCGGCGCCCACGCGAACAGGGAATGTTCGCGCCGGCGTCAGGCCCCGTCACCCCCTGGAGGGCTCAATGGATGGAAACCCCCTGAAGGATCGCCTGGCCCGGCGTGCGCCACTGTTCGGCGGATGGTGTTCCACCGGAACACCTTTCGTCGCCGAAGTCATCGCACTGCAGGGCTACGACTTCATCGGACTCGACGCGCAGCACGGCCTCTGGAGCTACGACCGGCTGCTGTCCAGCATGATGGCACTGTCCCGGACCGGCGCCGGGATCATTGTGCGCATGCCGTCGCGCGACGCGGCGGCCGCCGGCCGGATGTTGGATGCCGGCGCGCACGGCATCATCTTCCCGATGATCGAAACCGCCGACGACGCGCGCGAGGCGGTAGAGGCCTGCCGCATCCACCCCAACGGCCGGCGCAGCTTTGGGCCCGTGCGCGCCTCGCAGTCGTTCGGCCGCGATCCGATCGCGGTGAGCGAGGGCGTGAGCTGCATCGTCATGATCGAAACCGCCCTGGGCGTGGAGAACATCGAAGCGATCACCGCGGTGCCCGGCATCGACTGCATATACATCGGGCCCGGCGACCTGGCGATCACTATGGGCCTGCCGCCGGGCAACGATCCAATACCCGGCCCTCACGCCGACGGAATCGAGCGCGTCCGCAAGGTCGCCACGGCCCGCGACATCGCGGTAGGCATGCCGTGCACTACCGCAGCGAGCGCAATCACGTTGGCGGAGCGGGGATTCAGCTTCCTGGCGGTGGGCGCGGACACCTGGTGGCTCACCGAGCGCGCCCGCGCCGAGGCGGAATCGCTGCGCGCAGCGGGTCACCTCGGTTACTAAATTTCAACACGAGTGTTGACAATATTTTTCTCCCGGGCTAGCGTCCCAGGTGGAAACAACCTTTCAACCCCGGCAGATCCGTTGCATTCCCTTGCCGGATTGTTTCTGACTCGCCGAGTTTTTCACGAATGGATGGTGGTTGACGATGAGTCGGATAACGCTGATCTCGAGCGACGGGCATGTCGCCGCACACATGGGTGACTATCGCCCTTACCTCGAGTCGAGGTACCACGAGGACTTCGATGCGTTTCTCATCGATTACCGCAAATACGGTGTGGTGACCACGGATTCGACGAACATCATGAACCGGCTCGACCCCGATGTCGCGGCCGAGTGGCAGGAAAAGGTCACCAACACCGGCCGGCTCGACGCGAGCTGGGACCCCGCACGGCGTGTCGCCGAGCTGGACCGGGAGGGCATAGCGGCCGAGGTCTTGTTCCAGGAGTTTGCGACGCCGTTCCTGATGAGCTCGCCGACCCACGCCGCCACGTTGCAGGTCGCACAGCCGACCGATGACCAGCTCAGCGCGGGCTACCGGGCATACAACCGGTGGGTCAGCGACTTTTGCGCATACGCGCCGCACCGGTGGGCGCCCATGGCTGCGATCAGCCTGCACGACGTCGACGCCGCGGTCACCGAGATCGAAGCCGTCAAGGAGATGGGATTCTCCGGCATCGCGCTGCCGGCGCTCCCCGGCGATGACCGGCCGTATCAGCCGCAGTACGACCGGGTATGGGCTGCCCTGCAGGATAATGATCTCGTCGTCAACATCCACGTCGCGATCGGCAGCGCTCTGCCGTCGTACACGAAGGCGCCCACTCTGACCTCGGCGCGCGCCATGGTCGGTGCGGACATCTTCACCAGCGTGCGAAACCTGTTGCCGTCGTTGATCTTCGGGGGCGTACTGGAGCGGTTCCCGAGGTTGCGGATCGTGTTCACCGAGACGCATTCCGACTGGGTGCTGGGCGCGTTGCAGAGGATGGACCACTCGTACGACCGCAGCGATCTGCGGCGTGACATCCGCGAGGTCGTCCCGATGCGGCCGAGTGAATATTGGCGCCGCCAGTGCTACCTCGGATCCTCACTGTTCTCGCGCGCCGAAGTCGCGGCCCGCCATCGCATCGGGCTGGACAAGATGATGATCGGAATCGACTTCCCGCACAGTGAGGGCGCGTGGCGTTTCGGCACCCGCGAGTATGTCAAGGCCACCTTCGGCGCCGAGCATGTGCCGCCCGCCGATGCGCGCAAGATGTTCGGCACGAACGCCGCGGCCGTCTTCGGGTTCGACCTGCCCGCACTGGACGCACTCGCCGAGAAGATCGGAATCGACGAGGCCGACGCGCTGACCCCGCCCTCGGTGCAGCCGACCTATCGCGGCGACCTGGATCGCCCGCTCATCGGAGCCTGATCGCACACGGACACAACGAGAGGAGCCGGCGATGCACATCGTGGACACGGCGCGACTGCCGTGGGAACTGGTGGTCCCGAATACCCGCGGCGGCGACGTGTGGCGGAAGGTCATCCTGGCCGCGAAGGGCGGCAAGCAGGTCAGCTACGACATTCGGTTCGAGCGCTTCGGCGAGGGCGATCGCGGATACAACTCGATCCGGCATCGCCACGATTTCGAGCAGCTTCGATTTGCCGCTCTCGGCCGGATGGACCTCGGATTCGATGTTCTCGAAGAGGGTGACGTCGGGTATTTTCCGGCCAACGCCTATTACGGGCCGCAGAAATGCGAGGGTGCGCTGATTCTGGTCGCGCAGTGGGGCGACCGCTTCGTCACCAAGGAGGAGAGCGACGCGGCCGTCGCCGAATTATCCAAGCACGGTGAATTCCGCGACGGCATCTACCACGGCGTCGGTGAAGACGATCGCCCGTACAACAAGGATCCGCTCAACGCGATCTGGGAGCAGGTGTTCGGTGAGCCCTACAAGCCCCAGAAACCGCGCTACCGGCAACCGGTGCTGATGACCCCCTCGGCCTTCGGCTGGTCCGAGGGCGACGGGGTCACCCGCAGTCACAAACTGGGTGTCTTCACCGAGAACGGGCTGGCGGTCGAGTCGGTGCAATGGCATGCGGACGGCTCGCTGAAGGTGGCGGCCGGTGATCCCCGGCCGGCATTCCTGTTCACCACGAAGGGCAGCTTCACTCACGACGGCCAGGAGTTCGGACCGCACACCGGCGTGTGGGCCGAATCCGGCGAAGGCGTCACGGTGGGTGGGGTATCGGGTAGCGAATTGCTGATGGTCCGCTTTCCCGCACCGTCGAGTCGTATCACGCTCGGCCTGTCCTGATTTCGGAAACAATGGAGTAGAACCGAATATGACCCAAATGCGATTCGATGGCCGAGTCGCCCTCATCACGGGGGCAGGCCGCGGGCTGGGACGTGCCTATGCCGAATTGCTCGCGTCACGCGGCGCGACGGTGGTGGCCAATGATCTCGCGGTGGAATCGGTCGACCGGGATGACGATTCATCCCAGCCCGCCGTGATCGAGACGATTCAGCGCGACGGCGGAAACGCCGAAATGATCTATGCCGACCTCACATCGGAGGCGAGTTCTCGTGAACTCGCCCGTGAGACGCTGCGCAAGCACGGCCGGGTGGACATTTTCATCCACAATGCGGGTACCGCCACCGGCAGCCTCGACCACCACCTCGACCTTCATCTGAAGGGCGCCGTGTGGGTGCTGCACGAGCTCTGGCCGGGAATGGTGCAACGTCGGTACGGCCGGGTCCTGATCACGACATCGGGTGTCGGGATGTACGGCTCCGGCGCCGGCGGACAGCGCGCCGAAGACGAGAGCGCGACCGGGTTCGGCGAGAACTGGTTGTACGGGGTGGCCAAGGCCGGCGCGTACGGCCTCACCCGGCACCTGGCGAACCGAGGCCGGGCCGCCGACATCAAGGTCAACGCCATCGCGCCGATCGCGTACACAGCCGCCGCGCGGCACGCCACGACGGGACGCACCGCGGACCCGACCGGTCGGCTGCAGTGGATTCGCGAGCAGTGCACCCCGGAACGGGTAGCACCGGTGGCCGCGTACCTCGTGCACGACGACTGCGGGGTCACCGGCGAGGTCTGGCGTGCGGCGGGCGGCAAGGTCGGGCGCATCTTCGTCGCCGAGACGGCGGGAATCGAGTTGGCCGACCTGCGGCTCGAGGATGTGCGGGACAACGTCGAGACGATTCGGGACGAGAAGGGCTACAGCGTCCCGGCATCGTCCGGCGTCGGCTGAGCACACTGATCGAGGAGAATTTTGGTGGATACCACAACGACAACGAGCGGAAACGGACTGGACACCCGGTTGCAGATGCTGCTCGACGAACGTGAGATCAAAAATTGTGTGCTGCGGTACTGCCACGGCACCGACCGGCTGAACTGGGATTTGGTGGCCGACTGCTATATGCCCGAAGCCGCCGACGACCACGGCGCTTTCCAAGGCGGGCCGGCGGAACTGGCCGGCTGGCTGGCCGCCAAAGCCAAGTATCGCGGCGCAAAACAGCACATCGTCGCGAATCAGCTGGTCGAAATTTCCGGTGACCGCGCGGTCTGCGAAAGCTACTACCTCTGCTACATCGAATTCATCGACGACCCCGAATTCGTCACGACCGGTGACGCCGAGGCCGTCCTGATGGGCGGCCGCTACGTCGACCGCATGGCCCGTGTCGAGGGCACCTGGAAAATCGCCGACCGGGTTTCACTCGTCGACTGGACGCGCAGCCTCGGCGAACCCGCGTACTGGTCCTCGCCCGCGGCGGCAACCTTCACCAAGGGCCGCGGCGACGACCAGGATCCGGCCCGCCTCGCATTCGCCGAACTGGGCCTGAGTCCGGGGGCTCGAATATCGCACTGAACGTGCGACGAGGTGCGAAGTGCCTTCCCGGACTGTGAAATCGAAGTTGCAAGACTCCGATTATTCAGTCCGGGAGGGCATTCCGATTATCGATGGCAACCTGTGGACCGCCGCATAGACAGCCGACCTCGACCAGCTGTCCGATCTCCGGCCCGACGCCGCCGTAGTCGATGTCAGCCTCGGACTGTCGTCGAGCAGGGGCGTGACGCGATCATGGACCGGGACCAGCAAGGTCTGGGCAGCCGGTGCGCGGGGCCGGTCCACGATCTGCAATCTACGGGCTCAGCCGATCCGGCCGCAGCCGCAGAAGAACGGCAGCGGAGATCATCGGCTCGATATCCATTGCCGCTGGATTACTCGCCATTGAGTCAGACGTGGCGGTCATACGCCCATCCTACGAATCCGGCCTACATCTTTCAACATCCTTGTTAGTTGCAGATGCTAGGACGCACGCCGTCGACCAGCCGAGCACAGTTCGTCAGCCAGCACCATCGCGGCCAGGACTAGCAACATAAGGCACAGGCAGCCGGACGCTACTCCCTTTTTTCAACTATGTCGTTGACAGTGAGATGTGACCGAGCTAACGTTCCTCAAAGCCACCCTGCCGAGCAGTCACCGACAGGGGCCGACAGGGCCAAAGGAGGCCGTCAGCATGATTCATTCGTCGACCATGGCTAGCATCCGGTGGCCCTCATGACCACCATGGATCCGCGTAAGCCCTTGCGGCACAATCCCCTACAGCACAAGGCGCGCAGAGATATACCGGCTGATTGAAAGACTGCGCACGGCACGGGACTTGACGCCCAGCTGACCAGTCGATATCGGCGCGATAACTCCGAGTCAGCGCCATTGGCCGCACCCGAGCATCATCTTCACGCGTAGTTCGACCGGGTCCCACAGTCGACAGCACGTGGACCGCGACGCCTGCTGCACGATCCGCCGGCTCGCTCACACGCAGTGAACCTATCCGGCCGAGGGTAAGACCCGTCGGCACCCCGGAACTCGCTCTGCCCGACTGGAAATCGGTCTCGCCGGTCGAGCGGACGAACCCCTACCTCCCCTGAACAGGTCCGGCAGATACACAGCCGTCGACCCACACCGGCGCCACGCCGGAGCTCCACCTCCTCCGCAACGAAGCCGAGGAGTCCGATGAGAGGAAACAACAATGAGAAAAATCGCTGCGACATGCGCGCTGGTCGCCGGAGCCGTGAGCATCGCGGGAACCGCGCAGGCGGCTCCGCAACCGGACGCCATCCACTACACAATGACCGCTACGCCGACGGGGACCGTCATCAGCACCGACGCGGGAACCCTGACTGTCGACAACGGCGTACTCGAGATCAAGAGCCCCAACGGAACTGTGCTCGCCGGAAGCGATTTGTCCTTCAGGGTGGACGATTTCGCCTTCCCCATCGCCGCACGGATCAGCGGCCACACCGCCACACTCACCCCCCAGTTCGACCTCGCGCACGCGAGCTACCGACCCGTCGCCCTGCCGTATGAAGACCAGGCGCCCTGGAAAACTCCGTACGACCGCGAGCAGGCCGCCTGGAATCGAATGGCCAGCACGATCACCACCGGCGCCACCGTCGGAACCATGGTCGGCGGCCTCACCGGTGCCGCGGTCGGCTGCGTCCTGGGCGGCATCGCCGGTGCGACCGTCGCCGCCGCGACCATCGTCGGCATGTTCGGCCCGTTCATTCCCGCCGCCGCCGTAGGCTGCCTCGGCGGCATCGTCGCCGTCGGAGCCCTGGGCACAGTGGCCGGACAACTCCTGGTGACCGCCCCCCTCACGATCATGGCCGCGGTGCAGTACTTCACCACCATCAACGAACCGGCACCTGGCACGGCCACGCCCAAGTAACCGGCCCGCCCGGACCGCACGTACACCGAGGGTCTTTCACCACCGGGCGGCGAACGCTCTCCCGCGGAGCCCCGATTCCCCAGTCCCTATACGAAAGTGCTTGCTGTACAACATGTTACGGCATTCGACAGGACGGTCTCCCGCAACGCACCGTCAGCCCGGAGCGAACGGCCGGATACTGTCGCCCACATGTCGGTGCACTCGGCCTGAGCGTGGGACTGGAGTATCACACCGAGTGTGCAGTGCGGGGCGAAATACCTTCCCGGAATGGAAAATCGGAGTCGTAAGGCTCAACCATACTGTCCGGGAAGGCATTTCGATCATCAATAACAGCCATGGCGATCGCGATGCGGGTCCCGATCCCCGGGGCGACGGCTATGCGCTATCGGCACTCAGCCGATCCGGTGGCCGCCGCGGAAGAACGGCAGCGGAGACGACAGGCGCCCATCCCCCAGCGCTCGCACGCGCCCCACGCAGATCTCGTGGTCGCCGCCGGCATGGATCGTCTCGATGTCACAGTCGATCCACGCGATCACATCGTCGAGCCGCGGACAGCCGCCCTCCGTTGCGGACCAGCCGACCCCGTCGAACTTTTCCGTTCCGCTGCGGGCGAACTGACGACATACCGATTCCTGGTCGGCGGCCAGCACATTGATGCAGAACCGGCCCGAGCGCTTGATGATCGGCCACGTCTCCGACGAATTCGCCGCGCAGAAGCCAACCAGCGGCGGGGCCAGCGAGATCGAGAAGAACGAGCCGATCGCCAGTCCGACCGGCCGCTCACCGTCCATGGTCGATACCACGACGACGCCGGTCAGGAAGTGGCCGAGTACTCGCCGGAAGATCGTCGGCTCGATATCCATTGCCGCTGGATTACTCGCCATTGAGTCAGACGTGGTGGTCATGCGACCATCCTACGAATCTGGCTTACATATTTCAACAGACATGTTGATTGAGTCCGCCATGCCGTCCGCCTCCGACCAGCCGAGCGCAGCCCGGCAGCCAGCCGCCTTTGCAGCCAGGGCTACCGACATGGCACACAGATGGCCGGGGCTCCCACTTTTCAACTATACCGTTGACAGAGAGATGTGACCGAGCTAACGTTCCTCAAAGCCACCCTGCCGAGCAGTCACCGACAGGGGCCGACAGGGCCAAAGGAGGCCGTCAGCATGATTCATTCGTCGACCATGGCTAGCATCCGGTGGCCCTCATGACCGCCACGGATCCGCGTAAGCCCCTGCGGCACAATCCCCTACAGCACAAGATCGCGATCGTCAGCGGCGGCGCCCGGGGTATCGGAGCAGCAATCGCCCAGCGCCTCGTCGCCGACGGCGCACACGTCGTCCTCGGCGACGTACTCGACAACCCCGGACGGGCACTCGCCGAACACCTCGGACCACAGGCCGTATACATCCATCTCGATGTCACCGAGCAGCGGGACTGGCGCGCGGCGGTCGAATTGGCGTGCGCCACATTCGGCAATCCGAACGTCCTGGTCTGCAATGCGGGCGTGATGTTCTCGAGCCCGTTCGAAAAAACCGCACCGGAGGATTTTCGCCGGCTGTTCGAGATCAATGCGCTGGGCGCGGTCCAGGGAATTCAGGCAGTGCTGGACCCGATGCGCGCGGCCGGCGGCGGCTCGGTGGTCGTAATGTCCTCGGTCGGCGGCGTGGTCGGCATCGAGGGAATGTCCGCATACTGCACGAGCAAGGCAGCGAACACCATGATCGCCCGGTCCGCGGCAATCGAGCTCTCCCAGTATGGTATTCGCGTCAACTCGATTCATCCCAGCCGAGTCGACACACCGATGAGCAATAGCGACGCGGTCGCCGCCGTGGCCTCGCCGGACACATCCGATCTGCCACCACTCGGACGTATCGCCGAACCAGAGGATGTGGCCGCCCTGGTCGCCTTTCTCGCCGGTGACGAGTCGTCCTTCATCACCGGCGACCAGCATTTCATCGACGGCGGCAGGCAGGCCGGATACAAATACTCCGCAACTGCGGCCCGCGATTTCCGCCGATGACGGCCGAAAGGTAAACAGGCACATGCTTCTGGAGACCGAAAACCTCGCGGTCCGATATCCGAATGGAGCCCTCGGCATCGAAGATGTCTCGATACAGATCGAGGCAGGCCGGATCGTGGCGCTCGTCGGCGCCAACGGTGCGGGTAAGACCACGACATGCCGCACCCTGAGCGGTTTTCTGCGCACCGAGGGTGCACAGATCGTGCGCGGCAAGGTCGTATTCGACGGTGTAGACGTAACCGGCCACGAACCGCATCGCCTGGTCAACGCCGGCATCGCGGCAGTTCCCGAACGCAACAAGGTATTTTCCAACCTCAGCGTGCGTGAGCATTTCCTGTCCGCGGGAATGCATCGGTCCGGGGCCGAGCGGGCAGAGGCGGTCGAATTCGGCCTGCACCTGTTCCCGACGATCCGCGGCCGCATGAAGCACAGCGCCGGCACGCTCAGCGGCGGCGAGCAGCAGATGGTCGCGATCATCCGGGCGCTGGTAAACCGCCCGCGGCTGCTCATCGTCGACGAAATGATGCTGGGATTGCACGCCAGCCTGCAGCGTCCGCTGTTCGAGGCACTGGAAACGATCGCCGGTGACGGGACCGCATGCCTGGTCATCGACGAGAGCGCCACCCGCACCGTGACCACCGCGCAGTATTGCTATCTGCTCGAAGGCGGCCGCATCACCGCGCACGGGAAATCGGTCGACTTCGTGGACACCGACCTGTTCGGCATCACAGACATCGGCGCATAAACGCCGCCAACAATACCCTCGCCGCACCAACATATATAAGAGGACTGATCTCGTCATGCGTGTACAAGCGCTGCATCGTCGCATTCTCGTTGCAGGAGCGACAATACTTTCCCTATTGATCACCGCGGCCTGCGGGCAAGGCGCCGACTCGGACAGCTCCGGGTCGGGCGATTCCTACCGGATCACCGTGATTTCGGATATCTCCGGGGCGTTTTCGGGTGTTTCGGCGCCCGGCGCGGCCAGCATCGAGATGGCCGTGAACAATATCAACGCCACCGGCGGCGTCAACGGCAAGAAAATAGATCTGCAGGTCATCGACAGCCAGTCCAGCGGGAGCCTCGCGCTCACTGCTGCCCAGAAGGCGATCGCGGCGAATCCGCTTGCCCTGGTGATGTTCTCGGGATCGGCGGGAGCGGCATCGATCACCTCGCTGGCGCAGTCGGCGAGGGTGCCGTTGCTGAGCCCGGCCCTGTCCGACACCTCGCTCTATCCGGCGCAGCCGTATCTGTTCCAAACCAGCCTGACCGCGAAGCAGGACGCGGAGGCGCTGTACCGCTTCGTCGAACAGCGGGAGAACGGCTCGCTGTCGGGCAAGACCGTCGACGTCGCGGCCATCAACTCGCCCTATGTCGATGTGATCATCAAACAAGCCCGTGCGCTGCTGGAGCAGGCAGGCGCCAGGGTCGCCGGCGTTCAGCGATACGACCTGCCGCTGGCGTCGTTCGCCACGCAGGCCGGCGCGATCGCCCGCGACAACCCGGACGTGGTGCTGACCCTGGGCTCGACCGACGACACCGTCGTGGTGTCCAAGGCGCTGACTGCGGCCGGAGTGACGGCGCTGCAACTCGGTATTCCGTCGGGCGCGGCCCAGGCCACGCTGCAGCAGATCGCCTCGGCCAAGTACTACGCTCTGGCGGCCAACCCGTATGCGACCACGCTGCCCGAGTTCCTCGCGGTCGCGGACAAGAACCACAAGACCGCCGACGTGTCGAGTTCGATGTTCGCGATGTCTGGCTGGGTAACCGGATATGTGCTGGCCAAAGCCCTCGAGAAGTGCGGGACCGGCTGCTCGAGCGCGGCGCTGAGCACCGCACTGGAACAAGTCTCCGATTACGCCGTGCCCGCCGGCGCCTCCTACGGGCCGGTGACGTTGAGCGCCACGAATCACGTTGCCGCCAGCACGGTCCGGTTCCACCACTACGACCCCGCGACCGGCAAGTTCGCCGAGAGCGACCCGATCACCGTGCCGTGACCGGCGACCGATGCGACAGCTGAAAGCTCCGTTATGAACGAAGATCAAACCTCACCACCGAACATCATCGACGTTCGTGCCATCACCGTCGCCTTCGGTGGCCTGCGCGCGCTGACCGGCGTTTCGGCCGCGATCGGCGCCGACCATATCGTCGCTGTCATCGGCCCGAACGGCGCGGGTAAGACGACATTTCTGAATGCGATCTGCGGCCTGACTCGCACATCCGGCGGCGAGATACGGCACCGCGGCATGGACGTGACCAACGCCCACCCGACCACCATCGCGTGCGCCGGGCTGGGCCGGAGTTTCCAGGACCCCAAACTGATCGATGCAGCGACCGTACTGGAAAACGTTCTGTGCGGTTCACATCAGACGATCGGTTATTCGCTGGCGGGCCAGATCTTCCGCCGGTTCGAGGTGTCCCGGGCCGAGCGCCGAGCGCGCGCCGACGCCCGGGAACTGCTCGGCCGGTTCGGTCTGGCGGATCTGGCCGATATCGAGGCGGGGCGACTGCCCTACGGCTCCCGCAAGATGGTCGACATCGTGCGGGCGACCATCGCGCGACCGAGCGTGCTGCTGCTGGACGAGCCCTCGTCCGGCCTGGATCCGGCAGAGCGCGCACGGATCCGGGACATGCTCCTCGAGATCCACACCGAGTTCGGCATTCCGATGGTGGTCGTCGAACATCATATGGATCTGGTTCGGGCGATCGCCGATCGCGTGCTGGGCCTGGTCTCCGGCTCCGTGGCACTGCACGGGCCGACCGATGAGGTGCTCGATTCCGAGGAATTCCACGTCACCATGGCCGGTGGCACGACCGAACCGAAGGCGGCGACAGCCGATGTCTGAATTAACCGCCGCGATCATCGGCGGCCTCACTCTCGGAGCCATTTATTCGCTGGTGACGCTCGGTATCGTCATCATCTTTCGCGCGACCGAGACGTTCAACTTCGCGCACGGCAGCTTCATGCTGCTGGCCGCCCTGATCGTCGGCAGGCTGCAGCGCGGTTCGGGCCTGCCGTTCGGCATTCTCGCGCTCCTCGGCCTGGGTATCGTCGGCCTGCTGGGCGCCATATTGTTTCAGTTCGTCCTGCGCTGGGCGGTCGGGCGGCCGCATTTCGTCGCCGTCATCGCCACTCTGGGATTCGCCTCGGTCGCGGATGGGGTCATCAATATCGTCTTTCCCGAAACCCAGTACACCGTCACCATTCCGGGGCTGTCGACCGGATCGATGACTATCCTCGGCGCAACCTTCGGGACCGCCTCGCTGGAGATCGGGGCATTCGCCGTCGTGCTGACGGTCGCGCTGGTGCTCGTGTTCCGATTCACCTCGCTCGGCATCCGAATTCGTGCGGGCGGTCAGGATCCGCTGCTGGCCAGTCAGGGCGGTATCAATATCCGCTGGGTGTATCTCGGCTCGTGGACGCTGGCCTGTGTGCTCGCGGGCATCGCCGGAATCGCCTACAGCAGTGTGAATTCGGTGAACCGGGGGATCGAGGATCTGGCCCTGCTCGCATTTCCCGCCGCGCTGCTCGGCGGGCTGGACAGCATTCCGGGCTCCCTCGTCGGCGGTTTCGGCATCGGCCTGCTCGGGGGATTCACCTCGGCATACTTCGGTGGCGAATACGTCACGGTCGTCACCTATCTCGTGCTGCTCGCCGTCATGCTGCTCTTGCCGCACGGCATCGCCGGCACCCGGAACGTCAGGCGGGTCTAGTGATTCACACGATATCGGATGTCAATGTCCCTTCCACCCGGTTGCCACTCTGGCGAAACCCCTTGTGGCAGCGGTATTTCGGCATCATCGTCGCGTTCGTGGTCGTCGCCCTCGTCACGACGGTCGGCTCGTCGTACTCGATCTACGTCGTGGATACGATCCTGCTGGCCGCGATCGGCGCGCTGGCGCTGGACCTGCTGATGGGTACCGGCGGCCAGGTATCCATCGGGAATGCCGCATTCCTCTGCGTCGGCGCCTACGTGACGGTGTGGGCGGGCCGACTGGGCGTGCCGTTCCCGCTCGATGTGATCATCGGCGGATTCGCCTGTGCCATAGGTGGTTTAGTCGTAGGTCTGCCCGCCCTTCGCATCCGCGGCATGTATCTGGCGCTGGCCACCCTGGCCGCGTGCTACCTGGCTCAATTCGCGGCATTGAAATATCAGAAGGCCACCGTCGGCGACGCGGGCTTCTTCCTGCGGCCCATTTTCACCGGAACCATCGCCCGACAGTCGGCGAGTTGGGCCTGGCTGCTGCTGGCCGTGCTCGCCGGGACGATCGTCCTCGTGGGCTGGCTGCGCGGCGGACGCAGCGGACGCGCGTGGCGCATGATCAGAGACCACGAACTCGCGGCCGCCATAATGGGGATTCCGGTATCCCGGTACAAGCTCGTGCTGTTCGTGATCACTTCGGCAATCATCGGCGTGCAGGGCGGCCTGACGGCCCGGTTCACCGGATCGGTCAGCTACGAGGGATACACACTGCCCCTGTCGATCTCGGTCATCGCCATGATCCTGATCGGCGGCCTGGACACCCAGGCCGGTCCCCTGATCGGCGCCGCGGTCGTCACCTTGCTCCCGATCACCGTCCCCGATCTCGTCAACCTGATCGTGACATCTCCCAGCGCGGCACAGCATGCCAGCGGGTACGCCCAGATCGTCTACGGCGCACTTGTCGTCATCTTCGTCATCGCAGCGCCGAAAGGACTCGCAGGTCTCGTCCCCATGCTCCTTCAGAAAGCACGTCGTGAACGCACCGATCGGTGAGCCCGGCGAGTACCGACCGGAAGCACGCTCACCCTGTCCCTTCGCGCAATAGCAGCAGAAACCTGTTCAGGCCGCGGAAGGTCGTGGAGGCAAGCGAGGTCGCCCGCTCGACAAGAGCGGGCGACCTCTTCCGCGTCCACGTCTCGGTATCCGACCGAAGCCGACCGCATCCACATCGCCGACCGGCATCGGGAGAAGGCCGGAATTCGCACGATCGCAGCCGAACCGCGGCACAGTGCGTCCAGGATCGCCGGGCGAATGCCCAACTGGTCGGCGTACCGATTCGCCTGCCGCTCATGGAATTCCGCGGGAAGCCTACGAATCACCTGATCATTGGTGACCAGGGGCTGCGGTTGCGGTGAGTTGGGTCCAGATGCCGAGTTCGCCGGTGGCGGACGCGCGGCGGCCGAGGGACTCGGCCCAGCGGCGGTCGGTGGCCACGGCGTCGCCCAGGGTTGGGCCGGCTTCGCTGACTCGTGCCAGGGCGGCGTCGCCTGGATCGGTTGTACGCGCATCAGTGCCGAGTTGGTCGCTACGGCGGGGATCCTCGAGAGTGCGGCGCCGAACTGTTTGCGCTCGGATACGTATGTTCTGGTCAGTCGGTAGGCTCCCGGCCCGCGTCCATGGCGACGGCGGCCTCGAAACACGGGCGGCGCAGCACCGCCGGCCGGGCCACCAGGGAGCCCAGCAGGGCATGCAGTTCGCGTCGTCGCCGTGCCTGGCCGTCTCGGCGATCAATTCCGGGAGCACGGGGTAGCTGGACAGCACCCGCTCGACGCCGCCGCGCTCGAACGAGAGCTGGTCGACGACCTGCCGCCAGTGTCGCCGACCGTACCGACGCCCCGGTGTGCGGGCACCGGGACGTTGTCGAAGCGGACCTCGTTGAAGTGATGTTCGCCGCTGAGGTCGACAATCGGGCCGACGGTGATGCCCACGGCGTCCATGTCGACGATGAATTCCGTCAGGCCCTCGTGTTCGCGTCCGGCGCGCTCGGTGCGGGCGAGCAGGTACATGTGGGTGGCGCGGTGGGCCCACTCGGCCGCCAAATCCCGCACCGCCAAACGCAATTCGGCACCAGAATCCGCCGGAGAGGGCCCATGACGGCCCTACCTCCGGGCTACCGTCGCGAGCACGTGATAGTCCTCGATGCTGGACTTGCGAGCCCGAGTCCAGTACTCCACATTGCGGAACGGCGAGACGAACAGCAGCCGGCCACGCGCGTTGCGGAAGTACGTATTGGTGCCCGGGTGGGTCCACACCGTCAGCTCGCTGGTGCGGTCGACCAGGTCGCAGTATTCCTCGTAGACGTCCTCACGCACGTCGATCGCCGCCGCGCCCGCGGCGAACATGCTCGCGAAAAGCCTTGCGATATAACCCATCTGCACCTCCATGAAATACATGAAGCTGCCGCTGCCGGGAAACGAGTTGGGACCGCCGATGAGGAAGAGGTTCGGGAACCCGGGCACCGTCACGCCCAGATAGGCGCGAGCATCGTCATCGTCCCAGGCCTGGCGCAGCGTCACACCCTCGCGCCCGACCACATCCAGCGAGGACACGAACCGCGTCGCATCGAAACCCGTTGCCCAGACCAGGATATCGGCGTCGTACGCGGCACCGGCGCATGTCACCACGCCGGTCTCGCCGACCGATTCGACCGCGTCGGTCACCAGCGTCACGTTGGGCCGGCGCAGCGCCCGATACCAGCCGTTGTCGAGCAGAATCCGTTTACCGTAGGGCGGATAGGTGGGCAACGTTTTGTCGAACAGATCCGTGCGGTCGCCCAGCTCGTCCCGGATGTACTGGGTGAAGTATTCGCGGTGGCCGTCGTTACGAGCGTTCACCGCCCGCTCCGGGTGCGGCCACTCGGGGTCCTTGCGCAACGAGTCCAGCACCTTGTCGCCGAACTGCCAGTACAGCTTGAGCCAGTACCAGGTTCGGTAGATGGGAAACGTACGCAGCAGATATCGGGAGCCCTCATCGATCGGCTGCTGGAACTTGTCGAACGGGGCGATCCACTGCGGTGTGCGCTGGAATATCGTCAGCTGGCCGACCTGGTCGGCGATGGCCGGCACGATCTGCATCGCACTGGCCCCGTTGCCGATCACCGCGACACGCTTGCCGGTGATGTCCAGATCGGCGGGCCAGTCGGAAGAGTGGAACGAGGGGCCGCGGAATCGGTCCAGGCCGGACACCGCCGGCAGTTTCGGCCGATTGAGCATGCCCACCGCGCTGACGATCGCGTTGAATGGCAGGACCTCGGTGGTTCCGTCCGCGGCGCGGAGGGTGACCCGCCAGCGCGCCTCGGCTTCGTCGTATTCGGCGCGGACCACCTCGGTCCCGAATCGGGCGTTCGGACGCGCCCCGACCAGATCGAATGCTTTACCGAAATATTCCTCGAGCGAGGCGCGGAGTTCGAAGTGATATCCCCAGTCGTGCGGCGCGAACGAGTAGGAATACAAATGGCTGGGTGTGTCGACGCCGGCGCCGGGATAGCGGTTGTCCAGCCAGTTGCCTCCGGGCGAGTCGTGCTTGTCGACCATCAGATAGGGCACGCCCATCTCCTGGAAACGTTGCGCCGCAATAATTCCGGATACACCGCTGCCGATGATCAGCGCTCGGAAGCCGCCGGGAACCCCAGCCTCGGGCCGGCTGTCCTCGCCCGCGGCGCCGACCCTGCGCCGGAACTCCTCGGCGAACATCACACCGTAGGAATCGTCCACCGGCTCCCCGACGCAGACACCCAGCATTTCGGCGGTCTGCTCCGGTGTCGGGATGTCGATGGCCGGCGGATTTCCGCGCAGCAGATGGTCGAACGCATCCACGGCGGCCTGCCTGATCTCGGCCTGGATGTCCTCCGGCAGCCCACCGGTGTCGTGATCGCCCAGTCCCTTGGTCCGGGTCGGCAGGTACGGCGCCGCCAGCCAGCGGCGATCTCCGGTCACCTGGTAGAGCACCATCAGTAGCGTCGGAACATTCGCCGACTCGATGATATGCGCTAGTTCACTTTTCCCGATATCAGTTGTCTCGGTATTCGTTGCGTCCACTCGACTGACTCCGTAAATATAGTTCGATAACGTGACCGAAAGACTCGGCCTCTACCGCCAACTGGCCCGTATCAGCCGAGGGGATCCGCACGGATGATCCGGCCGTCTTCGTCGTATCGATAGATCCCGCGCCCGGTTTTGCGGCCGAGCCGGCCGGCCGCGACAAGATTTCGCAGACCGACGGTCGGCCGGAACCGCTCGCCGAGCGTCTGCGCCATCGACTCGACCGCCAGCAGGAAGGTGTCGTGCCCGTTGCGGTCGCCCAGCTCCAACGGACCGATGGGGAAGTTCAGGCCCAGCCGCAGCGCGCGGTCGATATCCTCGGCGGTGCCGACGCCTTCCTCCAGCATGCGCAGGCACTCCAGCCGTACGATGGCCGCGATCCGCGAGGTCAGGAAGCCCGGGCTGTCCTTGCGGCAGATCACCGTCTCCTTGCCGAGGCTTTCGGCGAAGGCCGCGGCGGCGGCGACGGTGGCCGCACCGGTTTCCAGCCCGACCACGATCTCCACCAGGCGCATCAGGACCGCGGGGTTGAAGAAGTGCATGCCGACGACCCGGTCGACGGCGTCGGGCAGCGCGCTTGCTATCGCGGTCACGGACAGCTGCGAAGTGTTCGTGGCCAGCAGCGCATCCGGCGCAGCGACCGACGCCGCCTCGGCCAGGACCGCCTGCTTGACGGGCAGCCGCTCCACGACGGCCTCGATCACCACGTCGGCGTCCTTCGCGGCATCGCCTACCGAGGTGTGCGGATGCAGCCGGCGAAGCGCACGCGCGCCGGCGTCCGCATCGATCACACCCTTCGCCGTCAATTTTTCAACGCTAGCGTCGATCTGAGCGCGAGCGCGGGCGAGCTGATCGGCGTCGGCATCGGCCATGGCGACCTCGTAGCCCGCGGTCGCCGCCAATTGCGCTATGCCAGAACCCATGATGCCCGCGCCGACGACGGCCACGCGCGCTGACTGATGTCGATGTGCCACCTCAGCAGCGTACCTCATAATTCAACATGTATGTTGACAAAAATTTCGGGACAGGTAGCGTCGGATCATGGATTCGAATGAGTTGATCGTGAACAGCAGCGAGTCGGGCATCCTCCAGCTGATCCTCAATCGGCCGGCGCAACTCAACGCCTGGACCCCCGCACTGGAGGCGGCGTTCTTCGCCACACTCGACGCGGCGGCAACCGACCCGGACGTGCGGGTCGTGGTGGTCACCGGCGCCGGACGCGGATTCTGCGCCGGCGCCTCGTTCGACATACTCGGCGAGGCAGCCGCGTCGAACGATCGCACGGGCCGCCGCGAACTGTGTGAACTGGCCGAATTCCCCAAGCCGGTCATCGCGGCGATCAACGGGCCCGCCGCCGGCCTCGGCTTCGTCCTCGCGCTGTGGTGCGATATCCGCATCGCCGCCGCCGACGCCAAGCTCACCACGTCCTTCGCCCGGCTCGGCCTGGTGGCCGAGCACGGCGCCGCCTGGCTGCTCCCCCGCCTCGTAGGCCGCACGCACGCGACGGACCTGCTGCTGTCCGGGCACACCCTCACCGGCACGCAGGCCGAATCCATCGGGCTGGTGAATCGCACCGTGGAAGCCGGGAAAACGCTCAGTGCAGCAATGGATTACGCGCGCGAACTCATCCGGACCGGAGCCCCCAACAGCTGGGCGACGATCAAACGGCAACTCGTCGACGCCGAACAACTCTCCCTGCGCGAATCCTACACGCAGGCAACCGAACTCATGATTCCCGCGCTTGCGTCGGCCGACCATCGCGAGGGCGTCGCGGCCTGGCGCGACAAGCGGACACCGCGATTCGAGCCGTTCGCCACCCCATCACCGCGGCGGTGACACGGCCGACCGGCCACGGAGTGCGCGTGGCCGGTCGGCAAGTGCGGCTTACTTCTGCTTTCGCTCCAAGAACGCGGTCATGCGCTGGTACTTGTCCGTGCTGTCGAAAAGCAGTGCCTGCGCCGCGGTATCGAACTGCGTGGTGGCCGGGCGGTGGGCGCGCAACGCCAGCTTGGTCAGCTCCAACGCCCGCCACGATCGCCGCGCGACGGTGGCGGCCAGGGCGGCGCCGCGGGCGGCCAAATCGTCGGCGTCGTCGGCGATCTCGTCCACAAGCCCTGCGGCCAAAGCAGATTCGGCATCCAAGCGCATTCCGGCGTAGAGCATCCGCCGCGCGGCACTCAGGCCGACCAGCTGCGCCAGCCGCCAGTTCCCGCCCGCACCCGCCAGGATGCCCAGCGACAGTTCCGGCTGGGCGAAAAGCGCTCGCGGGCTGGCGATCCGGAAGTCGCAGGCCATCGCCATCTCGCAGCCGCCGCCGAACGCCGGCCCGTCGATGAGGGCAATGGTCGGCCAGCGATGCGCCTCGAGTCGTTCGAACAGCCCGGAGTTGATGGCGCGCAACGCATGCGCGGAATCGCGTTCGCGCATCTCGCGGATATCGGCGCCGGCGGCGAACATGCCCGGCGTCGTCGAGTGGATCAGCAGAACCGACGGCGTCCGGCGGGCGTCGGTGAGCACCGCGTCCATCTCGGCGACCATCGCCTCGTCGTGTGCGTTGCGCCGATCGGGACGGTTGAGCCCGATCCACCACAGATCGCCCTCACGGCGGACAACAATGCTACTCACGCTGCCTCCATAAGTACCGAGATGCCCTGACCTACACCGATGCACATCGTCACCAGCGCCCGCCGGCCCTCGCGGCGGCGCAGTTCGCGAGCGGCCGTGAGCACCAGCCGCGCGCCGCTCATGCCCAGCGGATGCCCCAGTGCGATGGCTCCGCCGTGGGCATTGACATGCTCGGCATCGTCGGCGATGCCGAGATCGCGCAGCACGGCGAGCGCCTGGGCGGCGAACGCCTCGTTCAGCTCGACCACGTCGATATCGCCGATCACCAGACCCGCCCGGCCGAGCAGCTTGCGGGTGGCGGGGATCGGACCCAGCCCCATGACCCGCGGAGGGACGCCGGCAGTCGCCGCACCGGCGACGACGGCCAGCGGCGTCAGCCCGAAGCGCCGTACCGCCTGCTCCGAGGCCAGCAACAGTGCCGCGGCACCATCGTTGACGCCGGATGAATTTCCCGCGGTGACAGTGCCACCGACGCGGAACGCCGCCGGTAGCGCGGCGAGTCGGTCCGGATCCGTGTCGCGGGGATGCTCGTCGCGCGTGACGGATACCGGCTCGCCCTTGCGCCGGGGCACCGGAACGGGCGTGATCTCCTCGTCGAACCAGCCGTCCGCAATGGACTTGGCCGTGCGTTGCTGCGAACGGAACGCGAAGGCATCCTGATCGGCGCGCGCGATGCCGCGTTCGGCCGCAACGACCTCGGCGGTCTCCCCCATCGTGTCCGTGCCGAATGCGTCGCGGAACGCGGGGTTGACGAACCGCCAGCCCATGGTGGAGTCGTAGATCTCAGCCGTTCGCGCGAACGGCGTTGCGGCCTTGGGGATTACAAGCGGCGCACGGCTCATGCTCTCGACGCCGCCGGCGACCACCAGATCCGCCTCGCCTGCGCGAATCGCCCGTGCCGCAACCACAACCGCGTCGGCGCCGGACCCACACAGTCTATTGATCGTTGTGCCGGAGACGGTTTCGGGTAAGCCCGCCAGCAGCAACGCCATTCGGGCGACGTTGCGGTTGTCCTCCCCCGCCTGGTTCACACAGCCGAGAACGACGTCGTCCACGGCGGACCAGTCCACCGACGGCTGCCGACTTCGCAGAGCGCGCAGCACATGCGCCGCGAGATCATCCGGACGTACTGCCGCCAGCGCGCCGGCGTAGCGGCCGATCGGCGTGCGCACGCCGTCCACGAGGTATGCCACGGTCACGACAGCACCTCGCTGACTCTCGGCTCCGGCGCCCGCGAGGCGCACTGCAGAGCCCTCGCTTCAGCATGTCGGGCGAGCGCGCCCGTGCGGCCGGTAATCGGCAATGGGAAGTAAGAATGCACGAATCCACGGTATGACCGACCCCAACCTCTGTCAACGCTCACGTTGACAACTGCTCGATCAGCTGCCGCTTCGTGCGCCGGAGAAATGCCGCGTCGACACCGGCAAGCGACTCCAGCACGGCCCGGGCATGCCGTTCGGCCTCGCCGGGCTCGCATACGATCGCGCCCGTCCCGTGATCGAGGCGCAGGTCGGCGGCGGTAATCACCTCGCCGAGCAGGCACAGCCGGCGAATCCACGGCGCGGGGAGGAACCGCCGCAACGGAGCGACGTCGATGTCGATGCCCAGCCTCGCCTCCGGCATGCGCAGCCGGGCCGACCGAGATATGACCAGGATGTCCGCCGACATGGCGATGAGCAGGCCGATCCCGACGGCGGCGCCCTCCACCGCGGCGACCACCGGTCCCGGATACTCGCGGATCGCGGCAAGACATTCCAGGGAGGCCGCATACGGCGCCGACCCGGCCGGATCCGGCTCGTTGATGTCGAAACCAGCAGAAAACCTGCCGTTGGCCCCGGTCAACAGCACCGGTCTCGGATCGGCGCACGAGCGCCGCACGGCAGCGGCCAATTGGCGAAACATCTCGACGGTGAAGGCGTTGACCGGCGGCCGGTCGAGGCAGATCCAGGTAACCCCGTCGAGCAGGTCCGACCGGACTCCGGGTGGGAGCCGATTCACGTTCGCCGCGTTCCCGGGCCCGGTCACCGTGACCGGCCGTACGTCGCCGGCATGCAGTACCATCGCATGCCTACATAATATCAACGCATCTGTTGAATTTACACCCGAGTTTTACGCGGCAACACACCGGACAGGACCATGTCCGCCATACCGTCCGCGACATCGTCGGCGGTGAGCATGCCGCCGGGGACGAACCAGTGCGAGGTCCAGTTGAGCATCCCGGTCACCGACTTGGCGAAAACCTTCGGCGGCAGGGAGGTGTTGAACACTCCCTCTGTGACGCCGTAGCGCACGACCCGCTCAACGAGGTCCTCGTAGCGCCGACCGGAGTCGATGAGCTCCTGATTGAGGTCATCGTCGATGACCGTCGCCGAATCGCCGCTCCTCAGGTAGATGTACAGCGTCGGGTAGTACCGTTCGAACGAACGCATCACGGCACGTATCGAACTGCGCAGTCGTGCCTCGGGCTGCTCGTCGCTGCCTGCCACCTCCTCCAGGGACTTGACCATATCGGTGAGCCCGTCGTGAATCGCCGCGCGGAAGATGGCGCCCTTGTCCGAGAAGTAGTAATAGACGGTAGCTCTATCGAGACCAGCCTCCCGCGCGATGGCCTCGATCGTGGTGCCGGCGAACCCGTTCCGCTCCAGCACCAGCCCCGCCGCCTTGAGGATCGCCTCACGCTTGGCCCCGTAGCGGGGGCGCTCCCGCTTCTTGGCGGCTTCACGCTTCATCGCCAGTGTTGACTGTCGCTCCACGTTAGCCATCTGTCATCCCCTCAGCAGCCGACCACGCCAGTGCGGTCGCGTCCAATGCTCGCATTACAGAAGAATACCCGAAGTCAGTGACGCCACGCCCGAACGAGACCCCCGTCACGCCCGTGCGAAGCCCGCGACAATCACGGCCCGGCGCACTGCCGACAACCGGACTATGGCGCACAACACAGTCAACATGTATGTTGATTAAATTGGGGACACCGGGCGGCACCGACACCTCCGATACGCGCGGGCGCCCGGTCCCCAGCGCTTTCCGGAGAGAAATTGTGGTTGTAGACGTGGTCGCTCGCCAGGCAGGGATGGATTGATGTTCGTACACGAGGTAATGGCCCAGGAAGTGGCCGCGGCGGGGGTCGACACCATGTTCGGCCTCATCGGGGACGCCAATATGTTCATGGTCAACTCATTCGTCGAGAGCCGGCACGGCACCTATGTCTCGGCGGTCCACGAGGCGAGCGCGGTCATGATGGCGCACGGCTATGCCCTGCGCGGGGCGCGGCTGGGCGTCGCGACGGTTACGCAGGGACCGGGCCTGACGAATACCGCGACGGCGTTGACCGACTGTGTGCGGTCGAGCTCGCCGGTGCTGCTGATCACCGGCGACACCGCCCCCAACAATCGGCTCAACCGGCAGACGTTCGACCAGGAACCGCTCATCCGCGCGACCGGCGCCGGCTACGTACTGGTCACCGGGCCCGACGAGGCGCGCTCGGCGGTCCGCCTGGCCGCACGGCGCGCGATCGCGGAATCCCGGCCGTTCGTCCTGAACTGCCCGACGGAATACCAATGGCAAGAGGTCGGCCCAGCCGCCGACGATGAGGACCCGTGGTCCGGTCCCGGGAAACACCCCGAGATATCCGAGGACGTGCTCGACGAGGCTCTCAGCGTCATAGCCTCGGCGCGCCGACCGCTCGTGCTGGCGGGCCACGGCGTGATCGGCAAGGAGCAGCGTCAGGCCGTGCTCGCGTTCGCAGAGCGGATCGGCGCACCGATCGCCACCACACTGCGTGCGCGCAACCTCTACAACGCGGCAGAGGGCTGCGTCGGCGTCTGCGGGACGGTGTCGACCGAGCCGGGTGTGCGGGCGATCGGTGAGAGCGACTGCATCATCGCGTTCGGCGCGAGCCTGAACACCTGGACCACCATGCGCAACTCGCTCATCGCCGGCAAGCGGGTGGTGCACATCGACACGAACGAGGCCAGCTTCCGTCGCGAAGTGCCCGTGACCGCCACCGTCACCGGTGACGCGGCCGTCGTCGCACAGCGGTTCATCGAGGCCCTGGACGCGGCCGGCGTACCGCCGACCGGCTTCCGTGACCGGGTGACGGCGGGCGTCGAGCAGGCCGACCTCATGTGGGACACCGCGCTGGGACAGCGGGTCACCCTCGCCGGCGTGCTGAGCGCGATGAACCGGGCGCTGCCGCGCAACCGCACCGTGGTGTATGACGGCGGCCGTTTCGAGGGCGAGGCCTACAAATACATCTGGGGCACCGACTACCGAAGCCAGGTGTTGACCACGGACTTCGGTGTCGTCGGCCTGGGCATGGGCGCGGCGATCGGCGCGGCGTCGGCTGCCCGCGACGAGCCCACGGTCCTCGTGACCGGTGACGGCGGGTTCATGATGAACGGCATGGCCGAACTGCACTCGGCCATCCGCGCCGGGCTGCCACTGATCGTGGTGATCTGCAACGACAGCAGTTACGGCGCCGAATACGACCAGTTCGTGAACAGGGGCCTGGACCCGAGCCTGTCGCTGTTCGATTGGCCGGACTTCGCCGAAGTAGCCCGGGCGCTGGGCGCCGACGGACTGACGGTCGACACGGTGGCCGATGTTCCCGCGGCCATCGCGGCTTTCCGATCGCCCACCCGGCCCGTGGTGATCGACGTACGTATTGGGGTGGCCGATATCCCGGAGGTTCCGCACTGATGATCACACCCGACAACGCGACCGAGCTCACGACGGCCACGCGCGCCGACGTGACCGCGTGGACACTCGCCGACGTCCTGGAATACGCGGCCACGCAGTGGGGCGAGCGGGTCGCCCTCGTCGACGGCGAGCGCCGCTGTACGTACGCGGAGCTGCGCAGGCGAGCGCGCGAGGCGGCGGGCGGGTTGGCCCGGATCGGGATCCGCAAGGGCGATCGGGTGGCCATATGGCTGCCGAACAGCCTGGAGTGGGTCGTCGCCTTCTTCGGCGCGATCTACGCCGGCGCGACCGTCGTAGCGCTGAACACGGCGCTGTCCACCAAGGAGATCGAGTACCAGGTCACCCACTCCGGCGCATCGCTGCTGATCGCCTGCTCGGCATACCGGAACCGCGACTACCTCGCCGAGGCCCGGCAGCTGCGGACAGAGGTCGGCGATCACCTGCGGCTGGTCGGGGTCGACCACGCCGGCGATGCGGACATCACCTCGTGGGCCCAGCTGACGCACCCCGCCGGCGACGTCGTGCTTCCGTCCATCGACGTGACCGATCCCTCGATCATGCTGTACACCTCGGGTACAACCGGCCGACCCAAGGGCGCCGTGCACACCCACAGCTTCATCGCCACGCTGTCCGCCGCACTGGACCACCTCGAGATGCGCGAAACCGACGTCGCCGTCCTCTATCTGCCGTTGTTCCACATCTTGGCCCTGGTCGCCGGCCTGGTCATGCTGTCCCTGGCCGGGGCGCGCACCGTGCTGATGGCCCGGTTCGACGCGGCCACCTCGCTGCGGCTGATCCGCGACGAGAAGGCGACGATCATCTACGGCATCCCGACGACGTACATCGACCAGCTCAACAACCCGCTCATCGACGACATCGATTTCAGCGGGGTGCGTTTCGCCTTCACATCGCTGGCGCCCGACCTCTGCCAGAAGGTGCACGACAAGACCGGGGTGGTGTGCCTCAATCCCTACGGTATGACCGAGACCGCCGCACTGGTGATGGTCGCGGGGCTGGACGATCCGCCGGAGATCGCCATGGGGACCGTGGGGCGCCCGCTGGCGGGCATGGCGGCCAAGGTCGTCGACGACATCACGGGACTGCCGGTCCCCCACGGTGAATCGGGTGCACTGCTGATGCGCGGGCCGTCGATCCTGTGGAAGTATCACGACCTGCCCGAGGCCACCGCCGCCGCCTTCGACGACGAAGGGTGGTTCCGCACAGGCGATCTCGCGTCGATGGACGCCGCGGGCAACGTCACGTTCATCGGGCGGCAGGGCGATGGTTACCGGGTGGGCGGGGAACTCGTCGATCCGGTCGAGGTCGAGGCGGCGATCCAGTCCCATCCCGACGTGCTGCGGGCGGCGGCGCTGGGCGTGCCCGACGAACGGCTCGGCGAGGTCGGCCACGCCTGGGTGCACGTGCGAGCGGAGGCCACCGCGACCGAACCGGAACTGCTGACGCATGTGACGGGCAGACTCGCGTCGTTCAAGGTACCCCGCCGGATCCACATCGTCAGCGAACTGCCGACGAACCCGAGTGGAAAAGTGCAGAAGTTCCGGCTGCGCGAGACTCTCGTCTCCCCGAAGGCATAACCGGAGTGGGATTCCCCTCGGGGGCGGCGACGAAAGTCGCCGCCCCCGAGAGGTTTTCATGCCAGTGATTGCCGATCGGATTCCGCGAGCTGCCGATCGAGAACCGTCATGAGCAACACCACGATCCCGATCCCGATCAGGATGGCGGCAACCATATGCAGCCCGGAGTCGTCGACCCGGGTGTGAAATGCGATGCCGCTGATCGTCGCAGCCGCAATCGAACCGACGTAGCCGAACGTGCGCAACAGGCCCGACGCCGTGCCGACCTTCTCGGCCGGTGCCTCCTTGTACAGCACGGTCTGGTTCGTTACGTTGCCGAATCCGGCGACCAGACCGAACACCGCGGTGACGACTACGACCAGCCACATCGGGCTGTGGCTGGTGAGGAAGAAGGTGCCGATAGCGCCGAGTAACAGCGCGGCGGAGGAGATGATCAACGACGGCAGCAGCCTGCGATAGCGGCCCACCATGCGGCCAGTCACTGCCGATAGCAGGCCCATCGGGATGAGCACCAGTCCTGCCTGGTAGGCCGACATTCGGTGGCCGACCTGGAGCCATTGCGTAAGTCCGTACAGCACAACGTATATCCCGAGCAGCGTCAGGCAATACCGCGCATAGGTGCGGGTGAGCGGGAGCCTGGTGACCAGCAGCCGAAGGTCGAAAAATGGTTCACGGACCCGCAATTCGACCGCGACGAGAACTCCGGTGGCGACCACGGTGATCCCCAGCGCCACCCAGTCGAGGCGGGGCAGGTCCATGAGAAAGACCAGCAGGGCGGTGATCGTGCCGCCGAAGAGCAGCACGCCCGCAAGGTCGACCTGAATGATCAGACTCCGCATCGAGTGCCCTCGGACGGGGTCGCTGTCCTGCGCAATCCACAACAGCGCCATGACGAATGCGATAACGGCCACCGGAACGTTGACCCAGAACACCGCTCGCCAATCGAACCAGGCGACCAGCATGCCGCCCACCGTCGGGCCGATCGCGAGGGTGGCCGCGCTGGTGGTGGTCATCCCGGCGATCACGCGACCGGGTGGCTGACGCAATCCCACCGTGGCGGCCCGGCGGCGTATCAGCAGCATCGCCGATGGATACCCCGCCGACGTGCCGAGGCCGATGAGCACCCTGGTCACCACCAGGGTCGGCATATTCTGCGCCAGACCGCCGAGGACGCCCGCGGCGAACACGATCGCGATGCCGGCCAGGAATACGCGCCGCGGACCGAAGATCTCCGACAGACGGCCGCAGATGGGCTGCGCGATGGCGCTGGTCAGGTACAGGCTCGAGATGAGAACGGTGGTCCGCCCGGCGCTGACATGCAGTGCGAGCGCGATGGGCACCAGGGCGGTCGCGATCAGTGAGCTGTTGATGGGATTCAATGCGGCGCCCATGAACAAGGGGGTCGCGAAGCGCGGGCCGAACGCTCGCTCGCCGGTGTCCCGGCGCTCGGAAACCGCTACTTCCCCACCGCTTTCGGGTGCTGTGGTCAAGGCTGACTCCTCGTACTGAACAGGTGAGTACCTGTGTCCGGAAAGGCCTTCGCCCCGGATCGGTGCCTCGTGGGCACCGATCCGGGGCGAAGGGCTTGTTCGTCCGTCGGCGCGGAGATTTCTCCCCGGACCGGCGTTATTCGTGCTCGGTAACGAGATCCTTTACAGCGCAGCGAGATCGAGATTGTAGACGTGTGCGGCGTTCTCGCTGAACACCTTCCGGCGGAACGAGTCGCCGGCATCCTTGAATGTCGGCACCGCGCTGCGAAGCGGCTCGGGGAACAGACACGTCGGGTGGGGGAAATCGGTTTCGAACATGCAATTGTCCACACCCAGCCGCTCGATCGAATCGATCAGGCTCGGGCCGTTCTCGAACCAGAAGCACGCGTACATCTGTCGCCGGAAGTATTCCGACGGCTTCAATGTCAGGCCGTCGGCGGCATTTTCATCGGCGTGGTAATCCAGCGCCTCGAGCATGAACGGCAGCCAACCGATTCCACTTTCCACCGACACGACCTTCAGACGGGGGAAGCGCTCGCACACACCGGACAGGATCATGTTCGCGACGAGGCGGGCGTTGCCCATCTGCAGCATCGCGGAGCCGACGGCGAGTTTGCTGTTCGGGGTCATCGACGGCCACGGCGAGCCACCGTTGTAGGTGCGCTGGGTGGCGCTGGCGCCGCAGTGGAAGTTGACCGGCAGATTCAGGTCCTGCAGGTGCTGCCACATCGGGTCCCAGAACGGTTCGGCCAGATCCGGCATCCCCTGGTTCTGCGGGTCGGCGTTGGTGATGATTCCCTTGAGCCCGAGGTCGGCGACGCGCTTGATCTCCGCGACGGTCTTGTCGATGTCCCACCAGGGCAGCAGGGCCATCCCGAACAGGCGACCGCCGGACTCCTTCTGCATGTCCGCCATCGCGTCGTTCCAGATGCGAACGATATCCATGCGCAGGTCGTGGTCACTGATGCGGAAGAAGTTCTGGCCGCCGAAGCCGACCACGTTCGGGAACACGATCTGCGCGCTGATCCCGAGCTGGTCCATCATCGCCACTCGCGGCTCGACATAGGATGCGGCAAGCGAGGATTCGTCCAGCGGCCACTGCAGGAAGACGCTGCCCTTGACCTTCTCGTTGTTGCGGTTGATGACGCTGCCCGCGCCGGCGGGACCGAGCACCTGGGTCTCGTCCACCACCCACATCGGCGCGCCGTCGGTCGGCCCGGTGGTTCCCAGCTTGGCGACCTGCTCACGCATCCCGTCGGTCAGGTCCTTGGCCAGCACAACGTGCGGCACCCGCTTGCGCAGACGTTCCGGAGCGCGCGAAGTCCATATGTCCGCGGGCTCGGTGAGGTGGGTATCAACGTCGATGATCTTGATACCGCGCATCGACTCGTCAACCTCGTCGAACAGTGCCGTTGATTCAACTGCCACCGTATGTCGTCCTCTCAATGAACTGCCGGCACCGGCCCGAAATACGAGGTCAGGTCGATTCGACATGTGCGAACGTCGGGCCTGCCATCGGCCCACCCGCTGAAGCGGACATGGGAGCTGCCCGCCATAACCGCAACTCTAGACGGCCGAAACCAGCTATGCAACACTACTGTTGAAAAACTCCGCGAGATTTCAGCCCGGCGGGACACGATCGACCGACGCCCGGAAACCGGCCGATCATCGATCGCGGAACTCCGGCGTGCGGCGCTCGCGAAACGCACCCATCGCCTCCTGCTGGTCGAACGTCGACTGGACGATTCCCATATGCGACGAGATCAGATCCAGGCTCGTGCGCAGGTCCAGTCGCTGCGACTGGTACACACTCCGCTTGATCATCGACACGGCAATGGGCGACCGGTGGGCGATCCGATCGGCGAATTCTAGTGCGCGCGTATATAATTCGTCGTCCGGGTGGACGTGGTTCACGATACCCATGGCCAGCGCGTCGTCCGCGGAGATCGTCTGCCCGGTCCACAGCAGTTCCAGCGCCCGCGCGGTGCCCACCAGCCTGGGCAGGAAGTAGGCGCCGCCGTCGCCGGGCACCAGGCCGATCTTGATGTATCCCTCGCAGAAGGTCGCACTCCGCGCGGCCAGCCGGATATCGCACATGAGCGCCATATCCATACCGGCCCCGACCGCGAGTCCGTTGACCGCGCAGATCAGCGGCTTGTCGAGGTCCTCCACCGCGCGCGCGACCTGGTGCACCCGGTCGGTGAGCACCCGTTTGCGGTCGATCGGGGCGTCGCCCCCCGTGGCGAATTCGTCGAGGTCCACACCCGAGCAGAATCCGCGGCCGGTCCCGGTGAGGAGCACGGCCCGCACCGACCGGTCGCGCTGGGCGTCGACCAGCGCCGCAGCCCAGTGATCGAGCATCTTCCAGGTGAATGCGCCGAGCTGTTCCGGCCGGTTGAGCCGCAGAATGCGCACCGCATCCCGCGTCTCGACGATCAGTTCGTCATCGTTCGTCTGGTCGGTCATCGAAAGTCACTCTCCCGGGTCGTCGTTCACGTCGTACCCGAGAATTACATCCGACCCCCGGGCATCAGTCAACGGTAGTGTTGACAATCGTCAGTGGTCCGGGATACGGTCCGGCGAGGTCGGCAAGCCGACGCGAATCGCCATGCAAGACAGGGGTAGACATGTCCGGACTGACAGTGACCACGAAGGACCGAATCGCGACTGTGGTCATCGACCGACCGCCGGTGAACGCGCTGTCCCGCGAGACCTATCGGGAGATCAGGCAGGTCTTCGATTCGTTCCGGGACCGCGACGACATCTCGGTCGTCGTGCTCACCGGGGCGGGCGACCGCGTCTTCTGCGGCGGACGCGATATTCACGACCTGCGTGTCGAACGATCCGGACCCAAGCCGCTGAACGTCGCCGACCCGATGCACCTGACGCGGGAGGCGTTCTTCGCCGTGCGGCACTGCGCGGTGCCGGTGATCTGCGCGGTCAACGGCGCGGCGGTCGGCGCCGGGGTAGCCCTGGCCGCGGTGAGCGACATCGTGCTGGCGGTGCGGTCCGCCACCTTCGCGCTGACCGAGATCGACGTCGGCGTCCTGGGCGCCGCCTCCTTCGCACAGTGGATGGTCGGTCCCGCCAAAGCCCGGTGGATGTTCTACACCGGCCAGCGAGTGCCGGCCGAGGAGATGTACCGCCTCGGCGCCATCGAGGCGGTCGTCGAGCCTACGGAGTTGCTGCCGCGCGCCCATGCGCTCGCCACCGTGATCGCCGCGAAAGACCCGGTCGCGATCCGGATGGCGAAGGCCTCGACGGTCCGCACCGACACGCTGCCGCTCGAGACGGCGTATCGCACGGAGCAGGACTACACCCAGCACCTGTCCGCCTATCCGAACTCGGCCGAGGCCATCTCGCGATTCGTCGACAAGCGATAGGACTGGGGAGCAATGGAAGTCGACGACCTCGTCACCGCGCTTCTTCGCGTCACGATCGGGACCACGATGATCGCGCATGGGATCAACCACTGGATCGGGGGCGGCAAGATCGCCGGTACCGCGGGCTGGTTCAGCGGGCTCGGGCTCCGCAACGGAGTCCTTCAGGCATGGTTGAGCGTGATTACGGAGATCGGTGCGGGCGTACTGCTGATACTCGGACTCCTCACCCCGTTCGCGGGCGCCGCGGTGGTGTCGGTGATGCTCGTGGCTGGGCTACTCGCTCATCGCACCAACGGGTTCTTCGTATTCAAAGACGGCTACGAATATGTCCTCGTGCTCGCCATGTCCACTATCGGACTAGCGCTGCTCGGCCCAGGGCGGCTTTCCTTGGACCATTTGTTCGGTATCGAAATCTCCGGCTGGCCCGGAGGTGCCATCGCACTGGTTGCGGGTGCGCTCGCAACCGCGGGCTTGCTGGCGCTGTTCTACCGGCCCGCCCCGGCTGCGATCGAAGAGAAGGGCTCCTCGGAATCTCACCGGCACTGAAGGAAACACCCATCAACCCAGTTCGGCGCTGTGCCGGACACCAGAAAAGTAAAGGATGCCCAGCACCATGGCATTGAACCTGGATCCCTCGAAGACCGCTCTGCTGGTGATGGACTACCAACCGGCCACCCTGGGGTTTCTGGACGACCCGACGTCTCTTGTGTCGTCGGCCGCTACCACGGCCGATACGGTTCGCAGGAGCGGTGGCAGAGTGGGATACGTGCGCGTGGCGTTCAACGACGCCGACTACGCGGGCTTTCCCGAGGGACACATCATGGGCGACCGCGTCAAACGAAGTCGCCCGACCATGGATGCGGACTCTCCCGCTACCGCCCTGCACGAGGGGCTCGGGGTCCGGGATGGCGACATCGTGGTGCGCAAGTCGCGGGTGAGTGCGTTCTCGACCACCGATCTCCATGAGCAGCTGACCAACCTCGGCGTCACAACACTGGTCCTAGCGGGTGTCCACACCAGTGGCGTCGTGCTCACGACAGTGCGCGAGGCACACGACCTCGATTATCGCGTGATCGTCCTCTCGGATGGGTGCGCCGATCCGGACAACGCGGTCCACGACTTCCTCGTCGAGAAGATCTTTCCCAAGCAGGCCGACGTGGCCACGACCGCCGAACTGTTGTCCGTG
This sequence comes from Nocardia miyunensis NBRC 108239, assembly GCF_001613065.1. GTDB lineage: Bacteria > Actinomycetota > Actinomycetes > Mycobacteriales > Mycobacteriaceae > Nocardia > Nocardia miyunensis. The sequence goes on from NZ_BDBQ01000118.1 coordinate 39,620, forward strand.
TTGCTGGCTGAGACAGGCACCCGATGACAGTGAGCGACAGCGGCGCGGCCCGCTAGGATCCCGCCGACGCGGCGCAGATTCGTCGCCTCGAACAAGGA
>NZ_BDBQ01000119.1 GCF_001613065.1 Nocardia miyunensis NBRC 108239
TCGCGTTGATGATCCACCATGCCGCCAGCGTTCGTTACGGCCTGGCGATCGGGAGGCAGGCCGCCGAGCTACCGGACGACGCCCTCGCCCCGGCGGCCGCGTCCACCACACAGGACGCGTACTGTCCCCACACCGATCCGGCACCGCGTCCATTCGGTGGCCACGACGCAGACCTCACCCCGAACGCACATCAGTCGCGCCGACCGGACGCGTCCGTCTCCGCCGACCTACTGGGCACCGCGCGAACGCGCAGGTTCGCCACCGGGTACGTCCCGACGGCGATTCGGCCGCGGCCGCGTGCGGTGCGTGTGCTCTCCCCTCATACTCGTCTCCGCTTGACCAGCGCTGGGTTCCGTCGCACGGCGACCAGTCACTCGGACGCGTCGGGTCCGATTCGCAGTATGCGTACACAGACACCGGACGCGTCGAGTGCTGCGACCGGGCGACGAGGAGGCACGGATACGGCGAATAGCGCCGCCGGTGCCGGCAATGGCCGACAAAGGGTCGACCGTGAGCGCATTCTCCGGATAGCCACGGAGTACCCGAACTGGTCCAATAAGCGGATTGCTGACGCTTACGGATGCAGCAGCAGCGCTGTGGACAAGATTTTCCGGGTTATTCCGAGGCCCGGTTCGCAGCCGCCCCCTACGATCCCGCGCGTGCAGTGACGGCAGCCGTTGCGGTGTAGGCAGATTCTCTGCGGATCACCACGCGTAGTGGCCCCACAACTGGTGGGATCGGAATCTATGGTCGGCAATGATTTTCACGCGTGTAATGGTGGGGGAAAGCTCGTTCCGAACCGGTGCGGCTGTCGATCTGTTTGGGGCGAAAACCTCGTACCCTCGGAACAATCACTTACCGAAGTAGGATGAGAGGTCGTGTTGTGGTTAGTGCCCGCCGATCCAAACCGCTTGGCGCAGGCAGACATTGATGGGGTGGTCGCCGTTGATATCGACGTTGCGAGTTGGCAGTGAGGTGACGGCAGACGATGTGAATGTCCGAGTGGTCGAGGGAGCAGGTTGCCCGGCGATCATCGGCTCGTTCGCCGCCGCTGTCAGCAGCAGCCGAAGAGTTGCTGGGGGTGAATCTTGGAGAAAATCGTTCGGCGTGTCGCCTATAGCGACACGCCGAGGGGATGTTCACGACCCGGCATATACATGTGACGTTATGGTCGTACGACTTCTTCAGCGTGACCTCGACGCCGGACTTGCTGCTCTCGGCTGCGAGGCGATGTCGCCTCGCTGCCACCTTCGCCCGGTGGGATACGGCCGGGCTATGGTCGGGACCTGCCTGTCGTCCATCTGCCATGCGCGGCGTCCACAACTGGGCATCTGTGTGAACGGAGCCCTCGGGTCGTGACCACATTTTGACCACAATCGCACCTGATAGCCCCTGATCTGGAGTGAACTGTAGTGATAGGTTTTCGCAGGTAGAACGAGATTCAGCCTCCCTGACCAGGGGGCCGGAAGGGGTTCGATTCCCGGCAGCTCCACTGGAAGGCCCGGTCCATCAGGACCGGGCCTTCATCGTTCAGGGGGAGGGTGCGTGCAACTGCGTGCAGTGCCCTGCCGTTTTCATTCAGCACATCGACCGCGGCACACTTCTGGACGCCGCCACGAGGTCGCTGACTGTCAGTGATCAGCGGTGGTGTGGCGGTTCAACGCAATTGGGCGGCGTCGTTGTGGCGGCTGCTGAAGCTCACTCGGGTCTGGCCGGTGTCGGGGGTTGCGTCGAGTGCGTCGGCGAGTTCGGCGAGGAGGGAGAGGGTCGGGGCCGTGCCGGAGCCTTCGATGCGGGAAATTTCGTCCTGGGTGAGACCGGCGCGTCCGGCGAGGTCGGTTTGGGTGAGTCCGAGTTCGGTACGGCGGTCGTAGACGGCCTTGGCCAGTGCCATGGAGAGTTGGATCTCGCGGCGGGCCACGGTGACGGCTTCAGGTTCGGTGTAACCCTCGGCGAGTTTGCGTTCTCGGAGGGCCTTCCAACGTGCGTGGCTCATCGGTCCAGTTCCCCTCTCTCGATCGTGCGGATGAATTCTTCGTGTGCCGGTTCGTGCTCTGTCTGGCAACTCTGTTGCGCGAGTTTTGAGCGCGAGTATCAACCATCCTGTCGCGGTGTTCATCCCAACCATCCGGCTTGTGTGTCGGCCCACCGCGAGAACGTCAGCCGTGGAACTACTGATTCGACGTCGACCACCGCCATGAGTGAGTTCAATTCGAGCGGGCTGAGATGGTTTGGGCTGGCGACGATGGCGATGTCGACATCGGCCTTGCGTGCCTGGTCGGCGAGCGGAACAACCGAATCGTCGGGTGGCCAGACCACGGCATAGCCGAGATGTCTTGCGAGACGCTGGATTTGGGTGCGATGCCACTGGTGGGCGTCGCCGTCCGGGGCAACTATCCCGAATGCTGTTGGTACCGTCCGCACTTCCCTGCCTCCCGTCGCTGGAAGGGCCTCGACGCCGGGGGCATGGTGAAGTGGTGCCCCCGGCTCACCCCGGCGTCGCGGCCCACCTCTGAGGATTGCTTTCGAGGTCGGCGTAGCTATACGGAATCGCGTCCACATCCGTCCACATCTGCGCATACGATGGGCGGATGGTCGAGGGCCGGGGTCCTGTGCTCGGCGATGCCGAGATGACGGGAGAGCGTCTGCGAGCTGCGCGTGAGGCTGTGGGGCTCAGCCTCTCGGCGCTTGCCGCACGAACACACTTTTCGAAATCTCTTCTGGGGCAACTGGAAACAGGAGAGCGCCGGATCAGGGACGAACATGTTCGCGCCTACTCCGATGCGCTCGGGATCGGTTCCGTGCTGTTCGCTGAACCGGCAGACGGGGAGGAGGCCGTTGCGGAATGGATACAGCGGCTTGCTGTGTCGGACATCGGCGGCGACACCCTCGAGCAACTGGAATCGGCGGTCGATGATCTGGCGTCGGCTTACAACACGACTCCGCCGGGCGAACTGCTGGTGCGGATACGTACATACCTCGGCTGCGCCGGTCGCCTGATGGATTCGCGGATGACGTTGGCGCAGCATCGGCGGCTGCTTGTGACGGCCGGGTGGCTCTCGCTCCTGGCCAGTACGTGCCATGTAGATCTGGGCGAGTTGCCCGCTGCCGCGGCGCGTGGGCACTTGGCGTGGACTCTCGCCGATGAAGCCGGGCATCCAGAGATCTCCGCGTGGTGCCTGGAAACGAGGGCGTGGCAGCAGTTGACCGGCGGGGAGTTCGAGCAGGCCGCGAAACTGTCGCGGGCTGCGCAGGAGATCGCTCCGGCGGGTAGTTCGGCATTCATTCAGGCGACCGCACAGGAAGGGCGGGCGTTGGCGCGGCTCGGTGACAGTACGGGTACATACAGCGCTCTGCGGAAGGTGGCGCGGCTGGTGTCCGGACTGAGCATGCCCGATCGGCCGGAACACCACTTTCGGTACGACCCCGCGAAATCGGATGCGTATGTGGCTACCACGTTGGCGTGGCTCGGCGATCCGGGAGCCGAATCGTATGCCCGGCATGTGCTCGCCGATCTCGTCGGTGCCGTGAGTACTCGGCCGCGCCGGATCGCCTCTGCGAACTTGGATCTCGGTTTGGCGCTCGTCGCGGCGGGCAAACCGGATGAGGCAGCGGATGCCGCGCTGACGGCCGTCACGTCGGGGCGATTGGTGCCGTCCACGTATTGGCGGGTATCGGAGGTCGTGACCGGTATCGAGGGGCGGGACGCGGTCGACGCGGCGGTCGTGCGGGATGCGTTCCGCGATATCTACCCGGTCCTCGGCGGGTGATGCTCAGCTCAGCATGTTCTCGATGAGGTCGGCGGCTCGTGTGGTGCCGCCTTCGGCTCGCGCTTCGACGCTCAGTTGTGCTGAGCGGCGGGTGACCTCGGGGGCGGTGACGAGGTCGTGTAGGGCTGATCGCAGGTTTTGGGCGGTGGCGTCCTGGGTGTCGATGCGGCGGGCAACGCCCAGTTCGACGAGGCGGTCGGCGTTGATGAACTGTTCGGCGGCTTGTGGTACGGCGATCATCGGGACGCCTGCTCGCAGGCCTTCGCCGCAGCCGCCCATGCCGGCGTGGGTGATCAAGGCGTCCGCCTGTGCCAGGATCGCCCGCTGGGGGATCCAGGGGTGCACTTCGACGTTGGGTGGGATACCGCCGAGTTCCCGCGGATCGGTGTGTTTGCCGATCTGGAGGACTACGTGCCAGCCGGGCAGGTTGCCGAAAGCCGCCAGGCATCGGCGGTAGAACTCCGGCTGGCGGGTGTACGCCGAACCCAGGGAGATCAACAGGACGTTTTCCGCGTCGGCCGGACGGTCCCAATGCTGTTCATCCTCAGATGTTTCGAAGCACGGGCCGACGAATGTTATTGCGGCGTGGTCGACTTGGTCTGCGTGCGGTTGCATTGCCCGGGGAATCAGCGCGAGCGCGCGGGCGGGTGGGCCGGAGAAGGCGTCCACGTCGGTGGTGGACGCGCCGCAGTCGCTCAGCCATCGCGCGAACCTCGCGTGGTAGGCGTCGGCACCCGGGAGTTCGCGCAGGTGTGCGGCGACGTCCTGTTCGTAGCCTTTCCAGGCCACGAACGTCGGAGACAGTTGCAGCAGGGCACGGTCCTGTGTTTCGGCGAGGGCGCGCGCGGCATAGGCGCCGATGTCGTACAGGTAGAGGTCCGCACGGTCCTCGTCGTAAGCGGCGCGCAACTGCGGAAGTGCCTGAATTGCGTTGTCCAGGAATAGATTCTGGATGGCGATGACGTCATCGGGCCAGTTGTCGTCGGCAACCGGCAATATCGAGGTGCATGAGACGAATTCCGCGCCGGTGGCGGTGATCAGGTCGGCGACGGCCGGGTCGTTGGCATAGGTCACGCGATGGCCTCGGGCCACCAGTTCACGGATGATCTCGAGGCTCGGCAGGACGTGACTGACGATGGGAATGTCGATCATCGAGATGTGTGCCGGGGGAGGGGGCATGGGCGATCACACTCTCTTCAAGTCTATGGCGAATGGGCACAGGGCTTTTCGTTGACGGGTCTCGCGCGCCCGTCACACCGTGTGCGGGGCGGCGGCTTCGAGGTCGGAGATGCTGTCGGACATGATCGTCCGGACATGATCGGTGATGTGCTCGGCGGGCCAGTCCCACCAGGCCACCGCAAGCAGCCGGGCGACGTCCCGGTCGTTGTAGCGGGTGCGGATGAGCCGGGCCGGATTGCCGCCGACGATGCCGTAGTCGGGCACATCGCTGGTGACCACGGCGCCGGAGCCGATGATCGCGCCGTGGCCGATCCGCACGCCGGGGAGCACCGTCGTGCCGTGCCCGAACCAGACGTCGTTGCCGACGACGGTGTCGCCCCGGTTGGGCAGATCGGTGAGCAGGTCGAAGTGGTCCGACCACGAGCCGCCCATGGTGGGGAACGGGAAGGTCGAGGGGCCGTCCATGCGGTGGTTGGCGCCGTTCATGATGAACTTCACCCCCGTGCCCAGCGCGCAGAATTTACCGATGATCAGCTTTTCCGGTCCGTAGTGGTACAGCACGTTGCGGGTTTCGAACGCGGTCGGGTCGTCCGGGTCGTCGTAGTAGGAGAACTCGCCGACCTCGATCAGGGGCGAGGTGACCAGGGGCTGCAACAACACCACGCGCGGCTGGCCGGGCATGGGGTGCAGCACGGTCGGATCCGCAGGGATGGGCGCGGGACCGGTGGGCATCTGAAACTCCTTCTGTGAGTGGATGATCGGGCTTCGCAATCGGCTCTCGAGACGCTGTCCGGCCGGTCGGGAATGCCACTACATGCGTCGCCCTACTTCCATTCCGACCGGTTCCAGCCTCGGCCAGTGATTCTGCGGTACGACCCGGGTCTTGCCGCAAGCCCGGGGGTGCGCTATATCTTGAAAGTGGAAGGATTCCGTTTCTCCTCGTACTTGTCTCATGATCGTTGACCGAAAAACGATTTCGACGACCTGCGGATTTCTGGACAAGTCCGAGACGGGCTTCAGATGAGCGCCAGGGCGATTGAACGGTGGCGTGGATACCCCCCATTCGGGGCCGCCGCGAGACGCGACGCATAGGCCGATGCGACACCCTCGGACGACATCGGAGTGGTTGGTACGCAAAGGATTCGGTGGTTCGGTCGGGACGTTCGGCCGGACCTCGGCGGCTAGCGCTCGCGCGGTAGCGCGGTCGGTATCTCCCGGACCAGATAAAGCGTGAGTTGTTCGGCCACCTGTTCGCCGAGCCGGGTCGCCTGGTGCAGGGACGGGGCGCTCACGGTGATCTTGAGTTTCAGGCAGTCGCGGTCGGATTCGGCGATCACGAGCGATCCCTCGGCGCCGTCCCAATGATCGCTGGTGGTGAGGATGTCGTGTAGGCGGGAACGCAGGGTCTCGAGCGGGGCCGCGTGGTCGACGTACAGGTAGCTGTCGACATGGGCGCTGTCGTTCTTGCGGGTCCAGTTCTCGAACGGCTGGTTCACGAAATCGGTGACGGGCACGATCATCCGGCGATTGTCCTGCATCCGGATGCTGATGTAGGTGAGCGTGGTCTCCTCTACCACACCATGTTTGCCGTTCACCTGGACCGTGTCGTCGATGCGCACGGAGTCGCTGAACGCTATCTGCAGGCCCGCGATCATGTTCGCGAGTGTGCTCTGCGCGGCGAGGCCGAACACCAGGCCCAGTAGTCCGGCCGACGCGAACAGGCTCGTGGCCAGCGCACGCGTGGACGGAAAATCCAGCAGCGCGAAGATCAGGGTCGCCAACCAGATCAGCGCGGCGGCGGCGCGCTGGAAAACGCCCAGCTGGGTGCGGATCCGGCTCAGGCGTCGATGGTCATCCCCGGTGGAGTGGGTGAACCGCACCGCCATGACGGCGATGAGGACGGCCGCGCCGCGGCTGGCCAGCCACCCGAACGACAGCAGCACCAGCAGTCCGAGCACCGTACCGATCCAGTGGTTGCCGTGCGTGAGGAATTCCAGCACGGCGCCATACGTGCGAATCAGGATCAGGGACAGCACCGTAACCGCGGGGCTGCGGCACGCATCGATACGGGTCCAGACCTCCGGCTCGGCGCCGCGCCGGGACGATAGCGTCTTGACCAGGCGTTTCAGTAGAAACCAGGTGCCCACCGTCAGTGCGATGACGATCGCGGCCGTAACCGCCAGACTGACCCACGCTGCTCGGTCTCCCATGGTGACACACGCCTTCTGTTCAGCGAGCGTCGCATGACGCCAGCGATCGACCCAGCCCACCTTCAATCACCCTGTGTGACAGAAGAATACAACTCCCGACCGGGCAAGCAACAGACCTTGCCCGGATAGGTCCGGCGGTGCTATGGATCGCTTCGCCCCCCGCGATCGGCCGACCGATACCGGTTGTCCGACTCTCATTCCGGTACCGGTTGTATTCATCCTGAGTGCAATCGGCGACATTCGGCTGTGTTCGGGTTGCGATGAAGTAGCCGCGCATGCGGGATTGATTTGCAACGCTGACCGAGGACACAGTTCATGCGACCGAGGTACTTTCGCCTATTCGCCGCGACCGCTGCCGTGGGGACGACAGCGGTCGCGGCCCCGCTGGCACATGCCGGACCGGCTCCGCTGGACGGGCTGTTCGCGCTCTCGCCGGGGGTGTGCGCCAACGGTGCGGCCTCGGGCAGTTTCTTCCGGATGATCCTGCCGACCGGCACCGCCGCAGGTCCCTATCTGCAGAACAGCGACTCTCGGTGCAGTGATCGGACGGTGACTCCGCTGTCCGCGGGCAGCGACGGCGGACTCGTGAGCGGCAGCTACCAGCCGCAACCGGCGGCCGCATTCGACCCGCACGGTAATGCCCGCTCGGGTCGGGTGACGACGCCGGTCAGGTTCTACGGCGTGGATTTCGCCACCGCGACCAACCCGACTGATCCGCAAACCGGCGTCGTCACTCGATTGCCGCAAGTGTTCGCCGACGGCGGGACGCTCAGTGGCGACCTGAGCAGCCTGGGTGTCACCTGGAACAATCAGGTGTTCAACCAGGGCGCGCCGAAACCGGATGGGGGACTGCCGGGCAAGACCAGCCCGGTGCACGGAACGATCGACAGCGCAGGGAATTTCGTGCTCGAGTGGACCAGTCAGATCGTCGGTGGGCCGTTCAACAACTTCACCGGGCTGTGGCATCTGGCGGGCCGTTATCGGGATGGTGGTCGGCATCCGGCCGCAGCGCCGGTTGCACCTGTCACACCGGGACCGGTTGCGGCACAGCCACCCTCGGTTGCGGCACGTCCACCGACACCGGTGCGATCCGGTGTCCCGGCGGCCCCGACGGCGCAGTCGGCCGCCCCGAAGACGGTCGCCGCACCGAATCTGGCGACCCGGACCATCGAGCTTCCTCGCCGAAAGACCGTGCCGGACTGGGTGGTTCCGGCACTGATCGCGCTGGCGGTGTTGGCCGTGGTGGTATTCGTGAAGGCGGGCAGTCTCGCGAGCGGGAAGCGAATCCGATAGTGAGCGAGCGGCTTTCGGATCTACCCGCCTACACCGATTACGTCTCGACCGCGGACGCGGTGTCGCGGGCGAAGCCGCGGTGGCCCTTCGTGATCATCGCGGTGCTCGGGGCACTGTTGATCGTGGCTCCGATCCTCACCGGCATGTTTCCCCGAGCGGTTGAGGCGCAGGCCATGATCGAGTCCTTCTCGCCCTATGTGACCGTCTCGAGTGTCGCCGACTACCGTGGCGACATCAAGGCACTCGACGGTGCGCATGCCGATATTCGCGCGCTGCGGGACCGCGGTCTCGAGAACGGTCGATACGACCGGGTCGATCGGTTCGTCAGGGACTATCCGCGCATCAGGTCCGATATCACCTCGATGATCGATTCGATCGATGCCGAGCGCGGAAATTACCAGCGCCTGGCGGCATTGCCGCCCCTGGGCGCGCTGCCGTGGCTCCTGGCGCTGCCGGGCGTGGTTCTACTCGGGGCGGGCATCATCGGATTCCGGCGGGCCGCGGACGGGCACCGCGCCGGCGGCTCCCGAATACTCGCGGGAGCCGCCGCCCTCGTTCTGATCGTGACTCCCGTTGCGGGCGGCCTGTTTTCGGCGGCGACCGCCGCGCAGCCGGTGCTCGACGGGTTCGGTCCGATACTGACCCACGAGCAGGTGCGTTCGTTGCAGGGGTACTTCATCACCCTGGTGGCTGCGGACGGGGAGTTGAACGGCAGATACGTCAGCGCCGTGCGGGACGCCCATCCCGATGCCGATCTGACGGATATCACCGCTCTGCAAGCGCGCTGGCAGCCGATGACCGCCCGCTTCGCGGCTCTGGTCGGCGCGATGAACGACAACGTCGATCACTTCGACGCCGCCACAGCGCTGAACGATGCGACGAAATCGCTGGGGTTCAACGCCTTTCGTGGTCTCGGCTGGTTCTACCTCATCCCCGGCGTGATCGCCCTGGCGGCCGCGGCAGCGGGGATTCGTCACCGGAATCCGGCGCTGAGGACCACACCGGACAACGTAGGGGAGACGCCATGAGGATGCGCACCACCACGACTGTTCTGATCCTGCTCGTCGCGGTTGTCTCGGGATGCTCCTCGCCCGACTCCGCGCCCGCGGCCACCGGTACGAAGCCGCTGATCGGGCTGCTGCGATTCACTCCCGGAAATGCGCACGGGGACAAGGTGTCCGGCACCTGGTTCCGGATGGTGCAACCGGGCGGCACGTTCGACGGCGGCCCCTACATGCCCAACGGCGACTCGGCCGCGCAGGGCGGCACGACCACGCTGCTGGACCCGGGGACATCTGGCGGCCTGCGCACCGATTCGTTCCAGAGTGAGCCGAATCCCGGTTTCGCGAGCGGGAATTCGCTGGCCGCCTCGATCACGAAACCGACCAAGTTCTTCGGGGTGGAGTTCGGGATCTCGACCAATCCGGTGGACCCGCAGACCCGGCGCACGGTCTCCGCGCCGACGGTCCTGGATACCGGCGGGAAACTGTCCGCGGACCTGTCCTCGTGGGCCGCCTCCTGGAACGACCAGGAATTCAACCAGGGCGCACCGAAGCCGCCGGAGAAGCAGGACGCCCAGGTCGCGGGAAGCGAACAGGTGCGCAAGGTCTGGGACTGGGTGGCGCAGAAGTGGTTCGACCAACCCCGGACCGGAACACCTCAGGGGCCGCTGGCGACCGGCACCTACGACGCCGTCACGCGCGCCTTCACCCTGCAGTGGACGAGCCTGATCGTCGGCGGGCCCTTCAACGGCTTCACCGGCGTCTGGCACCTCGAAGGAATCTTCGAACCAGCTGCGGCACAACCTGGTTCAGCCCCCTCCACGCCGCCCGCACCGACCAAGTAGACGTTCGAAGGAGTAACCGCCCGATGTCCACCCGCACCGCCCGCCCCGGGCTCGCCACCGGCATCCGGATCGCCGCGGCCTTGACCGTCGTCGGCAGTGCCGTCGCGGCCACCGCGTTGACCGTTCGCGAGCACGATGAGCCGACCTCCGTCGTCGTGACCGGTGTCCCGCTCGCCGGCACGGCCGCCCCCGCATCGCAGCCCTCCGTCCCGGCTCCGCCCGCTGAGAGCCCCGTTGCCGGTCCGGTTCCCGGGCCCGCCGTTTCGGCTTCCGTTCCCGCCGCGGTCCCGATCGGAGCCGGGACACCGGCGAACTCGGTGCCCCTACACGAATCAGGCCCGTCGACGCAGAGCACACCAGCCGCCGATACTCCGACTCCGTTGGCGGGCAACCCGTTCGCCGCGGCCCCCGCGCAGACGCAACCGGCCTGCCCACTGGGTTGGCCCGCCCCGCAGCAACAGGGCGGCCTCGCCTCGCTGATCGGCCTGGCCCCGCTGGCGGGTCCGTTCGCCTCCGAAGCATTCGCCCTCGGCTCGGTGTATCAGCCGCTGCTGCAGCTCGTCGGTCCGACGCTGGCCCAGATCGAGCCAGTGATCACCCGTAACCAGCCGGGCATCGACGCCTTCACCACGCAGGTGCAGGCGCTGGAAGCTACAGTGCTGCAAGCGATCCTGCCTTACTACGGACCCTATCGCGACCAGCTCATCGCGGCCGAGGGACAACTCGCCCGACAGCTCACGCCGATCCTGGACCGGGTTTACAACAGCGAGATCGCCGCCTGCTTCGTCGCCTGGCAGGGCCAGCTCATCGCCCAGTCGAAGGACGGCAGGATCCGAGTCGCCTCGCTGGCTCACCCCGGCACGACGGTTGAACTGGGGCCCGAGCGCTGACTATTCGGAAAGCCACCCGACTCCGGCCCGATCGCTGATGTCCGCACGAATCGGTCACAGGGCGGCCTCTTCGATGCGCCGCAGCCGGGTCTCGCCCGCGCGGATCGGGAACTCCAGCCGATTTCCGGCTGGTGGTAGCGGGCACAGGAAGTGGTCGGAGAAGGTGCACGGCGGCAGGTAGGCGCGATTGAAGTCCACTTCGACCTGCCCGTGGTCGTCCGGGGCGGGGACGTCGAGGAAGCGGAACCGTTGTGTCTCTTCGCCGTTCGTGGCGTCGGCGAAGACGATCTGCAGACCTCCGGTCGTTGTTCCGGCACCCTCGAGCGTGATGTCCCGGCCGTTGAGCGAGAGTCGGACCACAGCGCGGGCGTTCTCGCTGAAGAAACCGTCGATGTGTTCGAGTTGCAGTGTGTCCGAGGTGGTTTCGAGTGCGCCGGAAACCACCCACGCTGGATCGAAGTCGAAGCTGTCGATACCTTGCAGGCCGGCCCGGCCGGGAGCCTGCGGATCGAATACCCGCAGCGCCACCTGGCCCGCGCGAATGATCGGCCGCAGCAAAAGATCTCGGAGACGGTGCTCCTCACCTGGGGTCAGGTCGACCTGGAATCCAGGGCCCGTACCGACGGCGTGGCCATCGGATTCGACCCATGCGCCGGGGAGTCCGTCGATGTGCAGCGGATGCTCGCTGAGCCAGTGTGTGCCGGTCAGGGCGGCGGGTCCGTGGTCAGCGGTGGCCAGGGCGTCGCGTTCCTCGCGCCAGCGCCGCCAGTCGGCGCGGCGGGTTTCCAGAGCTGTGGTCACGAATCTTCCCTTTCGTTGCGGTCGCGACGGCGGCGGCCGGGTATCGCCGCCAGCAGTCGCCGGGTGTAGTCATCGGTCGGATCGTGGAAAATGGCTGTCGTGGAGCCGGTTTCGACCACTCGCCCCTTCTCGAACACCGAGACGGTGTGTGCGATCCGGGCCACCACCGCCAGGTCGTGGGAGACGAACAGGTAGGTCAGGCCGAGCCCCTGTTGCAGGTCGGTGAGCAGGTCGAGGATCTGCTCCTGAACCGACACGTCGAGTGCGGAGACCGGCTCGTCCAGCAGGACGACATCCGGCCGCAATGCCAGCGCCCGCGCGATCGCCACGCGCTGGCGTTGGCCGCCGGACAGTTCGGCAGGGAGGCGGTCCAGGAACGTCCGCGGCAGGGCCACCTGGTCGAGCAGTTCCGCGGCGCGGGATCGCCGTTGGGTGCGGTCGCCGACCCGGAACGACACCAATGGCTCGATGACGCTCTCGCGCACGGTGAATCGCGGGTCCAGGGAGGCGAACGGATTCTGATGCACCAGCTGGAAGCGTTGCCGCAGTGGGCGAATCCGCCGCCACGACATCCCGGCGATATCGCGACCGTCGAATCGGACAGCGCCGCTCGTCGGTTCGGTCAGTCCCATGGCGACGCGCAGCGCGGTCGTCTTCCCCGAACCCGACTCTCCCACAATGGCATGCGTACGTCCCGGCGCGACCCGCAGCGACACCTCGTCCAGCGCGACCACCCATCCCGCGCGCCGAGACGCGAAACGTTTTGTCACCGAGTCGAGTTCGATGATCGGTTCGGGCGGATCGACCTGTTCGGGTGGCACGTCGAAGCGCGGCCGAAGCACCCCGCCGTGGGCCAGCGCGGGCGCGGCGGCGATCAGTCGACGCGTATACGCGTTGTCGGAATCGACGAGAATCTCCGTGGGTGAACCGGATTCGACGATGCGCCCCTGCCGCATCACCGCGACCCGGTCGGCGCGATCGGCGGCCACGGCCAGGTCGTGGGTGATGATCAGCAGGGCCGTTCCGCTCTCACGCACCAGCGACTCGAGGTGGTCCAGTATGCGTGCCTGCACGGTGACGTCCAGAGCGCTGGTGGGTTCGTCCGCGATGATCACATCCGGTTCACCCGCGAGCGCGATCGCGATCAGCGCCCGCTGCCGCTGGCCGCCGGACAATTCGTGCGGATAGCGCTGCGAGCGCCGCTCGGGTTCGTCGAGTCCCGCCTTGCGCAGAATGTCGATGACCTCGGTTTTCACCTGTGACCCACGAATACCGCGCAGCCGCACGGCCTCCGCGACCTGGGTGCCGATTCGCTGGGTCGGGTTCAGTCCGACCATCGGGTCCTGCGGAATCAGCGCGACCGTCGAGCCGCGCAGTGAGCGCACCAGTTTCTCTCGGGCGCGGGCGATGTCGACACCCGCGACACGGATCGATCCTTCGGTGATCCGTGCGTTGTCGGGCAGCAGGCCGATGACCGCATGTGCGGTGGTGGACTTGCCGGAGCCGGATTCGCCTACCAGGGCGACGATTTCGCCGGGATGGATGGATAGGGACACATCGTGTACCGCGGGTGTCACCGTGCCGCCGTGCAGGTATCCGGCGCTGAGGGCCGAGATTTCGACTATCCGCGTGGCCGTGCGCACCCGGTCCACCGTCGCCCTGGTCATCGCCGCACCTCCTGCAAGGTCTTGGCGATGTGATTGAGCGAGAGCACCGTCACTACCACCATCGCGCCCGGTAGCAGTGACACCCACGGCGCGGTCAACAGGTAGTTGCGGCCACCCGCGATGAGGGAACCCCATTCGGCGCGTGGCGGCGCGGCACCGAATCCCAGAAAGCTCAGTGCCGCAACGGAAATGATCGCGGTGCCGAACTCCAGCACGGCGAGGCCCGAGACCGGTCCCCACGAATTCGGCAGGATGTGCCGGACCAGCACGCGCGGCCATCCGGCGCCTCCGGCACGGGCGGCCTCCACATACGGCAGTGTTTTGACCCGCAGCACCTCCGCACGGGTTGTGCGCGCGAAGCCGGGAACCGTCGCGACCCCGACCGCGATAGCCACCGGTACGGTGCCGAAACCGAGGGCGGTCACGATCGCCAGCGCCAGCAGCAGCCCGGGAATCGCCAGTTGTACATCGATACCCCGCATCACGACGGCGTCCACGCGGCCGCCGAAGAAACCGGAGACCACCCCGAACACCAGCCCAGCGCACAGCGCGATGCCGATGGCGATGAGTGCCGCCCGCACGGTCAACTCGGATCCGTACAGCGTGCGGGCCCACAGGTCCCGACCGACGTCGTCGGTGCCGAAAAGGTGTGCGGCACTGGGCTCGCGCAGTCGCTGCGCCGGTTCGGTGGCGTACGGATCGGTGGAGGTGAACAGCGTCGGCGCGAAGGCCGCCACGATCACGAATGCGACGAATACGGTCGCCAGCGTGAATCCGGGCCGGCGGAACAGGCGCAGGGCCGAGTGCGACCGGCGGATGGGGCGTGGGTGGGTGCCGTCTTCCTGCGGCGCCTCCACCGCGGTGTCGGCTGCCGTCACGGTCTGTACCACTTCAGTCTCCCTCGGCCGTCGCGGTGTGGGTGATCCGCGGATCCAGCAGCGGATACAGCAGATCGATGATCAAATTCACCAGCACGAACCCGGCCGCCGCGAGCACCACGATCGCCTGCACCACCGGAACGTCCTTGACCAGCACCGATTCCTGCGCCAGCCGGCCGATCCCATTGCGGTTGAATACGGTTTCCACGACGATCGCGCTGGTGACGGTCACGCCGATGAGCAGACCGGCGATGGTCAGCGCGGGGAGCGCGGCATTGCGCAGCGCGTGCCGCAGCTGCACCTGCCCACGCGAGAGCCCCTTCGCGCGGGCGGTGACGATGTACTGCTCGTGCAGGGTGTCCTGAAAACTGCGACCCAGGACCTGGGCCAATTGCGCGGCGGCGGGCAGCGCCATCGTGATCACCGGCAGGATCAGGTGCTTCCAGTCGCCCGTGCCCGCCGACGGCAGCAAGCCCAGTTCGAACGAGAAGTACTGGATCAGCGCGAGTCCCACCAGGAAACTCGGCACCGCGACGCCGAGGGCAGGCAACCGGTCCAGCAACAGTCGCAACGGGCGGACGCGAACGAACGCCGCGAGGTAGGCGACCCCGGTGCCGAGCACCACGGCCAGCAGACCGGCGATCGCGCTGAGCAGCAGTGTGCCGCCGATCCGGTCACCGATCAGCTGGGTGACCGGAACGTGTTTGGCGATCGAGATGCCGAAGTCGCCGTGCAATGCCCCGGTCAGCAGGGTCCAGTACTGGTCGAGCACGGGGCGGTCGAGTCCGTACTGGGCTTTGGCCACGGCGAGCTGTTGCGGTGTCAGCGAATCGGTTTCGATCCCGGCGGCGGAGAGCTGAATCGATACCGGGTCACTGGGCAGCAGATACAGCACGACGAAGGTGACCGTGAACGCCGCCCACAGCACCACCACCGCCTGCGCGATCCGCCCGGCGAGATACCGGATCACGGCTGGATCCAGACGTCGCGCAGGTCCAGGAAACTCTCGGACGTGAATCGGAAACCGTTGACCCGGTTACGAATTCCCGCGTACTGCACCCTCTCGAACAGCGGGAAGGCGACGCCCTCGTCGATCAGTGCGCTCTGTAGCCGGCCGTAGATGTCCTGGCGTTGGGCCGGATCGGTGGTCCGTACCGCGCTGGCGAACAGATCGGCGATGCGTGCCGCCGTCTCGGGTTGCTGTGAGTTACGCGCGAGCGCCTTCGAATTGGCCAGCGCCGCAACGAGAATGAACTGTAGCGCCCCGGGATCGGCGCGGGTGAAGTAGTTTCCGAGCAGGTCGTATTGACCATTCGCGGTGACCGCAGACCGTTCGGCTGCGGTGATCACCTTCAGCTGGACCTCGATCCCGACTTTGCGCAGCTGATCCTGCAACAGTTCCGAGCCGATGGCGGTGGGATCGACGGCCAGCGTGAGTGACAGTCGTTTGCCGTCCTTGCTGCGGTACTGGTCACCGGGTGCCAGGCGCCAGCCCGCCGCGTCCAGGATGTGACCGGCCTGGGCCGGGTCGTAGGTCAGCTTCGCGGCCTGCGACGCGAAGTACGGTGTCGTCTTGTCGAACGCGCCCGCGACCGACGGATAGTCGGGGCCGAAAACCGTTGTGCCGAGCGTCTTCACGTCGATCGCGTGGTACAGCGCCTGCCGGACCTGAGCGTCGGCGAGCGGATGCCCGTTGGCTACGTTCGGAAACAGCGCGTACGACACCCCCGGTAGCGAGCGCGAGCGCAGGTAGGCCCCCGAACGTGTGATGAGGTCCCGATCCTCGACGGTGAACGGATTGCGCGGCCACGCGATGTCGATCTGCCCGCTGACCAGATCGCCTGTGCGCACGCTGTCCTCGGCGATATAGCTGACCTTGATCTTGTCCAGATAGGCCTCGCCGGTGTTCTTGGTCAGCGGCGACGGCCAGTGGTAACCGGCCCGGCGGCTCAGTGTCACGCTCTGGCCCGGTGTGTAGTTGTCCAGGGTGAACGGGCCGGTCCCGGAAATACCGCCGAGGCAGCGCTGCTGCGGGGTCTTGCGCAGTGACGCCGGGGAGAGCAAGGCCAAGTTCGTGGTCGAAGTCGCTTGCAGGAAGGACGAATTCGGCTGATCGAAGTGGAACCGGACCGTCTTGGCATCGACGACCTCGGTCGATTGCAGTCCTTGAATGTAGCTGGCGCCGTACGCGGTTCCGCCGGAATCCCGGCTCTCCTGCAGGAACGAATCGAAGTTGGCCTTGACCGCGGCGGCGTCCAGTGGCGCGCCATCGGAGAAGGTGACACCGTCGCGCAGGGTGAAGGTGTAGTCGAGCCCGTCCGGCGAGATCTGCCATGCCGTGGCCAGCCATGGCACGATCTGGCCGGTATCGGGATTCTGGTCGGTGAGCGAATCGGTGAAGTTGCGGATCAGGGTGCGGTGCTCGATCCAGTAGGTCTGGAACGGGTCGATGCAGGCGAAGGCTGCGTTGTCGGGAAAGAACGCGAGGTTCAGTGTTCCCCCGCGTACGGGCGGTTTCCCAACCCCGGTGGGTCCGCTGGACTGGTCGGCCCCGCCGCAGGCGGCGGCCAGTAGGGTCAGCACGGCGGCGGCCGCGGCGGCGGTCCGGCGTAGCAGGCGGATCGTGGTCGGCATAACGGAGGATTCCTCGGGTCAGGGCCGGAACATGGTGTCCCGGTTGGATATCGGACGAGTGCGGACTATCCGGCGGGGCGGTCGGTGGCGCGCAACACTGCCCGGCCCGCGGCCAGCAGGACCGTGTCCTCCTGCGGCGGATGCACGCGGACGCACAGCACGTCGCGCAGATGTCGCTCCAGTGGGTTGTGGCGAGTCAGGGCCGCATTGCCCAGGGCCGCGACGGCGGTCTGCACAGCGGTGACGACCGAGCGCGCGATCAACACCTTGACCAATGAAAGACTCTCCGCCGCAATGCCTTCTCCGGCCTCGACGCGTCGCAGGGTGCCGTCCAGCAGCGTTTCCGCCTGCACGATCTGTGCCTCGATCTCGCCCGCGACCGTCCGGATGCGTTCGGTGTCGGCGATCGGGTGGCCGAGTGCGGCCGGAACGCGGGTGCGGGCGAAGTCGGCGAATGCTCGGCGTGCCGCACGGGCCACCCCGACATACAACGCCACGTGACCGAACGAGGTCGGCCCCGAGGCCGAGGCGGGATCCCGGTAGACGCCTTCCCGGAACGGGATCTCGATCAAATTATCTTCTGCCACCACAACATTCGTGTAAGTGACATCGTGTGTGTTGGAGGCGCGCAGACCGAGATGATCCCAGGTGTCGTGCCAGGTGATGCCGTCGGAGTCGGCGGGGACGATGAAATGGCCTACCCGCACGGGATTTTCGTCGGTGCGTGCCCACACCAGGTGATATGCCAATGCCGTGCCGCCCGTGGCGAAGGTTTTGCGGCCGTTGAGAATCCACCCCTCGGCAGTGCGGCGCGCGGTCGTCGCGGGCAGGCCGCCGCGTGCCGGAGCACCCAGTTCGGGCTCGGCGCGGATGACGTTCACCAGTGTCGGTTGTTCGGCCGAACGGCGGACCAGTTCGGCGTAGAGGTTCTCGGGCCAGCCGCGGTTCACCGCCTGTGCCTGGTGGGCGGCCAGGTTGTTGGCGGCGATCAGCGCCACCGACGGATCGCCCTCGCCGATCGATGCCAGGATCCGCACCACCTCACGGTGACTCAGTTCGGGGCCGCCGTAGCGCCCGGCAACGGTCGCGGTCAGGTATCCGCCGCGCTGCGCCACCCGCAGCCCCGCTTCGGGGATCGCGGCGCTGCGATCGTATTCCACTGCGGTGGCGGATATTTCGTCGGTCAGTGTGGCGAGGGCCGCGGGCGTGGTGTCCGGCGCGAGCAGCGATTGCCGACCGGTGACCGTGGTCACGGGCGGCCCGCCGCGGCCAGGGCGCCGGGATGATCCGCCTGTAGCGCGCCGCGTCGCCCGGTCGCCTTGCGATGCGCGAGCTCCTGGCGGACCAGCGGCAGGATGTAGCGGCCGTAGTCGATCACGTCGTTGAGGTTGTCGTAGCCGCGGATCGATACCAGGCTCGCACCCAGATCGATGTAGTCCACGATCGCCGCGGCCACCGTCTCCGGGCTTCCGACCAGCGCGGTCGACGCGCCCTGGCCATTGGTGGCCGCCGCGGTCCGGGTCCACAGCGCGCGGTCGTACACCTCCTGGCGACGGGCGAATTCCAGCGCTCGCCGCGATCCGACGTTCTGCGGAGCACCCTGGTCGCGCTTGCGGTAGGCGCCGCTTTGGAAGGTATGGGAGATCCGCTCGGCGTAGTCGCGGGCCTTGGCCCAGGCCAGCTCGTCGGTGCGGTCGGTGATGGGACGGAAGGTCACCCAGATGCGCGGCCGGTCGGCGCGTCCGGCGGCCGCCGCGATCGCGTGTACCCGCTCGATCTGAGACCTGATGTCCGCCAACGGTTCTCCCCAGAAGGAGAAGATGTCGGCCTTGGTCCCGCCGATGTCGAACGCGGCATCGGACTGCCCGCCGATGGAGATCGGGATCGGCGCCGCGTACGGCGGGAAGCCGGGGCCGAAGCCGTCGAACCGGTAGTACGTTCCGTCGTGCGAGAACGCGCCCGTCTCGGACCAGGAGCGGCGCAGCACATCGATGAATTCGCTGGTGCGCGCGTACCTTTCGGCTTTCGGGAGATAGTCGCCCTGCCGCGCTTGCTCCGCATCGCTGCCGCCGGAGATCAGGTGTACCACCGCGCGCCCCTCGGTCAGCTGATCCAGGGTGGCCAGCTGCTGGGCCGCGACGGTCGGGAACACCGTATTCGGACGGACCGCCACGATAGGCTTGAGACGGTCGCTGAGCTGGCCGACGGCCGAGGCCAGCACGAACGAATCGGCGCTGCCGGATCCGTACGGCAGCAGTGTCAGGTCGAATCCGCCGTCTTCCAGGGCACGTACGTACCGGCGCACGAATGGCAGGTCGATGCCCCGGGAGGGGATCGGCTCGAGTTCGGTCGAGGCGGTGGTGTGGGTCAGGCTGATGAACTCGACCTCGGGGGACGCGGTGGCGGGCAGCGCGTCCGGGCCGGATTCGACGGTCATGATCTTCCTCTCGGGCCGAACGAGTCGCCGGTTCGCGGCGAAGGAATCGCGTCGAGCATTGCTCGACGCGTCGCAATATTAGGTAGACCACCCCGGCCGGAACCAGAGTTCGGCGCACGGTTTTCAATTCGTATCGCCGATAGCAACCGATAGCCGAAAGATGCTCGGCCTATTTATGATCCGGGAGATTCAAAGCATATTCAACAAGCCGCGGGTGCGCTTCGATGCGGTGAGATCTCCGGTCGATCCGAGGTGGCGAGAATTCATGGCAGATCCGTTGGACCTGACCCATCTGCGTACGCTGGTGGCCATCGCCGACACCGGCGGTTTCCGGCGCGCGGCCGATGCCCTGCACCTGAGCCAGCCGACGATCAGCCAGCACATCCGCCTGCTGGAGCGGCGCCTGAAACGATCGCTGGTGGAAAAGGACGGCCGGAGTTCACGTTTCACCGCGGACGGCGAACGGCTCGTGGTCGAGGCGCGAAAGCTGTTGACCGCGCACGACGAAATGCTGGCGCGATTCCTGCCCTCGGATCTGCGGCGTATCACGGTCGGCTCGACCGAGCATGCCGCCGACGGGCTGCTGCCGGAATTGCTCGGCATGTTGCGCGCCGCCTATCCGGACGTCTATTTGCATTTCCGGATCGATCGTTCGACGACACTCACCGAATCGGTGGGCAAAGGCGCTCTGGACCTCGCGGTGGTATTGGGCGGCAATGGCGATCCGGTCGGGGTCGAGGTGGGTGAACTCGGATTGCGCTGGGTCGCCGGGCCCGGTTGGCTGCTGCCCAGGCAGCCCGGCCCGATTTCGCTGGTCGCGTTCGAGGAACCCTGTGGCCTGCGGCGTCGCGCGGTGCACAAGCTCACCGAGCTGGGGTACGAGGTGTCGGTAACCGCCGAATCCGGAAACCTCGACGGCGTGCTGGCCGCGGCGAAGGCGGGGCTGGGAATCGCCCTGCTGCCGTTCCATTCCGCGGTTCCGAGCGGGATCGGGGAGGTGATGGGTCTGCCCGCGATGGGATCGGTGGATGTGCGGCTGGTGACTCGGCGCGGTCTGGGCGCGGATATCGAGACCTCCGCCGTCGAAGCGATCACCGCCCACTATCGGTCCGTAGCCGGACGGAGGCTGCGCGGCGTGGCGTGAGGACTACAGCGCCTTACCCGGATTGAACAGCCCGTTCGGATCCAGTGCGCGGCGGATCGCCTGCTGCGTCCGCAGTGCCGCGGGTCCTTGCTCGCGTTCGAGCCACGCGCGCTTCAACACGCCGACGCCGTGTTCCCCGGTGATCGTCCCGCCCAATTCCAGTGCGGTAGCGAAGATTTCGTCTGCCGCGGCGACCGCGCGCGGGTAGGCCCCGGCGTCGTCGCGGGGGACCACGATGATCGGATGCAGATTCCCGTCCCCGGCGTGGCCGAAGGTGTTGATCCGGCTGTCGTGCCGGGCGGCGATCTCGGTGATCCGCCGTACCGCCGCCGCGATCCGCGACCGGGGCACGACGATGTCCTCGATCAGTACTCGGCCGTGCCGCTCCAGCGCCGGCAGCGCCGCCCGGCGCACGGCCAACAATTCACCCGCCGCCTCGGGGTCGTCGCCTACCCGCACTCGGGAGGTGAACTCGCCGAACGTCTTCGCGACGAGATCGGCCTCGGCGCGAGCGCCGAAACCGTCGGTTTGCGCGACCACGAACGCACCGGCCGACTCCCCGCGGACCCCGAGCAGATCCTGTGCCTCGCGCAGCGACGCCTCGTCCAGGAGTTCGAGCATCGCCGGTCGCACGCGTGCGGTCAGGACCGCGGCGCAGGCGGCGGCTCCCTGTTCGACGTCGTCGAAGTATGCGGCGACGGTGATCGTGTCGACGGGCACGGGCCGCAGCCGCACGGTCGCGGCCACGATGACGCCCAATACCCCCTCCGAACCGGTGAATAGGCTCGTGAGATCCAGTCCCGCAACGCCTTTCGCGGTGCGTCGGCCGGTGCGCAGCAGTTGCCCGTCGGCCAGGACGACGTCCAATCCCAGCACGGCATCGCCCGTCACACCGTATTTGACGCACCGCAGCCCACCGGCGTTGGTCGCGATGTTCCCCCCGATGGTCGAGATGGCGATGCTCGCCGGATCCGGCGTATAGCGCAGTCCGTGCCAGTTCGCCGCGGCGTCGAGCACCGCTGCGCTGACCCCGGCCTCGACCACCGCGAGTTCGTCGTCCGGTGCGAGTTCCAGAATGCGGTTCAGCCCGCTGACATCGAGAATCAGTGATCCGGCGCCCGCGGCGGCTCCACCGGCCAGCCCGCTGCCGGCTCCGCGCACCACCACCGACAACCCCGCCTCCGCCGCCGTCGTCACCGCCCGTCGCACGTCGTCGACGTTCGCCGCCAGCACCAATGCCTCCGGCTCCCCGGTCGGCACGTGGCCGGACCGGTCCGTCCGATAGGCCGCGGGAATGTCCTTGCCCCGCAGCACTGTTCCGGTGAAGGCCCGCATTCCGGTCGTGGGCAGGGTCATTCGCGTGCTCCTCGGTTGTTCGGCGATGGGCCGGGATTCATCCTCGCGCACCACCACGGGCATCGACAGGCGCGGAATGATCGGAATGTCTTATGCATCGGGTGAAACCGACAGGCGCGGTTGCAATCTCGCCGATTCCAACCGTGTCTACGGCGCCGCGGATGTAGTTGCGTTCATCCGGACGAGAGGAGTCGCGACATGGCCTTGCGATCGGACACCTTGATCACCGTGGCGGAGTTGGCCGCGCGGATCGATAGCGCCGAACCGATCACCGTTGTCGATGTCCGCTGGCAGCTGGATCGGCCCGACGGCCGCGCCGACTACGAGCGCGGACACATCCCCGGTGCGGTCTACGCGGACCTGGATTCCGAACTGTCGGATCATTCGGCCACCGGCCTGGGACGTCACCCGCTGCCCACCGGACCGGCGTTGCAGGCCGCCGCGCGCGGGTGGGGCGTCCGCACCGGCGTCCCGATCGTGTTGTACGACAACTGGAATCGAGCGGGATCGGCGCGTGCCTGGTGGGTGCTGCGTACGGCGGGCATTCCCGATGTCCGCATCCTGGACGGCGGTCTGGCGGCCTGGACGGGCGCGGGGCACGAATTGGCAACCGGCATAGAGCATCCCGAGCGCGGTGACATCGTCGTCCACCCCGACACCCTCTACGACGGCGAGTCGGCGACATTGACCATCGCCGAGGCCGCCGCCGCGCCCGACCGCGGCGTCCTCATCGATGTGCGGTCGCCGGAGCGGTTCCGCGGTGACGCCGAGCCGGTCGACTCCGCCGCGGGCCACATCCCCGGCGCCCGCAACATCCCGGGCTCGGCCATCCTGGACGATCACGGATTCTTCCGTCCCGCAAGCGAACTCGAAGAGCTGTTCAGCCTCGTCGGCATCCCCGACGCATCCGAGGTCGGCGTCTACTGCGGTTCCGGCGTCACCGCGACCGTCGGCATCGCGGCACTGCGAATTCTGGGTGTCGAGGCGGCCCTGTTCCCCGGGTCGTGGTCGCAGTGGAGTGCGGATGCCGCCCGGCCGATCGCGACCGGTGACACCGCACCGGCGGGCTGACCCGCCGGATCTATGCCGAGCGGTCCGATGCGCGTAATCCGTTGAATACCAGTGTGATCAAGCGATCGGCCTGATCGGGTCCGGCGTGTTCGCGCGTCCAGGCGGCCGCGTTGACCAGGGTGAACACATCCGCGGCGGTGACATCGGGACCGAGAGTCGCCGACCGGGCCGCGCGATCGACGAGCCGGGCGCCGATGTCGTTCATGCGCAGGCAGGATGCGTGTAGTTCGCTGCTGTCGTCGTCCATGCTGTCGGCGAGCACCTCGGCCAGTCCCCGATACGTGGCGGCATGCCGGACCACCGCGCGCACCCACTCGTCCACGGTGTCGGCGGTGACCGGACGGTCGAGCAACCGGTCACCGCGTTCGAACAGATCCTCGTTCCGGTCGGCCAGCAGCGCGGCGGTGAGCGCGCGGCGAGTCGGGAAATGCCCGTACAGCGTGCCGATGCCCACACCGGCCCGCCGCGCGACGTGCTCCAGCGGCGCGTCGGCGCCGCTCGCGCCGAAGATCTCGTCGGCCGCGGCGAGCAGCCGCTCCCGATTGCGCTGGGCGTCCGCGCGCGGTCGGCGGACTCGTGGCGTGGTTTCCTCCATCACAACCCTTCTAAGTCGAGGGGCCCTCGAGATATATTTCGAGGGTCCCTCGATTTTAGTAGGAGTTGATGATGATCCTGGTGACAGGTGCTACCGGCTCGATCGGCCGTCATCTGGTCCGGCGGTTGCGGCAACAGGACATTCCGTTTCGGGCATTCGTGCGCGACCCGGGCCGCGGGCGAGAGCTGGATTGCGAACTGGCGGTAGGCGATTTCGACGATCCGGATTCGATCGCGGCCGCGCTGTCCGGTGTCGAGCGGGTGTTCCTGTGTTCCCCGGGAGCGGGACCGGGGTCGCAGCCGATGGTCGCTCAGCAGACCAGGGTGATCGACGCGGCGGTCCGCGCGGGAGTCGGTCGGGTGGTGAAGGTCTCGGTCTGGGGCGCCCGGCCCGGTGGTCTATTGGCCGAGGGTGCGCACGCGGAGATCGAGGCGCGGCTCGAGGCGTCGGGGCTGGACTGGTCGATCGTGCAGCCGAGCGGGTTCATGCAGAACTTCCTCACCGGCGCAGGCACATTCACCGACGGCGGCGATCTGCTCGGCGCCTACGGCAGCGCGGGGGTGTCCTACATCGATTGCGCCGACATCGCGGCGTGCGCGGACGTCCTGCTGAGGGGTGATCTCGGTAGCCGACAGCGGTTCGTGCTGACCGGCCCCGAGGCGCTCACCCACACCGAGATCGCCGCTCGGTTGTCCGCGGCGCTCGGCCGCACGATCTCCTACATCGACCGTCCCCCAGCGGATTTCGCGGCCGATCTGGTAGCCCAGGGCGTACCCGCCCGGTTCGCCGCCGACGTGGCCGCGCTGTACGCCGAGGTCGCGGGCGGAGCTCTCGCCGGAATCACCTCGGCCGTCCGCGATCTCACCGGCCGACCGGCCACGACCTTTGCCGAGTTCCTGGCTCGTGAGCGAGACCTGTTGCGGCAGTGGCCAACAGGAGTAACCGGCGATGCCCGGGCCCGGTGACATCGGCCGCAGGCGGGCGCGCCGCCGAAGAGACTGATCGAATACACCCCCCGCGCGAACAGGAACGGCTCATGGATGTCGATACATTGCTCACCACCACCCGCTCGGTCCGGCGCAAACTCGACCTGCGTCGCCCGGTCGAACCCGAGGTACTCACCGAATGCCTTCGGATCGCTCAGCAGGCCCCCATCGCCGGAGCGTTCGCCGAAAGCTTCCGCTGGCTGGTCATCGACGATCCGGGCACGAAAAGCGCTCTGGCACAGATCATCCGCGCTGATGGTGAGGCCTCGTTCGCGAAATACGGCGACCGGGTGCCGCCGCGCGCCCTCGCCTCCGGGCGACATCTGCTCTCGGTTCTCGAGCAGATCCCGGTGTATGTCACGGCTTGTCTGCACGGTCGGCCATCCGGCGACAACGCGCTGCTCAGCGCGTTCTACGGTTCGGTCTATCCGGCGGTGTGGAGCCTGCAACTCGCCCTGCGATCACGCGGTCTCGGCAGCACCATCGTCGGCTACCACCTCGCCGAGCACGAGTCCGACGTCGCACATATCCTCGGCATCCCGGCCGACGTCACCCAGGTAGCCATGCTCGCCGTCGCCTACACCACGACCGACACATTCCGCCCCGGCGCCCGCCCGGCGCTCGATCGCATCACGTACCGCAACCAATGGGGCGCCCCGGCCTGACCGATGTGTTGCTGCCTGGAGCATCCAATTCTTCTGGGGCATCCGGGGCGCCAGCGGGGGGCGGATCTTTCGGCCGATCGGCCTTTCCGGCGAATAACGCGCCTCAGTCCGCCTCCCCGTAGGCGGCGGCGATGTCCTGGGCGCTGGGCCAGCGGGTGTAGGTGGGGGATTGGGGCCAGCCGGTGGGGGAGTCCTGCCATTCTTCCTGGCGGCCGTAGGGGAGGACGTCGATGAGGGGGAAGGTGTGGCTGATTTGTTCGGTGCCGCGGCCGTTGGTGTGCCAGGTGCGATAGACGGTGTCGTCGTGGCGGAGGAAGACGTTGACCGCGAAGCCGCTGTCTGGGGGTGCGCCGACGTCGGCGCCGAAGGGGCTGTTCGCGGTGGAGTACCAGGGCATCTTGTTGCCGACGCGGCGCTTGTAGGCCAGGGCCTCGTCGATCGGGCCCTGGGTGACGATGACGAAACGGGCGTCGTAGTTGTCCAGGAACTCCAGGCGGGTGAATTGTGAGGTGAATCCGGTGCAGCCGGGGCACTGCCATTTCTCGCCCTCGAACCACATGTGGTTGTAGACGATCAGTTGCGATCGGCCGTCGAAGATGTCGACCAGGTGGATCGGGCCCTGTTCGCCCTCGAGGGTGTAGTCGGGCAGCTCGACCATCGGTAGGCGGCGGCGCTGGGCGGCGATCGCGTCGAGTTCGCGGGTCGCGGCCTTCTCCCGGACGCGCAGCGCGTCGAGTTCGCGTTGCCAGGTCTCGGCGTCGACGACGGGCGGCAGTGCTTCGGTGCTCATGGGGTCCTCCCGGACGGGGTCACAGCCTGCGGGTTTTCGATGTAGACCCCGTCCGCGTGCCGAATTCATCGGTGATCGCCATATTGACGATGCCGAGCCGGCGCCGGTGGGTCGTCCGTCCTAAGGACGCGCCGGCGCTGCCGAGCGAAAATGCTTCTGCGGCAGCCGATCAGCTGTGTCGGTGACGTGACGGCACAGGGTGGTGGTACGGCCACTACTGTGTGGGCGCGGTCCGTCTGCGCTAGTCGCATCTTTTAGGGGTACAGTTCTATAAAATGTAGTCCTATAAAGGAGGGCCGGTGCGCAAGCCTGTCGACATGTTCGATCGGGACTACGAGTGGTCCGCGTTGGAGCGGTTCGTCGGTGACGAGCAACCCGGGGCGACGCTCGGAGTCGTTTCGGGGCGGCGGCGCCAGGGCAAGACTTTTCTGCTCGAAGCGATCTGCGAAGCCGCGGGCGGGTTCTATTTCGGGGCGACCGAGGCGGCCGACCCTGAGTCGCTGCGGCGGGTGAGCGCTGCCCTGACGGACCATCTTCGACCGGCCAGCCCCTTTCACTTCCATGGGTGGGCGGAAGTGATCGACACGTTGCTCAGCCTCGGCGCGGATCGGCCGGTGCCCGTTGTGATCGACGAGTTTCCCTATCTGGCCAAAGCCAATCCGGAGCTTCCCTCGATCATCCAGGAAGCGCTGCGGCCACTGCGGGAACAGCGCACCGCATCACGAACTCGCTTGCTGCTCTGCGGATCCGCACTGTCGTTCATGGGGCGAATCCTGTCGGGCAGCGCACCTTTGCGTGGCCGGGCCGGGCTGGAATTACTTGTCCGCCCGCTCGATTACCGGCTAGCGGCCGAATTCTGGGGGATCACCGATCCGCATCTCGCGCTGCGGGTCAATGCGATCGTGGGTGGCACGCCGGCGTACCGCCGGGAATTCGCGCGGGGTGACACTCCTGACGGCCCCGGTGATTTCGACGATTGGGTGGTCCGGACGGTGATGAATCCCGAGACTCCGTTGTTCCGGGAACCGCGCTATCTGCTGGCCGAGGAACCCGAACTGCGGGATACGGCGCTGTACTTGTCCGTGCTCGGCGCGGTGGCGGATGGCAACGCCACCCGTGGGGGTATCGCGGGGTATCTCGAACGCAAAGCGCCCGATATCGCGCATCCGATCACCGTGCTGGAGGACGTCGGTCTGCTGCATCGTGACGCGGATGTGTTCCGGGACAACCGATCCACCTACCGTATCGCCGAACCGTTGATCCGGTTCTACCACGCGATCATGCGGCCGGTCTGGGATCAGCTGGAGCGTCCGGGGAGTGCCGAACGGGTATGGCGTGCGAGCCGCCGACGTTTCGCGAGCAATGTACTCGGACCTCACTTCGAACAGTTGTGCCGGGAATGGGTCTTGCATCATGCAGATCCCGCTCTCCTGGAAGAACTTCCGGCGAAGGTCGGGCACGGGGTGGTGCACGACACCGCGACCAGGACGAGTCACGGGATAGACGTCGCTGTGATCGGGGTCGCGGACGGCGGCAAACCTCCGCTCCTGGCCATCGGCGAGGCGAAGTGGAATGACACCATGGGCGCGGGACATCTGGAGCGGCTCGGGCATATTCGGGACGTCATCGCCCGCAACGGGCGTTACGACACCAGCCGGACGAAACTGCTGTGTTTCAGTGGTGCCGGGTTCAATCGGAAGGCTGCCGCGGCGGAGTCGGATCAGGTCGTTCTGGTGGATCTGCCGATGTTGTACGGGTAGGTGCGAGCGGACCGCTCAGCGGCCCGTGCTCGGTGAACGAGTGGGGTTGCGGGCCAGAGCTTTCCAGAAATCGACATACGCCTGCTCGTGCATGATGCCGAGTTCGAGGATGCGAGAACGGGATTCGGCGCGGACGCTGTCGTTCGGATCGATCTCGGCTTGCAGGGTGCGGTACTGGTCGAGCCAATGGAGGTGTTGGGCGGCTTGGTCGTTGGCGAGGGTGATCACGTCGTCCGGTGCGCCGAGGTCGGCGAAGAACAGTTTCAGCTGGGCCGGATCGCGGGTCTCCGCGGGCGGGCATTTCGGTTCGGACAGCCAGCGCTCGAGCTCTTCGCGGCCCGCGTCGGTCAGGTGGAATACCCGGCGCCGGCGGCCGGTCTCCTCGGCCTCCTCGCGCAGCAGGCCCTGTTCGGCCAGGCGCACGGGGATCCGGTACAGCTGCGCGTGCGGGACCGGCCAGAAATAGTCGACGCTCTCCTCGACCCTGGCTTTGAGGTCGTACGGGGTGAGCGGGCCGTGACGTGCGACGAGGCCGAGCACGATGTGATCCTGCGGCCCGAGTTCGGGCATACGCGTCTCCCTGCCGTTCCGTTGACACTGTATCGTTGAGACTATAAGTTAGTCTCATTGAGACCGTATCAATGAGACTATTGGAGGAATCGTGCGAGACTTCGCGATCGAGCTGTTCGACAAGTGGGCGGCGCTGTGGAGTGGCGATCTGGCGCTCGGGCCGGAGATCCTGGCTCCGAAGCTGACGTTGCGGTACGCCCAACCGGGTGCCTCGGCCTACGACGAGATTCACGATCCGCAGACCTTCGTCGAGCAGATCGCGCTGTTCCGGTCCGAGCGCCCGGGCCTGCGTTACGCGGCGCAGGGCATGCCCGTTGTCGAGATCGACAGTGCCCGAACCGGATTGATCGCCCGGCCGTACGGTGCGCGCCGACCCGGTCCGGACGGGGAGCTGAATCTCAGCGGCACCGACATCCTGCGGTTCGAGGAGGGGCGGATCGTGGAAGTGTGGTCGGTGTCCGGCGGTGCGCAGGGGCGCAGTTTCTATCCGGATGCCGTCGGGGCTTGACGCGCTGTTCATCCGGCATGGCGAATGGTGTTGTCAGGGAGCCGAATAGACGACGAGGATCTGGTCGGGGGCGTCGGTGACGGCGAACGACGCGTGGGTGAGGGTGAGCGGGCCGCGCGTCGGGTGGTTCAGGCGTTTGGTGCCCGAGTGGCTGGTGGCGATGTCGTAGCGGGGCCACCAGGCGGCGGCTTCGGGGCTGCCTTCGCGGAGTTCGGTTGCTAGACAGGCGAATCGGGCGTCACCGGGGTGGCGACCGGCGTTGGTGCGCAGGCGGGCCAGGATGGATTGGGCAACCTCGGTCCAGTCGAGCAGGATTTTCCGGGCGGCGGGGTCGAGAAATACCCAGCGTGCGAGATTCGGTGTGGCGGAAGCGGATTGGTCGACCATGCCCGAGAAGTATTCCGCCGCGGCATCGTTCCAGGCCAGGACGTCGGTGGTCACGCCGGTGATGTACGCGGGGGCGGGGGACAGGAGTGCGGGGATGGCGGCGACCTCGGGGGTCAGGATTTCCGCGGGTGGCGGGGGAACGGGCTCGGCCGTGCCGTCGGCCAGGGCGCGCAGGTGGGCGCGCTCGTCGGCGGTGAGGCGCAGGGCGTCGGCGATGGCGGTGAGCACCTGGTCGGAGGGGTTCACGTCGCGGCCCTGCTCCAGATACGCGTACCAGGTCGTGCTGACACCCGACAGGACCGCGAGCTCCTCCCGACGCAGACCGGGGGTGCGGCGGCGGTCCGAACCGGGCAGGCCCACCTCGGCGGGACTGGTGCGTTCGCGGCGGGCGCGCAGGAACGCGCCGAGTTCGCGGCGGCGGGCCAGGGCTTGCGATCTGCGGGCATCGACCCTCGTGCGGACGTTCACCGAGCCGCTCACGCCATTGCCTCCGATTCCACGATCACATACCCCTGGATACCATCCGCCGCCGGGGCGCGTACCGCCGATGCCGGGTCATGCGGATTGTGACATCGTCCATCGTGGCCTGCGAGCAGGCGCTGCTGTCGGTGCACGGCACGACATGCGAGCCGCTCATGCTGGTACTTCCGGTTCCACGATCACGCGGTTCTGGATACCATTCCGGATCGGCGGTGGACTGGGGTCATGAAGGCATGGCAGATGACAGCACTCGACAGTGGCTTGCACCTCGCTGAGGTCCCCGAACCGCGGTTGCGCGGCGGCGGAGCGACCCTCGACGTGCTCGCCGCGATGATTCCCGCGTACACCGCGAACCTCGTGGCCGGAGGGCGCGGCGGGTTCCCCACGCCGATCGTGTTGGGCCCCGGCGGAATTGCGCGGGTCACCGCGACCGCCGACGACGTGTTCGCGGTGCAGCAGGGCGATATCGCCGTCGCCACCGCGATATTCCGGTCGAATCGCACCGACGACGCGCAGGAGGCGCTCTTGGGCTGGACCGGCATCGGCGGCGACGGGCAGCGCACTCCGACCACGGACCGCATGCGCGATATCTGGCGCGACGGTCTGTTCGCCGAGCGCGCGCTGCAACCCGAGCGCACCCTCGTCGCGCTGCCCGGCGCGGACGCCTATCCCGCGCCCGAACGGCTGGCCTTCCTGCCGTGGCTGGCCATCGCCGGGGAGGGAATCGAGCGGGCCGGTGTCCGCCCAGGTCAGACGGTTGGCGTCGTCGGCGCGACCGGGCAGCTCGGTGGGGCGGCCGTCCTGTTGGCACTCGCGCGCGGCGCGGCCGCGGTGGTCGCGGTCGGCCGCAATCGCACGACGCTCGACGCGCTCGCCGGACTGGATCCGCGCGTGCTGACCGTGCCGCTGTCCGGCGATCGCGCGGCCGACGCTCGGGCGATCCGCGCGGCGGCCGGGCCACTGGACGCGGTGATCGACACCCTCGGCATGGTGCCGGGCCCGGACCCGAGCATGGCCGGGTACGACGCGATCCGTACCGACGGGACCTGGGTTCTGGTCGGCGGCGTGCGCCACGAACTGCCCATTCCCTACCACGACCTGATGCATCGCCGACTGACCGTACGCGGATCCTGGATGGGCCACGACACGACGGTGCGCGAGATCTGGTCGATGATCCGCCACGGCGTATTGGATCTGTCGGTCCTGGACGTCACCGTCGTCGGTCTGGCGGACCCCGCGGCGGCGCTGTCCACCGCGGCCGATGCGCACGGCCTGAACATCGTCGTCCTCGTTCCCTGACCAGTGCTGCCCTGGGTGGAGCGGCCCGGCCGAGGTCACGCCGGACGGTCTGGCGAGGCCGCGGCCGGACTGCCGGTGCACCGCTGTGTGTCACATCGTGCCGTGGACGACAGCAGCGCCATGAGGTGGTGTGGGCGTCGAGCGTGATTGCGTGTTCGGCGGGCCGACCGGGCCCGGGTCCTCTAGCGTTGGGGCTGGTCGACGCTGAGAGGGGTTCGGATGCGCACGGGGATGCTGGGTGTGAACGAGCTGGTGGAGCATGTGGAAGAGGGGACGTTGGACACCGTGCTGGTCGCGGTGACCGATATGCAGGGGCGGTTGCAGGGGAAACGTTGTTCGGCACGGTATTTCGTGGACGAGGTGCTCGCGCACGGTGCCGAGGCGTGCGACTACCTGCTGGCGGTGGATGTGGAGATGACGCCGGTGCAGGGATACGCGATGTCCTCCTGGGACACCGGATACGGCGATTTCGCGTTGCGCCCGGACATGCGCACCGCTCGGCTGCTGCCGTGGTGGCCGGGCACCGCGCTGGTGCTGTGCGATATCGCCCAGGTGGACGCGTCCGGGAAACCGGGCGGCGTGCCGGTGGCCGTGTCGCCGCGGCAGATCCTGCGCAGGCAGCTGGATCGGTTGGCGGAGCACGGATTACGCGCCTACGTCGGCACCGAACTCGAATTCCTGGTCTTCGACGACAGTTACGAGGCCGCCTGGCGCTCGGGCTATCGCGATCTCACTTCGGCCAATCAGTACAACATCGATTACTCCCTGCTCGGCACCGCCCGGATCGAACCGCTGTTGCGGCGGATTCGCCGTGAAATGTCCGGCGCGGGACTGTATGTCGAATCGGCGAAGGGGGAATGCCGCCCCGGCCAGCACGAGATCGCCTTCCGCTACGACGAGGCGCTGACCACCTGCGACAACCACAGCGTCTACAAGACCGGGGCGAAGGAGATCGCCGCCCAGGAGGGGAACAGCATCTCGTTCATGGCGAAATTCGATGAGCACGAAGGGAATTCGTGTCACATCCACCTGAGCCTGCGGGACGAGCACGATCGGCCGGTCTTCGCGAAGGACGACGGTGAACCCTCGGCGCTGATGCGGCACTTCGTGGCCGGACAGCTGGACTGCCTGCGCGAATTCACCTATCTGTACGCACCGAACATCAACTCCTACAAGCGATTCGTCTCCGGCAGCTTCGCGCCGACCGTCGCCGCGTGGGGCCGGGACAACCGCACCTGCGCGGTGCGCGTGGTCGGCAACGGGCACTCGCTGCGCATGGAGAACCGGGTTCCGGGCGGGGATGTGAATCCGTATCTGGCCGTGGCCGGTCTGATCGCGGCGGGCCTGTACGGCATCGAACGCAATCTTCCCCTCGAGCCCGAATTCCACGGCAACGCCTATCGCTCGCAGCGGCCGCGCGTGCCCGGTACGCTGCGCGAGGCCGCGCAGCTGTTCGGCGAGAGCGCGGTGGCGCGAGCCGCGTTCGGCGAGGACGTGGTGCGGCACTATCGGAACGCGGCGCAGGTCGAACTGGACGCCTTCGACGCCGCGGTCACCGACTGGGAACGCGTGCGCGGCTTCGAACGGCTCTGAGGCGAAAGGAGCGTCAGCAGTGACAACTGTGCAGGTGATCAACCCCGCCACCGAACAGCCGGTGGCCACCTTCGAATCGATGGATCTCGAACGCACCGATGCCGCGATCGCGCGCGCGGCCGCCGCGGCGGTGTCCTGGCGGGATGTCGCGCCGGGGGATCGGGCCCGGCTGCTGCGTCGTTTCGCCGCGGCCGTCGACGCCGATCTGGAGCAGCTGGCCCGGCTCGAGGTCGCCAATTCCGGGCACACCATCGGGAATGCGCGCTGGGAGGCCGGGAACGTCCGCGATGTGCTCGACTACTGCGCGGGCATGCCGGAACGGTTGCTGGGCAGCCAGATTCCCGTTGCGGGCGGGGTGGACATCACCTTCTGCGAGCCGCTGGGCGTGGTCGGGGTGATCGTGCCGTGGAATTTCCCGATGCCGATCGCGGGCTGGGGTTTCGCGCCCGCGCTGGCGGCGGGCAACACCGTGGTCCTCAAGCCCGCCGAGCTGACCCCGCTGACCGCGATCCGGCTCGGCGAACTCGTGCTCGAGGCCGGGCTGCCACACGACGTATTCCAGGTCCTGCCCGGCAAGGGCTCGGTGGTGGGGCAGCGTTTCGTGACGCATCCGGCCGTGCGCAAGGTGGTCTTCACCGGATCCACCGAGGTCGGCCGGGAGATCATGGCCGGCTGCGCGCGGCAGGTCAAACGCGTCACGCTGGAACTGGGCGGCAAGAGCGCCAATATCGTATTCGCCGACGCCGATCTCCAGGCGGCGGCGGCCACCGCACCCGCCGGGGTGTTCGACAACGCTGGTCAGGACTGCTGTGCCAGGTCGCGAATTCTGGTGCAGCGCGGTGTCTTCGATACATTCCTCGAACTGCTGGAACCGGCCGTGCGGGCGGTGCGGGTCGGTGATCCGGCCGAGGAGTCGACCGAGATGGGCCCGCTGATCTCGGCCGAACACCGCGATCGGGTCGCCGGATTCGTCGAGGACTCGACCACCGTCGCGTACACCGGGACGAATCCGTCCGGGCCCGGATTCTGGTATCCGCCAACGGTTGTGCTGCCGGACAGTGCGTCCGATCGCGTCGCCACCGAGGAGATCTTCGGCCCGATCGTGGCGGTGCTGCCGTTCGAGGACGAGGCCGAGGCGATCGCGCTGGCCAATGCCACCGATTACGGGCTGTCCGGTTCGATCTGGACCCGCGACGTCGGCCGGGCGCTGCGTGTCTCGCGCGCGGTGGAGTCCGGGAACCTGTCCGTGAATTCCCATGCGTCCGTGCGGTATTGGACGCCGTTCGGTGGATTCAAACAGTCCGGACTCGGCCGAGAGCTCGGTCCGGACGCGGCCCGCGCGTTCACCGAGACCAAGAACGTCTTCATCGCCACCGAATAGCCCTCGAGCACAACCGCATTCGCATCTCCCCGCTCCGGAACGTCCGGAGTTCGTTCGCAGAGGAGTCACCGTGCAGCGCTTACAGGATCGTGTCGCCGTCGTCACCGGCGGCGGCAGCGGTATCGGCCTGGCCACCGTCCGCCGTTTCGCGCGGGAGGGCGCGCGAGTGGTGGTCGCCGATATCGATACGGCCGCGGGCGAATCCGCTGCGGCGGAGGCCGACGGACGGT
Organism: Nocardia miyunensis NBRC 108239; assembly: GCF_001613065.1. Classification (GTDB taxonomy): domain Bacteria; phylum Actinomycetota; class Actinomycetes; order Mycobacteriales; family Mycobacteriaceae; genus Nocardia; species Nocardia miyunensis. Next base: position 34,421 of record NZ_BDBQ01000119.1, read on the forward strand.
TCGTGCGCACCGATGTCACCGACGAGGCGCAGGTGCGGGCGCTGTTCCAGACCGCGGTGGATGTCTACGGCGGGCTCGACATCGCGTTCAACAACGCGGGAATCTCACCGCCGGAAGATGATTCGATCCTCACCACCGGCCTGGACGCCTGGCAGCGCGTGCAACAGGTCAATCTGACCTCGGTCTACCTGTGCAGCAAATACGCCATCGAACACATGCTGAATCGCGGTAAGGGGTCGGTGATCAATACCGCGTCCTTCGTCGCGGTCATGGGCGCGGCCACCTCGCAGATCTCCTACACCGCGTCCAAGGGTGGCGTGCTGTCGATGAGCCGCGAGCTCGGTGTTCAGTTCGCGCGTCAGGGAATTCGCGTGAACGCCCTGTGCCCCGGACCGGTCAACACTCCGCTGCTGCAAGAGCTGTTCGCCAAGGACCCCGAGCGCGCGGCGCGTCGTCTGGTGCACGTCCCGCTCGGCCGCTTCGCCGAGCCGGAGGAGATCGCGGCCGCGGTCGCCTTCCTCGCCAGCGACGACTCCTCGTTCATCACCGCGTCGCAGTTCATGGTCGACGGAGGAATCGCGGGGGCGTACGTGACCCCGCTGTAAAGGGCTGCACGGGAGGCGCTTTCGAAGTGGCACGTATCGTTCACGCCCACATCTAGCTGATGCCTGATCCGAATTCCTCTGGGTGCGAGGATGCTTCGCGCAGCTCCGACCGGCTGCCGCCATCGGCGGCGTAGGTGCGGAGTGCCATTGATCGCGTCGGCCGTCGGGTTCCAGGATGATTCGTGCGCATAGTGACCGCTGCTCCGGGCTGTGGCGGGCCCGGAATGTCGGCTGCGGTGGTTTTGCGTTGCGCAAGCGGGCATTACCGCTCGCGCAACCATCCGATCAGCGGCGTTTCTTGAACAGTCGCGAGACGCCCCCGCCGGAGGAATCGGCGGGTTCGCTCACCGCGGACAGCGCCGCGTAGTCCTCGTCGGACAGCGAAACCTCCGCCGCGGCAACGTTTTCCTCGAGGTGTGCGACGCTCGAGGTACCGGGGATCGGCAGCATCACGGGGGAGCGGCGCAGCAGCCAGGCCAGGGCCAGCTGTGACGGGGTGGCCTCGTGGTCCTTGGCGATCTCGTCGAGCGGGCCGCCGGGGCGGGCGAGCTTACCGGTGGCCATCGGGAACCATGGGATGAAGGCGATCTGATTCGCCTCGCAGTGGTCGACCAGCTTCTCCGACGTGCGGTCGGCCAGGTTGTACAGGTTCTGCACCGAGACGATCGTCGCCAGCTTGCGCGCCGCCTCCAGCTGCGCGACGGTGACCTGGGACAGGCCGATGTGCCGGATCTTGCCTTCCTTCTGCAACGCCACCAGCTCACCGATCTGATCGGCCAGCGGCACCTTGGGGTCGATCCGGTGCAGCTGGTACAGGTCGATGCGCTCGAGCCCGAGATGCCGCAGACTCAATTCCAGCTGCTGGCGCAGATATTCGGGCCGGCCCAGCGGCAGCCACACGTCCGGGCCGGGCCGGGTCAGCCCCGCCTTGGTGGCGATGACCAGATCGTCGGCGTAGGGGTGCAGGGCCTTGCGGATCAGGGTCTCGCTGACGAACGGGCCGTAGGAGTCGGCGGTGTCGATGAAGTCGACGCCGAGTTCGACCGCGCGGCGTAGCAATCGGACCACCTCGTCCGGGTCCTTCGGCTCGCCCCACACGCCCGGACCGGTGATCTGCATGGCGCCGTAGCCGAGGCGATGGATGGGGAGATCCCCGCCGAGGGTGAAGGTTCCGGATGCGGCGGCAGGACGTGACTCGGTGGACATGGGCACCACCCTAGTCACCCGCGGCGCTCGAGGCAGTAGTTCCGCGCGCCGCACCAGCCGTCTATGGGCCAATGAAATTTGGTATATGCCAGTAAATGGTGGCATATACCAAATGATCGGCGTAGGGTCATCCGGGCGCCGACCGGCGTGAAACCTACGGGATACGCCGTGGCCCGCGGTACCCTTCCGGCCGCGGCGCGTCCCTGCTCAGCGAAGGAACACCCCACGATGACGACCGCCGTGACCCGCTGCGAACACGATCTGCTCGGGGACCGCGACGTTCCCGCCGACGCCTACTGGGGTGTGCACACCCTGCGCGCGAGCGAGAACTTCCCGATCACCGGCACCCCGTTGGCCTCGTATCCGCATCTGGTCACCGCCCTGGCCGCGGTCAAGGAGGCCGCCGCGCGGGCCAACGAGGAACTCGGTCTGCTCGCCCCGCACAAGGCCGCGGCCATCGCGGCGGCCTGCCGGGAGATCCGCGAACAGGGTCGGCTGCGCGAACAGTTCATCGTGGACGTCATCCAGGGCGGTGCGGGCACCTCGACCAACATGAACGCCAACGAGGTGATCGCCAACCGGGCCCTGGAGATCCTCGGGCACGCCAAAGGCGAATACGCGCACCTGCATCCGAACGACGACGTCAACCTCAGCCAGTCCACCAACGACGCCTATCCGACCGCGGTGCGCGTGGCGACGATCCTGGCCGTGCGGGAGCTGCTCGAGTCGATGACGGTGCTGCGCAACGCGTTCGCCGACAAGGCGACCGAATTCCACGACGTGCTGAAGATGGGCCGCACCCAGTTGCAGGACGCCGTGCCGATGACGCTCGGCCAGGAGTTCTCCACCTACGCGGTGATGCTGGAGGAGGACCAGAGCCGGCTGGCCGAGGCGGTGGTGCTGATGGAGGAGATCAATCTGGGCGCCACCGCGATCGGCACCGGGCTCAATGCCCCCGAGGGTTACGCCGAGGCCGCACGGGGCCATCTGGCCGCCATTACCGGGCTGCCGCTGGTGACCGCGGCGAATCTGATCGAGGCCACGCAGGATTGCGGTGCGTTCGTTCAGCTTTCGGGTGTGCTCAAGCGGATCGCGGTGAAGCTGTCCAAGACCTGCAACGATCTGCGGCTGCTGTCCTCGGGACCGCGCGCCGGGCTCAACGAGATCGATCTTCCTGCCGTGCAGGCGGGTTCGTCGATCATGCCCGGCAAGGTCAATCCGGTGATTCCCGAAGTGGTCAATCAGGTGGCCTTCGAGGTGATCGGCAACGATATGACGATCACCATGGCCGCGGAGGCGGGTCAGTTGCAGCTCAACGCATTCGAGCCGATCATCCTGCATTCGCTGTCCAAGAGCATCGTGCATCTGGGCGCGGCCTGCCGCACTCTCGCGGAGCGGTGCGTCGCGGGTATCACCGCCAACGCCGAGGTCACCCGCGCGATGGTGCAGAACTCCATCGGCCTGGTCACCGCGCTGAACCCGTACATCGGATACCTCGCCGCGACCGAGATCGCCAAGGAGGCACTGGTTTCCGGACGGGGCGTGGCCGAGCTGGTCCTGGAGAAGGGCCTGCTGCCGCCGGAGCGGCTCAGTGCCATCCTGCGGCCCGAACAGCTCGCCGGGGTGAAGCCGCTCGTGGAGGTGAAACCGGTCGTCGCCTGAATCTTCGAATGTGTTGCGGGCAAAGGTGTTCCGTGCTCGCACAATGAGGCGGGGCCCGGTCCTGGGGGATGTGGACCGGGCCCCGCCTCATCGCCGACTGATCGGTGCGAGATCTCAGCGCGGCGCCATGCGGATCGCGCCGTCGAGGCGGATCGTCTCGCCGTTGAGCATCGGGTTCTCCACGATGTGCCGGGCCAGCGCCGCGTACTCGACCGGATCTCCCAGGCGCGCGGGGTGCGGCACCTGCGCGCCGAGGGCCGCGATCGCCTCGTCGGGCAGCGACTCGAACAGCGGAGTGTGGAACAGACCCGGCGCGATGGTCACCACGCGCACGTTCACGCTCGCCAGATCACGCGCGATCGGCAGGGTCATGCCCACGATGCCGCCCTTGGACGCGGAGTACGCGGCCTGACCGATCTGCCCGTCGAACGCGGCGACCGAGGCGGTGTTGATGATCACCCCGCGCTCCTCACCG
>NZ_BDBQ01000120.1 GCF_001613065.1 Nocardia miyunensis NBRC 108239
GGTCAGTCGACGGGATATCCGACCGACTTGATCTCGGTGTACTGATCGAATCCGGCCACGCCGTTCTGACGGCCGACGCCGCTGAACTTGTATCCGCCGAACGGCACGTCCGCGCCGTACGCGACACCGCCGTTCACGCCGATGAATCCGGCGCGCAGCCGACGAGCCACGGCCATGGAGCGGTCGAAGGACGCGGACATGACGTTTCCCGCCAAGCCGTATCGGCTGTCGTTGGCGATGCGGACCGCGTCGTCATCGTCGTCGAACGGGATGACCGCCAGCACCGGGCCGAAGATCTCCTCCTGCGCGATCGTCATGCTGTTGTCGACATCGGCGAAAAGCGTTGGCCTAACCCAGAATCCGTGGTCGAACGGCGGCGGTGCGGCATTGCCGCCGACGACGAGCCGGGCCCCTTCCTCGACGCCCTTGTCGATGTATCCGCGAATCCGGTCGCGCTGGCGCGCGGAGATGACCGGACCGCACAGCGTCGCCGGATCCCGCGGATCGCCCGGTTCGATGCCCCGGTACATCGCCTCCAGAAATTCCACTCCCTCGGCGTATCGCGCACGCGGCAGCAGCAGCCGGGTCGGGTTGGCGCAGCCCTGTCCGGCGTGCAGGCAGGGCGCGAGCCCGAGCAGCAGCGCCTCACCGAAATCCGCATCGTCCAGCACGATGCTTGCCGACTTCCCGCCCAGCTCCAGGAACAGGCGTTTCATGGTCGCCGCACCCTTTTCCATGATGCGCTGGCCGACCGCCGTGGAACCGGTGAACGAGATCAGGTCGACCTGCGGGGAGAGCGTGAGCTCCTCCCCCACCAGGTGATCCGAGGCGGTGACGATATTGACCACACCCGGCGGGAAATCCGTGCGTTCGGCGATGAGCCGCCCGATCCGGGTCGCGTTGAACGGGGTATCGGGCGCGGGCTTGAGGACCACGGTGTTGCCCGCGGCCAGCGCCTGTGCGAGCTTGTGGATACTGATCTCGAACGGGAAGTTCCACGGCACGATCGCGCCGACGACGCCGACCGGCTCGCGCCACACCACCCGCCTGGTCTCGCGCCCGGTCACCGGCACGTGCATATCGCCGAGATCGGTCTCCCAGGGGTATTCGTCGATCAGCTTGGCCGGTACCTTCAATCCGTCCGCCAGCGGAGCGTCGAGTTGTGGCCCGAAGGTGATCGCCCGGGGACAGCCCGCCTCGGCGATCAGCTCCTCCCGCAACGCTTCCCGGTCCTGCTCGAGCGCGTCCTGGAGCTGTTCGAGGCAGCGTCGTCGCAGTGCGCGGTCGGTGGCCCAGTCGGTCTCGTCGAACGCTCGCCGCGCGGCCGCGATCGCCCGATGCATATCGGCCGCCGACGCGTCCGCAACCTCCCCCACGACCTGTTCGGTGGCCGGGTTGACGACCGGAAAGCGACCGGCCTCGCCGCCGGTGAGGCGGCCGTCGATGAACATGCGGGATTCGAAATAGATTGCCGCCGTATCGGACATGAGTCCCTGCTTTCTCGACGAGGTCGTGCGTGATCGGCCCGGTGGGTCCCGTTCGGCCGCCGCGACGTCGATCCCTTTTCGGAAATCGACTCGTGGCCATCGGGATTCGACGCATCGGTACGGAACAGCCGTCGGACGACGTTCCGCTCGGCCCGTTGGAATCTAAAACCTAACTTTTGTTCACACGTTAGCGACCGAACGCCGACCGGTCAATACCGCATTCGAAACCCTAAGGCGGACTGTGGAAATCAGCGCTCACTCAGGAACGTACGCGTCGATCACCGCGGCCAGGTTCGCGGCGACCAGCGGGTCGTCCGTGAGCGGCCCGGCGACGGCGGCGAGCGCGGCGTCCCTGGGCGAGAGCCCCTCGGCGACCAGTTTGGCCGCGCTGATCAGGACCCGGGTGGAGGCCACCTCGCGCAGACCGGGTGCGTCGGCCTGCCGCACGGCACGGCCGATGCGCACCAGCTGCGCGGCCGCGCGCTGATCGGCCCCGGCCTCGACGGCGATGATCTTCTCCTCGATTTCCGCTGGCGGATAACCCAATTCGATGGCGATCATGCGCTGGCGGGTGGAGTCCTTGAGATCCTTGAGCACACTCTGATACCCGGGGTTGTAGGAAACCACCAGGCAGAAGCCCTCCGCGGCGTCCAGGGTCGTGCCGAGCCGGTCGATGGGCAGCTGACGACGGTGGTCGGCCAGTGGGTGCAGGACCACGGTGGTGTCCTGGCGCGCCTCGACCACCTCGTCCAGATAGCAGATCGCGCCCTCGCGCACGGCACGCGTCAGCGGGCCGTCAACCCAGCGAGTTTCGCCGCCCTGCAACAGATATCGGCCGACCAGGTCGGCGGTGGACAGGTCGTCGTGGCAGGCGACGGTGATCAGCGGCCGACCGGCCTGATACGCCATCGCCTCCACGAACCGGGTCTTACCGCAGCCGGTCGGCCCCTTGAGCATGATCGGTAGCCCCTGCCGGAACGCGGCGAGGAACACCCGTTCCTCGTTGCCCACCGGTACGTAGTAGGGGCGAACGGAATTCCCCATATCGTCCTCGCCTTCTCGGTACATCTCCCGGGATCGCTCGCGCGACGGAGTTATCGGAATTTTCAGGAGGCGCGAGCCCGCGCCATCCGGCGACGCAGATCGGCGGAGCGCAGCGCGTCCCGGAACAGCGGCGCGGCCACCCTGGACACTTCTTCCGGGCGTCCGACCGCGGCATAGGCGGCGGTGCCGAAAACCCTTCGCAGCGCGTCGATCTCGGTGTCCGCCCCGACGCTCAGGCAAACGCAGCCGATGCCCTGGCGACGGGCCTCGGACAGCGCGCGACGCGCGTCGGCCTCGGCGTACGCGCCTTCGTAACCGTGGTCGTAGGCGAATCCGTCGGACAGAACGACAAGCAGTGTCCTTGCGGCGGAACGATATTCGCCCGCGAGTGCGGTACCGTGCCGCACTGCCGCGCCCATCCTGGTGTAGGCCGCGGGCTCCAGCGCGGCCAGCCGGCGCAGTGCCGCCGCATCCAATGGATCGCCGAATCGCTTGACCCGCAGGGCCCGGACCGCGGACCGGCCCTGGGAGTAGAACCCGTAGAGCGCCACCCGATTGCCCAGCGCGTGCAGCGCCGAGGTCAGCATGAGGGCCGCGGTGCGCTGCTGGTCGTGCACGGTGCCGCCGGAAACGCTCGGCAGAGCGGCCGAGCCCGAGACGTCGAGCAACATGACCACCACCAGATCCGTTGTGCACCTGACACTTTCGATATACACCGCACCGTCCGGCGAGGAACCGGACAGTAGTCGCACGCGCTCGTCCACCACCGCGTCCACATCGATGTCGTCACCCTGCATCCGGCGATGCTTGTGATCGAGACTCGACCGCAGCCGGGCCAGCGCGCGCATCAGGGCATTGCTCACGGGTGCGAGCGGAATCGCGTGCTCCCCTGCCCGGGGATCGGATTCGCAGACCGTGCACCAGCCCGACCGGTATCGACGACGGTGCACGTCCCATTCCGGATATACCAGACCGTCGCGCCGGATTGCCGCGGCGGCCTCGGCCGCAGCTGGAACGCCCGTGCCCACGGTGACGATCCGACCCGGCTTCACCAGAGCCCGAGCCGATCTCGGCACGCCGCCACCGGTGATTCCGCCCTCGGACTCCGGGCCCAGGCGCAGCATGCGCTGGAACAGCCGGGCCAGCAGTCCCTGCCCGCCGACGACATTCTCGAAAAGGGCTGGAAGCTTGCCTCCGGAATCCTCGTCCTCCCGCTCGTCCAGCGAAGCGTCATCGGTGTGGGCCGCGTCGGGCGACCGGGTGTCCGGCGTGCCGTGCGCGGCGAGCTCGTCCTGCGCCGTCAGCAGGCGCTTGGGATGGATCGTCCCGAACTCCGGCGGCGGATCGGCCAGCGCGCTCTTTCCCATCGCGAGCGCCAATGATGCTGCGGCACAATCGGATAGGTCGGCGATGTCCAGATCGATCAGCGTGCTGGCGGCCGCGGGCAGGAGATCTCCGTTGGCGGCCAGCGCTCGATGTCCCTCCACCGTCAGATAGCGATCGAGTACAGTGGGCGATCGGCGGGCGAGCCGCCGGACGACCCCGGATTCGAAGCTGCCCGCGGCGATCATCGAAGCCTGCACGGCGAGTGCGGCGATCTGCTCGGACGCGCACGCCTCCGGATCGACGAAAACAACACGGCCGTCGGTCCAGGAAGATTCGCCCGCCGCAACCGGAGCCACCCGTAAGACCGAACCGGCTAATCCCGACGCCAGTAGACCGAATCGAGTCGGGCTGCACAGTGTTTCACTCGATTCAGCTGTCATGCCGCAGCCCGTCGGCGCTCGAACTTCGGCCTCGATTGATCCGCAGCGGACGGATCGGCCCGCCCACCGCAGCCCTATCGCCAGGCTGCTCGGGCAACCATTTGCGTGCGACAAGATTTCGCGGCACGTGTGCGTCGCTCCGCACCGGCGTGTTCGACACATCTCGACCGGCCGCCGCTGACACACGCGAAACACGTTCGAATCCAGCGAATTCCAGATGAGCACTCATGTCCTGCCTCCGCACCGCCCACCATCGGCGGGCATCGCCGTAGCAGGACGGCCCGACTGCGCGCTCTCCCACCGCGACCAGATCCCGGCCGAGTACGGCCCGGCCTGACCGTTCTTCTCGTAGAACCCCTGCGGGTCATAGACTTTCGCCTCCGGAAACGGCCACGGGCAGGCGACCGCGGTGGCCACCCGGGTGTCCCGGATGATGGCGAAACCGCCGCCGTAACAGAAGTAGGCGATATTGATCAGGATGAACATCACCGTGAACGCACCGAGGGCGGGACGGTTCCGGAAGATCCGCGCCCGGTGCGAGAGGCGCTCGGCGACCGTGCGGCCGGTGTCGTCGCGGTACAGCAGGACCGCGGCCGGGATCATCACGAACGTGACCATCGCGGATTCCCAGATCAGCGGGAATTGGTAGGGCTTGCCGGTGAACAGCGAGCCGAACGGGATCACCTGCGTGTAGATGTAGAGCTGGCTGCGCACCAGGATGCATTCCAGAATGGCGTCGAAGACGAACCCGATCACCAGCGTGAGCCCGGCCAGGCTCCACAGCGGATGCCGCGAGACGAACGAATCGTGCGGTCGGCGGGCCTGGAGCCGACGCAGCACCCAGATCGCTGGAAAGTAGGGGCCGAGATAGAAAGTGGCATAACCGATCACGATGAACGGCTCGACCGTCGGCGAGATCGACACCAGCGGCCAGTGCACCGGCCAGTGCCACAGCTGCGGGTTGTAGGCGGCGTAGGGCGCCCAGTTCATGATCGGGTCCTGCCACACGATCGCGGTGGTGACCAGCGTCATCAGCAGGACCGGATGCGCCGGGTAGCGTCGCCAGCCGACGACGACCGCGGCCACCAGCACCACCATGATCGCGATGGTCCCGAACTCGTTCAACGCGACCCAGTGGCTCCACCCGAACAGCGGCGGCACCGGACGCGGTGCGCCGCTCACCGCGGGATTGGCGATACGCGGGTCATTCGCACCGTGGCTCGCGTAGGCGGCGATCACGGCCAAGACGGCCACGACCAGGACCGTGATCACCGTCGCGATCCCACGGCGCTTCCTGGTATCCGGCTTCGGGCCGGGCGCGGTGTCCGGCGGGGTGCCGGTCCGGAGTTCCTCCGGGGCGCTCATGGCTCTACTCCTGTCCGAATCGTGCGACCAGATGCGATGTCACGCCGTCCGGATCCAGTTGCCGCGCAACCAGATAGCCCGCGCCCATCCATCCGCGCCGGGTCCACTTACCGAACGAGAGCCGGGTGCCGGGCGCGCCGGCCGCGGCGGGCAGCATCTTGACCCGTTCGAGCGCCTCGGCCACCCCGCGCGGCGAGAGCGGATGCGCATCGGCGAAGGCGTGCAGCAGAACGGTCGCGACATCGTGGTTCACCACGGGGACGCAGTACTGCGGACGTCGCCCGGCATCCGCCTCGTAGACGTCCAGGAACCGTTGTCCCACAAGGTTTCCCTCGTCGTACTGGTCGACTCCGGTCCAGCCCAGGAAGGCGTTCCACAGCAGTTCGTTGATCCAGGCGTTCTGGAACGCCGTCCCCATGAACCGCGGCGGATCCCAATTCAACGCCGCGAGTGCGGGGTTCACCATCGCGACGCCGAATCCGAAGCCGCAGTGCACGATCGCCTGCGCCTTCGCCTCGTGCAGTGCGCGCACCTCGTCGCTGATGTCCTGCGCGGTCTGCGGGATCGCGACCTCGGCGACGATGCGAACTCCCTCCTCGCGGCAGGCTTTCCGGAAATTCCGGATATAGCTCTCGCCGACCAGGGAGCGTTCCACCAGCGCGCCGACCTCGGTATGCCCGCCCTTGGCCAGTAATTGCGCCCAGAACACCGGCTCGTCGGTCATCGAGCCCTGCGGCAGGGCGAAGGTCCATTCGCCGAGCCAGTCGTCCGTGCCGCAGACGTTGATCGCCGGGACGCGGAAGCGGCGTTCGATCTCCTCTCGTAACGGAACCGCGTTTTCGGTGATGTGCGGGCCGAATACGGCCAGGCACCCCTCGTCCACCAGCTCCCCGTACGCATCGATCACCGCCTTCACCGAGCCCTTGGGCAATCCCTCCACCTCGCGGAAGACGATCTCCACCGGACGATCGATCAGCCCGAGCCGCTGTCCCTCGGCGAACACCAGACGGAACGGACGGGTCAGGTCGTCCCGCATGTCCGGCGGAAAACTCTCGGGAAGTCGGAAGTCGAACAGATAGCCGAGTTTTATGGGCTCGGCAGTGCTTTCGTAGGCCACGTATATCTCCGTCTGCCAGGCCGCTCGAGCAGCGAACCTAAAATTCGTTCCACATGTTACGGACGGGTGGCGCTAGCCGTCAACGGTCCGCATCAACCGGTATACGCGAGTATTGACCGGCCGACGGGTGATCCGTACGCTACGGAACGAATATTTGGTCTTACTGAGGAGGGTTCGTGGATACACACGTCAAGGCCACCGCAGACCAGGACGGCGATTCGGTTGCGGCCGAACGGGATCGCGAAGCCGGTGACGACAGCGTCTTCGAGGTGTTCGACGAAGACGTCGCGGGTGATGTCCGCGACCCGTATCCGGAACTGGCCGCCGCGCGCCGGGCACATCCCGTACAGCGCCTGGACACCTCGAACATGCCGCACGCCGACGACGCGGCGGTGTTCTTCGTCTACGGCTACGACGACATCCAGGAGGTCCTGCGCGACGGGAAGACCTATTCCTCGGCGCACATCATCGACATGCTCATGGGCGACATCATGGGCAAGCACATCATTCTGGGGATGGACGACCCCGAACACCGCCGCTACCGGGCGCTGGTGTCCACCGCATTCCGGCAGAAGGCTCTGGCCAACTGGGAGGAACGGCTCATCGTCCCGGCCGTGGACGAATTGCTCGACCGGATCGCCGACCGCGGCCGCGCCGATCTGGTCACCGATTTCACCTTCCCGTTCCCGACCATCGTGACCGCCGGGATGCTCGGGCTGCCCCGCGAGGATCTGCGGCAGTTCCAGCGCTGGTCGATCGCCATTCTGGGCTTCCACACCCACCGGGAGCGCGCGGTCAACGCCGCGCAGGAGGTCAAGGAGTACCTCGCGGAAATCCTCGCCGAGCGCCGTCGCGAGCCGCGTGAGGACGTCATCAGCGATCTGTCCCGAGCCGAACTGGACGGTGAGAAACTCAGCGACGAGGAGATCTTCTCCTTCCTGCGGCTGCTGCTGCCCGCCGGGATCGAGACGACCTACCGATCGACCGGAAATATGTTGTACAGCTTGCTCTCTCGCCCGGAACAGTTGCAGGCGCTGCGGGACAACCGGGCCCTGATCCCCCGCGCGGTCGAGGAGTCGATCCGGTTCGAGACGCCGCTGCTGAACATCACCCGGATGGCCACCACGACGACCGTCCTGCACGATGTGCGCATTCCGGCGGGCTCCACGGTGATGCTCATGCTCGCCGCCGCCAACCGGGACGAGAGCCGGTGGAACGATCCGGACGACTTCGACATCTTCCGCACGCCGCGCCCGCACACCTCCTTCGGCGGCGGGTCGCACAACTGCCTGGGTATCCACCTGGCCCGCACCGAGATGCGGCTGGCGCTGGAGAAGATGCTGGACGAACTGCCGAATCTGCGGCTGGACCCCGATGCGGACGATCCGCACATCAGCGGCCAGGTCTTCCGCTCCCCCGCCGCACTGCCCGTGCTGTTCGGCTAGCTGACCATGGATTTCACACTGCCGCAATCGGTTCGGGAGTTCCGGGACGAGTTGCGCGATTGGCTGGCCGGTCACCTCACCGAGGAGGTGATCGCGGCCGGACGGCACGTGGCGAGCGATCCGGCGGCATTCGAGATCGTCCGCGGCTGGAATCGTCTGCTCGCCGAACACCGTTGGGCGGCGGTGACCTGGCCCGAGGAGCTCGGCGGCCGGGGGGCCGGGCCGCTCGAGCAGATGGTGTACGTCGAGGAGACCGTGCGCGCGCGAGCGCCCATGCCGCTCAACGTGATCGGCATGAACAACATCGCCCCGGCGATCATGCGGTACGGCACACCGGAACAGCAGCGCACCCTGCTGCCCCGGATGATGCGGGCCGAGGAGATCTGGTGTCAGGGCATGTCCGAACCCGAGGCCGGATCCGATCTGGCCTCGCTGCGCACCCGCGCGGTGCGCGCGGGCGAGGAGTTCGTGGTGACCGGACAGAAGATCTGGACCTCGCTCGGACAGCACGCCGATCGCTGCCAGCTGTTCGTCCGCACAGATCCCGACGCGCCCAAGCATCAGGGGATTTCGTGTCTGATCGTCGACATGTCGCTGCCCGGCGTCGAGGCCCGGCCGCTGGCCACCCTCACCGGTGACACCGATTTCGCCGAGCTGTTCTTCGATGAGGTCCGGGTGCCGGCGACGGCGTTGCTCGGACCGCTCGACCAGGGCTGGCAGGTCGCCACGACCACATTGAGTCACGAACGGGCCAATGCCGCGCGGCTGTACTCCGAGATGCAGGTCCGGTTGACCGATCTGGTGCGCGATGTCGCCGGTGCATCGACGGAAAGTGCCGCGCGGCTGCGTGATCCGGTGACGCTGCACCGGCTCGGCGGCATGGAGGTGCGCAGCGCGTTCCTCCGAATCCTGTGTCAGCGCGGGATATCGGCGAGTCTGGCCGGGAACGCGTCGTTCGATTCGGCGAGCCTGGCCAAGACGGCGTGGGGCGAACTCGGTCAGGACATCGCCGCGCTGGGGTTCGATCTGCTCGGACCTCGTGGCGCGCAGGGCCGCTGGGCCCGCGAGCGTCTGGCCGCACGCGCGCTCACCATCGCCGGGGGCACGACGCAGATCAACAAGAACATCACCGCGCGCCGCATCCTGGGACCGATCGGACGATGAACCTCGAACTCACCCCCGAACAGCTGGCCCTGCGTGAATCCGTGAGGCGCCGCCTGAAATCCGTTGCGGACCAGGACAGCACAGCGGACGCCCGGCGTCGCGACCCGCTCGCCGGACTCGACCTGGCCGGACTGTTGATCCCCGAGAAGTGCGGCGGCGCGGGCGCATCCATGGTGGATGCCGGTGTCGTCCTGGAGGAGATCGGCCGCGCCCTGGACCCCGGGCCGTGGCCGTCCAGCTCCGTCGCCGTGTCGCGAGTCATCGCGCGATCCGGCGTAACCGGCAGTGCCACAGGGCTGCTGACCGGAATTGCGGATGGCTCGATGATCGCGACCCTCGGACTGCCGGGGCCCACCGAGCCGGTCGTGCGAGCCGCATCCACCACCAACGAAAGCCCCGGACCGGCAGCTTCCAGCGCGGACCGGATCCTCTCCGACGACGAGATGGTCGGTGCCACACGTCTTCCACCGGCTGTCGCCGGCCGTGTCAGGCTCGATGGCCGTATCGCCGAGATCCCCGATGCCGATATCGCACAGGTGCTGCTGGTGGTCGCCCGCGATGGTTCCGGCCTCGGTCTGTACATGGTCGAAATACCCTCGGCCGGTGTGGAATTCGAGCCGCTACCCGGCGTGGACCGATCCCGGCAGCGGTTCCGGGCCACACTGCGCGATGCACCGGCGCGCCGCCTGGGCGAGATGTCCGCCGAATCCCTCAGCGCCGCAACCGATGACATCCTGATCGCCACCGCCGCCGACGCGCTGGGCGCGGCACAGGCCCTGTTCGACCTGGCGGTGGAGTACGCGCGCACACGTCAGCAGTTCGGCCGTCCGATCGCCGCCTTCCAGGCGGTCCAGCATCTGTGCGTCGACATGTACGAGACCATCGAGCTGACCCGCGGCGGCGTGCTGTACGGACTCTGGGCGGCCGATTCGGCCGCACCCACCGAGCGGCACCTCGCCGCGATCCGCCTCAAGGCGTTCTCCGGGCATCTGGCAACCATGGGCGAGACAGCCATCCAGGTCTTCGGCGGCATCGGCTACACCTGGGAACACCGAGCCCATGGCTACCTCGAACGGCTGCTGGACTGGAGCGCCTTGCTCGGCAGCCCCGACCGCTACCTCCAGGAGATCGGCGGCGAACTGGCCGACACGATCGAACCCACCCGCACCTAGAAGGTCACGCTCCGCTGAATCGGCACGGCACTCGTCCTGCCCACTACAGGGTGCTGTCCGTCCGATGCCGTGCGGCGCTCATCGCCGGAGCCGCACGAGCGGTTCATCCGCCCGCGCCACCGCGAATGCCCGACGGAGCCATCGCGCCGCAAACGGCATATCCGCGCGGCCGACGAGCGCTGCGACGGCGTCGACCGGCCGCCCGACCTGCCGACCTGGTAGCCCCGCACACCGGAACCGACACGCGAGCGAACGCGCCGGAGGCGGACGTTGCACGATAGAGCTGTGCGAACTCCTTTCGGCCGTCCGGGCCTGGAGCCTTACACGGTGTATCAGCGGCAGGCCGCGGCGCGGCCCGGCGGGCTGACGGCGCATTTCCTCGGGACGAGTTCGCTGCTGCTGTCCGATGGCGCGACGACGCTGCTGTGCGACGGGTTCGTCACGCGGCCGGGACTGATGCGGGTAGGGCTGGGTCGGATCGCGCCCGATGCGGGACTGGTTCGCGCCGCGATCGAGCGGTTGGGGGTGCGGTCGCTGGATGCGGTGTTCTGTGCGCACTCGCATTACGACCATGCTCTCGATGCGCCGGTGTGGTGTCTGCAGACGGGGGCGGTGCTGGTCGGGTCGGAATCCACCGCGAATATCGGGCGCGGGCTCGGGCTCGCCGAGACCTCGCTGCGGGTGGTCGGTGACGGGGACACGCTCGACTACGGGCGATTCACGCTGACGTTCCTGGATTCGGTGCACAGCCCGGGTGATCGTTATCCGGGTGTCGTGACGCGGCCGCTGGTTCCGCCCGCGCGGACCGGCGCGTGGAAGACCGGGGCCGCCTACTCGGTGCTGATCGAACATCCGGTCGGACGAATTCTGTTGCACGCCAGTGCGAATCATCGTCCGGGGATGTTGGACGGCCGTCGCGCCGAGGTCGTCTATCTGGGCATCGGCGGGCTGGGCAAGCAGTCGCGGGAGTTCGTGCGGCGGTACTGGGACGAGGTCGTCGGCGCGGTCGGTGCACGACGGGTCGTGCTGGTGCACTGGGACGATTTCTTCGTCGGTTTGGACCGGCCGCTGCGCCCGCTGCCGTATTTCGCGGATCGCTTCGATGTGACGATGGCGATGCTGCTGCCGCTGGCACAGCGCGACGGCGTCGAAGTGGTGCTGCCGGTCGCCTGGGATGCCACCGACCCGCACGGCGAGCTGGACTGAACCCGATCGTCGTCGATCGCGGCCGGGAGCCCGTCAGCCGTTGGCGTAGACGCGATCCGGGACGATCAGCACGGCCGCCCGGCGCTCCTGCGCCATGACCCGGTCGTACTCGTCCCAGTCCTCGTGGGTGCCACCGGCCGCGGTGAACACCTCGCGCAGCAGCAGACGCAGACGTTCGGCGTCGATGCCGGGCACCGGGTCGTCGGGTCCGGCGATCCACACGGGCCCCTCGGCGGCGGCCCACTCCCAGCCGACGCGCACCACGGCCGTCATCCGCGGCCGGGCCCGCAGGTTCGTCAGCTTGCGGGTGCCGCCGCGCAGCACCATCCCCACCACATCATGGCCGGTCAGCGGGTGTTTCAGTACACCGGCGTTGACGAGTGAGGAGTGGATCGTGCCATCCGCCCGGGCGGTCGACACGACGCAGAGCCCATGATCACCGGCGATCAGCCGGGCGAAATCCGCGAGATCGGTCACGCCCTGGAGTCTACGGAATTCGGCAGCGGCGGCCGGGCAAGCACCGACCGGCGGCGGCGCGCACCGCACACCGGTCCGCCTGCCGATGGTGGAGACTGGGGACGTGCTGGACGATTCCGTGCGGATGCTCGTCGTCGACGCGGCCAATGTCGTCGGCTCCCGCCCCGACGGCTGGTGGCGTGACCGCGCCGGCGCCGCCCGGCGGTTGCTGACCGGCTTGGCGGCGCTTCGCGAGCACCTACCGCCATCGTGCGACGTGGTCGTCGTACTCGAAGGCACCGCGAAAGCCGTCGACGACAACGGATTCCACAATCTGCGGGTGCTCCGGGCGGCAGGCTCCGGCGACGACGCCATCGTCGCGGTCACCGCCGAACACGACGATCCGGCAGAGATTCTCGTCGTCACCGCGGATCGCGGTCTGCGCGCACGCGTCGAAGCGCTCGGCGCGCGCACGACCGGACCGCGATGGCTCCTGGACCGGATCGATTCGGCCCGAAACGCCTAGACGAGCACCACGCCGTCACTTTCGCTCACAACGCGCTTGACCTGAACATTGGTTGAGATTGCAGGCTGTGATCAGTACCCGAGAGCGGAGGAAGACATGGATACTCGACCGAATCTGAACGACCCGGCCGCCGATGCGACCGCACAGGCCGTGGCCGCCGACCTCGCCGCCACATTGCGGCAGGCGGGCGAGACACGCGACGCCGACCGCTACGACGACTGGTTCGCCGCGGATGTGTTGTGGGGCAGTCCTTTCGGCGCACTGGTCGTCGGACACGACCGGATCAACGCCATTCACCGCCGCATGATGGGACTGACGAAGCCGGTCGCACCGGCGTCCCGTTTCGAGGTGGTGGTCGCGAGCAGTCCGGCTCCGGGCGTAATCGTCACCCAGATCCGCAGACAGGCCGTCGAACCCGGCGCGTTCTCGGAGGTCGCGCTGTATGTGCTGGTGGAGCGCGATGGCCGGTGGTGGCTGGCCGCGGCGCAGAACACTCCGATCGACGAATCGAAATCGTTCCTGAACACGAAACCGGATTCCGCCTCCTGAACCGGGGCAATGCCGACGTAGACCGGTGCTTGACCGGTTTTCCGAATTCACTCTTGCGGACGGAGACCCGTAACGACCATTATCGTCGCATGAGTAAGGTTACCCTAAGTACCGAACTTCCGTTGCGGGCCGAGGTGGCGTGCGCGCTGGCCCGGACGCCGGGTTTGTTCGCTTTCGTTGTCGCGCCGATCATTTCGGTGCCGCAGCTGGAGATTCCGGATCGGGTCGAGCCGGGGGTGGAGGGGGCCGCGCGGATCTGGTGGTTCGGGATCGTTCCCGCCTGGCGGCATCATCTGCGGCTGGTGCGGCTGACGGATCGGGAGATCTACACCAACGAGTGGGGCGGGCCGGTTCGGGTTTGGAATCATCGGCTGACCTTCGAGCCGATCGGCGAAAACCGTTGCCGCTATACCGATGAGGTCGAGGTGCAGGACGGTCTGCACGGATTCGGCATCCGATTGTTCATCCGCGTCATGTTCCGGCATCGGCATCGCCGGTGGCGGCAACTCGCCGCGCTCCTTGCCGAGAGTGATATCGAGATCCGCCCCGGGCGAGCGGCCGCGGAGTGATCGCGGCGGGTCCCGTCCCGCCCGATATCCGGATGGTGAATTGTTGCCCAACTCTGTGAGCTGGAGGCGGATTCGGGGGTATCGGGGACGAAGATGGCTGGACAGCAACATATTCGGGGGATGGATCCGAGTGGACAGCTATCTGGTGCAGATCGGATTGCCGGTCATCGCACTCGTGGTGTCGATGATCGCGTTCTTCTGGGAATTCGTGGTCATCCGGCGTAAACACCTGGGCTATCGAGTACAGATGGATACCCCGGTGACCGGCGAGATCGAGTCGGTGTATCCGGGCGTTCTGGAACAATTGCAGCCGGACGGGGGTGCTGCGGATACACATCTGCAAGATCTGTCGGTCGTGCTGATCCGGGTGGAGAACGACGGAGTCACGAACATCGATTCCGCCGATTACGCGATGCCCGACGACGGACGGGTCGGGCTGCGGCTGCATTTCCCGGGACGCCGGGTCGCCGGAATGGCGGTGACCGAACTGAGCGACACCGTGCTCGGGGCCTATCTCGAGCCGGGCCGGGGAATCGCGGCGCACGCGGACGAAGCGCACGACGTCGGCATCATCGATCTGCCGAAAGTCCCGATGAATCGGCGAGACCACTACAAGATCCTCGCCATTCTCTCGCGCGGGACCGGCACCGGCCCGCACGCCGAGCCCACACTGCACGGAAAGCTCAAGGGCGGGCGGGTCCGGACAACGCAGAGTCGCACCGGACTGTCTCGAAATATGTTGGCGTTCATCGGATTCCTGGTCAACCGCGCCTTCGGCTCCGGCACTCGCGAGACCTTCCAGCAGCGACTGCTCGGCGGCAACGCCGTGACACTCCCGGAGGCCGGCTGCCGGACCATCCAGGTCACGAATCCGCCCGGCGTGGCCTCCTGCGAGGTGCCGCTCACCGGCGACATGCTGAAGGCCGTCGCCGACATTCCCGGCGCGGTCGGCTACTCCTCGTACACCGAGGCCGCCGGGTATCCGGGCATCGCCGCGGTCACCATCGGCGGGCGTCAGCCCACCCGCGACGAGGTCCTGGCCCACAACTACGCCTTCTGGGGCGTCGAATACGCCTACAGCAAAGGCGAATTGCCGTACGACTCGCTTTCGGCGGCATTCCTGCGCTTCCTCACCGATCGCGCGGGCAAGGACATCATCCGCTCCCGCGGCGGCACGCCGTGCGGCGAACTCGCCGACCCCGCCCGGTGCAGCCCGGAGCGATGATCCCGCGATCCGCGGCAGCGGACCGAACCCGGGATGTCACAGTGCGCGAGAGATGATCTCCTTCATGATTTCGGTTGTGCCACCGTAGATTCGGTTCACCCGCGAGGCGGTGTACATATTGGCGATCGGGTATTCCATCATGTATCCGTAGCCGCCGAACAGTTGCAGGCATTTGTCGACCACCTTGTCGGCGGTCTCGGCGGCGAACAACTTGGCCATCGACGCGGTCGCCGGATCGTTCTTACCGGCGATGTACTGCGAGATCGCATAGTCCACAAGGGTTTTGATGGCCAGCGCGTCGGTCTTGACCTCGGCGAGGGTGAACGCGTTGTGCTGGAATTTGCCGATCGGGCGGCCGAACGCCTCGCGCTCGCGCGAGTACCGCAGCGCCTCGAGCACCGCGGCCTCGGCCAGCGCGGAGCAGATGCTCGCGATGATGAGCCGCTCGCGGGCCAGCTGTTCCATCAGCTGGTAGAAACCCAGACCTTCCTGTGCACCAAGCAGATTCGCGACCGGCACCCGCATATCGGAGAAGAAGAGCTCGCGGGTGTCCTGCGCGTGCTGCCCCATCTTCTCCAGCACCCGGCCCCGCTCGAAGCCGGGCAGCTCCTTGGTCTCGGCCACGATCAGCGAGACGCCCGCGGCGCCCTTGGACGGATCGGTCTTGGCGACGATGACCACCAGATCGCAGTGGGTTCCGTTGGAGATGAACGTCTTCGAGCCGTTGACGACGTAATGATCACCGTCGCGAATCGCGGTGGTGCGCACCGCCTGCAGGTCCGAACCCGTCCCCGGCTCGGTCATCGCGACGGCCAGCACCAGCTCACCGGCGATGATGCCCGGCAGCCACCTGTTCCGCTGTTCCGGACTTCCGTACTGGTGGATGTAGTGCGACACGATCGGTGAGTGCACCGAGAAGCCGAAACCGTTGTCGTGCGCGTAGACCAACTCCTCCTGCACGACCGCCTGCATGCCGAAATCGCCTCCGGCACCGCCGAATTCCTCCGGCAGGTCGAGTCCGAGCAGACCCGCCGCACCGGCCTTGTTCCAGAACTCGCGGTCGACCATGTGCTGATCGCTCCAGCGCTCGCGATGCGGCGCGCTCTCCTTGCGGAAGAACTCCGCCGCGTGTTTGCGCAGTTCGCGATGCTGATCGGTCTCCCAGGAGGGACGGTAGTCGGGGAAGAGTTCGGACATGCGTGATCCCTCTGCTTTCCGGCGCACGGGGTGCACACCCCGGTCGTTCACGGCAATGGACGGTACAGTTGTATTGTCAATAGGTCAACAGCACCGTACTTGCCCTCGGGACTGGGCTACTACGCGACGTAAGATCTCCGTCAGACCCTGACGAGCTGAGGACCGATGCTGAATCCACGCGCGACGAACGAGGATCTGACCGCCAAGGCGCGGATCCGCAATGCCGCCATGGATCTGTTCGCGCAGTACGGCGAGTCCCGGGTGTCGCTGCGGGCGGTCGCCGCCGAGGCCGGCGTCACCCTCGGCTTGGTCCAACATCACTTCAAGACCAAGGCGGGCCTGCGCGACGCGGTCGATCAGCTGGTGAGCGAGTACTTCTATCAGGCCGTGCACTCGGTACCCAATACCGGAACACCGGGCGAGGTCGCGGGCGCGCGGGACGAGGCCGTGCGCGAGATGCTGCGCGAGAACCCGGCCGTGGTGAACTACATCCGCCGCGCGGTCCTCGAACCGGAGCCGACCCGGCTGAAATTCCTGGAACGCCAGGTGGAGTTGGTGCGCAGCGAGGTCGTCGCCCTGCGCGAGGCAGGTCTGGCCTCCACCTCCCGCCGCGAATCGACCCAGGTGGTGGCGGTGCTGGTACGGCAGTTCGGCGAACTCCTGCTGGCCCCGATGATCGATTCGGTCTGGCAGATGGTCGCCGACGAGGCCGACACCGCCAAACCACGGCTGACGGTCACCGTCGAGGAATGACCGGACGATAGCCGCGCTATAGCCGGAGGCTGTGTCCGGTTTCACACTTTCTGTCGCAACATCCTTCTCGGGCAGATGACAATCGCCCGGCGATACAAATGTCCAGGAATTTGTTCAACTGCGTCGTGCGACCGATGCGACGCTGCTACCTTGGCTTGCTACCGGGCGATGCCTCGTTCACCAGCCGTCCCCGCCCTAGGAGCAGCACTGTGGAGCACCGGATACGGGATGCGGCGGCGGTGCTGATCGGCATGCTGGTACTCGTGTGCACCGGTTGCTCGGTGATGCCCGGACGCCCCGGGCCGACCCGCATCACGGCCGATTTCCGCAGTATCTCGGGCATGTGCGCGGGCAATCCGGTCACCGTACTGGGCCTGCGGGTCGGCACGGTGGACAAGATCGTCCCGCATCCGGAGTACGCCGAGGTGCACCTGAGCATCGACCGCGACGTCACGATCCCCGAAAATGTCACGGCCGCACTGATTTCCGGCTCCATCGTGACCGATCGGCATATCGAGCTCTCGCCCGCCTACACCGGCGGCCCGGTGCTGCGCGACGGCGCGCACCTGACCACCGAATCGACCCGCAGCCCGGTCGAATTGGACACCCTGCTGGAAACCATCGACCGATTCACCGCCGCCCTCGCGCCGCCGCCGGGCAGTACGCGGGGCCCGCTGTCCGGCACTGTGCTCTATGACATGGTCGACGGCCGCGGCGCGAAGATCCGTGACACATTGGCGGCCCTGACCGGCGCGTTGCGGTTGGGCGTGGCCGACGGGGACGCGATCTCGCAGATCATCGTCCAGCTCAACGATCTGACCTCGATGCTGGCCGACAACGACACAGCCGTAAGGGAATTCGGCGACAAGGTCACCCGGATGTCCTCGATGCTCGCCGAGCAGGCCCCCGGACTCCAGGCGACGCTGGATCAGCTCGAGGCATTCCTGTCCGATAGCAGCACCACGTTCGGCGGTTATCGGGACCGCCTGTCCGCCAGCCTGACCGGGCTGACCAACGTCACCGATCAGTTGCGCGCCAACGCATCCCAGGTCACCGAGATCGCGGACGTCACGCCGCTGATCGCCCAGAATCTCGACCTCCTGATCGATCGCCGCGGCCGCTTCGCCCGTGCCCACGCGTTGCTCGGCACCGGCACCACGGAGATCGTCAGTACCTTCTGCGAGCGGATCGGGTTGCGGGCCGATGGCTGCCGGACCGGACGGGTTCAGGATCTGGGCCCGGACTTCGGTCTGACCGCGGCAGTGCTCGGCCTGACCCGATGACGCCGACGACCCCGCCACCGGTGGCGATGCAGACCGGCCACTTCGTGGCCCGAAGAGGTTACAGTGCTCGCGTGGCCGAGACCTCGCAACGTGCACGCAACCCCTGGGGGCAGGGTGAGCGGTTGCGGCTGGAGATCCTCGAGGCCGCCGCGCGGTTGCTGTCCGACCTGGGCAGCGAGGAGGGGCTCACGATCCGCGGCGTGGCCCGCGCGGCCGGAATCTCCCCGGCCAGCATCTATCAGCATTTCAACGATAAGTCCGCGCTGGTCGACGGCCTGATCGACTACGACGCCGGACAACTGGCCGCGGTGATGGCCGACGCACAGACACAGTTCCCGCCCGATGCGGTCCTGGATCGAGTCCGCGCGCAGATGAAGGCGTACTGCCGGTTCGCCCTGGACAGTCCGGGCCACTACCGGCTGATGATCAACAACCGGCCCACCCAGGACTCGCGGCCGGGCCCGCTGACCCCGTTGGTCCAGCAGATGATCATCGGATTCGAGCGCTGCGAGGAGGCCGGGGTGTTGTTGCGGCTCCCGCCCGAGCGGGCCGCGGTGGTGGTCTTCGTCGGCGCGCACGGCCGCGTCGCACTGTGGCACGCGAGTCAGGGTTCGCCGCAGACCGAGGTCGTGCTGGACTTCGTCGACGAGCTCATCTCGCTCGTCATCGATTGAATCCCTTCACATCTCGCTAATAGTTGCTTAGCAAGGCGAACGGGATCTATCCTGGCCGAGTTAGTGAACGATTGTTTAGTAACTCTGTCAGGGGGTCACCATGACCGAAGCCCTTCCCAAGACCGAAGCCCTTCCCAAGTTCCCCATGGCGCGAGCCGCCGGCTGCCCGTTCAATCCGCCGCCCGCCCTGCGCGAAGTCGCCCCGGTCAGCCGGGTGGAGATCTGGAACGGCGAAACGCCTTGGCTCGTCACCGGTTACGACGAACAGCGGGCGGTACTCGCCGATCACCGGTTCAGCGCCAACACTCTCGAGGATGGCTATCCGCATCAGTCTCAGTCCATCGCCGCACGGCGGCGCGCAGCCCGCTCGTTCATCGCGATGGACGATCCGGAGCACGATCAGCAGCGAAAGATGTTGACCCGCAACTTCATGGTCAAGCGGGTGCAGGCGATGCGCCCGCGGGTGCAGCAGATCGTCGACGAGCTGATCGACGACATGCTCGCCGGGCCGCAACCCGCGGATCTGGTGACCGCCTTCGCGCTGCCGGTGCCCTCGCTGGTGATCTGCGAACTGCTCGGTGTGCCCTACGAGGACCACGACTTCTTCCAGGCATGCAGCAAGGTGATGATCTCCCGCGTGTCGACAGCCGAGGAGTCCTTGGCGGCCAACGCCAAGTTGACCTCCTACCTGCGGGATCTCGTTGTGGCCAAACAGAAGACGCCGACCGACGATCTGATCGGACGGCTGGTCGGCGGGCAGGTCGCCGCGGGCGAGCTGACCGTGGACGAGGCCGCGAACATGTCCTCGCTCATGCTGATCGCCGGGCACGAGACGACGGCCAACATGATCGCCCTGGGCACCCTGGCACTGCTCGAGCATCCCGATCAGCTCGCCGAACTGCGCGAGACCGAGGATCCGGCGCTGATCGCCAACGCGGTCGAGGAACTGCTGCGCTACCTGACCATCGTGCACACCGGACGTCGGCGGGTGGCCACCGAGGACGTCGAGGTCGGCGGGCAGTTGGTCCGCGCCGGCGAGGGCATCATCCTGGCCAATGACGCTGGAAACCGGGATGATTCGGTGTTCCCCGACCCGGACAAGCTCGACATCCACCGCAAGGCACGGCATCACGTGGCTTTCGGTTACGGCGTGCACCAGTGCCTCGGCCAGCCGCTGGCGCGGATGGAGCTGCAGGTCGTCTACAGCACGCTGTACAAGCGCATTCCCACACTGCGCCTTGCGATTCCGTTCGAGGATGTGCAGTTCAAAGATGAGATGGCCGTCTACGGCGTCCACTCGCTTCCCATCGCCTGGTAAGGAGCTCTTCTCATGAAAGTTGTTGTGGATCAAGTCAAGTGCGTCGGCTCCGGACAGTGCGTGATGGTGTCCGAGGAGGTGTTCGACCAGCGCGACGAGGACGGCGTCGTGGTGCTGCTGCAGGAGGAGCCCGCCGAGGATCAGCACGAGGGCGTGCGCGAGGCGGCGCGGGTCTGCCCGGCGCTGGCCATCGAGATCGACGAGTAGCGAGCGTCGCGGCCGTAGGGATGCGCGGGCCGTCGACCACAGGGTCGACGGCCCGCCCAGGTCCGGGTGATCTCCCCCAATCGTGACCCGTTCGAGATCCAGCGAACCCTTCGCAAATACCTCCAGCTCTGAATATCCTTCCCGAGTGAGCACCGGGCAAATGTCCGGCTCACGATCGCTCGCAGGATCACGACGAGTGGGAGGCGGGAATCGATGGCGAAGAGCGTCGCCGACGGACTGTGGGAGATGCTGGCTTCCGCGGGGGTGCGCCGGTGTTACGGCATCGTGGGCGACGCCCTCAACCCGGTCATCGACGCCATGCGCCGCAACGGGGACATCGATTTCGTGCACGTGCGGCACGAGGAGTACGGCGTATTCGCCGCCGTCGCCGAGGCATGCCTGACCGGGCGTCCGGTCGCGGTGTGCGGTACCGCCGGACCGGGCGTGACCCATCTGATCAACGGCCTGATCGACGCCCGGAAAGAGGGCGCGCCGATCATCGCCATCGCCGGTGACAGCGAGTCCGCGCTGCTGGACAGCGGCACCGTCGAGGAACTCAACCCCTACAAGTTCTTCGACACCGCGGCGCACTACATCGGCCGCATCACCAATCCCGCGCAACTGCACCACGTCGTGAGCAGCGCGGTGACCATCGCCCTGGCCGAGCACGGCCCGACCGTGGTGGCCGTCCCCGGTGACGTCGCGGTACGCGACGCACCGAAACTGTCTCTGCGCGTGCCGATTCCGGCACCGCAGACGCGTCCGGCGGCGGCCGCCGACCTGACCGCCATGGCCGAGATCATCGACGACGCCGATCGGATCGCCATCTTCGGCGGTGACGGCTGCGCCGACGCGGGCATCGAAGTGCGCGCCCTGGCCGCGAAACTGCAAGCACCGGTGGGCTATTCGCTCAAGGGAAAGCAGTGGCTCGAACACGACAATCCCAATGCCGTCGGCATGACCGGGCTGCTCGGCTACGGCGGCTGCTGGGAGGCGATCAACAAATGCGATGTGCTGCTCATGCTCGGCACCGACTTCCCCTTCCCGAACTTCCTGCCGCACACCGGGGTCGAGGTCATCCAGGTCGACCGTAACCCGCGGCATCTCGGGCGGCGAATTCCGTTGGCGCTGGGCGTGATCGGCGATGTGCGGGCCACCGTGAGCGAACTGCTGCCCATGGTGGCGGCCAAGTCCGGGGACCACTTCCTGAACAAATGCGTGAAGGCGACGCGCAGCTTCGACAGGCACCTGCGGCACTACGTCACCAGGGGCCCGGAGATGACACCGATCCGGCCCGAATATCTCGCCGCGCTCCTGGACGAGGAGGCCGC
Organism: Nocardia miyunensis NBRC 108239; assembly: GCF_001613065.1. Classification (GTDB taxonomy): domain Bacteria; phylum Actinomycetota; class Actinomycetes; order Mycobacteriales; family Mycobacteriaceae; genus Nocardia; species Nocardia miyunensis. Next base: position 21,855 of record NZ_BDBQ01000120.1, read on the forward strand.
GGACGACGCACTGTTCTTCGCCGATACCGGCACCGCGGTCATCTGGGCCTCCCGGCACATCCACTACGGATCCGATCGACGCCTGTTCGGATCGTTCTCCTGGGCCTCGATGGCGAACGCCTCCCCCAACGCCTTCGGCGCGCAACTCGCCTTCCCCGGACGCCAGACCATCGCCCTGTGCGGTGACGGCGGATTCACCATGCTCGGGCTGGGCGATCTGCTCACCCAGGTGCAGCACCGGACACCGGTGGTGAACGTCATCCTGAACAACGGCATGCTCGATTTCGTCGATATCGAACAGCAGGAGGCCGGGCTGATCCCGTACGGCACCGACTTCGCCAATCCCGACTTCGGCAAGGTCGCGGAGGCCATGGGCGCCAAGGGGATTCGCGTCGAGGATCCGGGCGAGCTGCGCGATGCGATCCGAACGGCGTTGGCGCACAGGGACGGACCGGTGGTGCTGGACGTGCTGGTCGACAAGCACGCGCTGGCCATGCCCGCGCACGTGCCGGGCGAGACGGCCGTCGGCTTCACCCTGAGCCTGGCCAGGCAGACGCTGCACGGAGATCTGGACAAGGTCGTCACCACGGCCGAACACAATATCGGCCTGCTCTGATCCGCCGGCGGGCCCGAGCCCGCCTGCGCCGAGATACGGAGGATACGCATGCTGCACACCGATATTCCGACCCGCGGTGAGATCCTCGCCCTCGTATCGACCATCGAGCCGTGGTGCGTCTCGGTCTACACACCGACCGAGGTGAGCACGCCGACGCCGGACAAGAACCGGGTCGCGTTCGAGAATCAGGCCCGGCGGGCGCTCGAGCAGGTCACCGACAAGGAGGCCCGCGTGGCCCTCGAGGAGGAGTTCGACGATCTGATCGACGACGAGGACTACTGGCGGTATCAGTCGCGCACGCTGGTGACGCTCGCGACGCCCGAGCGGACGCGGACGTTCCGGGTGCCGAATCGGCTCGAGGCCGCCACCAGGGTCGGGGATCGGTTCGACATCAAACCGCTGTTGCGCACCATCACCTTTCCGCAGGACGCCTTCGTCCTGGCGCTGTCGGAGAACGCGGTGCGCCTGGTCGAGGTGACCCCGGACGAGCCCGCCCAGGACGTCGCGGTGGCCGGGCTGCCGGTGAGCCTGACCGACCACATCGCCCAGCCGGGTATGAGCCGCAGCCCGCACGGGCGGTTGCAGGGCACCGAGGGCCGCAAGGTCCGGATCCGGCAGTTCTGCCGGGCGGTGGATCACGCCTTGCGAAATGTGCTGTCCGGCAGGGACGTTCCGCTGATCCTGGCCGCGGCCGAACCGATCGCCTCGCTGTATCGCTCGGTGAACAGCTATCCGGGACTGCTGACCGAGGAGATCGCGGGCAATCCGGAACATCTGTCCGACGCGGACCTGGCCACCCGTGCCCGCGCCGTGCTGGACAGGCACTACGCCGCCGAATTGTCCGAGCTGCGTGCGGAATTCGAGCAACGCCGCAGTGACGGGCGCGCCTCCGCGGATCTGTCCGATATCGCCCGCGCCGCGACCTACGGCACGGTGCACACCCTCATGGTCGATATCGATACGCCGATTCCCGGAACCGTCGCCGAGGACGGATCGCTCACCTTCGCCACCACCGGCGCGGCCGGCGCACCGGGCATCCTCGATGAAATCGCCCGTCGCGTACTGCTTTCCGACGGCCGGGTCCTGGCGGTGCGCGCCGCCGATCTGCCCGACGGCGCGCACGCGGCCGCCGTGCTGCGCTACGTCCCCTGACCCGTACGCCGCGTCGCCGCCCGTCTCCCGGTCCGCACGCTCGGCCCGCCGTGCACAAGCGCCCACCTGGTGATCGCGGAACGGTCCGGCGCGATGGCGGGAGTCACCCGGCCGACCGTCTCCGCGGATACCGCTCAGACCCGGTTTCGTGACCGCTGCCCGGCCTGGACCTTCCGTTGTAAGCAAGTCGCTCGGAAGCGCCCGCCGCGCATGTCCCCCACATGATGAGCAAATTCCGGCTCAGCAACGATAATTCGGGCAGCGCATCACTGGGAGTTCGGCGCCGATATCCGGGAAATTCGCGTGTCCCGCCGATGGTGCGCGTAGATGAGCGGGTATCGCGTTCGCGGCACGCCGAAAGGCGGATCGCCTGAAGTGGCGATCCGCCCGTCGAGAATTGCGGTGGTGCGCGGAACTACTTCTTCGGAGCCGGCGGGGCGGCCGGGTTGGTGCAGTACGCGCCGGGCGTGGTGCACGGCCCGTTGATGGTGCTGAAGTACTGGTACGCGGACCAGAGCATCATCGGGCCACCGACCAGGATGGTGCCCAGCAGCGAACCGGCCGAACCGACGGTCACCACACCTGCGATGCAGCCGACGATCGCGCCGGGGACCACACCGGCGAACAGGGTGGTGATGGCGGTGGAAACCGAACCGACCACCGCACCCGCGACACAGCCGACCGTCACACCGATCAGCGCGCCGATCACCGCGCCGACCAAGCTGGAGATGGTCGCACGCGAACCGAACGCCGACAGTTCCTGCTGGTCACGAGGGGTGAACGACTCGTCGATCTGCTTCGGATCGACCTTGCTGGCGTCCTTGGCATTCGCCAGCGACGCCGCGGAGACCGGGTGGGCGGCCGGGGTCCCGTTCGTGGTCTGCGGGGTCAGCCGCACCTGGTGGGCGGCGATGTCGGCATTGATCGGGAACTGGGTGTCGTCCTTGCGGTACACCAGCGGAACCGAGTCGACGACGACGCCCTTGGCGTTGGAAATCGCCAGGCTGTCGCCGATCTTCTCGAACGTGGCGTCGGCAGCCTTCACCACGGCCGATCCGCCGTCACGGCTCACCGTGTAACGGAGGCCGTTGATATCCGCGGTCTGCGTCGCCGGGATGTTGTTGAACGACTTCGGCGCAACCTGGATGGACGCGGGGGCGGGCGGCGCCGGGGTGGCATAAGCGGGCGCCGCGGCGATTCCGACTGCGCTCGCCACCAACGCTGCACTCGCAGCAAACTTCCTCATCTGGTACGACCTCAAACCTTTCTTTGACCACGGTGACCCTGCGCATTCAGCGCAGACACACCGATCCTCACCGGTCAATCAGGCCGGGCCAATATTTCGAAAAGGTGAAATTCAAATGGAAATCTGAACCTTTCGTAGAAAATAGGCCAGAAAACCAGGAGCGAATTGCAATCATAACACCGGTGATTTCTTTGATGACAATCACGGGTGTTATGATGGAAACCTACGAATTGTAATGAAAGAATGCCGGCGAACTATTCGGCGGCGATCCGCGCGTTGATGTTCATCCGCTTGCGCACATGCATGGAGTAGGCGAACGCCAGGCCCAGAATCACCCACTCGACCGGATTGCCCAGCCCGACCACCGTCGACACCGGCAGCGTGGCGATCATCCCGAACCGCAGCAGCGCGACCGCCGCGAACGCGCCACCCCAGACCAGGGTCGACCGCAGGAAGATCTGCCGGACCTCGGCATCGGTGTCCCACAGCGCATTCCAGGCCCGGGCCTGATCCGCGCCCGAGGCGCGCAGGCGTTGGACGATGCCGAACATCGCCGGACGCCCGATCACACAGCTGCCGAACAGCAGCACGCCGACCACCGCGTCGGTGATGGGGTCCTTGGCCAGGATCATCCGTTCGGAGCCGCTCACCAGCGCCAGCAGCAGACCCAGACCGTTGATCGCGAGGACGAATCCGGCCAGCCCGTCGAACCGGCGGTGCACCACCGCCGGAACCAGCACCCACAGCGCCGAGACGACCGTGGCGCACAGCAGTGCGATGAAGCCGCTGTGCCCGAGCGCGGTGAGCAGGTAGTACGTGCCCATCGGAAGCACGACCGGGCACAGATTCGCGATGATCCGGTTGAGCCGGCCGGTACGAGCCGCGGTGGGCCCGGCCGTGGTCGCGGAAATCTCGCCGGGCTGGGCGGCAGGTGCGGGCTGGGACATCGGGTTCTCCCTGGTGATCGCCGAGTTGGTATGCACATCAAGCTATTTCGCACAGGGGCCGCCGCGCGTGGACCGGCGGATGGAATCGGCCATCTCCACCCGCGGGTGTAGTGCGGGTATCTCCACCCGCGAACTCCACCGTCGACAGGTTTCCGCTCGCCAGTGCACTGCCTAGGGTCGACACATCGCCCGACTCGGCGGCGCGCGCCGCACCGGCGGCGTACGACACGCCGCAGCCGCGCTGCGCCGCCGGTGATCGGCGACAATGCTGGGCGGTACCGATCCGGAGGAGAGTGATGGCGCAGACGCTCCCGCGTGCCGCGCGACGGCTGCTCGGCAGCGATCCGGAGAGCAGCCCGCTGTTCCGGATCATCGGCGGCCTGCTGCTGGCGGCGAATCTGCTGTGGAACCACCGCGGTCCGGTGCCCGTATGGCTGTGGATCGTCTTCGGCGGCGCGTACGCGGTCTTCCTGATCTACGAGGTGTGCGGCGATGCTCGGCCGCGCTTGGTGGTGCCCGCGTTGATCGGCTGCATGATGCTCGCGGCCGTCGCCACCGGGCCATGGCCCGACGCGAACACGGTCAGCGCCCCGGTGATCCAGCTGTGGGTGACGGTCGGCGTCTTCGCCAGGCAGATCACGGCGAGCACCCGGCTGATCCTGAGTAGCCTCGCCACCGCGGCCGCTGTGCTGGTCCTGAGCGATCTGCTCGCCGGAGATCTCAGCACCCATGTGCTCACCCCCGTGGCGATACTGGTGATCGTGCTGCTGATGGGCCTGTATCGCCGCCAGTTCCGCCTGCAGATCCATCAGACCGAAATGCTGCTCGAACAGACTCGTCGCGCGCAGCAGGAACACGCCCGCGCCGCCGCGCTGGACGAACGCGCCCGCATCGCCCGGGAGATGCACGATGTGCTGGCGCACTCCCTCGGCGCGCTGACCGTGCAGCTCGAGGTCGCCGAGGGTCTGCTCAGCGAGAAGAACGATGTGGTCGGCGCACTGGCTCATCTGCGTCGATCCCACCGGCTCGCGCAGGACGGGCTGACCGAGGCCCGGGGCGCGGTGGCCGCGCTGCGTGAGGACGTCCCCCCGCTCCCCGAGGCCGTTCGCGGACTGGTCGAGGGCTATCGCCGGGATCGCCGGATGACCGTGGACTGCCTCGTCGACGGCGAGCCGCGCGCGGTGCAGTCCGCCGCGGTGGTGTCGCTGCTGCGAACCGCCCGCGAGGCGCTCACCAATGCCGCCAAACACGCACCCGGAGCGGCGGTGACCGTCGCGCTGAGCTTCGCGCCGGAGCGAGTGCGGCTGTCGGTGCGCAATCCGATCCGCGCGGACACCGAACCGATCGAGCCACCGCGGGCGCACGACGAAGGCGGCGGGTACGGTCTCACCGGAATGCGCGAGCGCGTCGCGTTGGTCGGCGGCACCCTGTCCGCCGGACCGGGACGCGACGGCCGCGACTGGGTGGTGACCGCGGAAGTACCCGGCTGAACGGGCGGCGGCGGGACGAAAGGGAGACCATGAGCGACGAGCCCGGCACCGGTATCCGGGTGCTCGTGGCAGACGATCAGCAGGTGATGCGCGAGGGTCTGGTCGCGCTGCTCGGACTCGTCGACGGGGTGCGCGTCGTCGGCTCGGCCGGTGACGGCGAGGAGGCCGTGCGTGCGGTGGGCGAGCTGTCCCCCGACGTCGTGCTGATGGACCTGCGCATGCCCGTCCTGGACGGTGCTGGCGCCACCGCCCGGATCATCGCCGAACATCCGGGCACCGCGGTCATCGTGCTCACCACCTACGCCGACGACGAATCCATCCTCGGCGCGTTGCGGGCGGGGGCGCGCGGATATCTGACCAAGGACGCGGGCCGCGCCGAGATCGCCGCCGCCATCAGCGCCGCGGCCGCCGGACAGTCCACCTTCGACGCGACCGTCTCCCAGCGCCTGGTGGCCGCGCTGTCCGACGCGACGGCCGCACAATCCCGACCCGCACGCGAAACCGCCACGGCCGCAACGCCGAAGCCCGACGGATTGACCGCCCGCGAGGCGGAGGTGCTCGGGCTCATCGGGCAGGGCCTGAACAATGCCGAGATCGCCGGATCGCTCTACATCTCCGAGACGACCGTCAAGACGCACATCAACAACGCCTTCGCAAAGATCGGCGCGCGCAACCGCGCCGACGCCGTCCGCTACGCCTACCGCCACGGCCTGGCACACCCCTGACATGGCCGATTACGCGCACACCGACTTCGCGGCCAAGGGCCGCGCCGAGAAGGCGCGCCGCCTGGCGGCCTACATCTGGCAGCGCGACATCACCGGCGCCGAACTCCTGGCGCTGTCCCCGGCAACTCGCCGCAAACTCGCCCGCGCCGCGGAGACCAATCCCCCCGGCACCGACGAAACCTGGTCCCTGACAGCGGAATTACTCGACGAGAAGGACGCCTGGGCACAGCGGCATCCGAATCACCCTGCGGCACAGCGCGCCTGCTCCGACGAGAAGATTCTCTGGGTGAAACCGCCGGTCACGCCATGGCACGCACCCCCGCCGGAGCCGCCCGGAGGCTGATTCCGGCGCGCCCGCCCCCTGGGAACCGGCTGGGAGATCGGGGCGTACTAGGGACACCCGGTTGACAACGGTCCGCGCCATCAGAACAGTAGACTCGGCGAGTCCGGCCCGAGCATCACGGGGAGTGCCGGTTGGGTCCCGTCCAGTCATCCGTAGCTACTATCGAGGAATACATGAACGTTCGCAGGCTCATCGTGATCGTGGGCACGGGCTTGGCCCTCGCCGCCCCGCTTGCCCCTTCCGCATCTGCTGGAAGCCCTAACATCCCGTCGGGCTCGGCGGGCACCGGTTCTTCGAGCATCGACGACCTCATCGGCTCCACCGGATCCGCCGGTCTGACCCAGACCGGGTCCGCGGGCGGCAAGGTGTACAAGAACTGCGACGAGGTCCGCAAGGCGGGCAAGGCGCCGCTGTTCCGCGGCGAACCGGGTTACGCCCCGTACCTGGACCCGGACGGCACCGGAATGGCTTGCCCGACGCAGTAATCCGGCCCCGAAGACACGACACCCGGTGTGGCGCAATGCCGCACCGGGTGTTCGTCGTTCGGGCCCCGAGCTCTCAGCGGCGGAAGATCTTCACCAGCGTCACGGCCACGACCACCGCGCCCGCGCCGATGAGGCCGTATTTCACCTTGGGCTCGTTCAACTTCGCGAGCACCGCGTGCTTGGTCTTGTCCGCGATCCGCTGCGGGTCGGCCCGAACAGCGAGTTCATCGAGTGTGTTCGCGAGCCGATTACGCGCGGCTTCGATCTCCCGCTCGATGCTCTCGGTATCCTTCGCCACGTTGTATCTCCTGTGATTCGTCCGATGGGCGTGCGTCGCTGCCGTGGAGTCTATCCGCCGCCGCCGGATCGCCTCCGCCTCCGCCGCCTGCGGCCCCGACCCGCACGCTAGTGAGCTACCGTGCTGGGCATGACCGAGAACTCCCGTCTCGCTCCGGGCGATATCGCGCCCGGCTTCACCCTTCCCGACGCCGACGGTAAACCGGTGTCCCTGGCCGACTACCGCGGCCGCAAGGTGATCGTCTACTTCTACCCGGCGGCAAGCACACCGGGCTGTACGAAGCAGGCCTGCGACTTCCGCGACAATCTGGCCGAACTCGGCGGCGCGGGCATCGACGTGATCGGCGTCTCGCCGGACAAACCCGCCAAGCTGGCCAAGTTCCGCGACAACGAGAAGCTCACCTTCCCGCTGCTGTCCGATCCGGACCGCGAGGTGCTCACCGCGTGGGGCGCCTACGGCGAGAAGACCATGTACGGCAAGAAGATCACCGGCGTGATCCGCTCGACCTTCCTGGTCGACGAGGAGGGCACGATCGCGCTGGCGCAGTACAACGTGCGGGCCACCGGACACGTGGCCAAACTGCGGCGCGATCTGTCGGTTTAGCGCCGCCGAACCGAACGGTGCGGCCCGGGCGCCGGAAACGCCCGGACCGCACCGTTATTCGCAGATGCGTCGTCCACTGAGCATCCACGTTTTTCGCGGCCGCGGACTCACATTCGCTGCGCCGAGTCCGGACTCGGGTGTTGCGCGGAGTGCGGCGACGCGTGCGGCATCAGATCGGCGGCCCACGCCAGCATCAGCCGCCAGTGGTTGTTCCACCAGTTCGCGAATTCCGGTGAAGTGAGTGCCGGGGGCGGGGCCTCGCCCGGGAACAGCAGCTGCTGATTGGGCCCGACCACCGGCGAATTCGGTTCCGGCAGCGGGGGAAATTCGGTCGAGGGACCGGCGGCGGCCGGGCCGGGGGTCACCTTCATCAGCTCGGGCGCCGGCTGGTGCTGATCCATCCGGTGGCTACCGGTCGGCCCCCACAGCATGCCCGCCGAATCGATCGGCGTCCCACCCGGCGCATCGGCCTCGTGCGAGGAGTGGCCCGAAAGTGCCTGCGGCCGTGGTGACCTGGCGGGAGCGGGCCGTGCGGCGGGCTGCGGGGCCGGAACCGCGCGCTGCCGCTGCGGGGTCGCGTTCGCGGCATCGGCCAGATCCGGTGCGGTGCTCGTCCGCGAACCCGACGTCGTCTCGTACACGCCGCCCGCGATCAGACCACCGGCCAGCACGCTGGCCGTGGTGACCAGCACCGCGGCGCTGCGGGACGCCTTCGGACGCGCGAGCACGACCTCGGGCTCGGGTTGCACGGCCAGCGCCGCACCCGCCGCCGCGGCGGCCGAACCCATCCGGCTCGGCACGAGCGGCACGCCGAATCCCTTGGCCAGACTCGTCTTGACCACCGGAGTGCGCGCGCCCGAACCGATCGGCACCACCGCCTCGGGCTGCACGCCCGCCGCGTCGAACTGATCCCATGCCGCCGTCACGGCCGGACGCATGGACTCATCGGTCAACCCGGACCCCGCGGCCGCGATCGATGCCACCACCCGATCACGGCCCGGCGAGATCAGCGAGAAGCACTGGTACCCCAGCATCGCCTCGCAGATCAGCACATGACCGAAATCGCCCGTCCACGTCATCGCCCGAGCCAGGGCTAGATGGGCGGATTTGGCCGAGACCATCGACGCGCTGCGCCACGGGCCACTGGCCAGACCCGTCACGATCGCGCGCCGCTCGGCCGGATCACGATAGGTGACGGCCGCACCGGCGATCCGGCGATCCGCATCGATCTCCTCGGCCAGGGCCTCGAACGCGGCCTCGACCGCCCTCGCCAGATCTGACCTGCCGTCGCCGATGGTGAACGTCCGCCTGATCAACAGCCGGTCGGGCAGCGTGCCGTCCCCGTCGGACAGCGCCACCGCGTGGACAGCGCCGCGCTCGGTAGAGACACCGAAGGTCACCACAGATCGTGCTACCACTGATCATGCCTTTCGACGTGCCGGTGAAGCCGGGTTCATGCGATATGGGCCTGCACACCACGCGAAGACGCACGACGCGTGGTGCGAGGTTCGGAGCGGGAGAGTCGCGTCGACGCACGCGTACTCGGTATGTCTTCGTTACCATTTCCGGGCCGGATGGGTCATGAGCCGCAACGAAACCGGAATCCTACGGCGCAGCCGCGTGTCATCAGCGTGTCACTACCGCTAGCCTGGTGGACGTGGTGGAAGCGCGCACGGCAACGAGGTCGAATCGACGTCCGGACCCGGCGTTGGAGTTGCAGGACGATCCGCAAGAGCTCATGCCCCGCCGACGCCCCACCCAGGAACGCAGCAAGCGCAAATTCGACGCACTGCTGCAGTCGTCCCGGGAACTGCTCGTCGAGGTCGGATTCGAGTCGTTCACCTGTGAGGAAGTGGCCGCGCGCGCGGAGGTGCCGATCGGCACGCTGTATCAGTTCTTCGCCAACAAGTACGTCATCGTCTGCGAGCTGAACCGGCAGGACCTGGTCGCGGTGACGCGCGAGCTGTCGGATTTCAACGGCGAGGTCCCGTCGATGGACTGGCTGCGGCACATGAACAAGTTCGTGGACCACATGGCCGATCTGTGGATGACCGACCCGTCCCGGCGCGAGGTGTGGCTGGCCATGCAGTCCACCCCGTCCACCCGCGCCACCGGGACCATCCACGAGAAGGAATTCGCCGAGGTCGTGCAGCAGATGCTGCGCCCGCTGATGCCGCGCACGCCCCGTGCCCGCCGCTCGATGATGGCGCAGGTGCTCGTGCACGTGGTCTATTCGATGCTGAACTTCTCCGTGCAGGACGGCCTGCGTCACGAGGACGCCGTGGGCGAGCTCAAGCGGCTGATGGTCGCCTATCTTCTGGTGGCGGAGAAGGAATCCCGCACCGGCGGGCAGCGTCAGCCGGAGGCCTGAGCATCCACCACGGCGGCGGGCGGCCTCGGCGCCGACCGGCTATCACATCGAGTGCCGGCAGCGCCCCCGATCACCCGACGCCTGGCGGATGTACTCCCGATGTGCCACAACCGCTTTCGGTCCGCACACCCGGAATCGTTCCGGGCGTGCGGAACACGCTGCGGGTAGCGGAGCCTACGAACGCTCGATGAGGTCGGCCAGCTCGCCCGGATCTTCCAGGACCACCATGGCCGCGGCGGTGTCGCCGTCGTGGGTGAGCGACAGGTGCACCCGGACGCGGGGCAGGAATTCGGCTGCCAGACCGTGCAATTTGATGCTGGGGCGGCCCCACGCGTCGTTGACGACCTCGATCAGCGGATAGGGGTTGTCGCCGATCTGCGGGCTGCGGGCGAAGCGGGAGGTGGCCCACGCCTTGAGCACCGCCTCCTTGGCTGCCCAGCGCGCGGCGTAACTGCGTGCCGGATCGGTGCCCTTGCTCTGGCAGTAGCGCCGCTCCCCTGCGGTGAAACTCTCCCGCAGCATGGTTGTTCCGGCGCGCTCGAGTTGTTCGGCGAATTCGGAGATGGTGACCAGGTCCAAGCCGATACCCAGGATCGTCAAGGCGTACGAGCTCCTCGTCGTAGTGCGGGGGTGAAATGCGGGCGACGTGATACGGACGGGTTGTCCCGCGACCGTTTCCGCCGCGACTACCCGCCGACCTTACGGGATCGGCGCGCTGTCGCGGCGGAAACGAGTTGGCGTGCGGCCCGGCGGCGTTCGTCCCATAGGAGGTACGACGCCGGGCCGATGTTTCGTTATTCGGCGAGAGCGCCGGTGCTGCAACCGCCCTGGGCCAGGTACAGCCCGTCCGAGCCCAGGCGCGCCTGCTCCGAGAGCAGCACGTCGGCCTCGAGCTGACGGGACTGCTTGGCCGGGGTGCCGTCGCCGCCGAACCGCCGGTCGGCCGGACGCTCGTACATCGGCGCGCCGCCGCACATCGCCTCGGCGAACCGCTGACGGCCGTTCAACCGGCGCAGCTGCGCCCGCTCCTGATAGTCCTCGCGACGCTCGGGGTCGATCGCCTCGAGGAACGCCTGCGGGTGCACGATCGCCAGCAGCCCCGAGACGTGCCCGAAGCCCAGCGAGGTGACCAGACCGGCCTTGAGCGCGAACCGATCTCCGAAGTGCAGCGGCTCACGCGCCCACACCAGATGCGGGTACTCGCTCATCTTCTCGTCGACGCAGTCCAGGCTGCGGTTCGGCGGGACGACGCCCTGTTCGAGCACCTGGCACAGGCCGATCAGCTGGAACGCCGCCGCACCGCCCTTGGCGTGCCCGGTCAGCGACTTCTGCGACACCACGAACAGCGGTGCGCCCTCCGAACGTCCGATCGCCGTGGCGAGGCGCTCGTGCAGTTCGGACTCGTTGGGGTCGTTCGCGCCCGTGGAGGTGTCGTGCTTGGAGACCACCGCGACCTCGTCCGGCGTGACGCCCAGCTTGCGCAGCGCCGCCGCCAGCCGGGACTCCGGACCGCCGCGGCCCGCGCCCAGCGCGCCGAGTCCGGGCGCGGGGATCGAGGTGTGCACGCCGTCGGCGAAGGACTGCGCGTAGGCGACCACGCCGAGCACCGGCAGGCCGATCTCCAGCGCGACGTCACCGCGGGCCAGCAGAACCGTTCCGCCACCCTGGGATTCGACGAATCCGCCGCGGCGGCGGTCGTTGGCCCGGGAGAAGTAGCGGTCGCTGATTCCCTTGGCGCTCATGGCCGCCGAGTCCGCGGTGGCGGACATGTCACCGAAGCCGACGATGCCCTCGATACCGAGATCGTCGTAACCACCGGCGACCACCAGATCGGCCTTGCCCAGGCGGATCTTGTCCACGCCCTCCTCGACCGAGACCGCCGCGGTCGCACATGCCGCGACCGGGTGGATCATCCCGCCGTAGCTGCCGACGTAGGACTGAACCACGTGCGCCAGAGCGACATTCGGCAGGGCTTCCTGCAGGATGTCGTTGGCCCGCGGCTCACCGAGCAGGTTGTCGATGTACAGCGAGCGCATCGAGGACATGCCGCCCATGCCGGTGCCCTGGGTGTTGGCCACCAGCGAGGGGTGCACCCAGCTCATCAGCTCGGCCGGGCTGAAGCCCGAGGACAGGAACGCGTCCACGGTGCACACGATGTTCCACAGCGCGACCCGGTCGATCGAGGCGGCCATATCCGCGGAGATGCCCCACTTGGTGGGATCCCAGCCGGTCGGGATCTGCCCGCCGACGGTACGCGAGAGCTTGGCCCGGCGCGGCACCCGGATCTCGGTGCCCGCCTGCCGGATCACCTGCCAGTCGCTCGAATCCGCGACCGGTGTGATCACGGTGTGCTCGGGATCCGCGGCGTGGAACGCGCGCGCCTCGGCCTCACCGTTGACCACGAAGGTCAGATCCTTGTCCAGGAACACCGAGGTCAGCAGCGGCGAGGTGTTCTCGGTCATGGCACCGTCGTCGGCGTAGCGGCGGATGCCGCAGCGCTCGACCACGGTGTCGTGGTACCGCTCGGCGATCTCCGATTCGTCCACGTACTCACCGGATTCGGCGTCGTACCAGCCCGGCTTCGGGTCGTTCTCCCAGGTGACCAGTCCGGTCGTCCAGGCCAGCTCCAGCACGCCCGCGGCCGAGAGCTCTTCGGAGACCTCGAATTCGAAGCGAGTGCGCGCGGACCCGTACGGGCCCAGCTCACCGGCGCCGACGATGACGACCATATCGGCGAGATCGGCTGTGACCGAACCCCATTCGGGGGTCGGCAGCGCCGAGCTGAGGGTGGGCGGGCAGGGCAGTGCGGCGATGGTTGCGACCGAATTCTGCTCGTCCGCAGCGGATTCGGCCTCGGCCTGTTCACGGGCCTGCTTGGCCAGCTCGGGCAGATCCAGCTTGGCGCGAGCCAGACCGCCGGTCAGGTCGATCTGCTGCGGGCCGGATTCGCTGACCACGCGGGCCTGTCCGGTGCACCATTGCAGCAGCTGCTCGGCCATCTCCTCGGTGGACCAGGTCTGCACACCGGCCTGTTCGACGGCCTCGACCAGCGGATCGTTACCGCCCATCAGGCCGGTGCCGCGCACCCAGCCGATCAGCGCGTGCACCAGGGTGACCCGCTGCGACCAGGACTTCTCGGCGCGCCACTTGGCGACGACCGCGTCCAGCGCGGCCTTGGCCTCGCCGTACGCGCCGTCACCGCCGAACATGCCGCGGTTGGGCGAACCCGGAAGTACCACATGCAGTTTCGCGTCCACGTTGTGATCCGCGCCGATGGCGGACAGTCCGCCGATCAGCCGCTCCACCGACCACAGCAGCACGCGCATCTCCATCTCGGCGCGAGCGCCGGCGTCGGAGAGGTCACCGGCCACACGCGGCGCGGCGAACGGCAGCAGCAGCGTCGGGGTCATCGCCGGTTTGACGAGAACCTTTGCGCCACCGGCATTGTCGATCTGCTCGTTGCCGACCCACTCGATCAGGGCGTCCACATCGGCGTAGGAGGCCATGTTCGCGGGCACCACCCACAGCGCCGCGCCGTGGCGGGCGTTGTCGCGGTAGAGCCGCTTGTAGAAGGCCAGCCGGTCGTCGTTCAGGGTGGAGGTCGTCACGACGACGGTCGCACCGCCGCCGAGCAGCCGCGCTGCCGTGGCGGCCGCGATGGAACCCTTGCTGGCGCCGGTGATCACCGCGACGTCCGAAGACCAGGCACCCGGCTCGGCGACGTTCAGCGCGGCCTCGGCGATGCGCTCGTACTGGGCGGCCAGCACCGAACGGGCCTCGCCCATCGCCCGCTGACGCCACCAGTTCGCCTGCGCGGCAACGGCTTCACCCGCGCCGACGAAACCGTCGACGGCCTCCTCGCCGGAACCGCCCAGCCACAGCCGGGCCAGATCCTCGCGGGCGGTCGCCCAGCGGTCGTCGATCAGCACCGCGCGGCGGGCGTCGAACGCCGGGGCCACCAGCCGCGGCCAATCCGAACCCAGTTCCGCGGCAACGAGATCCACCAGCGATTCGTCGGATGCCTCGGGCGCGGAGACCCGATCGGTGAGGCCGAGCTGATCCAGCACCACCCGGGCGGCGGTGGCCAGGACGCCGTCCCGTCCGGTGATCTGCTCGGTGAACTCGCCCAGCGCGGCCGCGTCCACGGTCGCACCGCCGCCGCCACCGGCCGCGGGCAGCGAGACCGCCAC
>NZ_BDBQ01000121.1 GCF_001613065.1 Nocardia miyunensis NBRC 108239
CACTACGTTCGGAGCTACTGCTCAAGCATGCGGCCCACGGTACAACGGTTGATCGCCAAACGTGGCTCCCTCCCACGTTCTTCAGCGGTTGTTGCCGTGTGTCGGTGGCGGCGTCGCGGCAGCCTCCACCCCTACGAGCCTGTCGATGTTGTCCTCATGGTGTCGCCAGGCGCTTGTCCTCGACGTACTTCGGTGCCAGTACTTCCATTTGGTCGATGACCTGCCGAATGGCGGCGGGCTGCTTGTCCGGCGGGTAGCCGTACTTGCGGAGTAGGCGCTTGATGGTCGAGCGGAGTTTGGCGCGGACGTCGTCGCGGACGGTCCAGTCGGTCTTTACGTCACGCTTCATCACGGCGACCAGTTCTCGGGCGATATCGCCGAGGATATCATCGCCCAATTCGATGACAGCGGACTCGTTTTCGTGGACGGCGTCGTAGAAGGCGAGTTCGTCTTCGTCCAGGCGTGGGTTGAAGGTCGCCCCGCGGTCGCGTTCTCTCGCCGCTTCCCGTGCGAGCTCGATCAGTGCGGAGATGACCTGAGCGGAGGTGAGTTGCTGGTTGGTGTACTTGTTCATCAGTTCGCGCAGGCGTTCAGAGAATGCCTTCTGTCGGACCAGGTTGTTGCGGGTGCTGTGGCTGACCTCGGCTGTCAGAGCGTCGCGGAGAGCCTCAATCGCCAGGTGCGGATGTTCGGCTTCGCGTGCCTGCTGCTCGAAGTCGACGGTGAGGTCGGACAGCGACGGTTTGGGCATGCCCGCCGCTGCGTAGATGTCGATGATCTGGCCGGAGGCGGTGGAGTCGGCGAGCAGCTTGTCGAGGGCACGTTTGATGTCGGCGGGCAACGGTCGGCCTTCGGCTTTGCGTTGTTCGGCATCGTATTTGGCCATCCATACCCGGACCTGTTCGTAGAACTGGATTTTGGGTCGCAGGTCGGTCAGGGTTTCCGAGCCTCGGCTGACCGCCCAGGCGCGGCCGAGTTGGTTGGCTAGGTCGCGGAACCGGTCGGCGAGGGTCGGGTCGCCGGCGGGGACCTGGTTGCCGGGTGTGGTGGGAGATCGAAGGTACTCGAGAGTGCTGGTGACGACGCGCATGAATTGTCCGGGCTTTTCGACGAGTTTCGTCCACCACGGATAGCCGGCGCACAGGGCGTCCAGTTGGGCGACCAGTTGCCGGGTGAGTTCGATGACCTGGTCGGGTGTCGACTGAACGGGCTGTACGCGGCCCGCAGTGCGGGTGTACTCCTTGAGTGCGGCTTCGAGGTTGTCGGCGATCGGTGCGTACGCGACGACCAGGCCGTCCTGTTTTCCCGCGAAGGTTCGGTTGACCCGGGCCAGGGTCTGCATGAGCAGCGCGCCTTGGATCGGCCGGTCGAGGTAGAGGGTATGCAGGGGCGGGGCGTCGAAACCGGTGAGCAGCATGTTCTGCACGATCACCAGCTCGAGGGGGTCGTTCTCGTCTTTGAGTCGATTGGTGATCGCCTTGTTCTGCGACTCGCGCCGCACGTGCTTCTGGATCGGTTGCGGGTCCTTGGCGCTGCCGGAGTACACGACCTTGATCACGCCCTGGTCCAGCGCGTCGGATTCCCACTCGGGTTCGAGCGCGACTATCTCCTCGTAGAGATTCGCCGCGATCTCACGGGTCGCACACACGATCAGCGCTTTGCCGTTGCCACCGATGTACTCGTCCATGACCGCGCGGCGGTTCTTCCAGTGCTCGACGAGGTCCTGGGCGACCTTCTTCAACCGCTCGGGTGCCCCGTAGAGGGCGTTGAGCACAGTCACCGACTGTTCTATGCGTCGGCGTTCGATGTCGTCCAAGCCGACCACCGCGGCATCGGCCGCGCCGTCGATCTCGGCATCGGTGACCTCGGCGGCGACCTTCACCTCAGGCAGCCGCGGTTCAAAAATAACCCGCACGGTTGCTCCGTCCTCGACGGCGCGAGCGAGGTCGTAGATGTCGATGTACTCGCCGAAGACATGGCGAGTGTTGCGGTCCTCGAACGAGATCGGGGTGCCGGTGAACGCGATCAGCGTCGCATTGGGCAGCGCCGACTTCAGGTGCGCGGCGTACCCGTCGAGGTCGTCGTAGTGGCTACGGTGGGCTTCGTCGACGATCACGATGACGTTGCGGCGGTCCGACAGCAGCGGGTGCTCGAGCCCGGATTCCTTCTCCTGCTTGGTCAACCCGAACTTCTGCAATGTCGTGAACAGGATCCCGCCGGTCTGCCGGTCCGCCAGCGCGGTCCGCAATTCCGCTCGGCTGCCGATCTGCTTCGGTTCCTCCTGCAGCAGTGCAGATTTCGAGAACGCGGCGTAGAGCTGACCGTCGAGTTCGGTGCGGTCGGTGACCAGCACGATGGTCGGATTCTTCAACTGTGGCTTGGTGCCGACGAGATGGGTGTAGAGCTCCATCTCCATCGACTTGCCCGACCCCTGCGTATGCCAGACGACCCCGGCTTTGCCGTTGCTGCGCATCGCCTCGATGGTGCACCCGACGGCTTTGGACACCGCGAAGTACTGGTGCGGCTTGGCAATTCGCTTCCGCAGGCCCTGTGGGGTCTTGTCGAAGGCGACGTAATCGCGCTGCAATTGCAGGAACCGTTCGGTCTGCAGCACTCCGTCGACCAGGTACTCCAACTGGATGCCAGCGTCATCGTCCTCGATGCGCGTGCCGAGGGCCAGTGGCTCGCCGCTGTCGTCGACATTCCACGGCGAATAGTGGTTCAACGAGGTGAACGGGGTGCCGTAGCGGGCGGTGACACCGTCGCTGATCACGGTGAGCACGGTGAACCGGAACGCCATCGGGAACTCGTCGCGGTAGGTCACCAGCTGGGCGTGCGCGGACGCCAGGTCGGCAGCCTGCGCACCGGGGTTCTTCAACTCGACGATCACCACGGGCAGACCGTTGAGATAGAGCACCACGTCGAATCGCCGCCGGTGCTCACGCGACCGGACATCGACCTGCCGGACCGCGAGGAACTCGTTGTCCTCGACTTGCCCACCGATGAAGTGAATGGTCGGATTCTGTTCCACCCCACGATGATCGACATAACTGATCCCGGTGTAGCCATTGATCAGGATCTGATGCAGCCGGAAGTTCTCCTCGATCGCCCCCTGCGACTTCGGCGCCAACACTTCCGCCCGCGCCTGCTCCAGAAACTCCACCGGCACACCAGGATTCAGCAGCCGCATCCGCTCCAACAGACGCCCCTGCAAAACCAGGTCCTGCCAGGACTCCCGGCCCAAATCCTTACCCGGGGCGATGTCGGTGCCAGCCAACGGCTGCCACCCGTGCAAATCCCCCAACCGCTTGACCATCATCTGTTCGAGCTGGTTCTCACTGACACCGACATTTTCGGTCATTAGGCTATCGCTTCCACTTTCTTTTCCGCATCTTTGACGCGGAGTTTTCCGGACATGAGAAAGGGAAGGAGTTCATCGCGAGTATTCGCAAGAACCCTATTCTCTCGTGTCATAGCATGGCCCAATTGATGTAAGGAGCCTAGCTGCTCGATTATCGAGCAATGCAAATCATCATTAGGTATTGGAACCTGTAGTGCACCGATATCCTGAAGGTTGACGTAGGGAGCCATGTCACTCTTGTGCATCGCAATGTCAGTCTGGCGAATCCTGTCAGCACTGCGGAACCATTCTGCGAACCAAGGCTGCAATCGGCTCTGTTCTTTCGCCATTCGGAAGTAGCAGAGTTGCGGGCTGTACACGCTGGGCCCGATGTCGTTCTGAATGGTAGCGACGCGTCCAACGGTGCCTTTGGTCGTCAGGACGACATCGCCCGGTCGGCAGATCTTGGGTCCGACGCTACCCGAATAGTCGCTACTGACGAAATCGCTGCCACCGAGAACCACACGCCCGTCGCGAATGTCACCAGCGCGAACGATCTGCATTCCCGGCTGACCGTGTTCGGCTCGTTTCGTGCGGTAGCCGTCGCCGTAGGTCAGCACCCCCTCAGCGGAAAGCGTGCGGATGCTGGACCGAGTCATCGCATCCGACTCCTCGATCGCTGATTGGAACATAACTGCAGCCAGGTTGGAAGCAAGGTCAAAAATGCGTTTGTTCGCGGCGATCTTGTCATCAAGCGCCCCCAACACCTCCGCAATCGCCCGCTGTTCATCGTAGCCGGGTGCCGGGATAACTACCTTACGCAATTCTGGCTGGCGAATTCCGAGAACGGTCGTACCCGAAGCCCGACCGCTGAGGTCGGCCTGAACCGCATCGGTTTGAAAGGCATAATACAGGAACTTGCTGTCCAGAACACCACGCTGTCCACGCAAACAGTAGACGCGCTGCGCGATGAGCACTGGGCTGTCGTCACGAATTGGTGCGACCCTTCCAAGAGGTGCTTCGCTAGTCAAGATTAGGTCGTCTCGCCGGGTCGGCTCCGGCATCCATTTTTTCCAGGTCTCTTCCGAGACGCGCCTAGCTTCGGAAAAGTCAATTCGACCTGGCTTCACGGACATTCCCGAGATCGCAGGCACGCCCGATTTCTCGAAAGGAGGGTTCTTTCCGCGGTTGTCGATCAGTAGCTCCAACGAGTCTCCCAGTACGAGATTTCGCCACGTCATTTCAGCGACTCCAACCTTTGGCGCACGATGGCTTCAAGTCGTGAAGATTCATCGAACGCGGTCAGCAGTTCGCGCTGCAAGCGGTCAACTTTCTCGTTAATCGGCTCATCATCGGTCAAGCGCTCTGCGGAACCCACATATCGGCCGGGCGTAAGCGAATACCCTGCTGTCTTGATCTCGTCCGTCGTGACTGACCGGCAGAACCCCGGAATGTCTTCGTACGGTAGCCCTTTCGCTGCAGCAGACTTCGTCCCCCGCCAAGCGTGATATGCGTCCGCGATCTTCGCGATGTCTCCGTCGGGCCCATCCGACAATGCCCGCTCGGCTCGGTCCACCATGTACCCGAGCTCCCGGGCGTCGATGAACAGCACCTCCCCGGTCCGGTCCACAGTTCCACCATGCCCGGCCTTCTTGTCCTTGGCGAAGAACCATACGCACACCGGAATCCCGGTCGACCGGAACAGCTGGGTGGGCATGGCGACCATGCATGACACCAGGTCCGCTTCGACTATGCGAGCGCGAATGTCGCCTTCTCCATTGGAGTTCGACGACATCGACCCGTTCGCCATCACCACACCTGCGGACCCGTTCGGCGCCAGCTTGTAGAGCACATGTTGGATCCAGGCGTAGTTGGCGTTGTTGGCCGGTGGGACGCCGAAGACCCAGCGGGGGTCTTCGATATTGCGAGTCCAGTCCTTTAGGTTGAAAGGGGGGTTGGTCATGACATAGTTCATGGCTACGCCGGGGTGCTGGTCGCGGGCGAAGGTGTCGCCTGCCGTTGCCCCGAGGCCCTTGTTGTCTATGCCGTGGATGGCAAGGTTCATCTTCGCCAGCCGCCAGGTCTCTGCGATGGATTCCTGGCCGTAGACGGCGAGGTCTTGGGCGTCGCCCTCGTGGTATTCGACGAATTTCTCCGACTGCACGAACATGCCGCCCGACCCGCAGCACGGGTCGTAGATGCGGCCACGGTTCGGTTCGAGCACTTCCACGATAGTGCGGACCACGCTGGGTGGGGTGAAGAACTCGCCGCCGCGTTTGCCTTCGGCGCGGGCGAAATTGCCGAGGAAATACTCATACACTTCGCCCATCAGGTCGCGGGCTTTCTGGTTGCCGTGGCGGCTGAACCTGGCGCTGTTGAACAGGTCGACCAGCTCGCCCAGGCGTCGCTGGTCGATGTTGTCGCGGTTGTAGATGCGGGGGAGGGTGCCGAGCAGGGATTCGTTGGCTCCCATGATCGCGTCCATCGCCTCATCGATGAGCAGGCCGATCGACTTCGGCGGTTGGCCGGGCTCGTTGCGGCCTTTCGCGTACTTCGACAGGTAGTCCCAGTGCGCGTTGTCGGGCACCAGAAACACCCCGTAGCCTTGGTATTCGTCGGGGTCGTCGAGGTCCATCTCGAGTTGCACGGGATCGGCATTGTCGCCGCCGAGTTCGGTACGCAGGACCTCACGGCGTTCGTCGTAGGCGTCGGAGACGTACTTGAGGAACACCAGACCGAGGATCACGTCTTTGTACTGGGCCGCCGACAGCGACCCGCGGAGTTTGTCGGCCGCCTTCCATAGCGTGTCCTTGAGCTCCTTCATGGTCGATGGTGCTTGCGCAACATCGGTTTTCCGCGTCCTCGGGGGCACCCTGGACTCCTCTCCTCGTTGTCGGACAATGTCTTTCATGCCCGGTTTCCAACCGTTGCTTGGACATCCAGGCTCACCGTGCCAGCGGCGATCCCGCTGATAAGGGCGCGGCACAGATCCTCCATCGCATCCTGCCGCGCGCGCAGGCGTCTGGTGTAATCGGCGGCCTCGGCGAGCACCGACTCCAGACGCTCGACTTCCTCGTCGGGCAGACGTGGCACCGTCCAGGCACGCCAGTCCGTGTGGTGGGCCGGCATATCGTTGATGAGCGCGGCCAAGATGTACGGCCCGATCCCGGCGCCCGGTGCCAGTCGGAGGATCCGCGACGGTGACAGCACCCGACTCCCGCCAGTAGGGTCGACGATCGCGCGCGGCGCGTGATCGCTGAATACGACATCCCCGGGTTCGGTGCGGTTCGCGCGCGGATAAAGACGTTGCGCGTCCAACGGGTCGAGCCGGAACGCTTCGACACCGTGGTGTGCTGACAACACTGCCACAGTGCCTTCCGGACTGCCGTGTGACTGGTCAATCCGATTGCCGGTACGAAGGTGTATCAGCCCAAGTCTCGACAGCTCGCTGAGTGGTCGCTGGACGATCTCGCGTGAGCTCGCCGCGGCCCCGGCGGGCACGTCGAAACCCGGATCGGGTTCGGCGGTGATCAGGGTGGCGGTATACACGCGGTTCAGGTCGTCGATCGTCTCAGGCGCGCGCAGCCGCACCGCCACAGCACCCGGTGCCACCACCGCGTGTCCGGCTCGGATGTCGCTGAGCGGGACTTCCTTGCCGTAACGGTAGGCGCGCGCTTCCCGGTCGGTGCGATCGCCGAACGCTGCGGCCAAGTCGGCGGCGAGAGCGTCGTGGTCGAGCTCAGTTGGCCGCACGGTGCTGAGGTCGGCTACAGTGGGAAGGCTGGTCTTAGCGCCGCCGTGGAATACCCAGACTCCGAGTGCTTGTCGGTGCGCTTCCTTCCATAGCCCGCGGGGCAGCTTGAACGCGGCGATGAGGCCACCAGAACCTAGGGTTTCCGCGCGCTTACCCTCCAAAGTGTCCTGCCGTCTCCCGGCGCGCGGAATCGCGTCGCACAATACTGCGGCCGAGCCGATGATGACAGCGATCTCGTTCTTCTCGAGCCCAAGGAGCGTGTAGTCGACGTCGTCGATGGCCTTAGCTGATTCGGTGCCGACCACCGACAGCAGCCGGACTCGGGGACCGACCTCTATGGTGTGTTCCTGTTCGCGAATCACCATGCGGCGTCGCAAAGCACGTGCGTCGCGACCCTCGCCGATCGCGTGGATCTCGAGTTCGGGGTCCGCGTCGGACAGAGCCAGCACCGCCGTCGGTGCGTCACCGCCGGAGACCAGGTGCACACCGTCGGTACCCAGTTCGGTTCGACACGCGCCGATAATGGTGCCAAGCAGTTCGATCGCGTCCGAGGTCAGGTCCCGGAGCGCGAGTTCACGTCCGGCACGGGAGGATTCGAGCTTGGCGAGGGCGTCCGCTCCACCGAAGCTCGCCGCCATCAAGCCGTCGATGAACACTCGTGCCGCGCCGGTATCGGCCAGGGCCGCGATCTCGCTGGCGAATGACTCGTCGGCGGGATCGAGCTCCTGGGCGAGGTCGACGCATTCCTCGTCGGTCAGGTGGGCGAGGTCGCCGGCCAGGTGTCGCATGCACAGCAACGTCACCAGGTCTTCCAGGGACCAGCCTTCGGGAGCGCCGACCGTTGCGGCATCCAAGCGGGTTTCGGCGTTCTTGCCCCGGCCGGTGCGTTCGAGATAGTCGACCACCTCGGATCGGTCGAACCGAGCGATGCCGCCGACCTGGGCGACCGGCTGCGGAAACGGGATGAGCTGCCCACGAACCGACTCCCGGTTACGCCACATCGACACCACAGCCCGCTCGACTTTTGCCAGGTCGGCGATGTCTTGCAGCGTGAGCGTTGGTTCGGTGGTCGGCTGGTCCATGGGTAACCTTCGTCTTCCTCGTGAATCGGCATCGACGCTACGCCCTGCGGTGAAAGTCATAAAGAAGAAACTCTGATAATCGGGCTTATCGGCGAAATGCATCGACAACGATTGGCGGCTAGTTCATGGTGATCTGACACCGCACACCGAGCGAGGAGGTCACCATGAGCGGACATCGCACACACCGTCCCTGTCGGCAGTACCCGCCCCGATTGGCGGCGGTGCGCCGAAAGCTCGACCTGCACACCGGCGCGGATCTGGCGCAGCTGCCGCCGCTGGTCCGGATCGCTCGATGTGGGTCGGGGAAGCTGAAGTACTTCACCGTCGCTGACGCCGACCTCGCGCTGGTCGGGATCGACGCATCGAACCCGAACAGGCGCGAACAACGGGTCTATCCGTGCCCGCTGTGTCAGGGCTGGCATCTCACCAGCCAGGACCGCCATGACCGGGCAGCATCAACCGGAAGATTCAGTCTAAGAACA
Organism: Nocardia miyunensis NBRC 108239; assembly: GCF_001613065.1. GTDB lineage: Bacteria > Actinomycetota > Actinomycetes > Mycobacteriales > Mycobacteriaceae > Nocardia > Nocardia miyunensis. Next base: position 8,659 of record NZ_BDBQ01000121.1, read on the forward strand.
ACATTCACCCTCGGCCTGCCCTAGATCGAGAAGCCACTTATCACCATGCGGTGCGACAACCAGTTGTGCCGCTCCCAAACGCGCCCTCGCGAGGAGAACCATGAACCGTAACGCGCACTTCACCGACAACAACACCGCCCTGGCCATCGAGCAGCTGATCCTGCGTGATCGAGACGTCCTGCGTGAGGCTCAGCGCTGGACAAGCGGGCATCGGGGTCCGATCGTCGACGACACCGAGACCCTGGCCGTCGCCGACCTGTCGGCGTTCATCACCGAGGTGGTCAAATGCGGCGCCGTCGCGCTCGCCGCCACCGGTCAGGCCAGCGATGCCAAGGAATTGGAACGGATGGTCGCTGAGGTTGGTGAGAAGGCTGCCGCGTCGGCAGCCAGGGCAGCGGAGTTGACCGGCCAGGCCGCGAAGGACGCCTCGGCGGTAATGACCAAGACAGTTGATTCCGCCAAGAAGGCGTTGGCCGAGGCTGATGCGAACTGCCGCAAGGAGATGGCGGCGACCGTCAACTCAGCCACCGCCAACATCACCGATCAGGTCAATCGGCTCTTTGGCGGGTCGGATCCGGAGTTGGTTGCTCGCCTGGAACCGGTACTCAAGCAGTTCAGCGCCGAACTGACGATGAAGGCCGCCGCCGGCACTCAGGAACTGATCGCGACTGCGACCAGGCAGTTCGACTTGAATGACCCGACTTCGCCGATCGCCAAGCACACGGCCGCGCTTGATGCTCGCCAGCTCCAGATGAGCGATCTGCTGATGGCCAACCACGCCGACCTGGCCAAGCGGTTCGAGGAGATGACAGCCGCGCTGAAGGTGCGGGAGGCGAAGGCGGCTCTCATCTCGACGACCCCGCGTAAGGGCGACTCGTTCGCCGCGGGAATTCACCGGTTCATGGAACCCATCGCGGCCGGTCTCGGTGACGAGTACTACGACACCGGCGCGATTGTCGGAGCGCTGCCGCGCTGCAAGAAGGGCGATGGCCTGCTGACCACCGCCGAGGGCGCGCGCGTAGTGGTCGAGATGACCGACTCCCCGCGGTCGGGCTGGAACGACTACCTCGTCGAAGCCGAACGCAACCGCCAGGCCGCCGCATCCCTGGGCATCGTGCGGTCGCCGGAACAGAACGGCGGTGAGACGCTGCGGGTGCTCGGCCCGCGCCGGGTGGTGCTCGCCTTCGATCCCGACACTGACGAGCCGGACCTGTTGCGCGCGTGTGTGTTGCTGATGCGCGCAGCGAGCGTGACGGTGGTCGCGCGTAGTGGCGGCGAACAGTTGGCGACCGCTGCCGAGAAGGTGCAGAGCGCACTGTCCAAGCTTGAAAAGCTCGCTACCGCAAAGAAATCCGCCGACGTAATTCGGCGTGAGGCCACCAAGATCGACAAGACCGTGACCGACTTCGCGACCGAGGTCGAATTGGTACTCGCCGAAGCGGTCACGGCCCTCACCATCAGCGCCGGGCCGACGCCCTTGGTCGCGCTCAGCACCGACGTCGCCTGAGTGCCTCCCCTCCTGAACGGGACCCCGACAGCGACACGGCCACAGGCGGATTCGCCGATCGAGCAGACGCTGCCGCCGACCGCAACGAGGACGATTGCTGATCGATAGTCGCCTGCCAGCTCGGTAGGACACCTCTCGGTGTCCGGGCCCTCGACCGGACTCTGGCGCCGAGAGACGTTCCAGCCGCCGCAGTGTCTTACGGTGGGCCGCTCGAGTCCTTCGATTAGAAACAGTTGCGGTTCTCGGCTCGCACTGGGGGATGTCTGCTGTCACATGAACTTCGGTTGGTCGCCGCCGATCGTCGGTGCTCGGTAGTCTCATTGGGTGGGTGACAGTCAGGGGGCGTCGGTTCCGGTAGAGGAAGTTCGTGCTGCGGCGCAGTGGATCGAGGATTCTGCGGCGGAGTTCGATGAGGAGATTCAGACTTTCTTCAAGCGGGTGCGGGCGGTGGTCGGTGGGGATTGGTCTGGTAAGGCTGCGGATTCGCATGATCAGCCGTGGGTGGATTGGTATACTTCGGCCAATGATGTTGTGGCGGCGCTGAAGGGGGACGCGGCGGCTTTGCGGCAGGTGGTGGGTGGTTTCGTCGAGACGGATTCGACGTCGTCGGCTGCGATGCGCCATCAGACCAGCAGCCTTGACCTGCCGGAGATCTCGTGAGCGGCGAGCCGTTTCGGGTCGATCTGACCGAGTTGCAGAGCCTGATCGATGACGCCAAGCGTCTGGATGCGCAGGTCGAGGCGCGGGTGGATGCGATCGGCCGGCGTGTGGAGCAGTTGCATGCGCAGTGGACCGGGGTGGCCGCGACTGGCCATCAGCGGTTCGTGGAGCGTTGGAATGGCGATACCGCGGCGATGCGGGATGCGTTGACGACGTTGCAGGCCGCGTTGAGGCGTGCGCACGGAAACTATTCCGGTGCAGTGGATGTCAACATGCGGATGTGGCCTTGACGGGTTCGACGATCAGTGTCGTTCCGGGCGCGTTCGCCGCGGCGGGCAAGTTGTACAGCGCCAACCATGACGCGGCCGCGTCGGTGGTGCGATCGCTGGCGAAAGTGCTGGATTCGCATTGGGGTTGCGGCGGGACCGATGATTCCGGGCACAAGTGGTGCGACAAGTACGATCCCGCCGCGTCCAACGCGGTCGCCACCGCCACGGCGGTGGTCAACTCGCTGGGCAAGCTGAACGACCTGTTGCAGGTCACCAGCGTCAACCACGCGAATGCCGACAACGGTTCGCACTACGATCCGAAGGCCGGTAACCAGGCTCAACCTCCTGCGGCGACTGCGCATTTCGATGCGCCTGCGTTCAGGGGCGCGTACGGGGGTGACACCGATGCGCCGTTGGGGTGGGGGCTGATCAGTCGGTGGGTGCAGGGCAGGATGTGGCCGAACGGCCACAGCGATGGCCTGCGGGCGTTGTCGTCGGCATGGACGGCTGTGGAGTTCGGGATGAAGGGCATCAAGGCCGCGGTCGCGGGGGCTCGCCGGATCGTCAGCGAGCAGGCCAGTGGTGAGGTGGCCCAGATCCTTGCGCAGATCGATATCGTCGATACCGCGATCGACAACGTGATCGGTCAATGTAACGAACTCAGTTACGCGACAACTGATTACGCGCAAGCGATCGATACCGCGCATACCAAGATCTTCCAGGAGCTCGGCGAGTTCTTGGCGATCGCGGGTGTGGTAGAGGGGATCGGGTGGCTCGCTGGCGGGCCTTTGGGTGGTGCGGGTGGCGCGGTGGTCACCGGTGCTCGTGCGGCGGCCACGGGTGCGCGGGTCGCCACGATTATCGATGAGCTCGCGGCGTTCGTGGCGGCGGCGATGCCGGTGGCTCGTCTGGTTGCGGTGGGAGCGGCACCGGCGGTCATCAAGAGTGTTCAGCCGTTGCTGGATGCGCAACCGAATACGTTTTATTCGAACACGAGACCGGGTGGGGCGACGCGGCCTGCGCATCCGACCAAACCGTTTCGGGATGACAAGGACACGGTCGCTGAATTCGATGGTGAGCAGGCTGCGCAGGATGTTCGGGATCGCCTGTCGAGCTCTGGCAATACTATCCGGCAGGGGAAGAACATCGCTGTTGCTGAGGGGGAGATCGATGGGCAGTTCATTCCCTCTCGCGAGCTGGAGTCCGTCAGTGGTAAGGGGTCGCCGCCTGGCACTGTGGAGGTGCCCGAAAAGCCGACTTTCAATCCGCGTGATGAGTCCGGTGATACCTACCGGCCGACGGATTCCGAATACAAGATTCTCGAAAAGCTTTCCACTCGGTTGACGCCGGACTCGAAGGGGGTAATAGATTTGTACACCGAGAACAAGCCGTGCGATGCTTGTGCCAGCGTGATCAAGCAGTTCGAGGAAAAGTATCCGGGAGTGAAGCTGAATGTCACCTACACCAACCCCTGAGCCAACTACCCACAGCCTGCGGGAGATGGAGCGACTCGCGGCTGCCATGGTCGAGTCGGGCTACTGCACTCCGTCGGACATCATCGGATGCACCCCAACCGAGATCGCCGAGATAACCGCGACAGCAGAGTTCGCCCTCCCCGACGACTACCTCGCCTTCCTGCAGGTTATGGGTAGGAACCCGGGGACCCTGTTCCAGGGCCGGGCGATCCCGTTTCCGGCGTACCTGGAGGCTCGCGAGGTCGCCGAGGACATTTCCCGAGACGAAGAAGAGAACCTCACTCTTGAGGACAAATTCTTTTTCGGGCATCATCAGGGCTACATCGTCTATTTCCTCGAACGACAATCGCCTGGCGTTTTCCTCTATCAAGAGGGGCATCCGGAAGTGCAAAAGCTCGCTGGCTCTTTCGGTCAGTGGCTGTGGGATAGTTTCGAAAGAAGTCGCTCCATTCGCGAGGAAAATCGGAGGCTCGATGTCGAGATCGAGCGAAAACGAGCCCAGATGCGTGCTGAGGGCAAGCTGTAGCGATGGCCGATCTTCGTGGCTTCGAAGCCGAGCAACGTGCCGCTCTTGCAGAGATGCAGCGAAAGGTCAACGAAGTCCACGCTGCTCTCGCCCGTATACGAGTCCGCGCCTCCTCGCGCAATGGCGAACTCGGCGTCACCGTTGATGCGCAAGGTCACGTGCAGGACATTCGGTTGACCGCACGAGCGCTGGGACTCGGGGAGAAGCGTTTGGCGCATGTGCTTTTGGAGACCATCCAGCATGCCGAGGCTGATGCGGCACGGCAGGCCGGGGAGGCGGCCCGGCCCCTGACCGGTGATCCTCGCATCGCTGCGACCATGACGGAAGCCCGGCGGATGATCACCGGAGGAGCAGAGGGCAAACGTCCACCTCCCCGTGCGATGACCGAGCAAGAAATCCAAGCGGCGGACGACGCCTACTTCGAGCGGATGAATCGCCGCGGCTGGCGGTGAAGTCCGCCAGTTACTCACGCACTCGGGCCGTACCGTCAGCGACGGCTGGAGAGGTGCTTGGAGATCGCGCAGGAATGGTGGACGCTTTCGTGGTCGACATCTGAGATCGAATGGGGGAGCTGATCGGTGGAACGTGTCGAAGTGAGGTCGGTCGACGGCATCCCGTTGCAGGTGGTGGTCGATCCGCCGATCGGGCCGGTCCGCCGGGGTGTTGTGGTGTTGGTGCACGGCCTCACCGTTGATATGGACGAGGGCGGCGGCATGTTCGTGCGGCTCGCGCAGCAGCTGGCTGGCGTGGGTTTCGAGGTGGTGCGGTTCTCGTTCCGCGGGCACGGCGGAAGCGGGGGAGCGCAGCGGGGCATGACGATCGCCGGGGAATGCCTGGACCTGCAAGCCGTGATCGAATGGGTGCGCAGACGGTTCGCCGGGCCGGTCTCGATTGTTGCGGCCAGCTTCGGCGCGGTGCCCACATTGCTGTCCCTGTCGTGGTTGGGAGAAATTTTGGATCGGCTGGTGCTGTGGAACCCCGTGCTGGACCTGCGCAACACTTTCCTGGAGCCCGAACTCGCTTGGGGTATAGACAATTTCGGGACCACACAGCAGAAAACGTTGCAAGACAAGGGGTTTCTGCTTGTCGATGGCCAGTTCGAGCTGGGCAGAGTGCTGTTCGGCGAGTTTGCCAGGTACCGGCCGCTGGAGGAGTTCCTGGCTGTCGATGTGCCCGCGCTGGTCGTGCACGGTGACCAGGACACCGCAGTGTCGTACCCGATAGCTGCCGAAGCCGTGACAGTTCGGCCGAACACGGCGCTGCATACGGTGCTCGGCTCGGACCACGGTTTCGATTCGCGTAGACGCGAAAACGAAGCGATCTCCGTGACGGTGAATTGGCTGGCCGGGCATCCGCGCCCGGTGTCATGACCCCAGCGACCTGGCCTGCCTCTGGTCAAGGTTGTCAGCCCAAGTTGAATTCGTAGACCGCACGGCTGCGACCAGGTCCTTTGTAGTCGGTGATGACCGAAATGTCGTCGATCTGGTGGTTGCCTGGGATATTGACGTAGCCGAGTTCGATCCAAGCGGAGTGTGCTGCGTGATTTTCCGGATCGGACGTCAAGTAAATCCTTGTGCAGCGCCATCTTTCGGCTTGAACGCGCACGCTGTGCAGCAAGGCGCGAGCGATGCCTTGCTGCCGATGGCCTGGATGGACCATGACATCCTGGATGTAGACCTCGCCCGCGTTGTCCTGGCTGCGGAACGCGATCACCGCCCCGGTGAGCGTGTTGTCCTCGTCGATCATGACCGGGCACGTCGAAGAGAACAGTTTGGCGTAGAGCCAGTAGTCGGACAGTCCGCGGACTCGGATGAAAGGTTCACCGAGCTCCATGAGGTCGTGAACTTTGTCGATGTGTTCGACGCGGAGGGGAGTGATGTTCACGGGCGCTCCTGTCCATGAATTCTGAGACGATTATGGTCAACTTGACCGAGGTCGGTGAGGTTGACCGTGGCGATGACACGCCCTTTCGGTCGATTCTCGCAATGGCCCCAGCTCCTGCGAAGGCAATCGACCACCGCAATGCACTGCGGATTCTGGCGACCGCCAGTCGAGTCGAGAGCGCCGACAGCTCACCCGAGGTAAGGGTAATTTCCGGACAGGAAGTCGCGGATCTGCTGACGCATGCTCGGATGAATGTCGTACTGGTCCAGCTCTTCGGATGGCACGAACGCGACACCGTCCGCTTCATCGTTGACCGTGGGTTCGCCGTCGATGGGCCGTCCGATGTAGGTGTTTTCGTATTGTTGGCGGGTTTCACCGTCGGTGTAGGCGACGATGTGATTGGGGTTGCTGTAGATGCCGAGGAATCCGGTGATCTCCGCAGTAATGCCGGTCTCCTCGCGGCATTCACGGATCGCGCACTCGCCAGCGGTTTCGCCGAAGTCCATCGCGCCGCCGGGCAGTGCCCACTGGCCGGTGTCACGGCGGCGCTGCAGCAGAATCGCTCCGGTGTCGTCGGTGACGAGCAGATTACACGCCACCACAAGCGAATTCGGCTTGGGTGCCTTCGGGTCGTGGTAGTACTCGATCCTGCCCATCACTCTGCCCTCTCCTCATGGTTCCCAAGGCTGCACATCAGAGCTGACCACCTCACCCAAGGCGGTTCCGGTTGGCCCGACCGCCGTGGTGTCGGCCAGGCACCGCGCGGTTCCGCGAACTCGGCCTCGACGGCGGAGCCGGAGTGTGACCGGTCCGGTGGCTCAAAGCTCAGGTCGATCGATTCAGTCGGAAGCGGGCGCTCCTGTGATCTCCGCTGGTGGTGCACTCGACAAGTATCTGCCGCGCGCGCTGTCTGAGCTGAGTGCCAGCGAACCGGCGAGCCAAGCTCTGTCGCCGCGATCCGGCCCCTGCACGCTCAATGCGCGGGCAAGTGGGCGGACAGCGGTACCTGCGGGGTCGCTGTCGTACGGATATGCACCCCAGGCTGCTGCCTCGGCCGCGGTCGGGTGACACCAGAAGGTGTTCATCAATTCGTGGATCAGTGGCCGCGGATTGTCGGTCAGGTCGGTCACCGCGTCGGCAAAGGCGTACAGGGTCGACCGGTATATGTTCAGGCCCCAATCTTCGGCGGGACGGTTGTTGTGGGACTGGAGAATTGGTTCTACGTGTCCGGCGGGGGCGCGTTGGTATCCGGAGACGATCCCGTGGTCGCCCATGCAAAAGGTCTCGACGACGAACGGTGCGTCCGGTACCCGCCAGTGCGTTCCCTGGTGGGTGGCCGTGTTGTACATGTATGCGGCAACACGGTCTGGGTCGGTCCAGCCGGTCGGGCGTGGTTCGTGGCCCCAGAACAGTACGTGGGGGCGTTCGAAACCGGCTTCTTCGCAGACGGTGACGAGCGACCCGATCATTCGGCCGGTCCACCCTGCGTCGACGAGGCCGGTGCGGGAATCGGCCAGGGAATGCTGGCGGGCGTATTCGATCAATAGGTGCCTTGTTTCGGTGATCCGTTGAGACGCCGTGGATTTGATTTCGTCTGTCCGCAGGAAGCGGCGCATGGCCTCGGCTTGTTCGGTGCGGTCGGCGCGGCTGTCCGGGTTGAGGGATACGCCGGCGGTGAGCAGAGTCTCGATGTAGTCCTCCATCGGCAGGCCGAGTCGGGTACATAGGTCGAGGGCGTTTGATTTCATAAAGCTGTTGAACAGCCACGACGTGTCGTCCAAGTGGTTTGGATCGGTGGCGGCGAGGCTCCAGGTGAGCCGACTGCTGTAGATGTATTCCAGATCCAGCTTTGGGGCCAGAGTGGGGCCGAGGCGACGAGCGAGTTCGTAGAGCACCTGGCCGTCGCGCGATAGGAACCTGAGCCGGTCAAGGTTGCGGTGTTGTGCTTCGTGCAGCATCCAGACCACGGCGCTGAGCAGTGCGGGGGCGGCGACACCGGCCGCGACATCGCGAATGACCTGGTCGTGTTCGATTGTCGCGGTCACGGTGGCACATGCATGGCGGCTGGCGTTGTAGAGCAGGTCTGCGGTGTCTCCTGAGTGGGTGGAGTGCTCTCGCATGATCTGTTCGTATCGTGTTGTGTTGTGTTGGAGCTCGCGCATCGTCACCATTCTCTCAACACCATCTCGATTCGGTGTTCGGTACTTATTCCGCTCCTACGGCAGATCGCCTGGGCTGTGGCCATTTCTGGGGTTGGGTCTTCCCCTCGGCGTTCGGTTGTGCGTGCCCGGCTGGCCTGCACTCGTGCGGTCCATAATTCGTCGCCGAGTTCGGTGAAAATGTTCTGTGCCTCGGTGAGCGCAGTCAGCGCCGAGTCAAGGTCACCGGTGTCGCGGTACACGAGTGCGAGCTGTCGCAGGGCGCGGCCTTGCGCCGGGCGGTCGCCGATACTGCGGAACGCTTGCAGGGCCGAGTTGACCTGGTGTTCGGCCTGATCCCACTGGCGGTCGTTGCGGTAGAGATCGGCCATGCTCAGTTGCGTTCGAGCGACCCAGCGATGGTCACTGATCGCGTCGAAGATTTCCTGCGCGGCGTTGAGGTCGGCTACCGCGTGTTCTCGGGTACCTGCGAGGCGGTGGGCGTCGCCGCGGTTGCGGAGAGTGACTGCGGTGCCTCGGCGGTCGGCGAGCTGGTCGAACAGGGCCAGGCAATCATCGAAGGCTGTGTGAGCGTGGTCGTAGTTTCCTTCGTTGCGGTGTACGACGGCGATGTGGCGTAGTGCTCGGGCCTGCCAACGTTGGTCGTCCAGCTCCCGGAAGGTGCTCAGGGCATGTTCGAACGTTTGTAGTGCGTGGTCGTTGTGCCACCGGTCCCGGTACACCAGGCCATACCGGATGTGTGTGCGAGCTTCTTCGAGGCGGTCGTCCAGGGAACGGTAGATGCTCAGGCTGGATTCGAAATGGCGGTGTGCGTCTTCCCAGCGTGAGAGACCTCGGTTTGCGTCGGCCATTCCGTTGAGAGCGCCGGCGATCGACCGTGAGTCGCCCTGTGCTTGCAGGACTTCGAGGGAATCGGAGAATGCGGTGAGGGCATCGTGGAGGCGCCCCTGGTACCGCCGGGTGTCGCCGAGATTTCGCATGGTGACTGCCCATAGGTGGCGGTCGTCGAGGCGGTCGAAGATTTCGATGGCTTGGGTCAGCAGGTCTGCGGCCTCGGAATATCGCCCGAGTTCGCGGTAGAGGGCGCCGAGGCTGCGTTGCGTGATTGCTTGTGCCCGTTGGTTATTGATTCTGCGAGCGGCATCGAGGGCGAGGTTGTGTGTGCGCGCCCATGCTTGCCAGTCTGCGCGCCAGTCGAACATCGGCGCCAGGGCTTCACTGAGCTGCCACGTTTCCTCCCACAGGGTGTGACTGTGCGCCAGCTCGATTGCAGCGACCACGTTCGTCTGCTCGGCGGCGAACCAGCGCCGGGGATCGGTTTCCCCGACGTCGGCGAGCGCGGACGGTCCGGTCGAGGCACCCGGCTGTGATGGCACAGCGGTGCGCTGTAAAGCTTTCAGATAGTCATTGGCGAGGCGCTGCGCGGCGCTTCGGCGGGTGTCGTCGGTGTCGAACGCAGTGGAGCATTCTCGGGCGAAGTCGCGGATGAGGTCGTGTAGCCGGTAGCGGATCCTGCCCGAGTTATCGGCACCGGCGATCTCGACGAGTTGGGCATCAACCAGACTCTCGAGCAGTTGTTCAGCATCATCGATATCGGTGCCGAGAAGAGCGGCGACGTTCCATGCCGGAAAAGCAGCTGCGGTGAGGGCCAGCATGCGAAAGGCCGATTGTTCTTCGCTGCTGCGGCTTTCGTAGCTCAGTGCAAACGATGCACGGACTTCGAGATCGCCGGCCTTGAGCAGGTCGAGCCGTCGGCTTTCGTCCGCGAGTCGTCCAGCGAACCATGCCACGCTCCAGCTCGGTCGGGACATCAGGCGCGCACCGGCGATACGAAGCGCCAGCGGCAGGCATCCGCACAACTGCACAACCTCGGCGACTGCGTCGGGTTCGGCGGAGGCGCGCTTGGTTCCGATCAGTGTGGTGAGCAAGTCGATCGCGTGAGACGAGGGCAGGACACCCAGATGCACGGCGTGCGGGCCTGATAACGCCGTCATGTGTGATCGGCTGGTGACCAATACCGCTGAGCTGGGGGTGCCGGGAAGCAGTGGGCGAAGCTGTGTTTCGTCGGTGGCGTTGTCCAGGAGTACCAGAACGCGGCGGCCCGCTAGGCAGGCGCGGTATCGTCTGGCGCGTTCGTCGACGTCTTGTGGGATATCTGTGCCATCGACGCCGAGTTCACGTAGAAATCCGGCGACGACTTCGCTGGGGTCGAGCGGTCTGGCTTCCGCGCCACGCAGGTTGGCGTAGAGCTGCCCGTCCGGGAATACGTCGGCGACCTTGTGTGCGACGTGAACAGCCAGCGCGGTCTTGCCGATTCCTGCTTGACCAGAGATGGTGGCGATCGGCACGCCGGTGCCGGACGAGTCGCCGAGGATAGTGATCAGGTGAGCGACTTGGTCGCTTCTACCGGTGAAGTCGTTTGTATCGGGTGGGAGCTGCATCAGCACTCGTGCCGGTTGCTGCACCGTGGGCGACAGAGTCTCTTGCAGGGACCAGGATGTCGTGGTGATGACGCGGTTCTCTGGCGCGTAGTCTGCTGCCCAACCGAGCTGGACGGGGTTAGTGCGAAATAAGCGGCACAGCAGGTCCTGGTAGTCGAAGCTCGGGCGTGATCCGGCTTCCCATTCCATCCAGGAGCGGGCAACAAGCCCTCGGGGCTTGAGCTTTTCTCGGCGGCACATGTGGTGGAACTGCTCGACAGCCTCTGCTACGGTCCATCCCCACGCCAGGCGGTGTGCCTTGAATGCCCCGTGGCCGCATTGGTCGGTGATCTCTTGGGCGATGGTATGCAGGAGTTCGAGGCGGAGGTCTTCGCTCTGGTGCAGCTGTTGCAGGTACTTGGTTCGCACCCGCTCAGCGCAGCCTGAGTCAGGCCGCCGAGATGCCTTGTCGCCCATATTGTTTTGAGCCCCCTTGCACCAGTTGAACCCGCGCTACAACAACCCTTGTACGTTAGCCGGGCCCTGAGCTGAGCTCCAGCCGGTGACAACGTCACCGCAGTGAACAATTCCGCCGCGCGCAAGGTGTGAGTTCGTCTCCGCCGCAGTGACATCCATCCGCACGACGCGCGCGTGACCAGCACGGACGAGCATGTTGACGCCTCTCACAGTGGTGAGCCCGGCTCTCGTCTATCGAGTGTTCGGTGCTCGGGTGAGTCTGATCTCGGCACCGTTCGTGGGTGCTCTGACCGGAGAAGGGAGGAATCGAATGGCCAAGCGACCGTGGCGCCGGCCTCAATGGCGTGCTCGCAACGTCCGAACTCACTGCTGATCTGGTGTCGCGGTGTGTGGATCGCCGATGCCGTCCGTCCGCGCACCGCGTGCCGAGCCGAACCGATAGAGAGGAATCCCTTGCCCTCCAGACAGATTGCGCACACCAATGTGGCACTTCAGCCGCATGCCGTATGCCGGAAGACGACCTCGGGCTTGACCATGCTGTTCGACCGGGCCAAAGGGGTGATGTACGAACTGAACGAGACAGCGTCGGCGATTGTCGAGGTCCTGGGTCCCGAGCCGATGGAAGTCGACGCGATCGTTGAGGCTTTGTGCGCTCAGTTCGATGCTCCCGCAGACGAGATCACCGACCATGTCGAGCAGTTCATCGTCGATTTCGTCGAGGCCGGAATGTTGACGGCGGACTGATCATCATGCAGCACAATATGTTCCTGACCTGGCCCGAGGAGTATCAACTTCCCGAGCATCCGCTGCCGATCCTGGTCCAGCTCGGCCTGACCTACCGCTGCAACCTCACGTGCCAGCACTGCTATGCCCTGTACCGGCGTAGCCGTGACGAGTTCAGCCTCGCCGAGATCGACGATCTCGCCGACCAGCTCTACCGGGCCGGCAGCGCCAGCCTGGTGTACTCGCACGGCGAGAACATGATCCGCCGAGACTTCCATGAGGCCGCGGCAATCTTCCGGGACCGCGATTTCTATCAGACCTTGATGCTCAATGGGTTCTACGTGCGAACCGCTGCTGACGCTGCGCGGTTGGTCGAGACCGGCATTAACCGGACCATGGTGTCGATCGACAGTATCGACCCGCACGTGCACGACAAAGTGCGCGGGAAGAAGGGCGCGTTCGAGGTGGCGGTCAAAGCGCTGCGTCTGCTCAAGGACGCCGGAATCCCCGCGGTCGGGTTCTCCACGACGATCGACACCCACAACTACAGCGATATCGAACGCATCGCGGAGTTCGCCCGCGACCTCGGCGTGGACGCGGTGAGCTTCATGCAGAACCGATACAACCTGACCGGGGTGTTCGACCGCTCGCTGTGGCCGACCTATCTGCAGGTGTGCCAGAACCTGTATCAGCTGATGCTTGACTACCAAGGCACTCTGGACGTTTATACGCACGACCCTTTCATGCTGACGGTGCTCGACGACCGGCTCTCCGACCGGACGGCACGGGAGGCGTTCATCGGTTCGAACCTCTGCAATGTCGGCACCGGCATGGTGTCCATTGACCCGGTCGGCAACGTGTCGGGCTGCAACTTCATCGAGGAGAGCATCGGCAACGTGCGTGAGGAGCCGTTCCAGCAGATCTGGGATCGGCTTGTCGACCGATACTCCGACCGATCCGATCCACCGACCGGGCCGTGTGGGTCGTGTTCGGCGCTCGGGCCGTGCATGGGGGGATGCAAGGCGTTCCACTACAACGGCAAGTACGACGAGCGTTGCGGCGCGCAGCGATTCATCGATCCCGAGCCTCACGAGTTGGCCACCGCCGACCGGCCGATCCCGGAAACCGCCCCGACACGGTCGCCCGGAGTGTTCGTGGGACTTCCGCGCATGCGAGTAGGTGGAGCGACGCAATGAGAGTGCTGTTCGTGAATCCGCACTACACCCATGATCCGAGGACTCTGCTGCTGCATCCTCCGCTGGGGTACGCGTACATGGCGCGGTCCCTCAACCGCGCCGGACACGAAGTTATCCACGTGGATCTCCCCTTTGAGGGAAATTCTCCCGAGGCGCTCGCGGCCCGGCTGGATGACCTGCGGCCGGATCTGGTCGGGGTGACGTCGGTGGCGCAGAGCTACTTCCATGCTCTCGAAATCGCCCAGGCCGTGCGTGGATGGAACCCCGGCGTTCCAGTCGTGTTCGGTGGGCCGCACGTGTCGTTCATCGCCACCGAGTGCCTCGAACGGCATTCGTGTGTGGACTATGTGCTGCTGTTCGACGCCGAGGACAGCATCGTGTGCCTGGCCGAGGCGTTGTCGGCCAGAGCCACTACCGACGGGCTGGCCAAGGTGTCTGGGCTTGTGTTCCGCGACGGCACCGGAATCCGTGCAACCGCTCCGGCACCACCGGAAATGGTTTTGGATCGGTACGGACATCCGGACCGATCACTGTTCGACCTGCGCCGGTACCTGGACTACGACTACGAGACCGTGGTCATGACCGCTCGCGGATGCCCCAGCCGGTGCACCTTCTGCTCCACCACCATCGCTGGGCGCACTGCCCGCTGGAACACCGCTCACCATGTCGCGGACGAGATGGAAGCTGTTGCCGAGATGGGCTTTTCGTCGATCTTCTTCGGCGACGATACTTTCTCTGGTGATCCGCGGCGCGCGGTGGCGATCTGCGAGGAGATCACCCGCCGCGGGTTGAACATCCCGTGGACCAGCAACATGCGCGCCCAGGACGCCCGGCCGCACGTGCTCGAGGCGATGCGAGCGGCCGGCGCGTACCGGGTCTTCGTCGGATTCGAATCGATTCAGGAGCAAACACTGCGGCTGGTGCGCAAAGGCACCTCACCGGCTCGGCTATACAAGACCGCCCAGCGCATCATGAGCGCTGAACTGGAACTACATGCCTCGTTCATCGTCGGCGCTCCCGGAGACACTCCGGAAACTCTCTCGGCAACAATGGATTTCGTTCGCCTGGTCAACCCGACGGTGGCCACCTTCAACGTGATGGAACCCAGGCCCGGCACCGACGTATTCGTGAACCCGGGCCGATACGGGATCACGATCCCCGATCGCTACTGGTACGAAACCACCGACTGGCTCGAGCTCCCGGTCTGCCACAACGACGCCATGTCGGCAGAGGACATCCGCAGCTGGGTGTCCCGGTGCTACGACGAATTCTGCGACCCCGATTTCCGTTCCCTGACCGAGCTCGACCGGCTCGAGCCGGTGCGGCGACAGTGGGACGAGGCCGCCGAGAAAGTGCAACGCCACCTCCCACTGACGGCGGTGCCGCGATGACACTCCGCATCGCCATCATCGGCGCGGGCCTCGCGGGCCGCTCGCATGCTCTGGACATCGTGACCGATCCGACGATGCAGCTCGCCGGAGTCGCTGCTGCACACCAGGATTCAGCCGGGTGCTTCGCCGACGACTTCGGTACCGCGGTGTATCCGAATGCCGAGGCGATCCTTTCCGACCGGCACATCGATGCGGTGGTGATCGCGGTGCCCCCGAAGGTTGTTTTCGATATCGCCGAGGGCGTAGACACCGAAAAGCCTTGTCTGATCGAGAAACCGATCCCCGCCACGGTCGCCGACCGTCGCCGTCTGGTACGTTTGGCAGCCGACCACCCACACATGATCGTCCCGTTCAACCGCCGCTACCAGCCGACCGTCCTGCACGCGGCCGACTGCCTCCAGTCGGGTGTCCTGGGCGCAGTCGTCAGTGTCGATGCCGTGTGGCGAGGTCCCTATGCCGCGCGATTCGCACCAAGCAGCGGAACCTACCGAAGCCACGCCGGCCCGCGTCACGGAGTCCTGATCGATACAGGAAGTCATGCACTGGACGTTCTGGCAGTGCTGCTGGGGCAACTCCCACACCCAAGTCGACTGAGCAGCCGAATTACAGGCAATCTTCACGGCACCGATATAGCGGCCGAGCTGGTCTTCGAAGGTGAGCCACGAACTCGCGTTGCCCTCGTCGACGATCCGGGCGCGCACGACTGCGGCGGCTGGTCAGTGACCGCCACCTGCGAACAGGGCTCACTTCACCTGGCCGAAGACGGCTTGTTGATCCACACACCGTCGCTGGCGGTGCAACGGCATCCTGCCGAGCCAATGGAGCGTCCTGTCACCGATCTGGTGCGGATCCGTGACGGCAGTCCTCCGCTGGGGGCCAGTCTGCGCGAGATCTTGCCGATCGGCGACATCGTGATCGCCGCCCACAACCGCTCCTGCCGCACCGCATCCACGTGGATCCGCCCGCGCGGCAAAGCCTTGGGCCGGCTCAACGGCTCCTGCTGACCCGGAAAGTACGCACCTATGTCCTCACAAGCGGATATCGCGGCAAAACCACTGGAACTCGGGCTATTTCGACCTACACACACAGTTGTGATCGACGGTCATGTCGTCGCGATCCGTATCGAGGACTTCTTCAGTCCGGATGCCGCGCGAACCCTGACGCGATGCCTACATCGCCTCAGTTACGAGCGTGATGAAATCGCTGATCAGAAGCGCGTCAGCCGCGCCGCCCGAGATGGCGATCTCCCCGACGCTGCGCTGATCGCTTCGGCCGAAACGCCCGAGATGACTCGCGCGGTGGAGATCCTGAACGTTTTCGAGAACCCATGGCTGATAGCCAGGTTCGACGAACTCATCGGAGCACGGCTGCGCGTATTGCGCCCGCCGACCCCGTACCGAATGGAGTGCGGCGACTTCATCCAGCCGCACGACGACCACCCGTCACCGGAGTACCGACTGTCGGTGGCCTGCAACCTGACCGAGCAGTGGCGCCCACCCGACGGCGGCGAGACCGTCGTCGGCCTCGTCGACACCGTCGCCGAGTTCGAGCATCCCGAGTTCTTCTTTCCCCTCAAACGCTTGACCTTGCGGCGCGAAACACGCACGCTCACACCGATTTTCAATTCCGCTCTCCTGCTACCCCTCACCCCGGCGCACGCGCACGCTGTCCAATCGGTCCACACAGGCCCACGGTTCTCGATCACCACTCTCTACGGCGACAGGTAACTTCCCATGACCGCGACCCTGCTGACCAGTGACGAACAGCTCCATTGGAACGAGTTCGGCTACTTGCACATCCGCAACGCACTCGGCCCCGATGAGGTCTCTGCGATTCTGGCTGCCATCACCGACCTCCACCAGCGTGTCACCGGTCAGCCAAGGAGCCCGCAGCCATGTGATGACGCCGCCGCGTGGGACGACGTGTTCGACGCGGGTAACGAGCGGGATCTCAGCATCGCCAACGCGATCGCGCACGTCGAGGCGCTCGGGCCGCTTCTGGATCATTACGCGGTGTTCGGGAGAATCCTCGGCCTCATGGGCCCCTACGTGCAGGTCCTCGGATCAGAGATCTTCATCCGTTATCCACATCAGCAGCCCTTGGTCGACTTCCACACCGACCTCGGGCCGTCCCTGCGACTGGCCGCACCCTCCCACGGCAAGCAGATCCAACTGAAAGTCCAGTTCTTCCTTACCGATCTGACCGAACCGGACTCCGGAAATTTCACCATCGCGCCGGGCTCGCACACCCGCGGCTTCCCCGGCAAGATCGCTTACGCCGACGTCGAAGATCCGGTCCAGATCCTTGCTCGTGCAGGGGATGCGGTCATCTTCCCGTTGTCGCTGGGCCACGGCGTCGCACCAAATCGGAGTGCTACCTCCCGAGTGAGCGTTGTGCTGCGCTACGGGCAGATTTTCTGCCGCACAGTCGATTACCGGACAGCATCGCCGGGCCTGCTCGATCGCCTGACACAGCGGCAATGTCGGTTGCTCGGCGATTTCGGCGTCCGATCGCGCCCTGGCGACGTATACGGAGCCGTGCCCGACCAACTGGACCTGATCTACGGATCCGAATGGGCGGGCATCGAAGAAGCTCAACGCGACATTCGCAAAGCGCGCATCGACCAACTCGCCTACGAAACCTTGTGACCGAGGAGCCAGTTGTGAGCATGCCCACCACCATTCTCGGTGTGAACCTCGCCCGGACCAGCATCGGCATCGATCTCGATGACGGGGCTGCCACGCTTCTCGAAGACGGCCATGTGACCGTCGCGATCGCTGAGGAGCGCCTCACACGGCGTAAACATGCCGGCGGATTCGCCAACGCCGCACGGTATTGCCTCGCCGCGCGCGGCCTCGCCCTCGCTGACATCGATACGGTCGCTGTCAGCATCTGCTGCGACCATGCACCCGAGCCCGAGTTCGCCAGACACCAACTGGCCTCGGAGGGACTCGCCGTCGAGGAGAACCAACTCGTAGTGGTTCCCTCGCATCACTTGTCCCATGCAGCCAGCGCGTTCTACCCCAGCCACTTCGAGGAGGCCGTGGTGATCGTGGCCGATAACGAAGGAACCATCATCGGCGACCGACTCGACCCGCGATACTGGCTCAACCGCCTGGAACGCACCAGTATCTACATCGGCCGCGGCACAGACCTGCATCTGCTGCGCCGCTACGCCGATCAGCCAGGTCAGCTCGGTTTCGGAGCGGCCTACAACCACTTCACCAAATGGCTCGGACTCCGTAACCACCACAACGCAGGACAGACTATGGCGCTCGCGGCCTACGGCACAGGCAGATTCGACGGGGCCACCGTATTCTCCCCAGCTCGAGATGGATTCCGCTGCCACCTGGAACCACCCGCCCTCACTGCCTCCGGCCATGTGGACTCGCACGGACCGATCGATGAGTTCGACCTTGAAGCCGCGGCGTTGCTGCAGACCGAAGCGGTCCGAGATCTCGTACTCGCCCAGTCCGGAATCGATATCGGCCCTGGCCATAACTCCTGCCAAGACCCCACGGCTGCCCAGTTCGAGGTCGCACAGCTGATCCAGTCCGAACTGCAGCAAGGGTTGAGCGAACTCGTCCGTTCCGTCGTCGCCGAGACAGGTATCCATCGGGTATGTCTGGCAGGCGGCGTAGCGCTCAACTGTGTCGCCAACACTGTAATCGCAGAGCTCGACGAGGTTCATGAACTGTTCATTCAACCGGCTGCTAGCGATGTCGGCCAAGCCCTGGGCAATGCCCTCTGGGCATACTCGTGGGCACCTGCCCACACACGCCGCTGGGGCATGTCGACCTGCTCGCTCGGCCGCACCTACACCGACTCCGAGATCACCGCTGCCATCACCCGGTGGGGCGACCGCGTCACCAGTGAGCAGGTGACCAACGCCGGGGAAGCTGGTGCGCGACTGCTAGCGGAACAGGCAATCATCGGATGGTTCGACGGTGGAAGCGAATTCGGGCCCCGCGGACTCGGACGACGCAGCGTTCTCGCCGACCCTCGCGACCCGACCGCCAAACACCGACTGGATTCAGTGCACAAACTGCGAGCGCCGTTTCGCCCCTACGCGCCGAGCGTGCTCGCCGAGGAAGTCCCCGCCTGGTTCGACATCGACCACGACTTCTCCCGCACCGCGTCCCAGGCGATGGCATCGATGCTCGTCGCGCCTCACATTCGTTCCGACAAAAGGCATCTGGTGCCTGCGGTGGCATTCGTCGACGGCACGGCCCGCCTGCAAGCGGTCACCGAACTGGAGAACCCGCACTTCCACGAACTGATCCGAGCTTTCGCCGCCGCCACCGGAGTGCCGATGGTTCTGAACACCTCGTTCAACGCCAGCGGCGACCCGATCATCGAAACTCCCGACGACGCTATCGAGTCCATGCTGAAAATGCGGCTTGACGTACTGATCATCGGCCGCTACCTGATTCGGGCACGGTGACCTCGATGTTCACTGCCGAAGGACTCACCGCCCGCCGCGACGCCGAGTATTACGACCTGTTCACCGACTGGCGCCACGACATCGACTTCTACACCCGCATAGCCCTACAGCACGGCGGCCCAATCCTCGAACTCGGTTGCGGCACTGGGCGAATCACCCACCCGATCGCCGCCACGGGCATCGAGATCGACGGCATCGACATTGCCGCCGAGCGGCTACAGATCGCACGTCGGCCGCACACAGGCGCCAGATATCAAGCCAGTCCACGATTCTGCACCGCAGATATGCGCCGTTTCACCCTCGACCGCACCTACGGCCTGGCGATCTTCCCATTCCGAGTTCTCCAGGAACTCACCACAACTCGTGACAAGATCGACTGCCTGCAGTGCGTTCACACACACCTCGACCATGACGGCCTGGTGCTGATCGACAACTACTGCCCATCCATCTCCTACCTGGCGACCGACCCCGCGCGCTGCACAACACGGACTGAGAAATCCGGCCCGCACGGCGAGCGCATTCTGCGCACCCAGCACGTGATCAGCCGTGACTACGCCAACCAGACCCAGCAGCTCCAAGTCGTCTACGACATCACCCACCCCGACGGATCAACAGAGCACCTGGTCATCCCCTACGAAACCAGCTACATGTTCCGCTTCGAAGTCGAACACCTCCTCGCCCGATGCGGCTTCACCATCACCCAACTCTGGGGCGGCTACGACTTCGAGCCCTTCGACAACAACGCCCCAGGCGAGCTGATCGTGCTCGCCCGACGCGCCGCGTGAGCGACCTTCTACCATCTTTGGTGTGCCGCGAATCCGCGGCCGAGCCGAGACCCGAGCAAAGGACCCTGGTGAAAGCCGACAACAACCCCGCCCGCGGAATGAGGGACTTGCTTCCCGCCGACGTCGCGACCCGGGACCATGTGTTGCATGCGATCACCACCACCTACCGCACCTTCGGCTACCAGCGCATCGAAACCCCCGCCCTCGAAGACATCAACCGCCTCCAAGGCGGCCAAGGCGGCGAGAACGAAAAGCTCATCTACCAAGTACTGCGCCGCGGGCTGCCCGAAACCACCGAGACCAGCGAACCGATCCGCGACCTGGTCGACCTGGGCCTGCGATTCGACCTCACAGTGCCGCTGACCCGCTTCTACGGCAACAACCACGCCACTTTGCCGACACCGTTCCGGTCCTTGCAGGTCGGCCCAGTCTGGCGAGCCGAACGCCCCCAAAAGGGCCGCTACCGGCAGTTCTACCAATGCGACATCGACATGATTGGTGAACCCACCGTCCTGGCCGAAGCCGAACTGATCGAAGCGACCACTGCCGCTCTGGCAGCAGTCGGCCTCCACACCGTTACGGTTCGGCTGTCCGACCGCCGATTCCTCAGCGCCCTGGCCACCGACGCCGGACTGCCCGCCGACTCCTGGGACCGCTTCTTCATCACCCTCGACAAGCTCGACAAAATCGGCTGGGATGGCGTCCGCACAGAACTCACCGACATCGGCCTGCCTAGTGAGTCGATCACAACAGCCCTGGACAAGATCAGCAGCCTGCGCGAAGTCCCCGCCGAGAAACTCGCAGACACCCTCACCAACGCTGTACCAAGCCTGCCCGACACCGTGGTCGAGGACCTCGCCGCCACCTCAGCCAGCCTTGATCGGCTCGCCCAGCAGCGAGCTATGCAATGGGAGTTCGACCCCACCCTCGTGCGCGGCATGGGCTACTACACCGGCCAGATCTTCGAAATCACCCATCCCGAAATGTCCAGCTCCGTCGCGGGCGGCGGCCGATACGACAAACTCATCGGCCGTTCCCTCGGCAAAGACGTACCCGCCTGCGGATTCTCCATCGGGTTCGAACGCATCGTCGGACTGCTCACCGACAACATCGCCCGCAACGCCACGGCCATTCTCGCCGAAGCCGATGTCTCGGTCGCCGACACCCTCGCCATCGCGCGCGACCACCGCAACGAAGACCGGATCGTCGAAGTCGTTCGCCGCAGCGGCAAACTCGGCGCACAACTCAAACGACTCCATGCCGCAGGGTTCGCCACATTCGTCCCCGTCAGCATCGATGACGGAGCGGTCGTCATCGGTGAGGAGCGCACGATTTGACCGATGCGGGCCGGGCGCACGCTAGCGTCGGCGTACATCCTGTACCGGTACGCAACGAATCTGAGGCCGATCCCGTGTTCGGCCGCGGCTCCGAATTGGGCGGGTTAAGCGTGAGCGGTTCCCGCGATGGCTGCTTGAGACGGGCGCGTGAGCTCAAGCAGCCATCGTGAGCTGGTGTACTGGCTCACTGCCCAACGACATTGGACGCCGTGAGCACTGTTGTTTTCCAGGGTGCCAACTTTGGCGCCGCCAGCCCGTGTTTGCCTGCGGCAATGAGCAACTGGTGTGCGTACGGAATTCCGTCGACAACACCGTGCTACCCGATCAACGAAGTTCCAAGGCGGCGAGTCCAGTGCCAAACACATTGCCGACAACCTTATTTACGCAAAATTGATTTGATGTAGGCGCGGTTTCCGGGTTTGTCGCGGTAGAGGCCGTAGCTGGCGGTGCGCCGGTAGCCGCATTGTTCGTAGAGGATGTGCGCCGCGTGTTGTTTGCTGCCGGTGTCGAGGATGATGGTGTGGTAGCCGGCGGCTTGGGCGTCATGTTCTAGACGGGCGAGCACGGCTCGGGCTATGCCGAGCCGTCGCACGGCGGGTTCGACGTACATGCGTTTGATCTCGGCGGTGAGGCCGTCGGCGTCTTCGTGGTGGCGGCGGTATCCGCCGCAACCGACCGGGGCGTCGTTGTGGTGGGCGACGATGAACAGGCCGCGCTGCGGCCGTGTGAATTCGTCAACCGAGAGCGATGATTGGTCGGCGTGGCCGTACAGTTCGGTGTTGGTGCGATCCGCGGCGGCGAGCATGGCAGTAGCCGACGGCGAGTCGAAAGGTTCGACGCGCAGGACCGTGAGGGCGGATGTCGGTGACGGGCGTTTATCCACGCCTACTGATTAGCAGACCTGTGGCTGTTGCTGCGATTCCACCTTGTCCATCAGCTCCCGCACGGCCGCAGTCTTGTGGTATGGCCGTAGGTGCGACAGGACGGTGTTGAGCAAGCTGTGGCATCGGGCCGACCCGATGGAGGGTAGGAGTGGCAGCACTTGTTCTGTCTGGTAGCAGGCTTGCTCCACGTCGCCTGGCCGGTGGTTGCTCGGTAGGTGGGTCAACGCCAACGACAGCCCGTACATGACACGGTCGCGGGTGGCGTCGGCGGCGACCTGGGCAAGCCCATCCGAAAGATGAGCCTCAGCGAGGCGTCGATCGCCCAGCATCAAGTGGCATCGTCCGGCTTCACTGTCGAGCACCGCTCGGTTCATCCAGTAGCCCCATGGTGGCTCGGGCTCGCGGGAAGGGGTATCAAGCGCTTCGTACGCTCGTTGCAGCGACGACATTGTCTCGATGTGCATGCCGGACGCGGCGAAAGACCGTGCTTGCCGCATCAGGAGCAGGCTCTGCGCCCGCGGGAGCATAGGGTGACGGGCGGTGTCCAGGGCGCTCATGATCGAGATCGCGTCCCGGGGACGTCCGCGCCAGGTTTGTTGCTGTGCAATGCAACTGAGCACCAATGCCCCGAGAGCGCGATCGTCGGCGGCGACCGCCGCACGCAACGCCAACAGGTACATGCGCTGTGCCAACCCATGCTCGCCGGAATCGAACGCTGTCCACCCGGCCATTTGCGCGAGCTGGCTGGCCACGGCGAACAGGCGGCGGGCCAGTGCAGTGGTGTGTGAACAGCCATCCAGGATCTCCGCGATGTGAGCCAGCCGCAGCTCGACAGCGCGCCGCAACTGGTGACCGCTGCTGTCGCCGTCGTCCAGTCGCCGCAGGCTCGCCGCATCCTGTTCGAAATAGTCGACCAGTTCGGTTGATATTCGGGTCGATTCGATGAGTGGACCATTGTCGGCTGCGAGCGAATGGCTATTGCTCATCCATGAACGGGTGATCGAGATCAGATCACTGCCTGACACCGGGAAGAACGTGCGCCCGGCCGGTGTTTGGCCGTGGTTCCGCAGCAGCCGGGTGGTGTCGGCTGGAATCCACTGACCTGCTGTCACATCCGCGGTCGCGGGTCTGACAGCTGTCTCCGTGGCAGTGGTGCGTCCTGGCCACAATCGTTCGACGGTGACGGCCTCGCCGTGCACTTCGGTGAGTACGCCCGCGATCACCGATGGCAGAGGCTCCCTGGGAATTGTTCCGCGGTCGCGCCACGAGAACGGCGTGCTGGGGTGCACCCGACGATCGGGCGGCAGGTGCTTGTTCACCCTGCGCGCCAGCTCGTACGGTGACCATCCGACGTCCTCGAGGACGCGGCGCAGCTCAGTGTTCGGGGATCTCCCACCCATGGCTCGAAACACTACTGGCCGCAACGCAATTCGGCGGGGGCCACGTGAAATTCAGCAAAATACTATAGCGCCACGCTCATAGTCGGCGTTTTACAGCACGCACACCCCTGGCTCGGAAACCCGGGAACGACTGTGCTGGAAAAGCGAAGCCGATCGCCCCAGGGGACTTGCTGTCCGCGTTCGGCACCGCGTGACAAAGGAGGTGCACATGCGGAGACCGAGAGCCAAAAAGGGCGGCGTCGCCTCGAAGCCGTGATGGACGGAGCTGAGCGCGCGTGCCCGCTGGAACGACCGCATCGACCGCAAGTGGAAACACGTGATGATCGGTCCGATGGATTGCGCGACCAGATGGACCGTAAGCCGGTCGGGATCCGCTCGGCCGCAATGAAGTCCGAATGGCTGCGCCTGGCAGAACGTCCGGCGACGCTGGGTGTCGGTGGGATACCACCGCGCTGCTGGGCAAGACAGGGTCACGCGCTGTCCCGCCCGTGCGTAGCTCCTCCGCAGCTGGTATCCGGCCACATCGCGCGATACGAGTGCGCTGTCGGCCATGTATCCGAGTGAGGACCTGACACCGATAGATCCTGAATTTGTTTCTGCACTGTCGCTAGTTTCCCGGCCTCGTGGTACGAGCAGCGTGTTTTCGAGGTGGTTCGCCGCTGTGCGAGATATGTTTCTGAAAGGAAGTTTTGATATGGGTATATTCTCGGGGCGGCGTTCTCAAGGGTCGCTGCATTATTCGACTCCGACGGCGGGGCTACGGGAGGCGCTTACCGAGGAGATTGCGAAGGATAGGGAGTCGGCGAGGTTCCTCACTGCTGAGGCGAATGGTTACGTGTATGCGTGTTGCCTGCGCGTGGTGGCCCAGCTTGGGGTGGCTGATCTGCTGGCGGACGGGCCTGTGCACGTCGGGCAGCTGGCCACGCGTGTCAGTGCCGATGAAGACGCGCTATATCGCGTACTGCGGCTGCTGGCCACCCGAGGAATTTGCTGGGAAACGGACTCTCGTGTTTTCGTGTTGATGGAGCGGGGGGCGTCACTTCGCTCGGATTCGAGGTTCTCGGTTCGCGAGGGAGTTTTGGCGGCCACGACCCCGGCCATTTATCGCGCGGGTGGTGAATTGCTGCACGCGGTGACGACGGGCGAGCCCGCGGTGAATCATGTGTTCGGGGAGCCTTTGTTCGACTACTTCGGTTCACACCCCTCCGACGGCGCGGAGTTCCATACCGGCATGGGCCGGTACTCGGTGATCGAGAGTGAGTACTTCGTCCGAGAATGCCGGCTGCCGGAGACCTGCACCGTGGTGGATGTGGGCGGAGGACAGGGCTCGCTACTGCTCATGATGTTGCAGCGACACCGGGGCCTTCACGGTGTGCTGTTCGATCTGCCCCAGGTCATTGCACGCCACCGGATGGGAGAACTCGAGGACGCGGGCCGATGGAAGGCGGTCGGCGGCAGCTTCTTCGAGGCGGTGCCTGCCGGGGATGTGTATATGCTCCAGTACGTCCTGCACAACTGGGACGACCAGCGCTGTGTACAGATTCTGCGGAACTGTCGGCGCGGCATGTCTCCCGGCGGGCGAGTCATCATTCACGACATGATCGTGCCGCCCGGTAACGAGCCCGATCAGTCCAAGGTGCTGGACATTGTCATGCTGTCCATCGTCACCGGGCGTGAACGCACCCAGCAAGAATTCGAACACCTCCTGCACGCGGCAGGGCTGCGGATCGTCACTATCACGCCACCGGCCCTCGGGGCGTTGTCGACCATCGAAGCCGAAGCACTTTGAATAATCCGCTGACCCCGTTCTGGTCAGGTGGGGAGAACTCATGACTCTATTCACCCCGGGCGTTTCCCGGGTAAAGCTGTACACCGCTGAATTCGCGGCCGATCCACATCATTCCTACCAGGAGATGCATAACAGCGGGAGCCCGCTCGTACCGGTCGAGCTCGCGCCGGGCATCAACGCCACGATGGCTGTCCATTATTCGGCAGCATTGAAAATCCTGCATGACCCCGAGCACTTTCCGGCCGATCCCCGCCGGTGGCAACAGAAGATCCCATCGGCCGAGCCGATCCTGGCGATGCTCGGCTACTACCCCTCGACCCGGTTTTGTGACGGCCCCGAGCACAAGCGGGTGCGTCAACCTATCAAGGCCGCGATCGAGCGTGTCGATCCGAATCGTCTGCACGCCGAGGTGGAAGACGCGGCACTGTCGCTGATCGAATCGTTCAGCGAGAACGGCACAGCAGATCTCCTGTATGACTATTCGTTTCCGCTCGTTTTCAGGGTCTTGAACCGTCTGATGGGGTGTCCTGCCGATCTAGCGGGGGAGATTGCCGAGGGCATGAGGTTGCGGTTCGATGCGCAGGGCGGGGAATCCGTGCGAGGCGCGAACCGGGCCAAGACCGCCTTCGAGCAGTTCGCCGCAGCCAAACGCCGTCACCTAGGCAATGACATCGCCTCGGCAATGATTCTCCACCCTCACAATCTGAACGCTCCCGAACTCGTCGGCGCGTTCATGTCCTGCTACGGGGCAGGCATCCAACCCTTAGTGAATCTCATCACCAACACGCTGTGCCGCACGATGCTCGATGACCGGTTCGGTGGCGAGGTGCTGGACGGGAGCATGCTGGTCCGTGACGCCCTGGACGAGGAACTGTTCTACGACCCGTCGATGCGAGCCTTCTGCGCTCGGTATCCCACGACTCCGATCCTGTTCGACGATGTCTGGCTGCCGGTGGACGAACCGATCCTGATCGGCATCACCGCATGCAACAACGACCCAAGAATTCAAGGAGACCGCACTGGCAACCGTGCGCACGTGGCCTGGGGAGCGGGCCCGCACATGTGCCCGGCGACTTCGATCGCCTACCTGATCGCACAGGACGCGGTCGAGCAACTCCTGGACGTTCTGCCGGATATCCAGCCCGCAAGTGAGCCGATGTGGCGGGCGGGATCGTTCCAGCGAGCCCTGGAAGGACTACGCGTCACCTTTCCGCCGTACACGATGCCTCCCCGAATACCACCACCTCCCATCCTCCCGGTGGCTCAATCTTCAACGGAGGCGTAGTGAATGTTCTTGATCCCGGACGCGTTCGGACCGATCGGGGATCCGATAGGGATCTCACGGAAGGGTTCGGGTTCGTCCGGGCAACCTACGGACGTGCCGGTGGCTCAGGACAAAAATTTCTGGACCACCGGCAAGAGCACGTTGCTCTCCTAGCTCTAGCGCAGGTCGAACTGTCCTTCTGCCACGCCTTTTGCGAAGGCGTCCCACTCGTCGGCGGTGAACGACAGATCAACACCTTGTTCATTGCGGACGACCGCGCCGCCCTCCAAATCCACGGCGATCGTCAATGTGTCGCGCACTGCGCCGGAACACCTGTTCAAAGCCAGTTCGAGGATTGCGGGCCAGTCCTCAATGCTGACGGGGATGATCGGCTGATCAACGGCCGGTCCGGTGTACTTGCTATCGCGAATGAGCACTGCTCCGTCGTCGAAGCAGACCTCGACGCAGCTCTGATTGCCATTGGAACGTGAGGACTTAAACCAGTGCTCGCTCGTGCTCGCCAAGGTGTTCGTGGTGCTCATGCGGGTTATTTTACCTTTTCGACGCTTTGCCTGATCAGCGCCAACGATGCTTCGCGATCGAGTGCGATGGCTTGTGCTTGGGTGTACGCGAAGCCCAGATCGCGCATGTGGGACTCCTCGTCGCTTGTGGTGCTGAAGACGGCGGATTCGTGCCAGGCAAGAGTCGGTAGCCAGGTGCTTTCGAAGTCCAGGAGATG
>NZ_BDBQ01000122.1 GCF_001613065.1 Nocardia miyunensis NBRC 108239
ACCTCGCCGCGCTGGGTGCGGAGGTCGAGGTGGTGGCGTGTGACGCCGCCGATCGCGCCGCCTTGGACCACGTGCTGGCGGCCGTCCCGGCGGACCACCCGTTGACAGGGGTCGTCCATGCGGCCGGTGTGTTGTCGGACGGCCTGCTGGCCACGATGACACCGGAGCGAATCGCCGAGGTCCTGCGTCCGAAGGTCGACGCGGCATGGAATCTGCACGAGGCGACGAAGGACCTGGATCTGTCGATGTTCGTGCTGTATTCGTCGATCGCGGGCGTGATCGGCAACCCGGGCCAGGCGAACTATGCCGCCGCCAATGTCTTCCTCGACGCGCTGGCGCAGTATCGGCACGTCCACGGGCTGCCCGCGACGTCGATGGCGTGGGGACTGTGGGCGGAGAGCACCGGGATGACCGGTACCCTCGGCGCCGCCGATATCGCCCGGTTGCGCCGGGACGGTTTCCCGCCGCTGGACATCGACGACGGTGTGGCGCTGTTCGACGCGGCCGTCGCGAGTGGCCGTGCTGATGTGGCCGCGGTCCGGATCGACCGTTCGGCGCTCGCCGCTGACGGTCGCTCGATCATGCGCGGGTTGGTGCGGCCGGCTCGTCGTCGCGTGACCGCCGCGGCGGTGAGCGAATCGTCGACGTTGGCGGCGCTGGTGGCGGGTCGCACGCCGGCCGAGCAGGAACGTGTCGTGCTCGACGTGATCCGGACGCAGGCCGCGGCAGTACTGGGCCACGACGATGTGGGGTCGATCGCACCGGATATCCCTTTCAAGGACATCGGTTTCGATTCGCTCAGCGTCATGGAGTTCCGCAATCAGTTGGTCCGGGCGACCGGTCTGCAGTTGCCCGCGACGCTGGTATTCGACTATCCGACCGCGGAGGATCTGGCCGGCTTCGTGTACCGGCAGATCGCTCCGGCGCAGGATTCCGCGGAACGGATCGCGGCCGAGATCGATGCGCTGACGCGCAGCTGCGCCGCCGCCGAGCTGTCGCCCGAGGACCGCTCGGACGTGGCACGCAGGTTGACCGCCCTCCTGCGCCAACTCGAAGACGGCGCCGCCGTCGACAGCGGCCCCGACCTCGCCGTCGACCGTCTCGACACCGCGGACGACCGCGAGCTTTTCGACTTCATCGACAACCTCGGCTGAGCCGACGTTCTTTAGGAGCTCCCCACCGATGGCCGACAACGACGAGCTACGGCACTATCTCAAGAAGACCGCGAAAGAGCTGTACGAGACCAAACAACAACTCCGCGAGCTCACCGACCGGTCGACCGAGCCCATTGCCATCGTCGGCATGTCCTGCCGGTATCCCGGCGGTGTGCGCTCGCCCGAGGACCTGTGGCGCCTGACCGCCGACGGTGTGGACGCCGTCGGCGGCTTTCCCACCGACCGCGGATGGGATCTGCGGCGGCTGTACGACCCGGATCCGGATGTGCCTGGCACGGTGTACACCCGCGAAGGCGGATATCTCGATGCCGCCGGCGACTTCGATGCGGCCTTCTTCGGAATCAGCCCCCGTGAGGCCGCGGCGATGGATCCGCAGCAGCGCCTGATGCTCGAAGTGTCCTGGGAGGCCCTCGAGCACGCCGGCATCGATCCGATGACGTTGCGCGGCAGCGGAACCGGCGTCTTCGCCGGAGTCATCCACCAGAACTACGGTCCGCGCATCGGCACCTCGACCACCACCGGTGAAACGGAAGGACACGCCTACTTCGGCGTCGCGAACAGCGTGCTGTCCGGTCGCATCGCCTACACCCTGGGCTTCAAGGGCCCGGCGATTTCGGTCGACACCGCCTGCTCGTCGTCGCTGGTGGCCATTCACCTCGCATGCCAGGCGTTGCGCAACGGGGATGCCACCCTGGCGCTGGCCGGCGGCGTCACGGTGATGTCCGACCCATCCCTGCTGATCTCGTTCGCGCGCCAGCGGGGGCTTTCCCCCGATGCCCGCTGCAAGGCGTTCGCGGCGGCCGCCGACGGCACCGGCTTTTCGGAAGGCGTCGGCATGCTGGTGCTGGAGCGGCTGTCCGAGGCTCGCCGGCTCGGCCACACCGTGCTGGCGGTGGTGCGCGGGAGCGCGGTGAATCAGGACGGCGCGAGCAACGGTCTGACCGCTCCGAACGGTCTTTCCCAGGAACGAGTCGTCGCGCAGGCGTTGGCGAACGCGGGTCTGGGTGCCTCGGATGTCGACGTGGTGGAGGCACACGGCACCGGGACGAAACTGGGCGATCCGATCGAGGCGACGGCGCTGATCGGCGTCTACGGGAAGGGCCGCGAACACGGACCGCTGCGGCTGGGCTCGCTGAAGTCGAATATCGGGCACACGCAGGCCGCCGCGGGGGTGGCCGGCGTGATCAAGATGGTGCAGGCGATGCGGCACGAGATGTTGCCGCGGACATTGCACGTGGACGCGCCGTCGCCGCATGTGGATTGGTCGGCGGGAACGGTGCGACTGCTGCGCGGCAGCGAACCGTGGCCGGCGGGGGAGCGGGTGCGCCGGGCGGGGGTCTCGTCGTTCGGGGCCAGTGGTACCAACGCCCATTTGATCGTGGAGGAAGCGCCCGCCGAGCCGGTCACGGTCCCGGCGAGTGCGGAGGTGCCGGGTCCGGATCCCCTCGCGTCCGATGTGGTCCCGCTGGTGATTTCGGCCAAGTCCCGCGAGGCGCTGCGGGCGCAGGCGGATCGCTTGCGGCAGTGGCTGCTCGGCGATCTCGATGCCGATCCGTGGGACGTCGCCCATTCGCTGACAACGTCGCGGGCGCTGTTGGACCATCGCGGTGTGGTCCTCGGACGCGGCCGCAGCGAACTCCTCGCAGGCCTGGCCGATCTGGCGACGGACGCGCCGAACACGATCGAGTCGAAAGCGATCGCGGGGCAGACCGCCTTCCTGTTCACCGGGCAGGGCGCCCAGCGGGCCGGGATGGGCGCCGGTTTGTACCGGGCGTTTCCGGTGTTCGCGGCGGCGCTGGACGAGGTGTGCGCGGAGTTCGACCCGCTGCTTCGCCGTTCGCTGAAGGAGGTGATGTTCGCCGATCCGGATGCGGTGCTGGATCGAACGGAGTTCACGCAGCCCGCGCTGTTCGCGTTCGAAGTGGCGTTGTTCCGGTTGGTCGAATCCTTCGGTGTGACACCGGATGTGGTGATCGGGCATTCGATCGGAGAGTTGGCGGCCGCATACGTGGCCGGGGTGTGGTCGCTGCCGGACGCGTGCGCGTTGGTGGCGGCGCGCGGCCGGTTGATGGGTGCGCTCCCCGCGGGTGGCGCGATGCTCGCCGTGGCGGTCGAGGAGGCGCGGGCGGTCGAGATCGCCGCCGATGTCGATGGCGCGGTGGAGGTCGCGGCAGTGAACGGTCCGTCCTCGACGGTCCTTTCCGGAGATGCCGACGCCATCGCGGAGATCGAGCGGCGCCTCGACGGTCACGGTGTCGAGACCCATCGGTTGCGGGTCACGCAGGCCTTTCATTCGGCGCGGATGGATCCGATGCTGGCCGAGTTCCGGTCGGTGGCCGAGAGGATCACGTACCGCCCGCCGAGCCTGCCGGTGGTGTCGAACGAGTCGGGCGATTTCGCCGGGGACGCGGTGACGCAACCGGAGTACTGGGTGCGCCAGGTACGCGGCTGTGTGCGGTTCGCGCCGGGGGTCGCGACGCTGGTGGCGACGGGAGTGCGCCGTTTCGTCGAGGTCGGCCCGAATGCGGTGCTGGCGGCGATGACTCGCGAATGTCTGGCCGAGAACCCGGAGGTCGAGTCGGCCGCTTCGGTGGTGGCGGCGGCGCGGCGCTCGGTCGACGAGGTGGTGCGATTCGCCACGGCGTTGGCGGAGCTTCAGGTGGCGGGTGCGCCGGTGAATTGGGCCCCGTGGTTCCGGGGCCGGAACGTGCGGCGAGTTCCATTGCCCACCTACGCGTTTCAGCACCGGCGGTACTGGCTGCAGCCCGCCGACGAGGTATCGCCGGCGTCGGATCATCCGATTCTGACCGGCGTGGTCGGACTGGCGGGAAGCGACGAGTGGCTGTTCACCGGCCGGCTGTCGTTGCGCACTCACCCGTGGATCGCCGACCACACGACCTACGGTGTCGTGGTCGTGCCGAGCGCGGCGTTGATCGAGTTCCTGCTCGTCGCCGGCGGCCGGATCGGATGCGGGGTGGTCGACGACCTCACCCTGCAGGCGCCGATTCTGCCGACCGCGGACGACGAGATCGAGCTGCAGGTCCTGGTGCAAGCGCCCGATGGGTCCGGGCGTCGTCGGTTCGAGTTCTATTTCCGGACCTCCGCGAACGACGAATGGGTACACAACGCGACCGGCGCGCTGGCGGCGCATCGTGACGGTGACTCGGAGTTGTCGGCACGGTTGCGGGCGGAGCAGTGGCCGCCGGCCGACGCGGAACGGGTCGATACCGGGGGCCTGGCCGAGCGGATCTACCAGGATGCCGGGCTCGAATACGGTCCGGCGTTCATCGGGGTGCGCGCCGCATGGCAACGCGGCGACGCGGTCTTCTCCGAGGTTGTCCTCGATACCGCTGCCGCACCGGAGGCCGGCCGCCACGATCTGCATCCGGCCCTGCTGGATCTGGTGCTCCATGCGGGCTTTTCCCGATTGATGTGGCGGGACGCGGATTTCCCACCCGATACGGGCAGGTTGTTGTTCCGGTGGGGCGGCGCGCGATTCCACCGGCAGGCGGGTGAACGGCGGGCCGGGGTGACCTCGCTGCGGGTCGTCGCGATCGCGAGCGGAACCGAGACCATCTCCGTCGCGGCGGTCGATATGAACGGCGACCCGATCGTGTCGGTCGACGCGGTGGTGATGCGCCCGTACGACCTCGGCGAGTTCCGGCGAACGCTGGTGCGCGACGACGCCGGCCTCTACGAGGTGCGGTGGGAATCCGCGCCGGTGAGCCCGGCCGCACCGCCGGCCTCGTCGATGGCGGTGCTCGCGAGCACGCCGCTGCCGGGGATCGGCACCTCTTACGGTTCCGTCGCCGATGTCGTTGCGGCCGAACGGGTTCCGGATGTGGTGGTGTGGCGCGCCGCAGCGCGGTCCACTGCCGACGCCACCGATGTCGCGGCGGCGGTGCGGGCGGAGGTGCAGGGCACGCTGGCCTTGCTGAAGTCCTGGCTCTCGCAGCGATCTCTCTCCGGCGCCCGGCTGGTGGTGGTGACGGCGGGCGGTGCCGGATTGCCCGATGCGCGACCGGATCCGGCTGCCGCCGCGGTGTCGGGACTGGTGCGGAGTGCGCAGTCGGAGAATCCGGGGCGGTTCGTTCTGCTCGACACCGACCCCGCCACGCCGTTGGACGGTGATCTGATCGCGGCGGTGGTGCGATCGGGTGAACCGCAGGTCGCCGTGCGCGGCCGGCAGATGCTGGTGCCTCGGTTGACGCGCGCCTCCGCGGCGGACGAGACCGGTGTCGGGGCGTCGCCGTGGGATGCGACGGTGGTGATCACCGGTGGCACCGGTGGGCTGGGCGCCCTGTTCGCCCGCCATCTGGTCGCCGAGCACGGCGTGCGCAGGCTGGTGCTGACCTCGCGCCGCGGACCCGCGGCCCCCGGTGCCGACGCCCTGGCCGCCGACCTGACACGGGCCGGAGCCGACGTCCGGGTGATCGCCTGCGACATCGCGGATCGCGAGGCGGTGCGAGAGCTGGTCGAATCCCTCGATCCCGCCGCCGGTCCGATCGCGATCGTGCATGCCGCCGGGGTGCTCGACGACGGCACCGTCGAGTCGTCGACCCGCGAGCAGGTGGATCGGGTGCTGGCGCCGAAGGTCGACGGGGCATGGCATCTGCACGACCTGTCCCGCGATCGCGACGTGTCGGCGTTCGTGCTGTTCTCCTCCGTCGCCGGAGTGCTCGGATCGCCCGGGCAGGGCAGTTACGCGGCGGCGAACGGATTCCTGGATGCCCTCGCCCAATGGCGGCGGGCAGCGGGGATGGCCGCGACCTCGGTTGCGTGGGGGCCGTGGAATCAGGGCAGCGGCATGACCGGCGAGTTGGACGATGCGGCGCTGCGACGCTGGGCGCGCCTGGGATTGGGGCAACTCGCCGACGCCGACGGTCTGCGGCTGTTCGATGCGGCCCTCGCGCACGAGCGACCGGTACCCCTGCGGTTCGACGCGACCGTCCTGCGACGCGCATCCGACGCCGGCGTGGTTCCCGCCGTGCTGCGTGGCTTCCTGCCCCGCTCGGCGCGACCCGCACGCACCGAATCGGCCGCGGCGTTGTCGCTGGGCGCGAGGTTGGCCGGGGTGCCGGAGGCGCAACGCCGTGATGTCGTGCTGGAGGTGGTGCGCGAGCAGGTCGCCACCGTACTGGGGCACGACTCGGGCAGCGATATCGGGCCCGGCCAGCCCTTCGACGAGATCGGTTTCGATTCGCTCGCCGCGGTGGAGTTCCGCAACCGCCTGGCCGAGGCCACCGGCGTGCAGTTGGTATCGACCCTCGTGTTCGACCACCCGACCCCGGCGGCAGTGGCGAAACTCGTGCACTCCCGCATCGCGCCGGTCGCGGTCGACGGGCCCGCCGTCGAGCCCGTGCGCCGGGTGCGGA
The DNA here is from genome assembly GCF_001613065.1 of Nocardia miyunensis NBRC 108239. Lineage (GTDB taxonomy): Bacteria > Actinomycetota > Actinomycetes > Mycobacteriales > Mycobacteriaceae > Nocardia > Nocardia miyunensis. The sequence goes on from NZ_BDBQ01000122.1 coordinate 6,551, forward strand.
CCGACGAACCGATCGCGATCGTGGGGATGGCGTGCCGCTTCCCGGGTGGTGTGGAATCACCGGACGAGTTGTGGGACCTCCTCGCCGCCGGAACCGACGCGACCGGCGAGTTCCCGTCGGATCGCGGCTGGGAGCTCGAGCGACTGTTCGACCCGGACCCGGACAAACCCGGTACCGTCTACACCACCCGCGGTGGATTCCTCTACGACGCAGCCGATTTCGATCCGGGCTTTTTCGGAATCAGCCCCCGGGAAGCCGTCGCGATGGATCCGCAGCAGCGATTGCTGTTGGAAGTGTCGTGGGAAGCGTTGGAGCAGGCGGGTATCGACCCGGCGTCGCTGCGCGGCAGCGATACCGGAGTGTTCACCGGCGCCGGCGCCTCGGGCTATGTCGACCGCGTCGACGGCGAACTCGAGGGCTATCGGCTCACCGGTAACACCAGCAGCGTGATATCCGGGCGGGTGGCCTATGTCCTCGGGCTGGAGGGGCCGGCGGTGACCGTGGACACCGCATGCTCGTCGTCGCTGGTGTCTCTGCATCTGGCCTGCCAAGCGCTGCGCCAGGGTGACAGCTCGCTGGTCCTGGCCGGCGGTGTCACCGTCGCGGCCAGCCCCTATCTGTACGTGGATTTCGCGCGGCAGCGCGGTCTTTCGCCCGACGGCCGGTGTAAAGCCTTCTCCGCGGAAGCCGACGGCGTCGCCTTCGCCGAAGGTGTCGGTGTGCTGGTGCTCGAGCGGCTCTCCGACGCCCGGCGCCGGGGGCACGACGTGCTCGCTCTCGTGCGCGGGACGGCGGTGAACCAGGACGGTGCGAGCAACGGTCTGACCGCGCCGAACGGTCCGTCACAAGAACGAGTGATCGCGCAGGCACTCGCGAATGCCGGGCTCGCACCTGCCGACGTGGACGCGGTGGAGGCGCACGGGACCGGCACGCCGCTCGGTGATCCGATCGAGGCCAATGCGTTGATCGCCGCGTACGGGCAGGACCGTGGGGACCGGGAGCCGTTGCGGATCGGCTCGATCAAATCGAATATCGGGCATACCGTCGCCGCGGCCGGTGTCGGTGGCGTGATCAAGATGGTGCAGGCGCTGCGACATGAAACGCTGCCCCGGACCCTGTACGCGGATGCGCCGTCCCCGCATGTGGATTGGTCCGCGGGCGCGGTGCGGCTGTTGACGCGGCCCGAACCGTGGCCCGCGGGGGAGAAGGCGCGCCGGGCCGGTGTGTCCTCGTTCGGTGTCAGCGGCACCAACGCGCACGCGATCCTCGAGGAGGCGCCCGCCTCCCCGCCGGTCGTCTCGGCGCCGGCCGCCGACGGCCCTCGACCGGCGATGCCGTGGCTGGTGTCGGCCAAGAACGAGACCGCCCTGCGGGCGCAGGCGGCGAAGCTGCGGAACTGGCTGCTCGGCCACCCGGAGGTCGATCCGGCGGATGTGGGGCATTCCCTGGCGACCGCACGCACGCAGCACGAGTGCCGGGCGGTGCTGCTCGGTGGTGATCGCGAGCAGATGTCGGCGCGCCTCGCGGCGCTGGCGGCCGGATCGCCCTCGGCCGCAGTGGTTTCCGGCACGGTGTGCACGGGCAAGACGGCCTTCCTGTTCACCGGCCAGGGTGCGCAACGCGTCGGAATGGGAGCGGGGCTGGCAGCGGCGTTCCCGGTATTCTCCCGAGCGCTGGACGAGGTGTGCGCCCGGTTCGATCCCCTGGTGGGATGTTCGTTGCGACAGGCGATGTTCACCGGGCGCGGAAGCGAGACGGCCGCCGCGGAGACCGGGATGCTGGATCGGACCCGGTTGACCCAGCCCGCCCTGTTCGCCTTCGAGGTGGCGATGTGCCGGCTGCTGGAGTCGTTCGGTCTGAGCCCCGACCTGGTGATCGGGCATTCGATCGGCGAACTGGCCGCGGCCTATGTGGCCGGTGTGTGGTCGCTGGACGATGCCTGCGCGCTGGTCGCGGCCCGCGGGCGGTTGATGGCGGAGCTGCCGGAGGGCGGCGCGATGCTCGCTATCGCCGCATCGGAAGCCGAAGTCGCCTCGGCGACAGTCGAATTCGGGGATCGGGTGGCGATCGCGGCGGTGAACGCGCCGGCGGCCGTGGTGGTCTCGGGTGACGAGGACGCCGTCGGCGAGGTCGAGCGGGGGTTCACCGAGCAGGGCCGCCGGACGAGCCGACTGCGGGTCTCGCACGCGTTCCATTCCGCCCGGATGGAACCGATGCTGGCCGAGTTCGAGAAGGCGGCGGCCGGCGTGTCCTGCGGCGTCCCACGCATTCCACTGGTGTCGAACGTCTCGGGCCGGATCGCCGGCGAGGACATCTCGACTCCGGGGTACTGGGTGTCGCAGGTGCGTGCCGCGGTGCGTTTCGCGCCGGGTGTCGAGACTCTGGTGGCGGCGGGCGTGCGCCGCTTCCTCGAAGTCGGGCCCGACGCGGTGTTGGCGGCGATGACGCGGCAGACCCTTCCCGCGGAGATCGAGGCGCGCTCCGCGGTCGCCGCGGCGGCCCGCCGCGAGCACGACGAGGTCGAGCAGTTCCTGACACTGCTCGGCCGAGCGCATATCGCCGGACTGCCCGTCGACTGGACTCGGCTGTTCGCCGACCGCCGCAACACCCGGGTGGCTCTGCCCACCTACGCCTTCGAACATCGCCGGTACTGGCTCGATCCCGCCGCCGGGGGCTCCCGGAATACTTCGGAGCATCCGCTGCTCACCGACGTGGTGCGCGTGGGCGATCGCGACGAGTGGCTGTTCACCGGGCGGCTGTCGCTACGCACCCAGCCATGGATCGCCGACCACACCAGCTACGGAGTGGTGCTCGTCCCGAGCGCCGCGCTCATGGAGCTGCTGTTGGTCGCCGGTCGGCGGATCGGATGTGGCGCGGTGGACGAGCTCACCCTCGAGGCGCCGATTCTCCCGCCGGCGCAGGGCGATGTCGAGCTTCAGGTGCTGGTGCGGGAACCGGATCCGGCGGGCCGGCGACCGTTCACCTTCCATTACCGGCTACCCGGCCGGGACCTCGAATGGGCGCGTAATGCCAGTGGTGTGCTGAGCGGCGAGCAACCGGCCGGCCTCGGACTCGCCGAAATCCTGCGAACCGAGGCGTGGCCACCGGCCGACGCCGACCCGGTCGATCCCGGATGGATTCCGGCCCAGGTCGCCCGCGTCGCCGGTCTGGAGTACGGGCCCTCGTTCATCGGCATCGACGCCGCATGGCGGCGGGGTGACACGATCTTCTCCGAGGTCACCTTGAACCGAGAAGTCCCGTCCGATCGGTTCCAGTTGCATCCGGCGCTGTTCGATATGGCCCTGCATGCCGGACTCGTCTGTTTGATCTGGTCCGACGACCCCGGTGACCGTACCGAGGGCAAGCTCCTGTTCCGCTGGGGTGCAACGCAATTCCATACCACCGCGCGGGTGACCACGCTGCGGGTGATGGCCGTCCGGCGCGGCACCGAGACGACCAGCGTCGTGGCCGTCGATCAGGACGGAAAGCCGGTGTTCTCCGTCGACGAGGTGGTGATGCGTTCCTACGACGCCGAGCAGTTGCGCGCCACGCTGCCCGGTGCAGGTGCGAGCCGGTACGGGTTGCGCTGGGCGGTGGTCGAGCCCGGCGAGCCTCTTGCGACCGGGCGTACCGCCCTGCTCGGCACCGCGCGGGTGCCCGGAATCGAGGAGCGGTACCCGGATCTCGCCGCGCTCGCATCGGCACCGGCCGTCCCGGATGTCGTTTTGTGGCCCGAATTCGCAGGGGCACACGGTGTTTCGCCGTCGTCGGCAAACGACCGCGTGAAAACGGCCCTGCGCACGGTGCACGACTGGCTGGCGGACGCTCGCTTCGCGCGGTCGCGGCTGGTGGTGATGACCGACCGTGCGGCGGCGCTGCCCGGCGAAGCTCCGGATACCGGATCGGCGGCGATCTGGGGACTGATCCGCAGCGCCCAGACCGAATACCCGGATCGGTTCGTACTGCTCGACGCCTCCGCAGAAGGCACGGACCACATCTCGGCCGAACGGATCGCCGCCGCGATCGGCGAACCGCAGGTGGCGCTGCGCGCCGGCCGCCTCTTGGCGCCGCGCCTTGAGCCGGTGACATCCGTTGCGGCCGAGCCGGTTTCGTTCGGCTCCGGAACCGTCTTGATCACCGGCGGCACCGGTGGGCTGGGTGCGCTGCTGGCACGGCATCTGGTCACCGCGCACGACGTGCGACAACTGCTGCTGGTATCGCGCCGCGGCGAACGCGCCACCGGCGCACCGGAACTCGCCGAGGAACTGGCACGCCTCGGTGCCGATGTGCGGATCGTCGCCTGCGACGTCACCGACCGCGATGCGCTGCGGGAGGTGTTGGCCGGCATTCCCGCGCAGCACCCGCTCACCGGGATCGTGCACGCGGCGGGCGTCCTCGACGACGGCACCGTCCACACGCTCACCGGTGCACAGGTGGATCGGGTCTTCGCGCCCAAGGCGGCCGCCGCCGAGTACCTGCACGAACTCACCCAGGCGATGAATCTCGAGGCGTTCGTGATGTTCTCCTCGATCTCCGGAATCATCGGATCGGCGGGGCAGGCGAATTACGCCGCCGCGAATGCCTTCCTGGATGCTCTCGCCGCGCGACGGCGCGCGGAAGGGCTTCCGGCAGTCGCACTCGCGTGGGGTCCGTGGGAGCCGGATATCGGCATGACGGGTGGTCTGGATCGCGCCGCTCTCGGCCGATTGCAGCGTCTGGGTCTGGCGCCGCTGGACCGCGCCGAGGGCCTGCGGTTGTTCGACCAGGCGCTGGCCGCGGGCGAATCGTTCTCGGCCCTGGTGCATCTGGATACCGAGAAGTTGCGGCTGGAGGCATACCACGGCCTGGTACCGCCGGCATTGCGCGGATTCGTTCGCGTCCGCGGCCGTTCGGCCACTGCGGTCGCCGCCGAACCGGCACTGGGGGAGCGACTCCATGACGTAGCCGAGACCAAGCGCCCCGGCGTCGTCCTGGACCTGGTGCGCGAACAGGTGGCGGCGGTGCTGGGCTACGACTCGCTCGACGCCGTCGGGCCGGATCGCGGGTTCGACGAGCTCGGCTTCGACTCCCTCGGCGGTGTCGAGTTCCGGAACCGGCTGTCGAAGACGACCGGACTGTCGCTGCCCTCGACCTTGGTGTTCGACTACCCGACCGCGCGAGAGGTCGCCGATTATGTGCTGGCACAGATCGCGACCGTCGCGCCCACCCCGGCGACGCCCGCGGCGTCGGACGATATCGCCCGGCTCGAGGCACTGCTCGAGCGGATCATCGCCGCCGGCGTCGGCAACGACGAGATCCTCGCCGGATTGCGGGGAGTCGACGAGCGCCTGCGCACCTTCCTCGGTGCCGAGTCGGCCGTTCACGAGTACGACGATCTCGAACTTTCCTCCGACAGTGAGCTCTTGGATTTGATCGACAAGGAGTTCGGCCCGGCATGAGCAACCCCGAGACCAGCAACGAGGAACGGCTCAGCCGGTATCTGCGGAAGGTCACCGCGGACCTGCGCGCCGCCAAGAAGCATATTCAGCACCTGGAAGACCGGGCCGCCGAACCGATCGCGATCGTCGGGATGAGTTGCCGGTATCCGGGTGGTGCCGACACTCCGGCGCGGTTGTGGGAGTTGGTCGCCGCCGGCACCGATGCCGTCGGTCCGTTCCCGGCCGATCGTGGCTGGGACCTCGAGCGCCTGTTCGACCCCGACCCTGGTACACCGGGAACCGTCTACACCCGGGAAGGCGGATTTCTCGATGCCGCCGGCGATTTCGATGCGGGGTTCTTCGGAATAGGCCCGCGCGAGGCCGCCGCCATGGATCCGCAGCAGCGGTTGTTCCTGGAAGCGGCCTGGGAGGCGCTGGAGGACGCCGGGATCGATCCGATCTCGCTGCGCGGCGGCGACACCGGGGTGTACGCGGGCGTGATCCATCAGGACTACGGGCCCCGCGTCGGTTCGCCGGGCCTGACCGCGGAGTCGGAAGGCCATGCCTACCCGGGGGTTTCGTCCGCGGTCCTGTCCGGGCGGGTCGCCTTCACCTTCGGATTCAAGGGCCCCGCGCTCTCGGTGGATACCGCGTGTTCCTCGTCGCTGGTCGCGCTGCACCTCGCCTGCCAGGCGCTGCGTCAGGGCGACACCTCGCTCGCCCTGGTCGGCGGAGTCACCGTGATGTCGGACCCCACCCTGCTGATCGCCTTCGGCCGGCAGCGTGCGCTGTCCCCGGATGGACGTTGCCGGGCATTCGCGGCGGGAGCGAACGGGACCGGATTCTCCGAAGGGCTCGGCATGCTCGTCGTGGAGCGCTTGTCGGATGCGCGTCGCAACGGTCATCAGGTTCTCGCGCTCATCCGAGGCAGCGCGGTCAACCAGGACGGCGCGAGTAACGGCCTGACCGCGCCGAACGGCCCGTCGCAGGAAAAGGTGATCACCGATGCGCTCGCCAACGCCGGTCTGACACCCGCCGACATCGATGTGGTCGAAGCGCACGGCACCGGCACGACGCTCGGCGACCCGATCGAGGCGCAGGCGTTGATCGCCACCTACGGCCGCGAGCGCGTCGCGGGTCCGCTCCGGCTCGGTTCGCTGAAGTCGAATATCGGGCACACCTCCGCCGCGGCCGGGGTCGGCGGGGTGATCAAGATGGTGCAGGCGCTACGGCACGCCATGCTGCCCGCGACTTTGCACGTCGACGCCCCGTCCCCGCATGTGGACTGGTCGGGAGGCGGGGTGCGGCTTCTCACCACGGCGGAGCCGTGGCCGGTGGGCGAGCGGGTGCGTCGCGCGGCGGTGTCCTCATTCGGTGCCAGCGGTACCAACGCGCATCTGATTCTGGAGGAGGCTCCGGTTCCGGAGGCGGCATCCACCGACCCGGTGGACGACGGCGCCGATCGTGCGCGGGCGGTGGGATCCGTAGTCCCGCCGTGGCTGATCTCGGCGAAGACCGAGGCGGGCCTGCGGGCGCAGGCGGCCGCGCTGCTGAATTGGGTGACCGAGCAGCCGGACCTGGCAGTCGACGACATCGGCTGGTCGCTGGTGACGACTCGTGCTCAGCTGGAGGTCCGGGGTTCGGTCGTGGCCGGCGACCGCGAGACGATGCTCGCCGGACTGGCAGCACTCGCCGAACACGGTTCGGCCACCACGGCCGGCGGCGTGGCGACGGGGCAGGCGGTCACCCGGAAGGCAGCCTTCCTGTGTACCGGTCAGGGTGCGCAGCGGGTCGGGATGGGGCGGGAACTGTACGCGGCGTTCCCGGTATTCGCTGCCGCGTTGGACGAGGTCTGCGCGCAGTTGGATCCGCTGCTGGGCGGCTCGCTCGCCGAACTGATGTTCACCGGACGGTGGTCCGGCGGCGGTCTCGACGATGCCGACGGCGATGTGCTGGATCGGACCGAATTCACCCAACCCGCACTGTTCGCGTACGAGGTCGCGCTGGGCCGGCTGCTGATCTCCTCCGGCATGACACCCGATGTGCTGATCGGACATTCGATCGGCGAACTGGCGGCCGCCTGTCTCGCCGGCGTGTGGTCGCTGCCCGACGCCTGCCGATTGGTGGCGGCCCGCGGGCGGCTGATGGGGCGGTTGCCACAGGGCGGCGCCATGCTCGCTGTCGCGGCGAGCGAATCCGAGGTGTCGCAGGCGCTGGAGGCGGTTACCGGCGATATGGGCCGGGTTTCCATCGCCGCGGTGAATTCCCCTGTCTCCGTAGTGGTATCCGGTGACGACGATGCCGTCTCGGTACTCGGGCAGTGGTTCGCCGACCGTGGGCGCAAGACATCGCGGCTGGCGGTATCCCACGCGTTCCATTCGCACCGCATGGAACCCATGCTGGCCGAATTCGAGGCCGTCGCACGGGATCTGACCTATCACCGTCCACAGATTCCGCTGGTGTCGACCGTGTCGGGCCGGACCGGCGACGACATGCTGGAACCCCGATACTGGGTCGAACAGGTGCGCGCGGCCGTGCGGTTCGCTCCGGGCGTGGACGCCCTGGTGGCAGCGGGTGTCCGCCGGTTCCTGGAAGTCGGCCCGGATGCCGTCCTGACGGCGATGGTCCGGGAATGCCTGCCGGAGGATATCGAATCGCAGTCGTCGGTCGTCGCGAGCGCACGCCGGGGGCGCCCGGAGGGCGAGCAGCTCGTCGACTGCCTTGCCCATGCGCACGTGGTGGGCTTCGATGTCGATTGGCCGGCATTCTTCACCGGACGATCGGTCTCGCGAGTCCCGTTGCCCACCTACGCTTTTCAGCGTCGCCGGTACTGGCTGGCGTCCGGCTCCCACACCGCCGACGTGGAAGCGGCCGGCCTCGGTGCGGTCGACCATGCGCTACTGGGCGCGGTGATCTCGGTCCCCGAATCCGATGGTCTGCTGTTGACGGGCCGGTTGTCGGTGGCGACCCAGCCGTGGCTGGCCGACCACACGATCGCGGGTGTGGTGGTGTTCCCCGCCACCGGCTTCGTCGAGCTCGCGCTGCATTCCGGGATGCGGATCGGCTGTTCGGCGCTGACGGAACTTGTGCTGCGGGTGCCGCTGGCGTTGCCGGAGACCGGCGGCGTCGCCGTCCGGGTCGTAGTCGGCGGCCGGGACGAGGTGGCCCGCCGGACCGTGCGGATATTCTCCTGCCCCGACGGTGATGTGGAGGCGAACCCGTCCTGGACATTGCATGCCGAGGGTGTTCTCGCCGAGGGCGAGGCCGCCGACTTCGACCTGATGTCGTGGCCGCCGGTGGGCGCCGCCGCTGTCGACGTCGACGGTATGTACGACGAATTGCTCGATGCCGGATACGGGTACGGCCCGGCGTTCCAGGGGGTGCGCGCGGCCTGGCGGCGCGGGGACGAGTTGTTCGCTGAGGTCGCGCTACCCGACTCGGCCGGAGCCGAGGGTTTCGGAATTCATCCGGCGCTGTTCGATGCGGCGCTGCAGGCCGGGATGGTTCGCGGCGCGGGTGCGGCGTCCCCGGCGTTGCCGTCCAGGTGGGCCGGGGTGACCCGGTATTCGGCGGGGGCCGCGGCGCTGCGGGTGCGGATCGTCGTCGACGGCGACGAGTTCGGGCTGCGGATCGCCGATGATCGCGGGCGACCGGTGTTGTCGGCGGCTGCTGTGGTTCCTCGGCCGCTGTCGGCCCAGGACTTGGGTGCGCACCTGGTCGAGCGGAATCTGTTCGATGTGGAGTGGGTCGCTGCCGCGCAGTCCTCGGCGGCGGCCGTTGTGCCCGAACGTCTCGCGGTGGTCGGTCCGGCAGCGGGCCATCCCGACCTCGCGGCATTGATCGAGACTCTGGCCGCGTCCGAGGATCCGGTTGTTCCCGAGATCGTCCTGTTCGAGTGCCCCGAGGTCGAGGGTGCGCCGCCGGAGGCGGCACGGCGTGTCGTCGCCGGTGTTCTCGACACGCTCCAACGCTGGTTGAGAGATTCTCGCTTCGAACGGTCCCGTCTGGTTGTGGTGACCCGATTCGCCGTGGCCGTCGATGTTTCCGACCCGGTGAGCCTGAGCCACGCCGCGGTGTGGGGTTTGGTGCGTGCCGCACAGGCGGAACACCCGGACCGATTCCAGGTGCTCGACCTGGACCGGGCAGATCCGGAGCGGGACCCGGTCGCGGTGGCAGCGTTTTCCGCCGCGGTTGCGGGCGAGCCCGAGGTCGCGGTGCGCGGCGCGGATGTGCTGGTGCCGCGGTTGCGTCGCCATGAGTCCGGCACACCCGTTCGGCCCGCGGAGCGGGGCACGGTGCTGATCACCGGTGGGACCGGAGGTCTCGGTGCGTTGATCGCCCGGCACCTCGTCACGAATCATGGTGTGCGACAGCTGCTTCTGATCTCACGTCGCGGTACGGCCGCCCCCGGCGCGATGCTGTTGCGCGACGAACTGGCCCAACTCGGCGCACAGGTGACCATCGCCGCGTGTGATGTGTCCGATCGGGCCGCCCTGGCCGCGGTGATCGACGGCATTCCCGGCGAACATCCCCTCACCGGAGTGGTGCACGCGGCCGGGACAGTCGACAACGGTGTGATCGAATCGATGACCGAGGAGCGCATCGACTCGGTTTTCGCGCCCAAGGTCGATGCGGCGTGGCACCTCCACGAGCTCACGCGCGATCGTTCGCTGTCGCTGTTCGTATTTCTGTCCTCGGCGGGCGGGCTCGTATTGGCGGCCGGGCAAGCGAATTACGCGGCGGCGAACGTTTTCCTGGATGCGCTGGCGGCGCATCGGCGCCGTGCCGGATTGCCCGCGACGTCGGTGGATTTCGGTCTGTGGGCGCGGTCGAGCGGGCTCGGCGTCGACTTGTCCAAGGCCGATTTCGAACGAATGCGCCGACAGGGGTTCCCGCCTCTGACCGAGTCGCAGGGTTTGGCGCTGTTCGATTCGGCAGTGGCCGCCGATACGGCTCAGCTGGTGGCGTTGCGGATAGATCCGGCGATGCTGCGCGCCCGCGGTGCGCGGATACCGGCGCTGGTTCGCTCGCTCGTTGCCCTCACCCCACGCCGGCAGTCGACATCCGCAGCGGGACCGCAGTTCCTGCGGCTGTCGGCCGGTTCGTCGGACGCCGATCGTGCGGCAGCAGTGCTCGACCTGGTTCGATCGGTTGCTGCCGGTGTGCTCGGGCATCCCTCCGCGGATGCGGTCGAACCGCAGCGAGCGTTCCGGGAGTTGGGTTTCGATTCCCTCGGTGCGGTCGAGTTCCGGAACAGGCTCGACGCCGCGAGCGGCCTGAAACTACCGGCGACGCTTGTGTACGACTATCCGACTCCCGAAACCGTCGCGCAGTTCATCCGCTCGGAACTCGATGGCGTGGAAGCCGCCGATACCGTTGCGATGAAACGCATTCGGGCCGACGACGATCCGATTGCGATCGTCGCGATGAGTTGCCGATATCCCGGCGGGGTTGCCTCGCCGGAAGATCTGTGGCGCGTGATCGCCGCGGGTACCGATACCACCGGGGTGCTGCCGGCGGATCGAGGCTGGGACATCGACGCCCTCTATGACCCGGAACCGGGAAAGGCGGGTCGTACCTACACCCGGCACGGTGGATTCCTCTATACCGCAGCCGATTTCGACGCCGACTTCTTCGGCATCAGTCCCAACGAGGCCACCACGATGGATCCGCAGCAGCGGCTGCTGCTGGAGGCCTCGTGGGAGGCATTGGAACGGTCCGGCGTCGACGCGAATGCGCTGCGCGGCAGCGCGACCGGGGTCTTCACCGGAGTGTCGTTCCACGATTATCCCGCCAGTTCGAATACGGGATCTCTTGTGTCCGGGCGAGTTTCGTATGTGTTCGGCTTCGAGGGGCCGGCTGTCACGGTGGATACGGCGTGTTCGTCGTCGCTGGTGGCGATGCATCTGGCCGCGCAGTCGCTGCGATCGGGGGAATGCGATCTGGCGCTGGCCGGTGGTGTGACGGTGATGTCGACACCGGATGTCTTCGTGGAGTTCAGTCGTCAGCGTGGCCTTTCTCCCGACGGCCGGTGCAAGTCGTTCGCCGATGGAGCCGATGGTGTGGGCTGGTCCGAGGGTGTCGGTGTACTGGTGTTGGAACGGTTGTCGGATGCTCGTCGCAATGGTCACGAGGTTCTTGCGGTCCTCGCGGGTTCTGCGGTGAATCAGGATGGTGCGTCGAATGGTTTGACGGCGCCGAACGGTCCGTCGCAGCGGCGGGTGATCCGGCAGGCGTTGGCCAATGCCGGTCTGTCCCCGGCGGATGTGGATGCGGTCGAGGCGCACGGTACGGGTACGACGCTGGGCGATCCGATCGAAGCCCAGGCTCTCCTCGCCACATATGGGCAGGACCGTGCCGATCGTCCGTTGTGGTTGGGGTCGTTGAAGTCGAATATCGGTCATGCCCAGGCTGCTGCGGGTGTGGGTGGTGTGATCAAGATGGTCATGGCGATGCGTCATGGTGTGTTACCGAAGACGTTGCATGTCGATCGGCCGAGTACGAAAGTGGATTGGTCGCAGGGCACTATCGAGTTGCTGACCGAGTCGGTGGTGTGGCAGGAAGGGGATCGTCCGCGTCGTGCGGGTGTGTCCTCGTTCGGGATCAGCGGCACCAACGCGCACGTCATCCTCGAACAGGCCCCGGACCCCGGCCCGCGACCGGTGACCACGACGGCACCGGCCGGCGGCGTGCTGCCGTGGGTGGTGTCGGCACGCACGGGTGTTGCGCTCGCCGACCAGGCCCGGCGGCTGACATCCCATCTCGCCGACCATGAACACGATCCGGCCGACATCGGTTTCTCCCTGGCCACGAGGATGGCGTTCGACCACCGCGCGGTGGTGTTGTCGTCCGAGAGTGAGGGCCTGGAGGCCGGAATTCGAGCGCTGGGTCGCGGCGAGCCGGCGCCCGGTGTGGTGTCCGGTCGAGTGGTACCGGGCTCGACTGGAATGGTGTTCTCGGGACAGGGCGCGCAGTGGGCCGGTATGGCCGCGGAGCTGCATGCCGCGTTCCCGGTGTTCGCCGAGCACTTCGATCGTATCGTCCGCGAGCTGGAACCGGCTCTGGCCCAGACGGTTTCACTGCGGGACGCACTGGCGGACGATGAATTGGTCGATCGTACGGTGTTCGCGCAGGCGGGTCTGTTCGCGTTCGAGGTGGCGCTGTATCGGTTGCTGGAGTCGTGGGGATTCCGGGCGGATGTGGTGGCGGGTCATTCGATCGGTGAGGTGGCTGCGGCGCATATCGCGGGGGTGTTGTCGCTCGCGGACGCGTGTGTGCTGGTGGCGGCGCGCGGCCGTTCGATGCAGGCGTTGCCCGAGGGAGGGGCGATGGTCGCGGTGGGTGCGTCCGAAGCGGATGTGCTGCCAGTGCTGACCGGAGACGTCTCGATCGCGGCGGTGAACGGTCCGTCGTCGGTCGTGCTGTCCGGCGCCGAATCCGCCGTCACGGCCGTGGTCGAGGCGAGTGCCGGGCGTGGGTGGCGGACGAAGCGCCTGCGCGTCTCGCATGCCTTCCATTCGGCACTGATGGAACCCATGCTCGCCGAATTCGCCTCGGCGATCGCGGATCTGACGTTCGCACGCCCCACCGCCGCGCTGGTGTCGACCGTGACCGGTAGACAGGTCGTCGACGAGATGTGCGATCCGTCGTACTGGGTGGGACAGGTTCGCGACACGGTGCGATTCGCGGACGCGGTCACCGCGATGGCGGATATGGGGGTGTCCCGCTTCGCCGAGGTCGGGCCGGACGCCGTGCTGTATCCGATGGTCGATCAGACCCTGGACGGGCGAACCGCGCCGGCGGGCCACGCTCCCGTGGTGGCGTTGGGCCACCGGGGCCGGGCCGATGCCGCGAGCGTGACCGCCGGCGTGGCCGCGCTGTTCGTCGCCGGTGCCGAGGTGAACTGGGCCGGTCTCTACGCCGGTACCGGAAGTCGGCGAATCGACTTGCCCACCTACGCTTTTCAGCATCAGCGGTATTGGGCGAACGGTGCGCCCGCGGCCGCCGACGGCGGGGCTCGGGCACTGGGATTCGCCGATACCGGGCATTCGCTGATCTCGGCGATGGTGTCACATCCCGACTCCGGCGCCGTCACGCTCAGCGGTCGTCTCTCGGTACGGACCCATCCGTGGCTGGCCGATCACCAGGTGATGGACACGGTGCTGTTTCCCGGGACCGGGTTCGTCGAACTCGTGACGCACGCCGGGCAGCAGGCCGGCTGCCCGGTTCTCGACGAACTGGTGCTGCGGGCGCCCTTGGCGCTCCCGGAGACCGGTGGGGTCGCGATCCGTGTGGAGGTCGGTGAACCGGAGGACACCGGACACCGGGCCGTGCGGGTCTTCTCCTGCCCCGACGGTGCGGCCGATGCCGTCCCGTCCTGGACGCTGCATGCGGAAGGCGTTGTGGCCCAGGGCAACACGGCACCCGATTTCGACCTGGTGTCGTGGCCGCCGGCGGGCGCCACCGCGATCGACATCGACGGTGTATACGACGCACTCGATGCCCAGGGCTACCGGTACGGGCCGGTATTCCAGGCGTTGACCTCGGTCTGGCGCGGGCCCGGTGGCATCTACGCCGAGGTGGCGGTGCCCGAACACGTGCGCGCCGACGCGGCCGGATTCGGGCTGCATCCGGCCTTGCTCGATGCGGCCTTGCACGCCGTGCGTTCGGCATCGGATGCGGCCGCGTCGGATGCGCCCACGACGGAGATCGCCCTGCCGTTCGAATGGTCGGGCGTCACCGTATACGCGGGCGGCGCCGACTCGCTGCGGGTTCGGCTCACTCCGAAGGGCGAGCACGGCGTGGCTCTGGATCTCGCCGATTCGACGGGTATGCCCGTGGCGTCCGTGCGGCACCTCGCGTCTCGGCCGATCGATCCCGCACAACTCACCACCGGGGCGGCCGCCGGACGGAATGCGTTGTTCCAGGTCGGTTGGACACCGATATCGATCCCCGATGTCGAGGCGACGACGGTCCGATGGGCGGAGCTGGGTGACGAGATACCCGGCCTCGTGGTGTGGGACTGCCCGGCCGGTGACGATCCCGCCACTGTCCGTGCCGCGACTCACGAAGTGCTGCACACCCTTCAGGAGTGGACGACCACCTCCCGCTTCGCCGATTCGGTACTGGTGGTCCGAACCGACGGCGCGGTATCGGTTGCGGGCGAGGCGATCACGAATCTCGCGGGCGCCGCGGTCTGCGGTCTCGTTCGTTCCGCGCAGACCGAACATCCGGGCCGGGTCGTCCTGCTCGATACCGACTCCGGCGTGCCTGGCGGCGTGGCGGCCGCGGGCGAACCACAGATCGCCGTCCGCGCCGGACAGGCCTACGCCACCCGCCTGACCCGAGTCACACCCGCGGCGGCGCCGGCGCCGGAGGATTCCTTCACCGCCGACGACACCGTTCTGGTCACCGGTGCGAGTGGGTATCTCGGCGGGCTGTTCGCCCGCCACCTGGTCACCGCGCGCGGTGTGCGCCGACTGCTGCTGCTGAGTCGCCGGGGTGAATCCGCGCCCGGTGCAACGACATTGCGTACCGAGTTGGAACAACTCGGCGCGCGAGTCGATTTCGCCGCATGCGACGCGGCCGACCGCGCGGCACTGGCCGCGGCATTGTCCACGATCCCGGCCGGCCATCCGGTGACCGGCGTCTTCCATCTGGCCGGTGCGCTCGACGACGGTGCGATCGACTCGCTCACTCCAGACCGGCTGGACACGGTGTTGCGCCCGAAGGTCGATGCCGCCCTGCATCTGCACGACCTGACCCGGGACCTCCCGCTGAAGGCGTTCGTCCTGTTCGGTTCGGTGGCCGGTACCTTCGGGAATGCCGGACAGGGAAACTACGCGGCGGCCAACGCGTGCCTGGATGCGCTGGCCGCGCTTCGTCGGGCATCCGGCCGGCCCGCGCAATCCCTCGCCTGGGGTCTGTGGGAGGCCGAGGGCGGCATGGCCGCCGAACTCGATGCCGCCGCGCGGCAGCGGATAGCGCGCTCCGGTGTACTGCCATTGGGGGCGGAACAAGGCCTCGCCCTGTTGGATGCGGCCGCGCGCATCGATGCCGCGACCCTGGTCCTGGCTCGGCTGAACCTCGATGCCGTGCGCGGTGCGGAGCCGGTCTCACCCCTGTTCTCCGACCTGATCCCGCAGCGTCGCACCGCGGCGTCGGGGGCGGCCGCGGCGTTGCGCGCCCGCCTGGCCGACACCGCGGACCACGAGCGTCTCGCGGTGCTCGTGGAAATCGTGCGCGGCCGGGCCGCATCGATTCTGGGCCACGACCACGCGCATGCCGTGGACGCGGACAAGGCGTTCAACGAATTGGGTTTCGACTCGGTCACCGCGGTGGAGTTCCGCAATGTCCTGAAAACCGTCACGGGTCTGCCGCTGCCCGCGACCCTGGTATTCGACTATCCGACGCCACAGGCACTCGCCACCCATCTCGTCGAGATGCTGACCGAGAACGACTCCGGCGAGCCGGAAGCGCTGCCCGAGGACGAGATTCGCCAAGCCCTCCGGACGATCCCGCTTTCCCGGCTCCGGGCGGCAGGACTGCTGGACGCGCTGATGGAACTCGCGCGGGACGAGCGGACACCGCGCGGTGAAACAGACGGCACCGATCGCAGCGTCGCCGATGAATCCATCGACGAACTGGACATCGACGACCTGATCGACATGGCCTACAACGGCTCATCAGAGGACTGAGAATGACGAACCCCGATGACAAGACGCAGAAGCTGGCGCAGGCGCTGCGTGTCTCGCTCAAGGAGACCGAGCGACTGCGGGCGCGCAACCGCAAGCTCGACGCCGCCCTTCGGGAGCCGATCGCGATCGTCGGGATGGCGTGCCGGTATCCCGGCGGGGTGGAATCGCCGGAGGATCTGTGGCGGCTGGTCGCCGAGGGCGGCGACGCCACCTCGGAATTCCCGGCGAACCGCGGGTGGGACGTCGAGCGGCTCTACGATCCGACCGGGGAAACGCCGGGCAGCACCTACAGCCGCGAGGGCGGTTTCCTGCATTCGGCGGGTGAATTCGACCCCGCGTTCTTCGGCATCAGCCCCAACGAGGCCGCGACGATGGATCCGCAGCAGTTCTTGCTGTTGGAGGCCTCGTGGGAGGCCTTGGAACGCTCCGGCGTCGACGCGAGGTCGTTGCGAGGCAGCGCGACCGGCGTCTTCACCGGCTTGATGTATCACGACTATCCGGCCAACGCGAACGCGGGATCCATTGCCTCCGGGCGGGTTTCGTATGTGCTCGGTTTCGAGGGCCCGTCTGTCACGGTGGATACGGCGTGTTCGTCGTCGCTGGTGGCGATGCATCTGGCCGCGGGGTCGCTGCGATCGGGGGAGTGCGATCTGGCGTTGGCCGGTGGTGTGACGGTGATGTCGACACCGGAGACCTTCGTCGAGTTCAGTCGCCAGCGCGGCTTGGCCCCGGACGGCCGGTGCAAGTCGTTCGCGGATGCGGCCGACGGCGTGGGCTGGTCCGAGGGCGTCGGAGTGCTTGTGCTGGAGCGGCTTTCCGACGCACAGCGCAACGGTCATCGGATTCTCGCGGTGCTGGCGGGTTCTGCGGTGAATCAGGATGGTGCGTCGAATGGTTTGACGGCGCCGAACGGTCCGTCGCAGCGGCGGGTGATCCGGCAGGCGTTGGCCAATGCCGGTCTGTCCCCGGCGGATGTGGATGCGGTCGAGGCGCACGGTACGGGTACGACGCTGGGCGATCCGATCGAAGCCCAAGCGCTGCTCGCTACCTACGGGCAGGACAGGGCCGTCGACAGTCCGTTGTGGTTGGGGTCGTTGAAGTCGAATATCGGTCATGCTCAGGCTGCTGCGGGTGTGGGTGGTGTGATCAAGATGGTCATGGCGATGCGCCATGGCGTGTTACCGCGGACGCTGCATGTGGACCGGCCGAGCGCGAAGGTCGACTGGACCGAGGGCAATATCCGGTTGTTGACCGAGCCGGTGCCGTGGCAGGAAGGGGATCGGCCGCGTCGTGCGGGTGTGTCCTCGTTCGGGATCAGCGGCACCAACGCGCACGTGATCATCGAACAGGCACCGGCGACCGAAGCGGTGACGGACTCGGTGGTGCGGACCGCACCCGCGGGCGGATTGCTGCCCTGGGTGGTGTCCGCGCGCAGTGGTCCGGCACTCGCGGATCAGGCCACGCGCCTGGCGGCCCACTTCGGCAGCGCGGAATCATCTGCAGGAGAACAGGATTCGCTCGATATCGGTCTGTCGCTGGCGGCCACGCGTGCCGTCTTCGCGCATCGTGCCGTCGTGCTGGCGGGCGACCGTGACGCTCTGCTGGCGGGGGTGCGGGCGCTGGCGGCGGGTGAGTCCGTTCCCGGTGTCGTGTCCGGCCGGGTGGTGCCGGGTTCGACGGGTGTGGTGTTCTCGGGACAGGGCGCGCAGTGGGCAGGCATGGCTGCCGAGCTGTACGTGTATCCGGTGTTCGCCGAGCACTTCGATGCGATCGCCGCCGAGTTGGAAACTTCTCTCGGACAGTCTGTTTCGCTGCGTGATGCGTTGGCGGACGGCGATCTGGTGGATCGGACGGTCTTCGCGCAGGCGGGTTTGTTCGCGTTCGAGGTGGCGCTGTACAGGTTGCTGGAGTCGTGGGGATTCGGTGCGGATGTGGTGGCCGGTCATTCGATCGGTGAGGTCGCTGCCGCGCATGTGGCCGGGGTTCTGTCACTGACCGATGCGTGTGTTCTGGTGGCGGCGCGTGGTCGACTGATGCAGGCGTTGCCCGCGGGTGGGGCCATGGTCGCTGTGGGTGTGTCCGAGGCCGAGGTGCTGCCGCTGCTGAGGGCAGGCGTGTCGATCGCCGCGGTGAACGGTCCGTCGGCGGTGGTGCTGTCCGGCGTGGAAGACGATGTGCTGGCGGTCGCCGATGTGTGCGCCGGGCGTGGGTGGCGGACGAAACGCCTGCGGGTGTCGCATGCGTTCCATTCGGCGCTGATGGAGCCGATGCTGGCCGAATTTGCTTCGGCGATCGAGGCTTTGGCGTTCGGGCGTCCGTCTGTGCCGTTGGTGTCGACGGTGACCGGTGCGCGGGTGACCGATGAGATGTCGGTGCCGTGGTATTGGGTGCGTCAGGTTCGGGATTCGGTGCGGTTCGCCGATGCGGTGACGGTGATGGCGGAGTTGGGGGTGTCGCGTTTCGCGGAGGTCGGTCCGGATGCGGTGCTGGCGCCGATGGTCACCCAGACCCTCGAGGACAGCCCGGCCGGTGCCCGCACCGGTGCGACGCCGACGGTAGTGGCATTGGCCCGCCGCGACCGGGCCGATGCCGCGACCCTGTCGGCCGGTATCGCCGCGTTGTTCGTCTCCGGCGCCGACGTGGACTGGGCCGGCTGGTATTCCGGGACCGGAGCGCGGCGAATCGACCTGCCCACCTATGCCTTCCGGCACGAACGCTTCTGGCTCGACGCCCGGCAGGTACTGGCACAATCGTGGCTGGGAGCCGAACTCGGCGGAGTCACGGCGGTCGGCCTCGATGCCGTGGCGCATCCACTGCTCGGCGCCGCCGTACCGCACCCGGAATCCGGCGGCGTGAGCTTCACCGGCCGCTGGTCGGTGGAGTCCGTCGATTGGCTGGCCGACCACAGCGTCTTCGGCGTGGTACTGCTGCCGGGCACCGGATTCGTCGAATTGGCCGGCCACGTCGGTGGCCTGCTGGGCTGCGATGTGCTGGAAGAGCTCGTCCTGCACACTCCGTTGACGCTTCCGGCGCAGGGCAGTGTGTCGGTGCAGGTGGTGGTGGCCGCCGCGGACGACACCGGTCGTCGGCGGTTGAGTATCCATTCGCGCCGGGCCGCCGAGGAACCCTGGGCGATCCATGCCGAAGGCGTTCTCGCCTCGGGTGGCGTGGTCGCCGATTTCGATCTGAGGTCGTGGCCGCCCAGCGGTGCGCGGCCCGTGAACATCGACGGCATCTATGACGAGCTGCTCGATCTCGGTTACGGCTACGGTCCGGCGTTCCGGGGTATGCGGGCGGCGTGGCAGCGCGGGGACGAACTGTTCGCCGAGGTCGCCCTGCCCGACCCCGCCGGAGCCGGCAACTTCGGCATCCATCCGGCCTTGTTCGACGCCGCGCTGCATGTCCGGATCGTGCACGGACTGCGCAGCGAAGGCGGTACGTCCCCGGCATTGCCGTTCACCTGGAACAGGGTGGCGTTGCACGCGGCCGGGGCCGCGGTGGTGCGGGTGCGGATCGCGGTCGAGGGCGAGAAGTTCGGTGTGCAGATAGCCGATACGCAGGGCGAACCGGTGCTGTCGGTGGCCGCCCTCGTGTCCCGGCCGGTCACGGCCCGCCAGCTCGACGCGCCCCGGGTGTCGCAGAATCTGTTCGGCGTGGAGTGGGTCGCGGTTCCGGCGTCGGCGGTGGCTGTCGACCCGAAACGGGTGGCGGTGCTCGGTGCCGGCGCCGATGCGGGTCAGTGCCGCGGATACGACGATCTGGCGGCACTGGTCGCCGATCTGGATGCGGCCGCGGAGCCGGTTGTTCCGGAGATCGTCGTATTCGCATGCCCGCGAGGTGAGGGCGCGCCGCCCGTGGCGGCACGGCAGGTCGTGGCCGGTGTGCTCGAGACGGTGCAGCGGTGGTTGAGCGATTCCCGTTTCGCCGACTCCCGGTTGGTCGTGGTGACCGAAAACGCTGTCCCCGTGCGCGATTCGGAGCCGGTGAACCTGGCGCAGGCGCCGGTCTGGGGTGTGCTGCGGGCCGCGCAGGCCGAGCATCCGGATCGATTCCAGCTTCTGGATCTGGACCACGCGGACGCGGGCGAGACTCGCACACCGCTGGCTGTGGCGTCATGGGCCGCCGCCGTCGCCGGCGAGCCCGAGGCCGCCGTGCGCGGTGCGGCCGTATCGGTTCCGCGGTTGAGCCGTCACCCGGCCGGCGACACTGTTCGCCTGGAAGAGCCCGGCACCGTGGTGATTACCGGTGGTACCGGTGGTCTGGGTGCGTCGATCGCTCGTCATCTGGTCGTGAACCACGCCGTGACGCGGCTTGTTCTGGTGTCGCGTCGTGGGCCGGCCGCGCCCGGCGCCGAGCGGTTGCGGGACGAGTTGGTGGGGCTCGGTGCGCAGGTGCGGATTGTCGCGTGCGACGTATCGGATCGGGATGCGTTGGCGGCGTTGGTCGACAGCATTCCGGACGAGCATCCCTTGGTCGGTGTTGTGCATGCCGCGGGGGCCGCCGACAACGGCGTAGTCGAGGCGATGTCGGCGGATCGGGTGGACTATGTGTTCGCTCCCAAGGTCGACGCGGCCTGGCATCTGCACGAGTTGACCCGTGATCGGTCGTTGTCGCTGTTCGTGGTGATATCGTCCGCCGGCGGTCTGGTGCTGGCGGCCGGCCAGGCGAATTACGCTGCGGCGAACGTATTTCTGGATGCGCTGGCCGCCTATCGCCGGGCAGCGGGACTGCCGGCGACCGCGATCGATTACGGACTGTGGGCGCGCTCGAGCGGACTCGGCACGGAGCTGTCCGACGCCGATTTCGAACGGATGCGCCGGCAGGGGTTCCCCGCGCTCGGTGAGGACGAGGGCCTGGCGCTCTTCGATGCGGCGATCGCGACCGAGACCGCTCAACTGGTCGCGCTGCGGGTCGATTCCGCCGTACTCCGGACCCGTGGCGAGAACATTCCGGCACTCGTGCGCGCACTCGCCGCCCCGGCGACCGCACGTCGCCGCCACACCACCTCCGCGGCTACTCACGCCTTCCTGGACGCGCTGGCCGGTATGTCGGAGGCCGACAGGCGAGTGGCTGTGCTGGATCTGGTGCGTTCGGTGGCCGCGGGTGTGCTCGGGCACACGTCCGTGGATGCCGTGGAACCGCAGCGTGCTTTTCAGCAGCTGGGTTTCGATTCTCTGGGGGCGGTGGAGTTCCGGAACCGGTTGAATGCCGCGACGGGGTTGAAGCTGCCGGCGACCTTGATATTCGATTATCCGAACGCCCAGGTCGTCGCGGAATTCATCGGTGCCGAGCTGGCCGGTGTGGACGTGGTGGAGGAGAACCCGGCCGGGCGGGTTCGGGTCGATGACGATCCGATCGCGATCGTGGCGATGAGTTGCCGGTATCCGGGCGGTGTGGCGTCGCCGGAGGATCTGTGGCGGTTGGTCGCCGAAGGCGTCGACACCAACGGTGAATGGCCGGTCGATCGTGGCTGGGATGTCGAGGCCGTGTACGACCCCGAGCCGGGTAAGGCGGGCAAGACCTACACGCGTCATGGTGGATTCCTCTACGAGGCAGCGGATTTCGATGCGGACTTCTTCGGGATCAGCCCGAACGAGGCCACGGTCATGGATCCGCAGCAGCGGTTGCTGCTCGAGACCTCATGGGAAGCACTGGAACGCGCCGGTGTCGACCCGGCCGTCTTGCGGGGGACCGCCACCGGCGTGTTCACCGGCGTCATGTACCACGACTACGCGCAGGGAACGGAAAGCCGCAACAGCGCCGGGGGAAGTCTGGTCTCCGGCCGGGTCGCGTACACGCTGGGGTTGGAAGGGCCCGCGGTATCGGTGGATACGGCGTGCTCGTCCTCGCTGGTGGCCGTGCATCTGGCGGCGGGATCGCTGCGGTCGGGGGAGTGCGATCTGGCCCTGGCCGGCGGCGTCGCGGTGATGGCCACACCGGACATGTTCCTGGAGTTCAGCCGCCAGCGGGGTCTGTCTCCCGATGGCCGGTGCCGAGCCTTCGCCGACGCCGCTGACGGGGTGGGCTGGTCCGAGGGCGTGGGTGTGCTTGTGCTGGAGCGACTTTCCGACGCGCAGCGCAACGGCCATCAGGTCCTGGCGGTCGTCGCGGGTTCCGCCGTGAATCAGGACGGTGCGTCGAATGGTTTCACCGCGCCGAACGGTCCCTCGCAGCAGCGGGTGATCCGCCGGGCATTGGCCGATGCCGGACTCTCCGCGGGAGATGTGGACGCGGTCGAAGGCCACGGCACCGGCACGACGTTGGGTGATCCGATCGAGGCCCAGGCATTGCTGGCGACCTACGGCCGGGAGCGCTCCGCGGATCGTCCGTTGTGGCTGGGGTCGTTGAAGTCGAATATCGGTCATGCCCAGGCCGCTGCGGGTGTGGGTGGTGTGATCAAGATGGTCATGGCGATGCGCCACGGTGTGTTGCCCAAGACGTTGCATGTCGATCGGCCGAGTACGAAAGTCGACTGGCCCACTGGCAATATCGCGTTGCTGACCGAGCCGGTCGAATGGCCGGAGGGGGATCGGCCGCGGCGGGCGGGTGTGTCCTCGTTCGGGATCAGTGGCACCAACGCCCACCTCATTCTGGAACAGGCGCCGAGCGTGGCGGTGCCGGTGGAGCCGGCGTCCACCGCGCCGACCGGTGGCGTCGTGCCCTGGGTGATCTCGGCGCGCAGTGCCGCGGCCCTCGCCGGTCAGGCCGACCGCCTCGCGTCCGCGATCGGCGACGAGCACGATCCGATCGACATCGGGTTTTCCCTCGCGTCCACCCGTGGTGTGCACGAGCATCGTGCTGTCGTGGTGGCCGGCCACCGTACCGACTTGTTCACGGGCGTACGGGCATTGGCCGGCGGTGAGCAGGCGCCGGGTGTGGTGTCCGGCCGGGTGCTGCCGGGTTCGACCGGCATGGTGTTCTCGGGGCAGGGGGCGCAGTGGGCCGGTATGGCCGCCGAACTCCGCTCCGCCTACCCGGTATTCGCCGAGCACTTCGACGCGATCGTGGCCGAGTTGGAACCCGCTCTGGGACAGCAGGTCTCGCTGCGCGACGCGTTGGCCGACGATGGCCTGATCGACCGCACCGTCTTCGCGCAGGCGGGATTGTTCGCGTTCGAGGTCGCGCTGTTCCGGTTGTTCGAATCGTGGGGTGTGACCGCCGGGGTGGTGGCGGGTCATTCGATCGGTGAAGTCGCTGCCGCGCATGTGGCGGGCGTGCTGTCGGTGGCGGATGCGTGTGTGCTGGTCGCCGCGCGCGGCCGGCTGATGCAGGCCCTGCCTGCCGGTGGCGCGATGGTGGCGGTCGGGGCGTCGGAGACCGATGTGCTGTCGTTGCTGAGCGGTGACGTCTCGATCGCGGCGGTGAACGGTCCGTCGTCGGTGGTGGTGTCCGGCGTCGAATCCGATGTGCTGGCGGTCGCCGCTCACGGCGCCGAGCATGGCTGGCGGACGACCCGGTTGCGCGTGTCGCATGCGTTTCATTCGGCGTCGATGGAGCCGATGCTCGCCGAATTCGCCCGTGCCGTCGAGGGTTTGACCTTCGGCCGTCCCGAGATCGCCGTGGTGTCCACGGCGACCGGCGCCCGGGTGACCGATGAGATGTCGTCCCCGGCGTATTGGGTCGCGCAGGTTCGGGACACGGTGCGGTTCGCGGACGCGGTCGGCGCGATGGCGGATCTGGGAGTCTCCCGCTTCGCCGAAATCGGGCCGGATGCGGTGCTCGCTCCGATGATCACCCAAACCCTCGAGCACAAGGCGACAGCGGGGGCCGTGACGGCGGTTCCTGCCGTGGTCGCACCGGTGCGCCGGAATCGGGCCGATGCGGCGATGGTGACCGCCGGGGTGGCCGGACTGTTCGTCGCGGGCGCCGAGGTGGACTGGGCCGGCCTGTACATCGGCACGGGAGCCCGGCGAATCGACCTGCCCACCTACGCTTTTCAACGCCGGCGCTATTGGGCGGAGGCGACCGCCGTCGGCGGCGACCTTCGGGCCGTCGGCCTCGCATCCACCGGACATCCCCTGGTCTCGGCGATGGTGTCACAACCGGATTCCGACACGGTGACCCTCACCGGGCGCCTGTCCGTGCAGACCCACCCGTGGCTCGCCGATCACCGGGTGATGGATACGGTGTTGTTCCCCGGAACCGGCTTCGTCGAACTCGCCCTGCACGCCGGGGAACGAGTCGGTTCCCCGATGCTCGACGAGTTGGTGCTGCAGGCGCCGCTGGTGTTGCCGGAAACCGGCGGGGTCGCGGTACGGGTAGTGCTCGGTGAGCCGGACGCGGCGGGGCGGCGCGTAATCCGGATCTTCTCCTGCCCCGACCGCG
This sequence comes from Nocardia miyunensis NBRC 108239, assembly GCF_001613065.1. GTDB lineage: Bacteria > Actinomycetota > Actinomycetes > Mycobacteriales > Mycobacteriaceae > Nocardia > Nocardia miyunensis. Next base: position 30,990 of record NZ_BDBQ01000122.1, read on the forward strand.
ATGTCGACACGGTGTCGTCGTGGACGGTGCACGCCGAAGGTGCTCTCACGTCGGACGAAACCGACGAATTCGAACCGGCCTCGTGGCCCCCGGCGGGCGCCACCACTGTCGACGTCGACGGCGTCTACGACGAGCTCTCCTCCGTCGGGTACGGGTACGGCCCGGTCTTCCGGGGCTTGCGGGCGATGTGGCAACACGGGACCGAAATGTTCGCCGAGATCGCGCTACCCGATTCCGGGCGCGCCGACGGGTTCGGCATTCATCCGGCGCTGTTCGATGCCGCACTGCACGCCGGGATCGTGCACGGTTTCCGCAATGGTGACATCGGTGATTCCCCGGCGTTGCCGTTCATGTGGAACCGGGTCGCATTGCACTCGACCGGAGCGGCGGTGGTGCGCGTGCGGATTTCACCGGACGCCGACGGATTCGGCGTGCGGATCACCGACCAGCAGGGGCGGCCGGTGCTGTCGGTCGGCGCACTCGTCTCGCGGCCAGTGTCGGCCGAGCGCCTCGAGGCGAATCCGGTCGCGGAATCGCTGTTCGGGGTGGAGTGGATCGCCGCCTCCACGGCATCCGCGACGGTCGATCCGAACCGCGTCGCGGTGGTGGGTTCCGGACGGAGCTCCGACGGTGCGCCACGGCATCGCGACCTCGCGGCATTGGTCGCCGACCTGGCTGCGGCCGAGAACACCGTCGTACCCGAGATCGTCGTTCTCGAATGCCCCGAGGACGAGTCCGCACCGCCGGTCGCGGCCCGGCGAATTGTCGCCGGTGTCCTCGAGGCCGTGCAAACATGGTTGCGCACTGCGCATTTCGGAGGGTCTCGCCTGGTCGTCGTCACCAGACAGGCCGTATCCGTCGATGGCGCCGAGCAGGTGAATCCGGCGCAGGCGCCGGTATGGGGTCTGGTGCGGGCGGCGCAAGCCGAGCACCCCGGCCGGTTCCAGCTCCTCGACCTCGACCGCGACCGGGATCCCGTCGCCGCGCTGACCGCGACGGCACCGCCCGCCGCCGAGCCGGAGGTCGCGGTGCGAGGGGCGGATGTGCTGGTTCCGCGGTTGCGCCGGCACGCCCCCGGCGCGGTGGTTCGCTCCCTCGCGCCCGGCACCGTGCTGATTACCGGCGGAACCGGTGGACTCGGTGCGTTGACGGCGCGGCACCTCGTCGTGAATCACGGTGTGGCGCAGCTGGTTCTGGCATCGCGCAGCGGATCGTGCGCGCCCGGTGCCGAGCAGTTGCGTCACGAGCTGGTGGAACTCGGCGCGCAGGTGCGAATCGCGGCCTGCGACGTCTCCGACCGCGCGGCGTTGGCGGCGCTGATCGACGAGATCCCGGACGAGCATCCGCTGATCGGTGTGGTGCATGCGGCGGGCGCCGGCGACAACGGGTTGGTCGAATCCCTCACGGCGGATCGATTCGGGCCGGTGTTCGCGCCGAAGGTCGACGCGGCGTGGTATCTGCACGAGTTGACCCGTGATCGGCCGTTGTCGCTGTTCGTGCTGGTGTCGTCGGTGGGCGGTTCGGTGCTGGCGGCCGGGCAGGCGAATTATGCTGCGGCCAACGTCTTTCTGGACGCACTGGCCGCCCATCGTCGCGCGGCGGGCCTGCCCGCGACCGCCATCGATTACGGATTGTGGGCGACGTCGGCCGGCCTGGGGTCCATGCTGTCCGACGGTGATGTCGAGCGGATCCGGAGGCAGGGACTTCCGCCGCTGAGCGAAACCGACGGGCTGGCGCTGTTCGATCTGGCGATCGCCACCGAATCCGCGCAGGTGGTGGCATTGCGCATCGATCCGGCGGCCCTGCGCGACCGCGGCGACGAGCTCCCGGCACTGCTGCGTGCGATTGCCCCGGCCCCGATGCGGCGCCGGGCACGAAACCAGAGTCCCGATCACGCGTTCGCCCGCACGCTGGCCGGTTTGCCGGATGTGGATCGGCATGTGGCTGTGCTGGATCTGGTCCGGTCGGTGGCCGCGGGTGTGCTGGGGCATGCGTCGGTGGATGCGGTGGAGCCCCAGCGTGCTTTCCAGCAGCTGGGTTTCGATTCGCTGGGTGCGGTGGAGTTCCGGAATCGGTTGAATGCGGCGACGGGTTTGCAGCTTCCGGCGACATTGATTTTCGATTATCCGAATGCGGAGGTGGTGGCCGAGTTCGTCGGTTCGGAGCTGGCCGGTGAGGCGGTTGCCGATGCGGAGCCGTCCGGCCGGGTTCGGGTGGACGGTGATCCGGTTGCGATTGTGGCGATGAGTTGCCGGTATCCGGGTGGTGTGGTGTCGCCCGAGGACTTGTGGCGGTTGGTCGCCGAAGGTGTCGACACCAACGGTGAATGGCCGGTCGACCGCGGCTGGGATGCCGACGGTATCTACGACCCGGAGCCCGGAAAACCCGGCAAGACATACGCGCGCGCCGGTGGATTCCTCTATTCCGCAGCGGATTTCGATGCCGACTTCTTCGGCATCAGCCCGAACGAGGCCATGGCGATGGATCCGCAGCAGCGGTTGCTGCTGGAGACCTCGTGGGAAGCACTGGAACGGGCCGGGATCGATCCGGCCGTGCTGCGGGGCAGCGCAACCGGTGTGTTCACCGGCGTGATGTACCACGACTACGCCCAGGGCACCGGCAAGGCGGGAACCGCGGGCGGCAGTCTGGTCTCCGGGCGTATCGCGTACACGCTGGGGTTGGAAGGTCCTGCGGTGTCGGTGGATACGGCGTGTTCGTCGTCGTTGGTGGCGATGCATCTGGCCGCGCAGTCGCTGCGGTCGGGAGAGTGCGATCTGGCGCTGGCCGGCGGCGTCGCGGTGATGGCTACGCCGGATATGTTCCTCGAATTCTCCCGCCAGCGCGGGTTGTCCACGGATGGCCGGTGCAAGTCGTTCGCGGACGCCGCGGATGGTGTGGGCTGGTCCGAGGGCGCGGGCATGCTGGTGTTGGAGCGGTTGTCCGATGCTCGTCGCAACGGTCACGAGATTCTTGCGGTGCTGGCCGGTTCGGCTGTGAATCAGGATGGGGCGTCGAATGGTTTCTCCGCGCCGAACGGTCCCTCGCAGCGCCGGGTGATCCGGCAGGCGTTGGCCCATGCCGGACTCTCGCCCGCCGAGGTCGACGCCGTGGAAGGCCACGGTACGGGGACGACGCTGGGCGATCCGATCGAAGCCCAAGCGCTGCTCGCTACCTACGGGCAGGATCGTGCCGCGGATCGTCCGTTGTGGCTGGGGTCGTTGAAGTCGAATATCGGTCATGCCCAGGCCGCTGCGGGTGTGGGTGGTGTGATCAAGATGGTCATGGCGATGCGCCACGGTGTGTTGCCCAAGACGTTGCATGTCGATCGGCCGAGTACGAAAGTCGACTGGTCACAGGGCAATATCCGGTTGTTGAGCGAGCCGGTGGAGTGGCCGCAGGTGGACCGGCCGCGTCGCGCCGGTATCTCGTCCTTCGGACTCAGCGGCACCAACGCCCACCTCATCGTCGAACAGGCGCCGGCCGCCGACCCGGCTTCCGTCCCGGAGAACAAGACCACCCCGGCCGGTGGCGTGCTGCCATGGGTGATCTCGGCGCACACCGCCGAGGCCCTGGCCGAACAGGCCAGACGCCTGACCACGCGGATCGGCGACCAGCACCCGGTCGACGTCGGTTACTCGCTCGCGACCTCACGCGTGGTGTTCGATCACCGCGCCGTGGTGCTTGCCTCTGAGCGCGACGGCCTGCGAACCGGTATCCAGGCCTTCGGTCGGGGAGAATCCCTTCCCGGTGTGGTGTCCGGCCGGGTGGTGCCG
>NZ_BDBQ01000123.1 GCF_001613065.1 Nocardia miyunensis NBRC 108239
CACGGTCAAGGCTGTGCCGATCAGCCCGCAGGTGCGCGCCGTATTGGGTCTGGCCGACAACATCACCTCCCTCTCGCCGCCGGAGTTGATCCGGGCGATTCTGCTCGCACCGGTGGATCTGCTGTGGAACGGCGGTATCGGCACGTATGTGAAAGCGTCGACCGAATCCAACGCCGATGTCGGGGACAAGGCCAACGACGCGATCCGCGTCAACGCGAATGCCATGCGGGTCAAGGTGATCGGCGAGGGCGGCAATCTCGGCGCCACCGCGTTGGGCCGGATCGAGTTCTGCGCCAACGGCGGCAAGATGAACACCGATGCGCTGGACAACTCCGCGGGCGTGGACTGCTCGGACCACGAGGTCAACATCAAGGTGCTGCTCGACGGCGTGGTGACCAGCGGTGAGCTGCCCGCGGCCGACCGCAATCCGCTGCTGGCCTCGATGACCGACGACGTGTCCTCGATGGTGTTGGCGGACAACGTATCCCAGAACTTCCTGATGGGCATGTCCCGCACCGAGGCGCCGCGGATGCTGAATGTGCACATGCGCGTCATCGAGGATCTGGAGGAGCGCCGGGGATTGGACCGCGAACTCGAGGCGCTGCCCTCGGACGCGGACATGAATCGGCGGGCCGAGGCCGGTACCGGTCTGACCTCGCCCGAACTGGCGAATCTCATGGCGCACGTGAAGCTTTCGCTCAAGGCCGACCTGCTCGAGACCGATCTGCCCGACAGCCCGTTCTTCTCGGCGCGGCTGCCGGAGTACTTCCCGGTGCCGCTGCGCGAGCGGTTCGGTGCGGCGATCAAGCGCCATCGGCTGCGCAGCGAAATCGTCACCACCATGGTCGTCAACGAGATGGTCGACCTGGGTGGCATCACCTACGCGCATCGGCTGAACGAGGAGATCGGAGCGAGCGCCGGTGATTCGGCGCGGGCGTTCGCGGCGGCGAGCCAGATCTTCGGCCTGCACTCCATCTGGGAGCGTATCCGCACCTCGGACACTTCGGTCGCGGTCAAGGACGACCTCGAACTCGAGACCAAGCGCACCCTCGACCGGGCCTCGCGCTGGTTGCTGAGCAACCGGCCGCAGCCGATCGCGGTGGGGTCGGAGATTCATCGTTACAGCGAATCGGTGCGCGAGCTGGCGCCGCAGGTGCAGGGATGGTTGCGCGGTCACCACATCGACACCCTCGAGGCGCAGTCGACGAAGCTGATGGCCCGCGGTGTGCCGGAGGCCTTGGCCACCGAGGTGATCGGCCTGCTCAATCTGTTCCCGCTGCTGGACGTCATCGATATCGCCGACATCACCGAACGGGACGGCGCCGAGGTTGGCGCGCTGTACTACGCGCTCAACGAACACCTCAAGGTCGACTGGTTGCTGCAGGCGGTCAGCCACCTGGAACGCGGTGATCGCTGGCACGCCCTGGCCCGGCTCGCGCTGCGCGACGATATGTACTCCTCGTTGCGGTCGCTCACCCTGGACGTGCTCTCGGCCGGTGATCCGGAGGAGACCGCCGAGGAGAAGATCGCCTACTGGGAGTCGAAGAACCAGGCCCGCCTGGGCCGCGCCCGCGCCGCCCTCGCGGAACTGTTCCAATCCGGCACCCACGACCTGGCCACCCTGTCGGTGGCAGCCCGCCAGGTCCGCAGCATGGTCAGCGGAGTCGGCGTACAGGCCGACCGCTGAGCCGAATCCTGCCGGTCCTCGCTCAGGGGACCGGCAGGACGGGGTGGTACCGGTGGGGCTCTGTGGAGGTCCGGTCCCGCTGTGGTCGGGGGTGCGCGGCATACTGGATAGCCGATTCGGTTCGTGCGCGGTGTGGCGGTGGGCCGGACGGGCCCAGGTGCTCATCAGGTGCGGCCGTCTGCGATCAGTGGGGCGGCCATCGATCGGGAGGTATCGCGTGACAAGTGTCGATTCGCCGGACAGCGAGCGGCGTTTCCACACCAAGGTCGAGGTCCGTTGGTCCGATATGGATGTGTTCCAGCACATCAACCATGCCCGGATGGTGACGTTGCTGGAGGAGGCGCGGATTCCGTGGCTGTTCGAGGACGACCGGCCCACCAAGGGGTTGCGCGCCGGGTGCGTCCTGGCCGATCTGCATGTGCAGTACAAGGGGCAACTCCGTCACGAGGACACCCCGCTGGATGTGTCGATGTGGATCGAGCGGCTGCGGGCGGTGGACTTCACCATCGGTTACGAGGTGCGGCCCGCCGGTGCGGCGTCCGATTCCCCGGCCTCGGTGATCGCTACCACCCAGATGGCCGCCTTCGATATCGACACCCAGCGTCTGCGTCGCCTGACCGCGGCCGAACGCGATTACCTATCCCTGTGGAAGTGATGACACGGCGATGATGCCCGGACAGGGGACGCTGCTGGTCCCCGATCCCGCCGAACGCGAGAATCTCGCTACCTTCGTCGGCCGCGCGGTGCGCCTGGACCCGGCCGCGGTGATCCGGCTGCGCCGCCGTGGTGACCGGTACATCTCCGCTTGGGCGGCAACGAGTTTCGAGGTGCTGGCGGTGCGCACGGTGGTCGGGGAACTCGGCGTCGACGATGTCACCGCCGGTGGTGACGTCCTGCTCTCGGGCCTGCGCGCGCCCGCGCCGGACGGCCGGATCGATCTCGGATTCGCCATGGACTCGGCCTGGCGGACCGCGCTGCCGCCGGTGACAGGGTTCAGCCACATCGACGACATTCCGGCTCGTTCGCTGGTCGAACTGGCCGAGCGCGGCGTGGAATTGGCCGCCGAACACGGCAGCGGCCACGGTCCGCCCGCCTCGCTGCTGGAGCAGACCGTACTCACCGTCACCGGTGCAGGCGATCGGGCCGAGGTCCCGATGCGGGTCGTATTCGCCCTGACCGCAATGGATTTCATACCGCACGCGGGCGAACGTCCCGATGCGCGCCGGATCGCGCCCGGTGAGATCGTCCGGGTCCGCGCCAGCCGCACCTGGCTGCGCCTGGACGCCCGGTACGGTTCGGTCGCCCGCCGTCGCGGGCCCGCCCTGTTAGCCCGCTGATCCGCGCGGGGTGACCGCGGGATCCTCGCGGGCTACCCGCGTGCGGGAGCCGCGGCGGTCAGCACGGGACGCAGGGGCCCGCTCGACAATTTGGTCACCAGGGGAGTGGCGGTGCGCCGCAACAGCATTGTGGCGAGGTAGCCGATGACGACGCCCACGACGGCGCCCGCGAGGACGTCGTGCGGGTAGTGCGCGCCCACGTAGACCCGGGAGACGCCCATGACCGCCGCCGCGACGAATGCCCAGATGCCCAGCCTCCGGCTGACCGCCAGCAGTGCCACCGCCATCGCGAAGACCACGACGGTGTGATTGCTGGGAAAGGAATAGTCGTTGGGCGCCGCGCATTTCTCCAGCAGGAACGCGGTGGGGAATCGAAGGCAGGGTCGTCGCTCCGAGATGATCTGCTTGACCCCGTCGTTGACGATGTAGGTGATGATCGCGACGAACGGAACCGCCAGCGCCGCGGCCATCGTCGAGGCGTCGCGTCGGCGAGCGAACCACCAGGCGATGACCATGAACACCACGAACAACCCGACTCCGACTCCGCTGTACACGGTCATCGGCGTATTCAGCCCGGGGGTGTCCTTGGCGAACCGGGTCATGTCGACGTACCAGGACCCATCGATGTTCGATGCGTCCAAGCTCAGGATGTCGCTGGTCATATCCTCGTTTTCTTGGTCGAGGCGTGGGCGGGTCGCCGCCCGCACCGTGTTCGCGCAGATCATCCAGACTCGCACACGCCAACTGAGAGATTGCTGAGCTCGAGGCCGCGAGCACCGGCGACGATGTCGGCGGGAGGGCGCTGCGGTGTGTCGGCAACGGCCCGATTGCGTTGCGGTGCAGCCGTTTTCGCGCGTGCGGAGCCCGTGGCAGGATGGGTGCTGGACCGTGCTCAGGCGACTCCGGCCAGGCGCAGTAGCGCCGTGGTGGCCGCGGCGGCGAGGGCGACCACGACCAGCGGGGCCTTGCGCCAGGCGAGGACGGCCGCGACCAGCACGCCCGCGGGGAGCGCGAATCGGGCTCGATGGTCGGCCGGTACGAGGGTGGTGACCGCCAGTGCGGTGAGGAGCACGACCGAGCCGATCTCCAGAAGCTGGGCGATACGCGGCGGGAACGTCAGGCGGCGGCGCAGGACCGGTCCGGCGAATCGGAAGCCGAAGGTGCCGACGGCGAGGCAGGCGGCTCCGGCGATCAGTGCGATGGTCATGTCGCCGTAATCCGTTCCGTATTCGACGGGCCGGCTGTTGCGCTGGGCGGGTGGTTTGTCGCGCTGGACGAGCCGGCCGTCGCGTTCGACGGGCTGGCTGTCGACTGTAGGAGGTCGATATGCGATGTGGTCGGCATCGTCGCGGTCGCACTACTGCGGCGGGCGCGGATTCTGCCGATCATCGGTCCTGCGGCCAGCGCGAGGAACGCTGCGGGTAGGGCCAGCAGCACCGGGATGCCGGCGGGCAGGAACATGGCGGCAATGGCGGCCGTCACGGCTCCGGCCAGCGCCGCGCGCCGGGTCCCCCGCTGCCGCAGAGCGGGTAGCGCCAGGGTGATGAGAACCGCGGGAAAGACCGCGTCCAGCCCGAATTCGTCCGGATTCGGGACCGCGGCGCCGAGGCCGACGCCGAGCAGCGCGCCCAGCGGCCACGCCAGCAGGACGCCCAGCCCGCACAGCCAGTACGAGGCGCGACTGCGTTCCCGGTCGGATTCGCCGAGCGCCATCGCGACCGATTCGTCGTTCATCACGTGCGTGCCGAGCAGCCGACGCCAGCCGGTGCCGAGCACATCCGGCAGGGCCAGCCCGTACGGCAGATGCCGGGCATTGACCAGCAGTCCGGCGAGCACCGCAGCGATCGGGCCGCCACCTGCGGCGATGATGCCGACGAAGAGGAATTCGGCACCACCGGCCAGCACCAGCACACTGAGTACGATCGGCAGCCAGGCGGGCAGCCCGGAGGTGATCGCCGTGGCCCCGTAGGACACGCCGATCACGCAGACGGCCAGGCAGACCGCTGCGATACCGGTGAGATCACCCCGAGTCAGTGTTCGTTGTATCGAACGCACGGCTTCTATAGTGAACGGGCTGCCATGGTTCGTCAACATCGCTCCGGGCACACCCCATGTACCCTCTGGAATCACGATGACCGAGCAGGACATGATCCCCGAATCGACCCCGCAGCAGGCGATCGCGGCCGGGCTGCGACGCGAGCGTGCCCGGTCGGGGCTCTCGCTCACCGAGGTGGCCCGGCGGGCCGGGATCGCGAAATCGACTCTCTCGCAACTGGAATCGGGTTCGGGCAATCCGAGTATCGAAACCCTGTGGGCGCTGTGCACCGCCCTGGGCATCCCGTTCTCGAGTCTGCTGGACCCGCCGCAGCCGCAGGTGCGGGTGATCCGCGCCGGAGAGGGCCCGGAGGTGGCGTCCTCGACATCGCGCTACCGGGCCACCCTGCTGGCCGCCTCGCCGCCCAATGTGCGCCGCGACCTTTTCCGCATCACCGCCGAACCCGGACATCCGCGCGATTCGGACCCGCACCTGCACGGCATCGTGGAACACGTCCTGCTGGCCGCGGGCCGCGCCATGGTCGGCCCCGCCGAGGACCCCGCCGAACTGCATCCCGGCGACTACATCTGCTACCCCGGTGACCGTCCGCACGTCTTCGAAGCCCTCGAACCCGGCACCTGGGGAATGCTCGCCAGCGACTACACCTGAGCCGCCCGGTGACTACGCGGCGCCCTCGCCGAGATACTGCAACCACACCGGATCCAGGTCGGCGGTGGTCGAGAGCAAGCGCCAGTGCGGGCCCTTCGGGGCGACCATCGGATGATGCAGCGTCCAACCCAGTTCGCTGAGCAGTTTGTCGGCCTTGCGGTGGTTGCAGGGTGCGCAGGATGCGACGCAGTTCTCCCACGAGTGCGCACCGCCCCGGCTGCGCGGGATCACGTGGTCGATGGTCTCCGCTTTGCTGCCACAGTAGGCGCAGCGATATCGGTCGCGGTGCATCAGGGCCGCGCGGGTCAGCGGAACTCGCGCGCGGTAGGGAACGCGGACGTAATTGCGAAGTCGGATCACCGAGGGCAGCGCGATCGACGCACCGGCCGAATGGACGACCGTGCCCTCGTCGTTGTGGTGGACGGCGTCGGCCTTGTCGCAGATCAGCAGCACGATGGCGCGACGTGCGGACAGGGCGGTCAGCGGCTCGTAGGTGGCGTTCAGAAGCAGCACCCGGCGCTTGCGCCATGCGGCCTGCGGTGGATTCTCCAGATTGCGATACACCGGGGTGTCGCAGGGAGAGTGATCAGAATGGTCACGATCGGAATGGGAATGTTCGGACACGATCTGCAGCGGAGAGGCCCCCGACCCACGATTGTGGACGTCGGCGGGCTGGAGTTGTCGATGCGCTCTGGCCTCCTGGGACCGCGCGCCGTGCCGCTGCTTCATGAGGACCCCGAATTCGTTAGTCCGGTTCGTATGGTATCTGGGCAGACACTGCCACCCAGTTGACCACGGAACTCGTACCAATGCACGAGTATTTCCCACATTGTCGGGCACGTTCGGATGAACAGCACGTGATCGGCGGTGATCGCGGACGGGTTCCGCACGTGTGCCCGTGCGGGCGGCATCGCGTTCCGCGCTCGACCGGCCGGTTCGCATCCGGCGACTATGCTGCGGGTACGGCGGGCTGTCCGGCCGGGAGGGACGGCGTGCGGCCTCGGGGATGTCCGGTGGCCGCGGACGAGGCGACGAAGGAGCGAGTAGGTGGCCGGTGAACGACGAGCCGCGGGTAGCCGCGAGCACGCCGGACGGAGCGAGGCGGTCGCGCATGGCTGAGCGTTCGGGTGCGGGGGCCGCGAACTCCCCGGGGCAGGCGACCGATCCGGCGACGTTCTACGAGGCGGTCGGCGGCGCGGAGACCTTCGGACGGCTCGTCGCGACGTTCTATCGCGAGGTGGCCGCCGACGAGGTGCTGCGTCCGCTGTATCCGGAACAGGATCTCCGGCCCGCCGAGCGCCGCCTGCGGATGTTCCTCGAACAGTACTGGGGCGGTCCGCGCACCTACTCCGACGAGCGCGGGCATCCGCGACTGCGCATGCGGCACATGCCGTTTCGAATCGGCCCGATCGAACGCGATGCGTGGCTGCGCTGTATGCGCATCGCCGTCGACGAGATCGGATCCGACGTCATGGACGACGAGCACCGCCGCGCACTGCTGGATTACCTGGAGATGGCGGCGAATTCGCTGGTCAATTCGCCTTTCTGAAGGTTGTGACACAAAACCTGGTGCAACCCAGAGCTTTTCCGGACAAGAGGCATCGGGTGCTGATCATTAGCCAAATGTCACCAACACTGCGTAGTTGCCGCACCTTCGCCGGAAACCTTTGGCACTATTGGGTGTCGTGACGCCTTCATCACCCGGAGATCCGGCGACAGGGCCGGATATGGGGTCCTCCGTGGTTGTGCCGACGGGCTCGTCCGGGCCCGATACTTCCGACGAATCAGCAGTGGCCGAGTCCGATGCGCCCGACGGGCGGTGGTGGCGCTCGGCGGTGTTCTATCAGGTCTATCCGCGCTCGTTCGCCGATTCCGGCGGTGACGGCGTCGGCGATCTGGGCGGCCTGCTGGACCGGCTCGGCTATCTCGAACTTCTCGGCGTGGACGCGCTGTGGATCTGCCCGGTGATGCGCTCGCCGATGGCCGACGGGGGTTACGACGTCAGCGATCCACGCGATATCGACCCGCTCTTCGGCGATGTCGCGGTGTTCGACGAGGTACTCGCCGAGGCGCACGACCGGGGGATGCGGGTCACCATGGATCTGGTGCCCAATCACACCAGCGACCGGCATCCGTGGTTCACCGCGGCGCTGGCGGCCGCACCCGGCAGCCCCGAACGCGATCGCTATATCTTCCGCGACGGCCGCGGTCCCGGCGGCGCCGAGCCGCCGAACAACTGGCCCAGTGTCTTCGGCGGGCCCGCGTGGACTCGCGTCACCGCCCCGGACGGCACGCCCGGCCAGTGGTACCTGCACATCTTCGCCGCCGAACAGCCCGATCTGAACTGGGAGAATCCCGAGGTCATCGCGGATTTCGAGCGGACCATGCGGTTCTGGCTGGACCGCGGCGTCGACGGATTCCGCATCGATGTGGCGCACGGCATGGCCAAACCGGCGGACCTGCCCGATATGGACCGCGTGGACACCCGGATGCTCGTGCACGACGACAGCGATCCGCGGTTCAACAATCCGGGAGTGCACGATATCCATCGCCGCCTGCGCAAGGTGCTCGACGAATACCCGGACGCGGTGTCGATCGGCGAGGTGTGGGTGGACGACAACGCGCGTTTCGCCGAGTACGTGCGGCCCGACGAACTGCATCTCGCCTTCAATTTCCGGCTCGCCGAGACGTCCTTCGACGCGGCGAAAATCCGTGCGGCGGTGGATAATTCGATCGCGGCGGTGGCATCGGTGGATGCCGTGCCGACCTGGACGCTGTCCAATCACGACATCGAGCGCGAGGTCACCCGGTACGGCGGCGGGGCCGCGGGACTGCGCCGGGCGCGCGCGATGTTCCTGCTCGAGCTGGCCCTGCCGGGTGCGGTATTCCTCTACAACGGTTCGGAATTGGGCCTGCCCAACGTCGACGATCTGCCCGAGGACGCGCTGCGGGATCCGGTGTGGGAGCGGTCCGGGCATACCGAACGCGGTCGCGACGGGTGCCGGGTGCCGATTCCGTGGGAGGGGCGGCAGCCGCCGTTCGGGTTCACCAGCGCCGAGCGTTCCTGGCTGCCGATTCCGCCGCAGTGGGTCGGGCTGACCGTGGAGTCGCAGCTCGAGCGACTGGACTCGATGGTGTCGCTGTGCCGGATGGCGATCGAATTGCGCGGTGTGCGACCGGAATTCGCGGGAACCGGACTGGAGTGGTACGGCAGTCCGGCTGGATGCCTGGCCTTCCGGCGCACGGGCGGGTTGATCTGTGTGCTCAATACCTCACCCGTGCCCACGCCGCTGCCGCCGGGCGAGGTGCTGCTGTCCAGCGTTCCGATCGAGGGCGCGCTGCTGCCGCCGGATACGGCGGCGTGGCTGGTGTAGCACGGACGGTCGACCGGGTGCGTGAACGGACACGAACGGGTGAACAGGCTCACCAGTCCGACACGCTCTGGAAGGCATCGACTACCGTTGGGTCGTGAGCATTCTCGAGACAGTGCTGATCTTTGTCGGCATTCCGCTGGTGATCTACGCGGTCATCGCGGGGTTGTCGTTCCTCGGCAAGCCGTATCCCGGGGAGAAGCCGGTCCACTACAACCTCGGCGACAAGTGGACCGCGGACCCGGTGCTGTGGAGCGCGACCGACGAGGTGACCGGCCACGGCCACCACGACGCCTCGCACGGCACCCACGACGCAATCGAATCCGCCGAGTCGGACCTGATCGGAGGCCGGGCAAGTGGCAAGTTCTAATTGGCCCGCGGTGGTCGAGGCCGACCTCCCGCACGGATTTGTCGTCACCACCAGCGGACGCGTTTCCGGGGTGCACGAGCCGGGCACCATCTTCCGGGAGGCGCCGTTCAGCGACACCGAGCGGTTGATCATGGACAACACGCTCACCGAGGTCACCCGCGCCACCAAGGTCCGGTTCAACATCTTCATCGGTGATCTGGGCGCGGATTCGGCCGCCGGCGCCGATGCGATCTTCCCGCACACTCCCGAGGCGGCGCGTTCGGTGCTCATCGCCGTGTCCCCGAACGACAAGGCCGTCGAGGTGCGTTCGGGCCGCGACGTCGCCGACCGGGTCAACGACCGGATCTGCCAGCTTGGCCTGACCGCTCTGCTGAGCTCCCTGCGTCAGGGTGAGCTGATCGACGGTCTGGTCTCGGCCGTGCGCGTCATGGGCTCGGCCATCGGCCGCTGATCCCGCGCTGCTACGTCTCTCCGCTCCAGCGTGTCGGGTGCGGAGAGACTGTGCGTTTCGGGGCTGGTATGTGCGCGGGTCGCCTATCTCTCGAATCCGTTCAGTAGGCCCGTGTACTGCTTCGGAAGCGGTGCGGCGAACTCGCCGCGTCCGGACTTCCGCAGCCCCAGGGTGAGTAGCGATTGCACGGTCACGGTCGCCGCGCCGACACCGTCGACGACCGGCACCCCGACCTCGGTGGTCAGGTGATCGCACAGGTCGGCCATGCCCGCGCAGCCGAGCACGATCGCGTCGGAGTCGTCGGCGGCCACCGCGTTCCGGCATGCCTCGGCGATCACGCCGCGCACCTTCGGGTCGTCCAGTTCCAGCACCGGAATGTCGGTGGCGTGCACACCGCGGCAGAACCGTTGCATGCCATAGCGTTCGGCGAGGTCCCTCGCCTGCCCGGTGGTGCGTGCCAGCGTCGTGACGACGCTGAATCCCCGGCCCAGGTGACTGGCGGCGTACATCGCGGCCTCGGCGATGCCGATCACGGGTCCGCGTGCCAGCTCCCGCGCGGCATACAGGCCCGGGTCTCCGAAACATGCGATGACATAGCCGTCCACCCCTTCGGTCTCGCCGCGGATGATCTCGGTCAGCAGCCCTGGAACGGACAGCGCGTCGTCGTAATGACTTTCGATGGACGCCGGGCCCATGGTGTTGGTGACGGCCTCCACCATGGTGCCCGGAGCCGCGACGGCACGAGCGCACTGCTCGATCAACGCGGTCATCGACGCTGTCGTATTCGGGTTGATGACACGGATTCGCACGTCTCAGCTCTCTGTTGTCGCGGTCGTCGGTGACGGGACGGGAGTGCGCCGGGTCAGCAGGCGGTAGACCACCAGACTCAGTCCACAACCGATGAACCAGCTGTACTGGGCGGCGGTGTACATCCCGGTGAGGTGGCCGGAGGTGAATACCGGGAACACGGCGACGATCGCGGCGATCACCGTCGCGATGATCGCGGACGGGTGGTAGCCCTTGCGATACCAGTAGATGCCCCGGGGCGAGAGCGTGAACAAGTCGTCGACGACGATGCGCTGTTTACGCACCAGGTAGTAGTCGGCGATCAGGACCCCGAACAGCGGACCGATGAAGGCGCCCAACGTTTCCAGCGTGTAATGGATGACCGTCGGGCTGTTGTAGAGGTTCCACGGGGTGATGAGCAGCGAACCGACCGCGGCGATCATGCCGCCGGCACGCCAGCTGATCTTCTGCGGGTTCACGTTGGAGAAATCGAACGCGGGCGAGACGAAATTTGCGACGATGTTGATGCCGATGGTGGCGACCGTGAAGGTCAGCGCGCCGAGAATGATCGCCGTGGTGTTGTCGATCCGGGCCACGGTCTGCACCGGATCGGTGATCAGCTGTCCGAAGACCGGTACCGTCAGTGACGCGGTCACCACCACGAGCAGCGAGAACACCAGGAAGTTGATCGGCAGACCGAGCAGATTGCCGCGGCGCACCACCGCGAAGCTCCTGCCGTACCTGGAGAAGTCGCCGAAGTTCAGCATCGGGCCGGAGAAGTACGACACGACCAGCGCTATCGCGCCCAGCATCACCGATATCGCAGACCAGCCGTGGTGGCTCACGGTGGCCAGATCGAGATTGATGTGGCGCCAGCCGCCCTTGGCGATCAGATACCCGCACAGCACGAACATCACGACATAGACCGCCGGACCGCAAAAGTCTATGAACCGGCGGATCGCGTCCATGCCGCGCCAGAATACGCACGCCTGCAACACCCACAGCACCAGATAGCTGGCCCAGCCCAGCGCCGAGAGGCCCAGGAAACCGTAATCGTTCACCTCGGCGTAGGCGGCCAGACTCGGAAACAGTTTGATCAGCACGACGTCCAGCGCCGCCGAGGCCAGATACGTCTGGATGCCGTACCAGGCGACCGCGATCAGACCGCGGATGATCGCGGGCAGGTTGGCGCCGAGCACCCCGAATGCGCTGCGGCACACCACCGGATACGGCACGCCGCCGCGCTGGCTGGGCTTGGCGACCAGATTGCACATCAGGTAGACGATGCCGATGCCGACGACCAGCGAGACCAGTACCTGCCAGCTCGCCAGCCCGAGGGCGAACAGGCTGCCCGCGGTGACGTAGCCGCCGACGCTGTGCACGTCCGACATCCAGAACGCGAAGATGTTGTACGAGCCCCAGGTCTGCTCGGGCAGGGGAGCCAGGTCCGTGTTGGTCAGTCGGGGGTCGTAGGTCGGCGTGCCGGTGGTCTCGGCGGCTACCGTGGCTGCCGGTGGCGGCGTTGCGATTTCGGTCATGTCGCGCTTCCGATCTTGCACATCCCCAGGGAGGGAAAGGGATTGTGGTGCGCGACACTAGTCAGACCGTATTGCCTGGCTGTTGCGAGAAATTGCCTCGCTGTTGCGAGAAGGATATATCTTTGCGCGGCCCGTCCGGATCGGCGGGAAGCGCTGGTCAGAGCGTCGGATCGACGAACAGTCCGGTGTCGGTGGGCAATTGTGCCACCGCTCGGTTCAACCTGGTGTGATGCAGTTCGGCGGCCGCGAGCAGCGCTTCGGCGTCGCCGCTGAGGAAGGCCGCCAGCATCCGGTCGTGATCGGCGTGCAACCGCACGCGTTCACCCGTGCTGACGTGCACCATCGACTGCACGGGTTCGGTGATGTTCCAGGCGAATTCCAGCATGTGCACCAGCCGCGCCATGCCCGAGGCCTGGGTCAGGGCGAGATGGAAGTTGCGGCTCTCGCGGTGGTAGGCGGTCGAATCATCATCGCGCACAGCCTGTTCCAGGCGAGCGTGTGCCTCGGTCACCAGGCGGTGATCCTGCGGCGTGGCCGCGGTGACCGCCGCGGCCAGCGCCACCGATTCCAGTCGTTCCCGCACGACGTACAGCTCGTGCAATTCGGCCGTGGTCAACTGGGTGACCCGATAGCCGAAGTTGGGCCGGTGCTCCACCAGGCCCTCACCGATCAGCGTCTGCAGAGATTCCCGCACGGGGATGACGCTGACCGCGAACCGGTCGGCCAATGCCCGCAACGGCAGCCCGACGCCGGGCGGCACGTTGCCGTCCAGGATCAGCCGGCGCAGTGCGTCCAGGATCTCCTGCTGCGAATAGCCGCGTTCGAGGTCTCGAGGCGGGGTGAGCTGCGGTAGCTGGGGCAGGCGCGGGCGCGGGGGCATCGGATCACCGTAAGCCGACCGGGCGTTCAGTTCTTGTCGTACGAGACGGCCGGTGCCTTTCCGCCCGATCGGATGAGCGGTGTTGAGGTTGTGGCTGTAGGCGTGTGCGCCTGCCGCCGAGAGTCTTTGGGTTGCCCCTCGTTCAGCAGTCCGAGGCACGCGCAGATCTCGACGTTCGGATTGTCGGTTTTGATTGCGGCGATGGTGTTTTCGATTCGGGTGATGTCGCGTTCGCCGGGACCTCGTCCGCTGGCGACGAGGCAGACGCGCTTCGCGCCCGCGCGTATCGCGTTATCGGCGATTTGCGCTGTCCTGTCCGGTGAGATCCACGAGTACTTCAGTACCTCGGATTCGGAACCGAGGCGCTGGGAGAGGTAGCCGCGGTCTTCGCCGCCAGCAGCGCCAACCCCTCGGCCCTCGGGGGAGCCACCCCGCCTAACGCCTTGTCTACCAAGAGATTCAACAATCCACTTGTCATGCCATGGCAACCTCTCTCGAGATTGAACGCTGTTCAAGTATGGCTGTGAACAGCTAATTCATAGTGCAACCAACTTCGAATGTTGACAGCGGTCGTATGTTTGGGGTGCGTCTGGGCGGGTTTATCTGCTGTGAGCAGAATTGGGGTGGGTGGCCGGGGCTGGGATCGTAGGCTCGGGACATGGCCGAGCATCCGCGACTGCATTCCATTCCCGGTGGACGACACGATCGGCCGCGGCCGGAACCGGCGGAGCCGGTGGAGGAACCGCTGTGGCGCGAGGCGCTGGGGCGGCGGCTGCGGGCACTGCGAACCGAGCAGCGCGAGACGTTGGCCGAAACTGCCGGGCGCGCAGGCGTTTCGCCGCAGTATCTGTCCGAGGTCGAGCGCGGCCGCAAGGATCCTTCCAGTGAGATGATCGCCGCACTCGCCGGAGCCCTCGGCGTCACCCTCATCGGCCTCACCGAACAGGTGGTGCGCGATCTACATCAGCAGCGCCGCACCGCATTTGCCACCTCGGGCCCGCCGCGCACCGCGGGCCCGACCATGTACGCCTTGGCTGCGTGAGCAATCGGCAGGACGTGCTCAGCCGACAGGGGCGAGAATTTTGTCGATCAGGCCGTAGTCGACGGCCGAATTGGCGGTGAATACCCGGTCGCGGTCGGTGTCGTGGCGGAGGGTTTCGATGTTCTGGCCGGTGTGGCGGGACAGGATGGATTCGATCTCCGCGCGCATGCGAACCAGTTCGTCGGCCTGGAGGATCAAATCGGGGATCGCGCCCTGGCCGCGGGTGGCGGGCTGGTGCAGGACGACGCGGCCGTGCGGCAGCATCGCGCGACGTCCCGCGGTGCCGCCCGCGAGCAGAACAGCGCCGACCGCGATGGCCTGGCCGACGCAGGTCGTCGCGACGGGTGAGCGGATGTACTGCATGGTGTCGTAGACCGCGAGCATGGCTGGCAGATCACCGCCCTCGCAGTTGATGTACAGGTTGATGTCCTGTCCGGGACTGTCCGCGTCCAGGTGGAGCAACTGCGCGATGAGAGCGTTGGCGACGCCCGCATCGATCGGCGTGCCCAGGTAGACGATTCGCTCGGTGAGCAGATGTGAGTAGACGTCCATGATCCGCTCGCCGCGCGGATGCTGGGCGATGACGTTCGGGATCGTGTAGCTGGTCATGATTGCACCTCGGCGGTCGTGGTGGTGGTCTGTTCGGTCACGCGTTTATTCCCACCCGCGGCCGTTTCGGGATGACCTGGTCGAAGGAGTCGACGATCCGGTCGACGAAGCCGTAATCCCTGGCCTGCTCGGCGGTGAACCAGCGATCGTGCAGCGAATCCTCGTAGATGCGGTCGAAGGGTTGCCCGGTGTCCTCGGCGATGATGCCGAGCACGGTATTCACCGTGTGTCGCAGATCGTCGGCCTGCACCTCGACCTCACCGGCGGTGCCGCCGATCCCGGACGAACCCTGATGCATCAGAATTCTGGCGTGCGGCAGGGCGAAACGTCGCCCGGGGCTGCCCGCGGAGAGCAGGAATTGTCCTGCGCTGCAAGCCAATCCGAGAGCCAGCGTGGACACCTCGCACGGGATGAGCCGCATGGTGTCGCGGATCGCGAGCATCGAGGGAACCGAGCCGCCGGGGGAGTGGATCCACAGCGAGACGGCCCCGTCGGGATCCTCGGCGGCGAGCGTGAGCAGCTGCGTCATCAACACCGTGCCGTTGTCGTCGTCCAGCGGTCCGTCGAGTACCAGAATGCGGCGGCCGAACAGCTGTTCGCGCATCCGCCAACCGAACATCGGAGTCTTGTCGTCCTGAGCCATGCCTCCACAGTGCCGTGTGGCCGCGACGAAATCGCCCCACGCTGCCCAGAGCGGATCTGCTCACAGCAGCGGACTATCGAGTCGAGTTGAATTGGCGCAGAGAATATTTCGTGCGGGTAGGTCCGGCTCGCCAACTGGACGGATCCGCCCACCCCGGGATTCCGGGGCTGCCGCGTGGCGCGTGGTCTCCCTGGCCTTCGCGATGCAGAAGATTCTGGAAAGGGGAATGGGTGATGCCTGTGATCGACCTGCCTGTCGGTACCGGATCCGTGGAGGTGACCGTAACGCTCCTGCGATCGCTGGGCGTCACCTCGCTGTGTGCACGATCTCCGCGAACTTCGCGAACTGTGATGGTCGGCCCTGGTAGCAAGAGCGCATCCGGATCCGACACGGCCCCTCCCGCGTCGGCGGAAGGGGCCGTGCCGGCGAATCACTCAGCTGGCGTCGAACGACCTTGCGCGCAAGGAACGTTCGATGCCCGCCTTGCCCTCGACGACCAGGCGGCGCAGGGCCGGTGGGTGGTCGTCGGCGAGGAACTTGTCCGCCGCCGCGACGGCCTCGTCGGTGATCGCCCAGTGCGGGTAGAGGCCGACCACGACGGTCTGGGCCACCTCGCTGGAACGGCGCTCCCACACCGCGGGAATCTCGGCGAAGTAGCGCCCGACGTAGGGGGCGAGCAGTTCGGCCTGACCGTTCGGTGCGAAGCCGCCCACGATCGCGCGGGTGGTGATGTTCGGCAGCGAATCGTCGGTCAGCACCGAATCCCAGGCACGCTGCTTGACCGCGGCCCGCGGGCGTGCGGTCGCTGCGGCTGCGGCCTGACGACGGCCCGCGGCGGTCGGGTCACGATCCAATTCGGCGTCGATGACCGGTGTTTCGTCGCCCTCGGCATCGATGACGCCGGACGCGGCCAGCGCCTGCACGATTCGCCAGCGCAGGTCGGTGTCGACCAGCAGGCCGGGCAGGCCCGCGTTCGCGGGATCGTCGGACAGCAGCGCGTTCAGCACGTCGGTGTGCGCGGGGGACAGTCGCGCGCCGGTCAACGCGTTGACGAAGGCGAGCTGGTGGTCCGAGCCCGCCTCGGCGGCGCGCGCCAGCTCGAGCAGCCGGTCGGCGAATTCCGGCCAGCCGGTGGCCGCGGCCCACTCCGGATCGGCGTAGCTGCTCAGCGCGGTGTTCGCCTGCATCAGAAGACGTTGCACCACACCGATTTCCGACTCCGACCCGACGCCGCGGCGGACCAGCGCGACGAAATCGCGGGCCCGCATCTCGGCCTGCCGGGTCATCTCCCACGCCGCCGACCAGCACAGGGTGCGCGGCAGCGATTCGGCGATATCGGCGATGCGGGTGGTGACCGTCTCCAGGGACTCCGGGTCCAGCCGCACCGAGCAGTAGGTGAGATCGTCGTCGTTGATCAGCACCAGTTTGCCGCGCTCCACGCCGATCAGTTCGGGCACCTCGGTGCGCTCGGCGGCGGCCACGTCGAGCTCTATGCGCTTGGTGCGCACCAGCTTTCCGTCGTGATCGTCGTAGACGCCGATGGCCAGGCGATGTGTCCGGCGCTCACCGGCGCCGGGCGCGGCCCCCTCCTGCACCACCGCGAACGAGGTGAATTTGCCGTCGGCCACCTCGAACTCCGGGCGCAGGATGTTCAGGCCGGTGGTCTTGAGCCACTGCGCACCCCAGCTGGAAAGGTCACGGCCGGAGGACTTTTCGAGCGCGCCCACCAGATCGTCGAATGTGGCGTTGCCGTAGGCGTGTTCGGCGAAGTAGTCGCGCAGTCCGGCCAGGAACGGCTCACGGCCGACGTAGGCGACCAACTGCTTGAGCACCGAAGCGCCCTTGGCGTAGGTGATTCCGTCGAAGTTCACCTCGACCGCGGCCAGATCCGGAATGTCCGCGGCGATCGGATGGGTCGAGGGCAACTGGTCCTGACGGTACGCCCACGACTTCTCCACATTCGCGAAAGTGGTCCAGGCGCTGGTGTATTCGGTCGCCGAGGTCTGGGCCAGGACCGAGGCGAAGGTCGCGAAGGACTCGTTCAGCCACAGGTCGTCCCACCACTTCATGGTGACCAGATCGCCGAACCACATGTGTGCCATCTCGTGCAGCACGGTCTCGCAGCGGCGCTCGTAGGAGGCGCGAGTCACCTTGGAGCGGAACACGTAATCCTCGAGGAAGGTGACCGCGCCCGCGTTCTCCATTGCGCCGGCGTTGAATTCGGGGACGAACAGCTGGTCGTACTTGCCGAACGCGTACGGCACACCGAAATTGGCGTGGTAGAAGCCGAAGCCCTGTTTGGTCTCGGTGAACAGCCGCTCGGCGTCCATGTGCTCGGCCAGCGACGCGCGGCAGTAGATGCCCAGCGGGATGCTGCCGTGAGCGTCGGTGTAGCTGTCGGTCCATTTCGCGTACGGACCGGCGATCAGCGCCACCAGATAGGTGCTCATCTTCGGGGTGGTGGCGAAGGTGTGCCGCACGACCGACCCGGACGGCTGAGTATCGGTTGCGGCTCCGTTGGAGATCACCTCCCAGTCCTGCGGCGCGGTGACGGAGATGTCGTAGGTGGCCTTCAGGTCGGGCTGGTCGAAGCAGGCGAACATCCGCTTGGCATCGGCGGTTTCGAACTGCGAGTACAGATAGACCTTGTCGTCGGTGGGGTCGACGAACCGATGCAGGCCCTCACCGGTGTGCGAGTATTCGGCATCGGCCTCGACGACGAGTTCGTTGCGCTCGGCCAGGCCGGTCAGCGTGAGCCCCACGGATTCGTCGTACTCGCCGATCTCGACCGGCACGCCGTTGAGCACGGCGGACCGCACACCGGCCCCGACGAAGTCGACGAACGTCTCCGCCCCGGGCTGCGCGGTGAACGTGACGGTGGAGCGGGAGAAGAACGTCTCGCCCGTGCTCGCGGCAGGCTCGGTCGGCTGGCCCGTCAGATCGAGTTCGACGCGATAGTTCTCCACGCTGATCGTCGCGGCCCGTGCAATCGCCTGCTCACGGGTGAGGTTCGGTGCGGACAAGGAGACTCCTTCGCTGGTCGGAGAACTGTGCCGGGCAGGCTGCCCCCTCCGGTCCGTGGAGCGGGCGGCACTGTCGGCTCGGTGCGTCGTGCGGTCCGCCTCCCGCGGGCGCCGACCGGGATCACCTGTCGTGCACGGGTGCGAACGCAACGATGCCCAGAATGCCACGTCGTCGGAGAGCGGGGGCGTGTGCAGCCCCCGACCGGCGGCGGGGTGCGCCTCGGTAGGCTGTGCGGCGTCCGCGTCGCTCGGGTGTCGAGCGCGCAGGGTCGGCAATCGGGTGATTCACCGGCGCGCATACGAGGAGGACAGTTGAAGCACATCCACGCGGGTAAGGTGCGCGATCTGTACGAGGACGGCGATTCGCTGATCCTGGTCGCCTCGGACCGGGTCTCGGTCTACGACGTGGTGCTGCCGACGCCGATCCCCGACAAGGGCGCGCTGCTGACGCAGCTGTCGAACTGGTGGTTCGACCATCTGTCCGGCATCCCGAACCACGTGCTGTCGACCACGGATGTGCCCGCGGAATTCGCCGGACGCGCGGTCCGGGTGAAGTCGTTGAAGATGGTGCAGGTGGAATGCATCGCACGCGGTTACCTGTCGGGCTCGGGTCTGAAGGAGTACCAGCGCACCGGCTCGGTCTCGGGCATCGCGCTGCCGCCGGGTCTGCGCGAGGGCGACCGGCTGCCCGAGCCGATCTTCACCCCGACCACCAAGGCATCGGTGGGCCACGATGAGCCGATCACCTTCGACGACGTCGTCGCCCAGGAGGGCCGCGAGGTGGCCGAACGCCTGCGCGACCTGACCCTCGAGATCTACACCCGCGGCGCGGCCCACGCCGCCGAACGCGGTGTGATCATCGCCGATACGAAGGTCGAATTCGGCTGGGACGCAGACGTTCTCACCCTCGGCGACGAGGTCCTCACCTCCGACTCCTCCCGCTACTGGCCCGCCGCCCAGTGGCAGCCCGGCCATCCCCAGCCCTCCTTCGACAAACAGTTCGTCCGAGACTGGTCCACCTCCACCGGCTGGAACAAGGAGTACCCGGGCCCCGAGATCCCGGACGACATCGCCACCGCCACCCGCCAGAAGTACCAGGAGGCGTACGAGCTCATCACCGGAAAACCCTGGACCTCCCCGCAGTCCTGATCCGCACGTTTCCGATCGGGAGGATAGCTCCTGCGGCGATGTCGAGTTCGGATCAGCGGAGCGGGATGCTCAGTTGTTGAGTTCCACTGATACCCCGGCGATTTCGATCGGTACGTTGATGGGGTTGGTCGTTGTGTTGCGGTAACGGTTTTCGGTCGGTGTCGTGTGCAACGTCCATAGCTCGCGATCTGGGTCGACGATCAGATATACCGGGACACCACCTGTGGCGTAGATGCTCGTCTTGTCCACGTAGTCGGTTTCCCTGCTGCTGTCCGCGACAACCTCGACGAAGGCCAGTGCCTTGGAGGCATGCAATTCCGCATTTCTGTGGAAGATGCCGACATCCGGGGCCTTGGCTCGCTCGCCGGTGCCAGGAATCTTGACATCGGAGGTGGTCCGCAGGCTCGGAGCATTCAGCCGGATGCGGAAATCGATGTCGGAGATGATTCGCCAATGCTCGGACCGTTGTGGCGATACGACGATTACCTCCCCCTTGGCATCGGCCCGGAAACCCTCCGGCACTTCCATTTCCGCTGCGAGCTCAACCAGCTCATTGTGCAAACTCATAGGGGCTCCTGGTGTTGCAGTCGGTGACTTCCTGCTCAGCAGCCTGCCGCAGCTGACCGCTGACCTGGGTTGCATCCATGTCCGATAGGCGCGGGATCAGCGATCGGGATCTCGCCCAGACATTAGTGCAGTCCGCGACCTGGCGGCGCGCAGGAGCAGGTAGTCGCGTTCGGGGGTGCTGGTTGTGTGGCGGGCCGCGGCGGTGTAGCAGGCGATGGCTTCGGGGTGGTTTCCTGCCATTTCGTGGAGGTGGCCTCGGACCGCGTCGAGGCGGTGGGTGCCGGACAGGGCGGGCTCCAGATCGGTTGTCATTGCCAGGGCCGCGGCGGGGCCGTGGACCATGGCCGTGGCTATCGCGCGGTTCAGGGTGATCATCGGGTTGGGGGTGCGGGCCTCCAATTTGTTGTACAGCAACAGGATTCGGGGCCAGTCGGTGTCTTCGGCGTGGCGGGCCTGGGCGTGCAGGGCCGCGATGGCGGCTTGGAGGCGGTAGGGGCCGTCCAGGCCGGTGGTGATGGCCGTGGTGGCCAGCCGGATGCCCTCGGTGAGTTGTGCGCGGTTCCAGCGGGTTCGGTTCTGTTCGGGCAGCGGGATCAACTCGCCGCTGGGGCCGGTGCGGGCCGCGCGGCGGGCGTCGGTGAGCAGCATCAGGGCGAGCAGGGCGGTTACCTCGGGGTCGTCCGGGAGGAGACGGTGGGCGATCCGGGTCAGCCGGATCGCCTCGGTGGCAAGATCGGCGCGGTGCACGGTCCGGCCCGTCGAGGCGGTGTGGCCCTCGGTGAACATCAGGTACAGCACGTGCAGCACCGATTCACGTCGATCGGTCCACGCGGCGGTCTCGGTTCGCTCCGAGAGGGCGAAGGGGCGTTCCAGAGTCGCGAGACGTTTCTTCGCTCGCGAAATCCGTTGCGCCATTGTTGTTTCCGGAATCAGGAAGGCGTGGGCGATCTCCTCGGTGGTGAGCCCGCCCACCGCGCGCAGGGTCAGTGCGATCGCGCTCGCCGGTGACAGCGCGGGATGGCAGCACAGCAGCAACAGTGTGAGGGTGTCCTCGCGCGCGGGCTCGATATCGTTGTGCGGCTGCGCTTCTCGCGTCGCGGCGGTGACCTCGCGGTTGCGCCGGGCGATGTCGGCCCGCACCGCGTCGGTCATCCGTCGCTGTGCGACCTGGATCAACCAGGCCCGGGGATTGTCCGGCAGACCGGCCTCTGGCCACTGCGTCGTGGCCGCCAGCATCGCCTCCTGCACCGCGTCCTCGGCCGCATCGAAGTCCCCGAACCGCCGCGCCAGCACCCCGAGCACCGTCGGAGCCACTTCCCGCAAGAGGTACGCGATCTCGACATCGTGCCGATCGGCCTCTGTGTGACTCGATCTCGTGCTCGTATCGGAGCGTGAGGTCGACGCCTCGGTCCGGGAGGTTCCCGGATGGGGGACAGGTGATACCGGATCGTGGCCGGTAGCCGGATGACGTTCCGGTGCAACGCGTTCAGGATTCGGCGACGGCATGTCCTTGCAGTCCGATGGTGTGTCCGGGGTGTCCATGCTCTCGGATCCCTATGCGGTGGAGAATGATTCGGTCACGAGTCGACGGCGGGGGCGTCCATCACCTGACGGACTTCGATGCGTTCGCCGATGGGTTTGCCGCCCGGCCCGGGAGCGGCCGAGGCTTGCGCGGCGATCGCGACAGCGCGCTCGGGGGTGTCGACGTCGACGATCCAGTATCCGGCCAGGAACTCCTTGGTCTCGGGGAACGGCCCATCGGTCACCACCGGCGCGGAGCGGCCGTCGGAGCTGACCACCCGCGCCTGGTCCGGGTAGGCCAGGCCCTGGGCGTCGACGAGCTCACCGGAGTCGCGCAACTGTTCGCCCAGCATGCGCTGGAAATCGATGTGCGCGGCGATCTCCTCCGGCGTCCACTCGGTGATCGGGGTGTCGCAGTACTCGGCGGGCGCATAGGTCTTCAACAGCATGTACTTCACGGTCGGCTCCTGAATCTGTTCGCCTTTGCTCGGCATCGGCCAGCCGCACGATCCCGCCGGGACGCCATCTCGACGTTGTCGCCACGTCATTACCCGGCTCGTGTTCGTCGGCGAGACGAGCCGCGAACAATGCTGCGTGCCTTTGCTTCGCATCGGTGTTTTCCGGTAGGTCGGAGCCGGGGGGCGAAAATCATCGCATCCACTAAGTGACGTGCGTCACAACTCTGTGGAGGTGTCGGCCAGTCGCTGAGGATCGACCGGTTCACCTGCCCGGATGAGTTCCTTGATGCGGTCGGTGACATCCCAGACGTTGACATTCATCCCGGCCAGCACCCGGTTGCCGGAGTCCAGCCAGAAGGCGACGAACTCGCGGCCGGAGGTATTTCCGCGCACCACGACGGTGGTCTCCTGATCCGGGCCGACGTAGCCGGTGTACTCCATGCCCAGGTCGTACTGATCGGTGAAGAAGTACGGAACCCGGTCGTAGACGGCCGGAACGCCCAGCATGGTCTGCGCGGCCACCTCGGGCTGATTGAGCGCGGTGGCCCAGTGCTCCACCCGGATTCGCCGGCCCAGCACCGGATGCTGCTGATCGGCGATATCGCCGACGGCGACGATATCCGGATCGCTCGTGGCCAGGGACTCGTCGACCAGGACCCCGCCCTCGACCGTGATCCCGGCGTCGGCGGCCAGATCGGTATTGGGCCGCGCGCCGACGGCCACGAGCACCGCATCGGCCTCGATGACGGTGTCGTCGTCCAGCCGGACTCCGCTGGCGCGGCCCTGATCGGTGACGATCTCCGCGACCCGGACCGCGCAGCGCAGATCCACCCCGTGCGAGCGATGCAACTCGGCGAAGACCTGGCCCATCTCCGGGCCGAGCGCGGCGCGCAGCGGAACCGATTCGGTCTCCAGCATCGTCACCTCGACGTTCGCCGCGCGGGCCGCCGCGGTGACCTCCAGTCCGATCCAGCCCGCGCCGACCACCGCCAGCCGCCGGGCCGAGCCGAACAGCTCGATCAGCGCATCGGAATCCTCGATGGTCCGCAGGTGATATACGCCCTGGGCATCGGCCCCGGGCAGCGGCAGCCGCCGCGGACGCGATCCGGTCGCCAGTGCGAGTTTGTCGTAGCGAAGGGTCGAACCATCCGGCAGCGCAACGGTTTTCGACGCGCGATCGATTCCGGCCACGGTGGTGCCCAGCAGCAACTCGACATCGTGCTCGCGATACCACTCTGCGGGCTGCACCGTGAAATCGGCCAGTGCCTGTTTGCCGAGCAGATGTTCCTTGGACAGCGGGGGCCGCTCGTACGGCAGATGATCCTCCGCGGCGATCAGTGTCAGCGCACCGGCGAAATCGGCGGAGCGCAGATTTTCGGCGAGCTTGCCCGCGGCGAGACCGCCGCCGACGATGACGAACCTGGAATCTGTGCTCATGCGAACCCTCCGTGCGACGGTGACCAGGTCGTGTCCGACCCTACTGCGACCCACCGACACGGTCGGGAAATATCCGGAACTTTCCGTCGTTGATCAGAATTGACGGTGGTAGTGCATCACCGCTGGTGAACTTTGGAGAGGACTGCGACGTGAGCGATGCGACAACCGGAGCCAAGGACCGGGTGGACTTCTGGTTCGATCCGCTGTGCCCCTGGTGCTGGATCACCTCCCGCTGGATTCTGGAGGTCGAGAAGGTCCGCGATATCGAGGCCAATTTCCACGTGATGAGCCTGGCGGTGCTCAACGAGGGACGCGAGGGTCTGCCCGAACGGTATGTGGAGATGATGAAGTCCGCCTGGGCTCCGGTGCGCGTGGCCATCGCCGCCGCGCAGAAGCACGGTGACGAGGTGCTCGCCCCGCTCTACACCGCGATGGGCACCCGCATCCACAACCGCAAGGAAGAGTACGAGCGCGAGGATCGCGCCGAGTCGTTCGCCCTGGTCATCAAGGAGGCGCTCGACGAGGTCGGTCTGCCCGCGGAACTGGCCGAGGCCGCCGACAGCACCGAGTACGACGAGGCGCTGCGGATCAGCCACCACGCCGGGATGGACAAGGTCGGTCCGGACGTGGGCACCCCGACCATCCACATCAACGACGTGGCCTTCTTCGGCCCGGTGATCTCCCGCATCCCGCGCGGCGAGGAAGCCGGCAAGGTCTGGGACGGCGCGGTCGCCCTGGCCTCGTATCCGCACTTCTTCGAACTCAAGCGGACCCGTACCGAGGGACCGGTCTTCGACTGAATCCCATTGGGGCGCATCATGATCCGTCACGATGCGCCCCGTGCGGGGGCGTTCGAGCTGTGCCGCTCACGGGATGTTCGGGCGGAATCTCGCGCGGGAGCCGCGCTTGTGGCCGGGGTCGCGCGGCCGTGACGAGCGGGCGGTCAGCGCACGTTGCTCGGAATCTCGGTGTAATGCCCAGGCGGCGGATAGCCGGGCAGCTGAGTCCCGTTGTGCTGCACCGGAATCGGCGCGCTGGGGCGCAGGAACAGTTTCCCGTGGCGGCCGCGGTCGCGCAGTGCCCAGATCCGCCAGGTCAGTACGGGATGCGAGGACATCGCGTTGGCGACCCAGATGAACAAGCCCTTCTCCCGCGGGGCACGGTCGGCCATCTCGTTGATGTCGACCAGTGGGTTCAGATACTTTCCCGCGGCCAATACGCGCATCGCGCCGGGCGCGCCCATGTGCCGGTTGCAGTAGCCGTGATTGTCCGCGGTGTACTCCTGGGCGCGGCTCAGGGCGTTGCCCAGGATCGGCAGGAACGGCGACAGGAACATGCCGAGATTGCGCCAGTACGAGGTGTGTCCGGCGGCGATGTGGCCGACTTCGTGGCCGATGATGAACGCCAGCGCGTCGGGGTCGCGGGCCCGGCCGCCGACCTCGAACATATCGCTGTACACGCAGACGTACCGGCGGAAACCGTGGCCGGAGGCGAAGGCGTTGATCTGCCCGTTGCCCAGCACCACATAGGCTTCGGGAACGGTGGGCATGCCGTAGCGCGTGGCCGCCTCGGCCACCATCCGGTAGCCCTCGGGGAACTGGGTCGGCGACATCTTCACCGCGTTGACCCGCTGCATCGCGTAGTTCGCGCCGCGGCCGAACCACAGCAGGATCGGCGCGGCCAGGAATGCCAGCGTGTACTGGTTGATCAGGCCGAGCAGCACCAGCAGCGAGGTCACGAGATAGGCCAGCACGGTCACCACGATCACGACGATCAGCATCGGGATCTCCCAGCTGTGCCGGGCGGGCATGCCGTACGGCGACAGACCCCGGGCCTGCTGCACGACCGGCGGCTGCGGCGGTGTGTAGGGCGCCTGCGTGGTCCAGCCGGGTGGGCCCAGCCGCGGATCCCAGCCGGACATCCCGGTGACCGGATTCCAGCCCGGTGGTTGCTGCGATGTCGACGGCGGCAGTTGGTGCTCGGGCTGCATGCCGTGAACTCTATAGAAATCCGCCGTCGGCCCCGCGTCGGAGCGGCGGGTGGGGCCTGACACAATCGCTGCCATGCGCGTATACCTGGGTGCCGACCATGCCGGCTTCGAGCTGAAGAATCACATCAAAGACCACCTGAAGCAGGCTGGCCACGAGGTGGTCGACTGCGGCGCACACGAATACGACGCCGTCGACGACTACCCGGCGTTCTGCATCGATGCCGCGCGGCGCGTGGTCGCCGACGAGGGCAGTCTCGGCATCGTGCTCGGTGGTAGCGGGAACGGTGAGCAGATCGCCGCGAACAAGGTGCCCGGCGCGCGTTGCGCACTGGCCTGGAGCGTGGAGACCGCGCAGCTGGCCCGTCAGCACAACAACGCTCAGCTGATGGGCATCGGCGGCCGGATGCACACGGTGCCCGAGGCGTTGGCGATCGTCGATGCCTTCCTGGCCACCAAGTGGTCGGACGAGCCGCGTCACCAGCGTCGCATCGATATCATCTCCGAATACGAGAAGACCGGTACTGCGCCGGAGCTTCCCGCCGGCTGATCGCACCACCAGGAGTCGATCGCACCCCGTTCACGGCTCGCCGGGCGGGGTGCGCGGCTGTGGTGAGTTGTATCGGTCTCGGGTGAAGGATGAGGTGAGGACGGGGCATGCCGGAGGGGCATACGCTGCATCGGCTGGCGAAGCTGCATCATCAGCGGTTCGCCGGGGGAGCGGTGCGGGTGTCCAGTCCGCAGGGCCGATTCGCCGAGGGGGCCGCGCTGGTCGACGGGCGGGTGCTCGTGCGCGCGGAGGCGTGGGGGAAACATCTACTGCACCACTATGATTCGGGCCTGGCCGTGCACGTGCACCTGGGGTTGTACGGGACCTTCGTCGAATCGGCCGGGCCGCTGGGTGATCCGGTGGGCCAGGTGCGGATGCGGATGGCCGGCGCCGGTCGCGCCGGTGAGCAGCTGTACGGAACGGATCTGCGCGGGCCGACCGCCTGCGAGGTGCTGCACGAGCCTGAGGTCGCGGCCCTGACCGCGCGATTGGGTCCGGATCCGTTGCGCCGCAACGCCGATCCTTCGCTGGCCTGGGAGCGCATCCGGCGTTCGGCTCGTCCGCTGGGGGCGTTGCTGATGGATCAGAAGGTGCTGGCCGGGGTCGGTAACGTCTACCGCGCGGAATTGCTGTTCCGCCATGGGATTTCGCCGCATCGCCCCGGCCGTGAACTGAGCTGGGCCGAATGGGACGAGCTGTGGACCGATCTGGTCGAGCTCATGCGGGTCGGGGTGCGTCGCGGCAAGATGCACGTGGTGCGCCCCGAACACGACCACGGCGCACCGTCTTACGCCGCCGACCGGCCGCGCACCTACGTGTATCGCCGGGTCGGCGAACCGTGCCGCATGTGCGGCGCCACCGTCGTGCACGCGGTGATGGAGGGTCGAAACCTGTTCTGGTGCCCCGCCTGTCAGCCCGGCTGACAGTTCGCCGCTGGACGACCCGATCAGTGCGGTGCGCGGGTGGTGAGCGCGAGTGCGCGGCCACGTTCGCTGATCTGCCAGCACCCCTTGTAGGGAATGGCGACGATCAGGCCGCGGGCCTGTAAGCGCGCTAGTGCGTTCCGAGTGCTCCATCCGGTGAGCTGTGCCTGGCGCTGGATCTGCACCGCCGACAACAGCCCGCCGGGACGCAGGATGTTCAGCACCACCGACTGTGCTGCCTGGCCGAACTTCATGGCTTCTCCTCGAAATGCTCGACACCGAAAGGTGTAGGCAGAGCCCTGAATTCGCTCGAATCGCGGGGGGTTACACTTGCCAGGATAATTATCGACATCACATGCTGTCAACAGCGGGTGATGTCAACATCTTTCCGGTGAAATTGTTGTGAGAGGACACACATGCCGACCGACACCGAGGAGCCCAAGGGCGAGGCCCGGCGCTGGCGGGGGCGCGAGCCCGCCGACCGCACCGCCACCCGCCGTCGGCAGCTGCTCGACGCCGGATTGGATCTGATGGGGACCATCGGAGCGGCGGGGATGTCGATGCGTGCGGTATGCCGTGCCGCGAGCCTCACCGAGCGGTATTTCTACGAGAGCTTCGCGAACCTCGACGCGCTGCAACTGGCCATCCTGGACGAGGTCGTGCTCGGCGCCCGCGATCGGCTGCTCGCTGCACTGGCCGACGCGCCGCCCGAGCCGGAAAAGGTCTTCGCGCATGTGGTGTCGCGCTTCACCGACTACATGGACGAGGATCCGCGGCGCGGGCGGATCATGTTCGTGGAGTCGCAGGCGACCCTGGCGCTGGGGGAGCGCGGCAACGAGCTCATCGTCGAGTTCACCGCGCCGATCGCGCTGAGTCTGGCCGGTGCCCAGGGGAAGCGGAACCCGCCGGACGACACCGATATCCTGCTCAACGCGCACGCTATTTTCGGTGCGCTGGCCTTCCTGTACCGGCCCTGGCTCGACGGTGCGCTGGACATCTCCCGGGACAGGTTCGACCGGCATGCGACCAGTGCGATCACCGAACTCGCGCGGGCCAGGTCGTCATCGGCGGGGCGGTCGGCCGTAGGGAAGTAGCCGACGCTTTACGCCGGGGCTCAGCACATACGTCGCTGAAGTGTGAATACTGAACCGCCACTGAGGGTCTGAGCTGCGTCACAGCCTCGAGGCGAGGCCGCGCGGGGCGACGCGCTCAGGAACTGCTGTCGAGGCTGGGCCGCACGGGGTGTTCGGGGCGACGCGCTCAGAAACTGCCGTCGAATCCGCCGCCGCCCCAGTCGCCGCCGTCGAAACCTCCGCCGCCGTCGAAACCGCCTCCGTCCCAACCGCTCTGGTCGTATCCGCCCTGGTCGTAGCCACCTTGGTCGTAGCCGCCATTGTCGTAACCGGATTGGTCGTAACCGGCCTGATAATCCTGGCCGGCGGCGAATCCGTCGTCATAGCCCGAGCCGTAGCCGCCCTCGAAACCGGCGGCGTCGTATCCCACGCCCGACATGCCGTGGAAGAGGGTGTCGAACAGCAGCGCCGAGCCCACGCCCCAGGCCCCCGCCACCAGCGCGGTCTTCCACCACGGCTCGGAGTACCACCCGGCCGGGACGGGTCGTCCGGCGACGCGACCGCCCGGGTAGTAGTTCGGTGTCTGCGGTGAGGGCATGGGCGATGCCTGAACGCGGCGGCCGTCGAAGTCGACCGTGCGATCCTCCGAGACCCGCCCGGCCGAACGCTGTCCGTCGAGTTCGGGAACCGGCGGCCCCGGATCAATGCCCATCACGGTCCGCGCGGCCCGGACGTAGTAGAGCCCTTCGAGCGCGGTCTCCTTCGCCAGGTGGGCCTGCGCGACCGTGGACGCCTGATCGATCTGAGATCCGGCGGCGTTGAGCCGCTCACCGGCGTCGGCGAGGGCCTGTTTGGATGCCTGATCGGTCCCCGTGAGGTTGTAGACCTGCCCGCCGAGACGTTCGATGAGCCGACGGGCATCGGCCTTGGCGTCGGCGAGCTGGGTCGCTTGGTGCCCACGTGCGGTGTTTCGA
This sequence comes from Nocardia miyunensis NBRC 108239, assembly GCF_001613065.1. GTDB lineage: Bacteria > Actinomycetota > Actinomycetes > Mycobacteriales > Mycobacteriaceae > Nocardia > Nocardia miyunensis. The sequence continues at coordinate 29,081 of NZ_BDBQ01000123.1, forward strand.
CCGGCGAAGCTCATCACCAGGAAGACCACGAGGACGACGACCAGGATGACCAGGAGTACCATCACGCCGTCCAGGGTACGCGGATCCGATAGCCGCCCAGTTGCTGTTACCCCGCTGCGGCCACGTCGTACGGCAGCCGCGCGGGGACGAGCACTCCCGGCTCGGACTCCTCGTCCTCCGGTTCGGAAACCGCGAATCGCCGCTTACCCGCGGTTTTCGCCGAATACATGGCTCGGTCGGCGCTGCGTAGCAGGTCGGAGAACTCACAGGCGCGTCCGGGCGGGCAGTACGCGGTGCCGACGCTCGCCGACACTGGAACCGGGCCCGAGGCGGTGGGCACCGGATCGTTCAGCGCGGCCAGCACCCGCATTGCCACGTCACCGAGGGTGTTGCGGCGAGCCGAGAGCGCCAGCACGAATTCGTCGCCGCCGTACCGGCAGGCCACCGTGTCCTGCGGGCAGGTGACCCGTAGCCGACGCGAAATCTCCACCAGCACTTCGTCTCCGACGCTGTGCCCGTATCGGTCGTTGATCTGTTTGAAATCGTCCACGTCGATCAGCAGCAGGCCGACGCCGCGCGAACGGTCCGCCGCCATCAGGCGCACCCGCTCCTGTAGGAGGGAGCGATTGGCCAGATCGGTGAGCGCGTCGTGGGTGGCCTCGTGACGTAGCTGGTGGTGCAGCTCCGCGATCTCCTGGACCCGCACCGAGACCCGCTCCTCGAGGTTGGCCTCCTGCTGCTCGAGCGCCTGCTGCTGCAGCGCCTCGGCGTAACTCTCGATGGCGTGACTGGCCACGAGCGGCCAGCGGGTGGCCACGAGCGAACCGTGATATCCGGGTGCGAAGCCGAGTAGAGCGCGGCTGGCGGGAGCGAGCATGCGGGTGCGGTCGAAGGGCGCCTCGGCCAGCCGCCGCCCGATGCTGCGGGCCGACCGGACCGGGAACGGCTCAGAACGGGCCAGATCGAGTAGTTCGTTGATGAGCGAGGCGAACACTCGCTGGAGATGTTCGGGCGGGACGGTCAGCCCGCTGCTGCGATAGACCGCGGAGACCCAGTCCCGAGACGTCGTGGCGACCGCGGCGGCGGTCACGGGATCGAGTTCGGTGAGCATGGCGCTCACCTCACGCAGACGTCACGGGGCGCGGCGGGCGCGCCGACTGTGCTCTCCGGACGACAACCCTCCGGATCGTGCCTACTGCTATGCGGTCCGCTCCACCTAGCTCGGTGCATGCTCACCGCCCCCTTTCCAGATACCCCCGTCCGGCAAAAAGGATCCTAGCAAGCCACCCGACTCCGAAAAATGCTGTTTTCCAACCTCTTCGGGAATTCGGCGAATGGCAACGAGTAGGTCATCGTCACGAGAGCTGCGGTGTTACGCCCGCGCCCAGCGTGTCTTCCGCGACGCGCCGAACACATCGTGTCGACCTGGTGGGTGATTGATGTGACATCCGTCTCGTCCACATCGGGCGCGCCCGATTCGCGACGGTCCCATCCGGGTGATATCGCGGTGTGGCACCGCCCCTGGCAGGGCGATTGGCATTTCCGAAGTGAGGTTCGGTACAGTCTCAGTCGCAGACGACATCGAGGCGATCCCGTCGGTGTCGTGTGCCTGCGGGTGTAGTTCAATGGTAGAACCTCAGCCTTCCAAGCTGATGGTGCGGGTTCGATTCCCGTCACCCGCTCTGTGGTCCATTCGGATCCTCCGGGATGTAGCGCAGCTTGGTAGCGCATCCGCTTTGGGAGCGGAGGGTCGCAGGTTCAAATCCTGTCATCCCGACTGTAATTTCTTGTGGTTCAACGAGATCCGGTCGCATCGGACTCGGAGCCCGTTTCGGGCGCGGCGATTTCCGGCTGATTCCGCGGCTCGGATACCGCCGCTGTCGGTCCTGGCAAACCAGCCGCATCCAGTGCCGCGGCGGTGATCTCGCGGCCCCCGGCGATGACCTCGGCGGCGCGGTGGAAGTCCAGGGTGCGGCAGATCGAGCGGGGGATTTCGATCAGCAGGTCCGGGGGCTGGGCGGCCAGCTGGTGACGGGTCAGGGCAGCCTGCATGACGTCGAGGGAGCGGTTGAGCAGGTCGACGCGGCCCAGTCTCGGTGCGGCGGGCGAGGTTTCGGCTACCCGATGGTGGGGCTCGCCGATGATCTGCGGTGTTCCGCCGAAGCGGCCGATGATGGTCGAGGTCATCTGGGCGGCGCCGCGGCGGATGCGGTCGACCCATTCGTCGATCGCGCCGGGCTCTTTGGGCGCGGTCCTGTCGTGCGGAGGGCCGGGGAGCGGATCGTTGCCGGTGAGGCTGACGCCGATGGTGATGTCGGCGTCCTGGATGGCCAGGGTCGGGACCACCGGGAGCGGGTCGAGGATGCCGCCGTCGGCCAGCACCCGCTCACCGATCACCAACGGTGAGATGACCCCGGGAATCGCGATGGACGCGCGGATGGCGGTATCGACCGGACCGTGCTGGAACCACACCGATCGGCCGCTGGTCAGATCGGTGGCGACGGCTGTGTAGGGGATCGGGAGTTCCTCGATGAGGGTGTCGCCCAGCATTTCCCGGATGCGGCCCAGGATCTTCGCCGCGCGGATCGCGCCGGGCTCGGAGAACGAGGGATCCAGCAGGCGCACCACCTCGAACTGATTCAGCGTGGTCGCCCAGTCCGTGTAATCCTCCAGCTTCCCGGCGGCGAACACACCGCCCACCAATGCGCCCATCGACGATCCGGCGACACCGGCGATCTCGAACCCACGCGCCTGCAACTCCCGGATGACGCCCACGTGCGCGTACCCCCGGGCGCCACCGCTGCCCAGGGCGAGGATCACTCGCTTCGGTCCGGCCATCACCACATCGTAGGGTGGCCGCCGCGGCGGATTCCCGAGCGTCCGGGCGTCCGGTACGGGCCTGAGCGTGAAATATAGACTCCGGCCATGAAATTCAGCGCCGGAGTACTGCTGTTCCGCCGCGCGTCCGGGATCGAGGTGCTGCTCGGGCATATGGGCGGTCCGCTGTGGGCTCGCAAGGACCTGGGGGCCTGGTCGATTCCCAAGGGGGAATACGATCCGGAGTCCGAGGTCGCGCGGGCGGCGGCGGCGCGGGAATTCACCGAGGAACTGGGAATGCCGGTGCCCGATGGGGAGTGGATCGAACTCGGCGAGGTTCGATACGGCAGCGGTCGCGGCAAGAAAGAGGTCACCGTCTGGGCGGTCGAGGCGAATCTCGATACCACACAGGTGAATCCGGGTATCTTCGAGATGGAATGGCCGCCGCGATCGGGCCGGATGCGGCAGTTCCCGGAGATCGATCGCGCCGAGTGGTTCGATACGGCCATCGCGCACGACAAGCTCGGCGCGGGGCAGCGGCCCTATCTGGACCGGCTCACCGAACATCTCGCGGTCCGCTGATGCGTCTGCAGGAAATGCGCAGTCGCCTTGCAGGAATCTCCCAGCTTCGCTCGGTAGAGATAGGCCGGTGACTACCGTATTCCGGCGCACCCGGGCGATGCTTGGCCGGCGTGTGTCGGCGGTTCCGCTGCGTATCGCGCTGGTCGTCGCCATGGTGAGCCTGGCCGGGGTGGTCCTGGCCGCCTCCGGAATCGCGGTGACCTCCTCGCTGTCGAAATCCCTGACCGACCGCACCGACGAGCAGTTGTTCGACGCCGCGCACACCTGGGCCCGGCCCACGCCGATGAAGTTGATCAGCACCGGCGACGGAGAGATGACCTGGGTGCCCGCGGATGTGAACGCCCCGCCGGAGAGACTGTCCTCGGCCGAGCAACCGCACCGTTTCTTCGAGCTGCGTCGCGGTCCCGATGGGGAGCTGTATCGCATTCAGCCCGACAAGACCGCGTCGATGCCGAAACTGTCCGGGCTGACCGCGCACACGCCGGTGACGGTGCCGTCCTCCGACGGTTCGGACACCAACTGGCGCGTTCTGCTGACCACCAACGCACACGGTTCGACCATCATCGGCCTGCCGCTCGACGACAATGTCGACACCGTCTCGAAACTGATCGGATTCGAGATCGCCACCACCGTGGGCGCGCTGGTCCTGCTCGGCGCGGGCGGCTATCTGGTGGTCCGGCGCAGTCTGCGCCCGCTGAGCCAGGTGGAGGAGACCGCGGCCGCGATCGCCGGTGGTGATCTGAGCCGTCGCGTCCCGGTGCGTGACGTGGACACCGAGGTCGATCATCTCGCCCGTTCGCTCAACGTGATGCTCACCCAGATCCAGCACGGCGTCACCGCGACCGAGGCCTCGGAGGAGGCGGCGCGACGTTCGGAGGCCAAGATGCGGCAGTTCGTCGCCGACGCCAGCCACGAACTGCGCACCCCGTTGACGACCATCCGCGGTTTCGCCGAACTGTATCGCCAGGGCGCGAGCCAGGATCCGCAACTGGTGCTCGAACGTATCGAGGCCGAGGCGGGTCGGATGGGCCTGCTGGTGGAGGATCTGCTGATGCTGGCCCGCATGGACGCGCAGCGTCCGCTGGAATCGGTGTCGGTGGACATGCTGGCGTTGGCCGGTGACGTGGTGCACGGCGCGCAGGCGATGAACGCCAAGCAGGACGGACCGGATCACCCTGTGGCACTGGATGTTCGGCCCGGTTCGGGCACGCTGGAGGTGCCTGGCGACGCGGCTCGGCTGCGGCAGGTGCTGGCGAATCTGGTCGGCAACGCGATGGCGCACACTCCGCCGGGGACGCCGGTGACGGTGCGGCTGACGCCCGGCGAGGACGCCGTGCGGATCGAGGTGAGCGACAAGGGCCCGGGGCTGGCGCCCGAGGCCGCCGCGCGCGTGTTCGAACGGTTCTATCGCACCGACGCCTCGCGTGCGCGGGCCAGCGGCGGCAGCGGATTGGGCCTGTCTATCGTGCAGGCATTGGTGACCGCGCACGGCGGTACGGTCGCTGTGGACAGTGCACCGGGCGAGGGTGCGACGTTCACCGTCGTACTGCCGCGCACCCGTCCCGAGCAGTGACGATCCCGGTGGATCGGCTCCCAGGTATCTCGCAGCTCCGATCCAGTACCTACCAAGGCTGACCGGCGAATCTTGGTGACATGACCGAGACTTCGACCGTTACCGCTTCGAACCGCAGTGGCGCAGCGGTTACCGCGCCCGTCCTGGACGTGGTTATTCCCGTCTACAACGAGGAACGTGATCTCGGCGTCTGCGTGCGCCGCCTGCACGAGTTCCTCGGCGACGGATTCCCGTTCAGCGCGCGGATCACCATCGCCGACAACGCCTCCACCGACGCCACCCTCGATGTCGCGAACTACCTCGCGGCCGAGCTGGATGGCGTGCGGGTGGTGCATCTGGACCGTAAGGGCCGCGGCC
>NZ_BDBQ01000124.1 GCF_001613065.1 Nocardia miyunensis NBRC 108239
CTAGACGGTGCGATTTCGGCCGTGAACATCCATGCCTGCTTTCGCGGCCCGCGGATCCTCTGAGCCAGGGCGCTCCTACCGTTCCCGTCGTCATCGACGTGGCCATGCTCGGCGACGCCAAGGCCACCCACTCACCCGAGTGCTGGTGCAATGACTTTCACCTCAAATGCGTACCACACGGACGACTTCCGGATCAGATGGACGGTACGAGACCTCCGTCAACGCGAATGATAGAGCCGGTGATGTAGGACGCTTTCACGCTGGAGAGGAAGGCGACGGTGTCCGCATACTCTTGCGGGTCACCGTATCGCCCCACTGGGATAGACGCTTCGCTCTCCGCAGCGATCTCCGCGGCAGGCCGATTTTCACGTTTGGCCCTCGCATCGTCGAGGAAGGCGATGCGCTTCGTCCCGATGCGTCCCGGCACAACGATATTGCTGGTGATGCCGTGACGCCCCACCTCTGAAGCCAGGGTCTTCGACCATCCGACGAGGCTCAAGCGGAGAGCATTGGACATGCCGAGGTTGGGGATCGGGGAAACCACGCCGGAGGAGGTGCTGGTAATGATGCGGCCCCACTGCCGTTCGATCATGCCCGGCAGTACACGATCCGAGATGGCAACAACGGATAGAACCATTGCCCGAAACTGATCGGACCATAGATCTTGCTTTTGTCCCGAAACAAGAGTGGGGGGCGGACCACCGGTGATATTGACGAGTATGTCGACAGGACCGAGTTCCTCCTCGATCATCGATACGTTCGAAGGTACTGCGTCCAGGTCAGCCAGATCCCACTCGACGGAAAGTGACTCCCCGGCCAGCCCCGCCGCCGTGGCTGCAAGGGCATCGTCGTTGATGTCCGATATCGCCAAGACAACACCTTCTCGCGAGAGGGTCTTAGCGATTGCACCTCCAAGTCCCCCACCGGCGCCGAGAACGAGTGCGACTTTTCCGTCGAGTCCTAGATCCATGTTTCCTCCGTGGACGTTTACGTCCTCACACTTATGGGTGAGAACAGAATTGAATGGGGTCGGACTCCGAAATCAACCCGAAATGACCGCAAGGGCATTGACTTCGAAAAGGATTCCCGGTCGCAGCTTGACGGTCACTGTCGTGCGGGCCGGGTACGGTTCAGCGAAGAACTCTTTGTAGATAGTGTTCATCTCGTCGAAGTCGCCACCGTCGACAAGGAAGATATTGACTGAAATGACGTCGCCGAGAGCAGCGCCACCGGCGGAAAGTGCCGCCTTGAGATTCTGCAACGCGAGGGTCGCCTGTTCCGCGAACCCGCTCCCCAGGGTCTTATCGGGGAAGTATCCGCATTGACCGGACGTTGCGATGAAGGATCCGATACGCGCACTCGGCGAATAGGGGCCAGAAGGTCCGGGTCCGGCGGGGATCCGAGCAGCGACAAGCGACATTTTGAATTTCCTCCGTAGGGTTCAGAAGAATGTGAGGACGGCATCGACAATGTTGAAATCATCGTCGATGATGGGTACGAACCTGGATTTGTCGAACGCGGTACACGGATGCGAGAGTCCGAAGACCATCACATCGCCGACATCGAGCTTCTGGTCTGGAGCGAGTCGGATGAACGCATGCTGGTCCATCACTTTGTAGACCTGCGTATCCGGACCGAGGTGGCTGACCGTGCGGTCTCGATGGTGGACGCGAAGTACAGTGGGCAGGTTGACGTCGTAGGGGACATCGCGCTTACCACTACCAACAATTGCAATGCCCGGTTCCGGTCGAGAGATAACGCTTCCCCACGCCTCGAGCGCGTTTTCGAGTCGCAACTGCTCGTCAGCAGCGCGACGTCCGTCGAGCGGGGAGAGTGAATGGTACTTGCCGACGTCGTGGCTGAGATAGCATCCGCTTCGCAATACGAGACGGGTGGGTGTTTTTGAGCCACTCCAGTCGGACAGTTTCGCAACGACGCGGTCGAAGTAGGAGCTCCCGCCGGCAGTTACGATGATGGTCTCGGTACCGAAAAGTTTGTGTTCCATCAGCAGTTCTACGACATGCCGAACACGATCGAAATGTGCATCCACCGCGGCGATATCCTCGCAAGCTCCGCCGGAGGTTACGAGACCCTCGTAGGTCTCGACGCCGCCAAGCAGCAGGTGTGATGAACCGTGTACAGCCTCAGCCACCGCCAAGGCGTCCTCAGTAGTGCGGATACCTGCTCGCCCACCGGGGAGGCCCACCTCGAGCAGCACCTTGAACGTAACCTCCGCTCCCGTAGCTGCGATGGCCGCGTCGATCATTGTGATCGCCGCAACGCTGTCGATGAGGGAGAAGAAGTCGAACTCGGGATCGTTGCACATCTCGTTCACGATCCAGTTGATCGTTGCGATGTCGGATAGCTCGTTCGCCATGATGATGCGAGGAACCCCGAAGGTGCGCATCGTAGCGACCTGTGAGGGTGTAGCGGCCGTCATTCCCCAGGCTCCGGCCTCGAGTTGCTTTGCGAACAATTGCGGAGACATGGTCGTCTTGCCGTGCGGAGCGAACAGCGCGCCGCTGCGCGAGCAGTAGTCAGCCATTGTCCGTAGATTGTTGTCAAGCGCCCGACGCCGCAAGGTTGTCACCGGAAGAGCCGTGTCTCCGTTCGCGACGTTCCATCCCTGGTTGCCTACGTCGGAGACCCGGACCGTGGCACCGAGTGGGACCCCCTTGTAGGTGTGGTCGAGGAATCGGTTGGCGAGTTCATGGAATGCCTTGCTCTGCAATGTCATCGCGCCTGCCCGACGGTGTTGGTCAGCGTACCGATACCTGGAATTCGGCATTCGACGGTGTCACCATCGGTGATGACGACAGCGCCCGGAGTGCCGGTCGAGATGATGTCGCCAGGGAAGAGCGGCATCACCTGACTGTGGAAACTCACCAGGAACGCTGGACTGAATGTCATGTTGGAAACGGTGTTGGAGCGTGTCTCCGCACCGCCATTGAGGTCAGTGGTCACCTCGATCTTCGCCAAGGAACCGAAGATGTCGAGCACATCCGCGAGTGGGACAAGTTCAGGGCCGAAGCAGAAGAATGTCGGGAAGTTCTTCGATCGGGTGAGGAACCGGGGGTTGCGCCGCAGAATGTCCTCGGCCGTCTGGTCCAGGATGGTGGTTACGCCCCAAACGAAGTCGAGAGCGTCCGCTTCCGATACGTTCCGGCACGTCCTCCCGATCACGAGACCGATCTCAGCCTCCGCAGTCACGCGGTCGCTCTGCTGCGGAAGTTCGATTGGTGTGTCCGGACCAGCGATCGTGTGGTCGCCCTTGATGAAGGACGCCGGTTCATCGGGCACCGTCTCGGACAAATCGCCCGCGTGATCACGATAGTTCAATCCGATTCCCCAGATCTTGCGCGGGGAGAGGTAAGGCGCGGTGTAGACCGCCCCGTGCGCCGGAGCGAACAGGTCATCCGGAGCGGATGAGGCACGACTCAGAAGATCCTCCTGAGCGTCGCGCGCAATCAACTCGAGAAGGTCGCCCGAGAATCCTGGAAGTAGAACATCCGCGAACAACACTCCGCGTACATGGTCCACGAACGCCGCGCGATCACCACCATTGACCTTGAGCGTAGCTAGCCGCATCTAGTATCTCCTGAATCTCTGTTCGTACGTACGCAATGTAGTGCCCGAGCCGGTTCTGGCATTTAGATCCCGTACCCGCCCTGACGTACTCGGAGCAGCGCGCAGAACGATGCGAACGAACTGCCACACCGATTCGCGCTCGGTTGAACGTCGACGCCTCGGCTATAGCGCCAGCTCACCGCGCGCTGTCCAGGCTTCGAAGCCAGATCCGAGATATGATCATATATCAAGACTTCGCCAATCGCAACAGAAGTCAGGGATCTGATCCACTGAGCGATGGATATGACCAGCATAAGACCCGCTCAACAATGATTTCCTTGCCTCACGAAGCCACGTGGCGTACCGTATATCGAACATCCAGACGGTTGTGTCCAATGTCGATAGGCAAGACTGCACGGAAGGAACCGCCCCTGTGATTGCCAAGACTGAGCCCACCTCGGTGTACGAGCGTTGCCACCGATCCACACGTGCGCTGCCGGCAGAGCGGAAGTCCGATACGGTGTCGCAACACCGCGCCTCGGTGCGGCGCCGCGAAGCGCCGTGATGGATGAGGAACAAAATGCTTGTTCTGTCAGCGGCTTTCGATTCGGGCGTCGAAGCGAATCAGACCATGAGCCAACCGTTCGGTACCTGGAGTCGGTAGCTACTCGTTGCGTGAGCGGTCTTATCATCCACCAACGAACCACAGAAGAATAGGTCCCATGAAATCGAAAGTTATGGTAGCCGTGGTGGCAATCGTGCCACTCCTCCTTGCATCAGGCTGCAGTATCAGTGCCTCCGGAATAGAATTGGGTAGCGGACCGCCAGATTTCCAACTGCACGCATCATCGGCAGTAGGAGACATTCCTGTAAACCACACAGCCCGCGCATTACTACCGACATCCATTCGGGATAGCGGAATCTTGCGTGTGGGCGGCCAAACCTCGCAGCCGCCCTATTTACAGACGGAAAGCGGCGACGTTACGGGACTCGAGTCTGACTTCATCGTGTCGGTGGCCAGAACGCTCGGGCTCGAACCGAAGATGACCAACACCAAATTTATTTCGCTGGTACCGGGTTTGGCATCGGAACGGTTCGACGTTGTTATGGGAAACTTCAGCGATACCCTCGTTCGACAACAGTCCGTCGATTTTGTGGACTACGCCGCCAGCAAGCAGACATTTGTCGTTCGGACGGACAGCGGTACGCAGGTTTCAACCCTGGACGATCTGTGCGGTCGATCGGTTGCCGGTGCGATCGGAGCCAAATCGATCATGCTTATGCACGACCAGTCCATCAAATGTGACAACGCAGGGAAGCGCCCGCTCAAGATCAAGACTTTCCCCACTTTCGCGGATGCAACGCTCGCTCTACTGAATGGGCGTGTCGAGGTCATTCCCATCGACTACGGGCTCGCGCGTGCACTTGTTCGAGGTACCGACGGCAAACTCGAAATCATCGAATCATTCTATGGTCAAGGCTTGATCGGAGTCGGCGTCCGTAAAGGGGAGAGCAATTTGGCCGATGCAATGCAGGCTGCCTTCTCTGTCCTGATGGACAATGGCGCTTATCGGCGAATACTCGACCATTGGGAACTGCAAGGAATGTCGATTCCCGAACCTGTCGTAAATGGAGTTAAGAAATGATGATTGATAACGGGATCCGCGATATTCCATTACAGACGGAGGGGAGGAAGAAGAACGGTCAATATCTGGCTGCGGGTGTTCTTCTCGCTCTATCTGCGTTGCTGACATGGTCCCTTGCCGATAATTCGAATATGCAATGGAGTGTTGCCGGGAGTTACCTTTTCAATGCGGATATCCTCACCGGCCTCGTGAACACGATCGTTTTGACGGTTGTCTGCATGATGGGCGGCACGGTTCTCGGGACACTGATCGCGATTATTCGACTGTCCTCGAACCCGGTCCTTCGCACGGTGGCCTGGGTGTACATCTGGATCTTCCGCGGAACACCACTGCTGGTTCAGCTCATCTTCTGGTACAATCTTGCGCTGATATTCCCGGTGCTCGGAATTGGTATTCCATTCACCGATATCTCCACCTCGACGCCTACGAACGCCATCGTCACCGCGTTGGTCGCCGCAGTCCTCGGATTTACTCTAAATGAAGCCGCGTATATGGCGGAGATCATGCGCTCAGGCATCAGTTCCGTCGATCCCGGTCAGAGAGAGGCGGCCTTGTCGTCGGGCATGACGGAAAGCAAGGCGATGCGACGGATCGTACTTCCGCAGGCTATGCGGGTAATTGTGCCGCCTACTGCAAATCAGGCAATTAGCATGCTCAAGAACACATCATTGGTAGCCTTCATATCGGGTGGTGACATCCTGTCGCGAGTCCAGAACATCTATGCGGTCAATTTCAAGGTTATTCCACTGTTGTTGGCGGCGCTCTTCTGGTACCTGATGGTTACCACGGTCGCTTCGATTGGCCAGTACTACCTTGAGAAGTCGGTTGGAAAGGGATTCACTTCATTCTCCCCCGACCAGGTGGACGTATTGCCAGTCGATGTACAAAATGCTCCAGTAAAATCGATTGATTGGAAATAGACTGTGTCCGATATCGTCGAGCTTCGCCATATTCATAAGTCTTTCGGTAAGAACCATGTACTCAACGACGTGAGCCTGACTGTCTCCGAGGGTTCCGTGACTGCTATATTGGGCCCCTCCGGTTCGGGGAAATCGACAATGCTCCGGTGCATCAATCACCTGGAGTCGATCGATGCTGGCGAGATAATTGTAGACGGCCAGCATATAGGTTACCGTCGGGAGAAAGATAAGCTCAAGGAACTGTCCGGAAAGGAGCTTGCCGCACAGAGAGCGGCTATCGGGATGGTTTTCCAGCGGTTCAACCTGTATCCACACAAAACAGTACTCGAGAACATTATCGAGGCTCCGGTCAATGTCTTGAAGCAGCCATTAAAAGAAGCCAAGGAGAGGGCCACGGAATTGCTCTCACGGGTCGGGCTTCTAGCCAAGGCCAATGCGCATCCGGCTCAACTTTCCGGTGGGCAGCAACAACGAGTAGCGATTGCTCGAGCATTGGCCATGCGTCCGAAGGTCATGTTGTTCGATGAGCCGACGTCCGCCCTCGATCCCGAGCTTGTCGGCGAGGTACTGCATGTGATGCGGGAAGTTGCCGAAACAGGAATCACGATGATGGTAGTGACGCATGAGATCGCCTTCGCACGTGAGGTGGCGTCCGAAGCGATCTTCATGGCCGACGGCAATGTTGTCGAATCCGGGGATCCAAAAATTGTGCTAACGCGCCCCCAGCAACAGCGGACGAGGGAATTTCTCGCACGGGTACTCTGACTGTTACCTTCGATCAGCATCATGTCCGCCGCTGGCACCGCTGGACCCCTGCTGGCCAACCTGGCCCACGCCCCCTGGTCACCGTCCTCACCGTCGATCAACAATATTCCGTATACTGTCGTGGGATCTGTGGCATCTGTGCGCCTGCACGATGAGTAGCCCGGATGGTTTGTGCCTGTGGGGCTTGCCATCCCGAGCTGGGGTGGCGTAGAGCCAGTCTGCGATGGGTCTGATTTCGCTCGGGCGCCGTTCATCGAGGTGGAGATCTGATCGGGATCAGTATGGCATGTACGAGATATACTCATGCTATGTCTGCAAAACAGCTTCGGCCCCTTGCCGCCCGCCCTGACAACCTCACATCGATGGTGTTCGAAGAAATTAGGGACAGCATTGTCGACGCAACGATCGCCCCGGGCAGCAGAGTCAGCGAGGCGTCGCTTGCCTCACAGCTGAAGGTGAGTAAGACCCCCGTCAGGGAAGCTCTACTACGTCTTCGGCACATCGGTTTGGTGGAACCGACTCAGCGCGGGTTGCAGGTGATATCGCCATCGGTCAAGGCAATCAGAGACGCCTACGAGTTCCGCGCCGGAATCGAGGGAGTCGCTGGCCGTTACGCCGCAAACCGAGCGTCTACCGAGGAGCACGAAAATATTGTCCTTCTCGCGGAACACTCGCTGGCATATGCGGAGTCCCATGACGCGGAAAGCTTCCGACATTACGACCGGGAGTTCCACTCGGCAATAGCTGCTGCCAGCCGAAATGAGAATCTTCGCCAGGCAGTCCAGGACTCGCTGGTGCTCACATCTGCACTGCGTGAGCGTGATGCCCAAACCTCAGGGGATTCCGTAGCGTGTGCCCGAGAACATGTTTCCGTAGCGGAGGCCATCCGTGCTGGCAACCCTGAACGCGCCGGGAGCACGCTGAATGAGCATATACTTCATGTCATGTCTCTGGTTTTGTCGTCTAAACCAGGAGTAAACACTGCGGGTTTGCGCGTCAACCTAGTTGACACCGGCGTCTCAACCAACATCGTGTGATTCCGCGACATGATAGTTCCACAGATTTCCGTTTCTCGAGATCTGTTTGCGGACGGCTACTCTTCGCGAAGAAGGCCGCCGGTCGAGTGGCCCGGGGGAATCGCACTAAAAAATAACCCCGGAGTTCGTTGGAGTGTTCGTCTCTGGTTCCTCGCTGGACCTGAGGGTTTTCCGTGTTCTGGTGGTTTTTGGCCGTTCTGACTCAACTTCGGGTATTCCGAGCAGTTCTCGCGTTTGATGATTCTTCGGCGGTGATGTTGAAGGTCAGGAGGCGCGGTGGGGTTGTCGGTCGTGCGGGATCTGCGCGAGATGCGTGCGCCTGCGGGCCCGGAGGAGATCGAGCGGTTCGAGACCGACGTCTTCGCTGGGTTTGTCCTCGCCCGTTGCGCGGCTGGCTTGTCGGACAACACGATTCGCTCGGACGTCAGCCACTTGGAGCAGGTGCGGACCTGGTTCGGGAAACCGTTGTGGGACATGCTGCCTCCGGACGCGGACGTGTATTTCGGGACGGTGCTGGGCCCGGTGCCGATCCCCACGAGACTCGCTCGGGCCCAAGCGATCAAGACCTATTTCGAGTTTCTGGAGCTGCGACACAAGGTCGAGATCCACAACCTGACGGGCTGGATCGTCGAGTGCCCGATCGACGAGATCAACCGGCCCAGAGGGCGGCTCAACGCGAAGCTGCGCATCCCGCCGGCCGCCGAGCAGATCGCACGGCTGTTCGCCGGGTGGCGCGGGGAGGTGGCGACCTGCCGCAAGTTCGGGCCTGTTGCCCGCAACTACGCCGCAGCGAAATTGATGAGCGAGGTGGGGTTGCGGGTCAACGAGGCGCGTCAGCTGGATCTGGCCGATATCAAGTGGGATCTGGGCCGGTTCGGCAAACTCCATGTCCGCCATGGCAAAGGCGCTCGGGGTTCCGGGCCGCGCGAGCGCATGGTGCCGTTGATCAACGGCGCGGGCCGGATCCTGCGCTGGTTCGTCGAGGACGTGTGGTGCCAGCTCGGCGACGATCCCGCCCGGTTGGGCGCGCCACTGTTCTGCTCGGAGCGCCGTAACGCCGATGGCACCGCGGCCTGGGTGAGCGGCGAGACGTTGCGGGCCGGTCTGGCCGAGGCCGCGGTCCGGCATCTGCCGGAATGGCCCGACAGTCTGACTCCGCATGTTCTTCGTCACTTCTGTGCAGGAAACGCTCGGTCACTCCTGGGTTGCCACGACGATGAATTACATCCATGTTCATCGCACGCACGTCGAGGACGCGTGGCTTGCCGGGCAGGACCGCGCCGCTGCGCGTCTGAAGGGACTGGGGATATGAGGTGGAACTTGCGGTTGGCCGCCGCTAACCGCGGCATCTGGAAGGCCAGCGAGCTGCAGCGCCAGCTCGCTGATCACGGCCTGGTGGTCAGCGCCGGGAAGATGTCCGGGCTGTGGTCGGGCAGCCCGGCCAGTATCAAGCTCGAGGACCTGGACATCATTTGCGCCGTGCTGGGCTGCGGGGTCGAGGAGATCCTCATTCCCGAGCCTGACAAGGTCAACCGGCCGGTCACCGACGCCGAGCCGACGGCCTCGACCGGAACCAGCGGGCCGACAGTGACGCCCAAACGCCGTGACGGCCGGTCACTTCCACCCGAATGACCAGGCGGAGACCGGAGTGGCTCGAGCAGACACGGGCTGCCCGGCGGGCCCCGGACAACCAGGCGGACAGCTGCCCCGAATGCCTGGCCTGGGGGGTGTTGTATGGCGGCTACTGCCGCGCCTGCTACGACTTCCGGCGGCCGCCACCCCAGCGCCGTCTGCGCTGTTTGTGCTCGGGTCGTGCCGCTGAAGAACGGCTATTGCCGCCTGTGCTGGCTGCAGGCCGCCGCGCTGGCCGCGGATCCACTGATCGTCACCGAGGACGATCTCGCACGGGTCACCTACCACCAGTTGTGGTTCGCGGGGATGACCAAGATGCGCGGCCCGCGTTCCGGGGTGCGGTTGCGCGCCCGCGTCCGGGCGAGGATCGCCGCGCTGCCGTCATCAGAGCCGGAAACGGTGACCAGCGGACAACTGCAACTCCATCTGCCAGGGGCAGGTCGGGTTTTCGACCGGGCCCAGCATGCCGAGCTCACCAGCCCCGCGCTGGTTCGCGCGCGCCGGATCGCCCGAGCACTGGGCGAGGGCCGTGGCTGGAACACCAAACTGGCCGCCGAACTGGACCGGGCGCTGGTCATCCTGCTGTCCGGACATGGCGACGGCGAACAGTTCCGCTACTCGGACCTGATCGGCGTGCTGCACCGTTATGGCGTCAGCATCAACCGGGTCGCCGAAGTGCTGACCGAGCTGGGATTACTGGTCGATGACCGCGTCCCGTCCTTCGACACCTGGCTCGAGAGCAAACTCGCCGATCTGACGCCGGGCATCGCCGCCGACGCCCGCAACTGGGCGCTGGTGTTGCAGCGCGGCGGGCCCCGCAGCCGGCCCCGCAACATCAACACCGTCCGCATCTACGTGCGCGCCGCCCATCCCGTGCTGGTCGAGTGGTCCGGCCGATACGACCACCTGCGTGAGGTCACCAGCGGCGACGTCAGAGCGGTCGCCGGCGCCTTGCACGGTCACCAGCGGCGGCGAACCCTCGGCGCGCTGCGCTCTTTAACGCGGCACTGCAAAAAGAAGGGCACCATCTTCGTTGACCCCGCAGCGCGAGTCCGCCCCGGCCATCGCGACGAGCCGATCATTATTCCCTTGCGCGGCAGCCAAATCGACGAGGCAACAAAGGCCGCGACCACTCCAGCAGCCCGGATCGCGCTCGCCCTGGCTGCAGTCCACGCCGCCCGGCCCGAAGCCATTCGCACCCTGCGCCTGGACGACGTCGACCTCGGCAACCGGCGGCTGACCATCGGCACCGTGACCCGCCCCCTCGACGAACTCACCCACCGGCTCCTGCTCGACTGGCTCGAATACCGGCGAAAACGCTGGCCCAACACCGCCAACCCGCACCTGATCATCAACAAACAGACCGCCTCGACCACCCGCGCCATCAGCGTCAACGCACTCACCGCGCCGTTCCGTCAGCGAGCCGCCACACTCGAAACCTTGCGGGTCGACCGTCAACTCGACGAAGCGCTCATCCACGGTCCCGACCCACTCCATTTGGCCGTTGTGTTCGGGCTCGACGAGACCACAGCGATCCGATACTGCGCAGCCGCGCGAGTGATCCTCGAAACCCCAGCCGAGCAATACGACCCACTGGGTTGAGCACGAACCCAAGGATGGACTCGCCCCAAATCCCTTGAACGTCCTTGGGTTCCCGCCGAAGAACCCTCAGTTAGCCTGAACCCCAGGCAAAGCAACGCCCTCCTCCCGAACCACCCATGCGACTTTCACCGCAAGCAGCTCTCCGGTGATTTCGTGTGCGCGACAAAAGATCCGGTATGGATGTGGCGATGACATTCGCGGCAGAAACGAGGGTCTTGCGCCGCATTCGTGCCATCAGTTGCGCCCATGCCGGTTGTGGCCGTCCGGGTTTGGCGAGATCGGCGAGACGGACGACGTGGTGGACCTCCACCTCACCGTCGCGTTTGCAGATCTCGCATCTCCCAGTGAGCAGCCGCGAGATTATCTCGCGACGGCGCACTGTGGACTGGACGGGCTGACGATCGCGCAGCACCGCCAGCTTCTGCCGTCGCAGTGGAATACCTCCGAACCGCGCGACCAGCGGTTTCCTGCCGTCGCGTTCGACGGTGACCTGCAAGCACTTTCGCGGGCCGCGACTGGTGGTCACGGTCGTCTTGTGCTTGTGTGACATCTTCGACACCGACGAACGATGCTTGGCGGCCAGCGTTTTCAGCAGCGAGACATGCCGTCCACGGTCCCCCGGTGACCCCGGGCGTCATCGCTCCGTCATTGGAGTAGATCCTCCCGTAGGCCGCCAGGAACAATTCCTTGTTGAACAGCTGCCGATAGAGCCGTTCCAACGGCAGGCCACGCCTGCCGCGTTCCCGGATGACAGCGAGAACCGTTTCAGCACTCTGCATTACGCATACCTCCCGATCCTGCGTTCCGCGTAATTCGGATTGGCTGGAGCTGCGATTTATGCTTTGACGTGCGTGGATATAGGTGGACGCGGCGAGGGACCGTGTCTCTAGGCGGTGGTATCGGTGCTGGTCAGGGGGTTGGGGTGAGTTCGATAACTTGCTTGGGTGTGGGGATGTCGAGGGCGGCGAGCAGGTCGCGTTGAGGCTTGGTGAGGTCGGTGGTGCGGCGGAAGGTCCCGGCCGAGCCGGTGAAGGTGCCCACGTGGATGCGGTCGAGCTCGCGGCGGGTCGTGTTCCAGGTTGCGCCGGTGCGGGTTTCGGCGATCCGGACCAGCAGCAGAGCGAGCCAGCAGAGCACGACGTGGGCGCGGATGCGTTCTTCGAGCCGGTGGTAGACCGGCCGCAGGTCCAGGACCGATTTCATATCGCGCCAGCCTCGTTCGACCTCGAGAAGTTGCTTGTATCCCACCGCGATGTCTTCACTGGACAGGTTCGGGTCGCTGCAGTGCAGCAGGTATTTTCCGTCGAAGTTTGCTTCGGCCTTGATCTTCGCCGCGTCGATACGCAGCTTCCCGCCGGTCGTCACGCGCAGGAACCGGTTCAGCCCCGGCTTGCCGGCGATCTTGCCGCGCAACTCACCGCGCTTGAACTCCGAGAGCGTGTCGCTGCCCTCGATCACCTCGGCCAGCGCCGCGACGAGGTGATCGCGGGTGGCGCGATCGCGCTCGGCGGCGTCGGGGTTGTAGCAGATCACGAACCGTTCCGAGTCGCTGACCCGCACTTCCTTGACCCGCATATTGCCCGCGATGTCGAGGTAGCGGCCTTGCCGTGACATCGCTGCCTTCACCTCCGCCGACCCCGAGCGCAGTTTCTCTCCGATGATGTAGTGGTGGTCGCCTTGACGCAGGTAGCGGTGGTTTTCCGCCGAGGAGAAGCCGCGGTCGGTGACCCACACGATCTTCGACAGCGTCCAGTCCCGCATGTCGTCCTTGACTTGGCGGATCAGCACCTGATCGCTGGCGTTGCCCGGCCAGCACCAGCACCGCACCGGAATCCCGTCCCGGGTCACCGCCATCCCGATCACGATCTGCGGCAAGTCATCTCGCGAATCCTTCGACTTGCCGAAGGTACGAAACCCCGCCATCGTCTCCCCGCTACCGCTGGTGTCGGGTGCGGGGTTGCCGCGGGCATCGCGGGCGATGGGCTCATCAGCGCCTTCGACCTCGAAATACGTTGAGGTGGTATCGAAGAACAGCAGATCCACTTCCAGATTCAGCAGGGTCGCGACCCGGTCGAACACCTGTTTTCCAGCTCGTCGGTCACCGCGTGCAGCCAGTCCATCGCCCGGTAACAGGCATCATCGGTGGTTTCGGCCAGTCCGGGAATGTGCACGTCACCGCAGATCCAGTCCGCCGCAGCCAGTTTCGACGACGGGGATAACGCGCGGTTGGCGACCAGCCCGAACAGGACCCGCTCGGTGACACTCACGTCGCGGCGAGGGCCCCGCCGCCCGGGCCCGAGCCGGCCCACGATCGCATCTATGCCCAGCCACCGCCATAGATGATCGAGAACATACGCCCCACCGAACGCCCTGGAGGAAACGAACACCAACTCCGGCCCCGACGCCGTCGCGGCCAGGGCATCGGCCGGATCCAGCAGCCGCGACAACGACCCCACCAGGCGTTTGACCGCGTCACGGTCGAGTTCGTCCTCCCGCCCGAAGGTGAACAGCACCTTCGGTATCGCCCGGCCCTTGACCGGATCCCACACGTTGTGCGCCAGATGTAGATACCTGACCGTGCCGGACTTGTTGTCCCGCTTGGTCGTCTTCACGTACACGACTCCAGACCATATGACAAAACCACAGCACAAGCCACATAGAAAACAAGAATCGCGTCTCTAGGAGAAATCAGCGCTCCTCCGCGTTGCATCCGCCCGACCAGCGGATACACCCAACCGCTACCTCCAGAACCTCCGAATTACGCGGAACGCAGGTGTGGTGGTGTATTTCGTACTGGCGATGACGTTGTTCTTCGGCGACGCCTACGAGGAGGTGATGCGCAAACTGGCCGATGGGCTGGTGTTTCTGCGGTCGTGGGATGACGACTGGCATATGCCGAGTTCGGCGGCGCTGTGCAAGGCACGCGCCCGGCTGGGTGAGGAACCGTTGCGTGAGCTGTTCCGGCGGGTGGCGGTGCCGCTGGCTGGTCCGGGAACACCGGGTGCGTGGCTGGCGGGGCGGCGGATGATGGCCGTGGACGGGGTCCAGATGGATGTGCCGGACACCGAAGACAACGAGGAGGTGTTCGGGCGCGGCAAGACCCATCAGAGCCTGGACGACCCGTACCCGAAGGTGAAGGTCGTCGCATTGGCCGAGTGCGGCACTCACACGATCGTCGATGCACAGATCGGCGCGATCGAGACCGACGAGCGTGAGCTGGCGCGGGCGTTGCTGGACGGATTCTGTCCCGAGATGCTGGTCATCGCCGACCGTGGGTTCTTCAGTCACGAGTTTTGGCGCGAGGCCACCGCGACCGGCGCGGATCTGCTGTGGCGGGTGCAGTCGATGGTGAGCCTGCCTGTGGTGCAACACCTTCCGGACGGATCGTTCCTGTCCCGGCTGGCCGACAAGGCCCAACGCCAACGCAACCGCCGCAACCAGGCCAGAGGCACCGGCACCGCGCCGGAGGGAGTGCCGATACGGGTCATCGAGTACGAGATCGGTAACCGCGGCCGGGACGAGCTGGGCCCGATCCGGCTGATCACCACCATCCTCGACCACGAGATCGCACCGGCAGTCGAGCTTGCCGCGGCCTACCACCATCGGTGGCAGATCGAGACCAGTTTCGCCGAGATCGAAACCAGCCAGCGCGGCAGCTACCGGGTGCTGCGCTCGCACAGCCCGGCCATGGTGCGCCAAGAGATCTGGGGCCTGTTGACCACCCACTACGCCATCCGCGAACTGATGTATCACGCTGCGGATTTCGACTCCACCGACCCGTTACGGCTGTCGTTCATCCGCACCCTGCGCGTTGCCCGGCGGCACATCACCGGGCAAGCGGGTTTTTCCCCCTGACCGACTGACCACAGCCATCACTCACGCCGTCGCCGAGATCCTCGAACGCACCAACCCGCACCGCCACCGCAGCTACCCCCGGGTGATCAAACGGGCCGGTCGCCACAAGTTCGGCCGAAAAGACCTACAGCACAAGAACATCAACCACACCACCCGAGCCGAGATTCAGCTACACCGCCGCGTAAGTTAACGGCATTGGCACCAAACCCGGGGCGATTCAGTACCGATTCCCCCGGTCAATGTTCATCGGTTAACGCGGAATCTGTTCAGCTCCTGAAGGAGAACATCAACACAGAATTCGGAACCTGACCTGTCTCACCGGGTTTGACAGAGCATCAGGATCCCGCAGGAGATGGACACGGCGTCGGCGCGGGCCACCCGCGGGAGATGGACTCGACGAATCCTTCGGCAGCACATATTGAGTCACGGCCAGCACGCGGCGGGCGGCGCTCGCGGCGTCGAGCGGATCGGACTTGCCGCGCAACCTGCGAGCTTCCCGGTCCGGACCGCTGACCTGCACCACTGCGATCGAGCGCGACCGGAGACAGCGCGTGAGTCCGGCGCTGTAGCAGCCGGTGCCTTCGACACCGATGCGGGTCACGGTCCCGACAATTCCAGTCAGGCCAGCAGGGCTCGGTGACCGTCTGCTGGGCATCCACATCAACGTCGCCGTCGGGTGGCAGCAACACTCCGCCGACGCGGCTCCCCATCCAACTACCTCGCGGAAAGTACTTGCCTGATAGGAAAGCGATGAGGTACTTTCCTATCAGGCAAGTAGTTCGAAGTAAGAAAGCTTTGAAGGAGACAACGATGGCGAACAACCCCACCCCCAGCGAAGCCGCCCGAGCGTTGCACGAGATCAACGAGCGCACGAACCAGGCGGTGGACTCCACCGGGCGCGCCCGCTGGGTCGACATCATCTTCGGCGTGGCGATCTTCGTGATGCTCGCGGCGCCGGACTTCCTCGGCAAACACGCGGCGGCGGTATCGAGCATGATCATCGCGGTGATCGCCGTGGGCTACAACTGGCTGGGCCGCACCCGCCGGGGCGCGGCCGTCTTCGGCCAGCCGACCCGAGTACGCCGACAAGCGATCTCACGCCGATTCAGCATCCCCGCGGTGACACTACTGCTCACGGCCATGGCACTCGGGATCGCGCTCCCGCTGCTGGGCCTGCATCCGCTCGCGGGCGTGCCCTACTCGCGCACGATCCTGGGCGCCGTCCTGGGACTCACCCTGATCGTCTTCGGCCGCAGGCTGCAGAACACCCTGAATGCCCTGGCCCACAACGGTCACCGCCCCGAAAGCGACACCCTCGATGGACACCACTGACCTGGACCCGCTGCTGCTGGACCCGACGCGTCTGTCCATCGTGTCACTGCTGGCAGCCACCCACTGGGCCGAGTTCGGCTGGGTACGCGACGCGGTGACGATGTCCGACTCGGCACTGTCCAAACAGATCACCAATCTGACCAAGCACGGATACGTCGAGATCGAGAAGGGCTACGTCGGCAAACGCCCCCGGACATGGCTGAACCTCACCGACTCCGGGCGACACGCGTTACAAGCCCACATCGAAGCCCTGCAACGCATCGCCACGCAATCCCAGCAAACCGGCGAAACCTACACCCCGACCAGTCCGAAACCCAACTGACCCAACAACTTTCACGAGCAAGCGGGACTCCCGCACGAACCCTCGACACAATCTCGCACAGTGCGGAATTCATACCGTTCGTTCAGATCGGAGTTGACAGAAAATGAATCAGCCCGGATCCACCGACCGCATTCTGCGGTCGGTGTGAATATGGAAACGGAGATGCTCTGCGAGCTGCGATGATGTGACTTGCGAAGGTCCACATCAGCAGGTTCGAAGGAGCATCTCCGAAGTGCAGTCTGTCCCTGTCGTCGGGTGCGGTGTCTGCCCGGTTCGGTGAGCGGAATCTGATCAAGTACGGCGGTCTGGTGCCGGTGGTGCGTTTGGCGGAGCGGTGCAGGCTGCCGGAATTGGGGGCTGACCTTCTGCGATGGAAGTCTTCGGTCAACTCGATCGAACTCGAACGGTTACCGCGCAGCCCCGTCACGATCCGGTCCTCGACGACGCGTGACGGGGGAGTGTCGGACAGTCGATGGGGCAACGTGACCCCCGACCCGAGAGCCGCGGCATCGTCGGCCACCTCGGCGAAAGGTTTTGTTCACCAAGGAAGTTGGCAACTGCACTCCGACGCCGAGCCGACAGGGCGTGGCATACGGTGATCGGAGATGTCCAGAGGGTCGGGCAGGTGGGATCGACTGTCCGGTGATCCAGTGATGTTGTGCTGGAATCTGATTAGGTCCACGGCGGCGCGGGCAATCTTCGACCCGCGTGCCGAATGTACTGCCACGGAAACAGAAAGAAGCTCACTCGATGAAGTTGACTATCCCCCATGCCATAGCCACCTGTGCAGTGGCCGGATTCGCTGTTGCGGCCGTACAGGCGGCGCCGGCCCATGCAGATACGGGGCATTGGGGCGCGCTGGCGAAGTCGCCGTTGACCGGTCATACCGCGGCCGCATGGAACGCACCCACCCCGCAAGCCGCCGACGCCCAGGCACTCGCCCAATGCAACCAGGGCATACCGCCCGGGATCCCCACCGGTTCCGGACACTTCGGTGGACCCGACTGCGAGATCGTGGGAGATAAGATCGGCGCCGGTCAGTGCGCCGCGATGGCCCAGGGCGACGGCGCCTCCCGCGAGGATCGCCGCCGTCACGACGAGCTCCATGAGGGCCCCAACTCCATCGACGCCGTCTATTCGTGGGCCCAGGCGCCGCAGTTGTCCGTCGCGGTCGTCGAGGCCCTCACCGGGAACACCGGCCGCCAACCGCATATCGTGCAGCAGTTCTGCCAAACCTGAGCCCCGATCCACCGAGTGAAATGGCTTGGGTGACTGTGAAATAGGAACGGAGACGCCCTGCGAGCTGCGATGATCTGGGTTGCGAAGCTCAGTTCACGCGGGTCGAAGGAGCATCTCCGAGGTGAAGTCGGTCATGTCGGTACGGGCGGTGTCTGCCCGGTTCGATGATCGGAATCTGATCGGGTTCGCCGGGTTGGTGCCGGTGGTGCGGTTGGCGGAGCAGTGCGGGCTGCCGGAATCGACCGCTGACCTCCTGCGTTGGAAATCGGCACCGAACTCAGCAGGTGCGGTGCCAGTGGCGAAGACACTGGCGCTGGTGTTCGGGATGGTCACCGGTGCCGACACGATCGATGGGATGGACCGGTTGCGCCACGGCGCGATGGGTAGAGCATTTGTCGGGATCCGGCGCCGTCGACGCTGGGATCGTTTCTGCGGGCGTTCACTCACGGGCATGTGCAGCAGTTGGCGACGGTGTGCCGGAAAGTGTTGCCCGCGTTGTCCTCTCACACACCGTTGTTGCCGGGCGCGGATGCGATCGCCTACGTTGATGTCGACGACACGATCCGCCACACCTACGGCTACGCCAAACAAGGCGTAGGAATTGGGTATTCGAAGGTCAAAGGACTGAACGCGCTGATCGCGGTGGTGTCCACGCCGCTCCCGCGGCCGGTGATCGTGGCCGCGAGACTGCGCCGCGGCGCGACGAATTCAGCGCACAATGCAGGCAGTTTCGTTGCCGAGGCGATCAAGACCGCCCGTTCGGCGGACGCGACGGGAATGGTGGTGGTGCGGGCGGACTCGGCGTTCCACGCCGAACAGATCGTTGCCGCCGCGCGTGGGTTGAGCACGTATTTCTCGGTCACCGTCCGGATGAACGCCTCGATCCGGGCCGCGATCAGCAATATCGACGACAATGCGTGGACCCCGATCAGATACCCGCAGGGCGTTGCCCCGGCCCCGATGATGATCTACCCGTCCCCGCACCACGTGGTTGACCGGCCGCACCGCTGGCAGGGCATCGCGGGTGTAGAGGACTCTGCCCAGCCGCACCCCGCCCAGCAATGTCAGGCACTCGTTCGAATCCAACGCGATCAGCCCGGATTCCGAAGGGCAGGTGCGACGCTACGGTGGATCGGAGGCATTTGGCATCACCGTGCCAGTCACCCCTGCCCGTTAAGGGGAAACCAGGGCAAGCGCTCAACCGGTCCGAGATGTACTGCCGACGAGACAAGTTTCACCCAACCGGCAGCGTTCGGGGCCCAGGTTATCGAGAAGGCCATCCCCTGCGACAGCGCCGTGACGACGTCCCAGCGCCGCGTTCCGGTGCGGGTCCCACGGCGGCGACCGACGATTTTGTCCGTTCCGTCCAGGTTTGCGTAAGACCCCGGTCACAGGTGTCTCATTTTGAGATATGCGTCACAGGATGTTCGAGTAGCGTGAGTGTCGCGAGGATGAAGCCGAGGTTACAGATGATGAGCAACGTGGACACCAGCACGCGCCTGCTGCAAGCAAGGGACGATTTTCTGACCTCGGGTTCCGTCGACGATGCATTGGTCTCCGGTACTGTCCGCGATTCCTGGCAACGCTCGCGGGAGCTTCGCGTGCATCCTGATCGGGTGGACCTGCCGTTTGTGCGGGAACCGGACCTCGATTCCCCGTTGGTCATCGCGGCGGCGCCGATCGTGCACCAACTGGGCGACGATCTGGCGGCCCAATCAGTCAGCATCATTCTCACATCGGCGGACGGATTAGTCCTGGACCGCGCCGCTCCCGATGCCGCTATCCGCGCCACCCTCGACGAAGTGCAATTGGCGTGCGGATATAGCTACGCCGAGAAGTTCGTCGGCACCAATGGAATCGGCACCACGGCCGAAACCGGGCGTGCCACCTTCATCCAGGGCGGGGAGCACTATCTCGGCACCCTCGGACGGCTTGCCTGCGCCGGCGCTCCCATCCGAGACCCGCTCTCGGGCCGCGTCGCCGGGATTCTCGATCTCACGTGCTGGGCACGGAAATCCGATCCGCTGCTGGTCGCCCTTGCCAAGACCGCCGGTGCCCAGATCGAGGATCGTCTGCGCGCACAGGCCACCGAAAGCGAAGCCGCCCTGCTGGAAACGTATCTGCGGCAGTGCCGTCGCTATCCCACCGGTGTACTCGCCGTCGGCGAGGACATCGTGCTGATGAACCCCTACCTGCGGCAAGCTCTGGACGCGCTCGATCAGCACGCGCTGCTCGGGCACGCCGCCGACCTTCAGCGCTCGCTGTCTTCCACGGCCGGTGCCGTACTGCCCAGTGGATACTTCGCCAAAGTGACAGTCGCCGAACGACTTACCTCCCGCAGTGGCCGCACGCACATCGTGGCCCACGTCGCATTGACCGACAGCGCCGCCAGCAGTATGCGGCTCGTGAACCATCCTCCGCCGGTGCCCGGACTCGCGGGAAGCAGTAGTTCGTGGCGCAGAAGCTGCCGGCAGGTCGAACGATGTTGTATTGATCGGAACTGGGTAGTACTCGACGGGGAGTCCGGGTCGGGCCGTGCCAAGCTGGCTGAAATGGTTGCCCACCATATTCACCCGGAACGGACGATTCGCATACTGCGTCTGGACCGATGCCGCGACATCGAGGAAGCTCTCATCGCCCTCGAGACCGAGATCGCCAAGGATGACTTCGATATCGTTCTCACCAATATCGACGAATTGCCCGAGGACCTCATTGAGCCGGTGTCCACCGTGCTGCAATCTTGCGCGGGCCGTGGTTGGATTGCCGCCACGATGACCTCCGCCGATCCGTCCCCTGCGGCGGAGGCCCAGCTACTGCCGCTGTTCATGCACACTGTCCCCGTTCCTGCCCTGCGGCATCACATCGAGGATCTCGATGATCTGGTGCTGTCTCTGCTCCGGGAACTCACCAGGGGCGCGGACGTCAGGATGTCCCCCGCCGCGCTTCGGCAGCTCGCGAAACTGTCATGGCCCGGAAATATCGCCCAACTCCGCCGAACGCTCGCCGACACGCTCACCCGTCAACGCTCCGGCGTCATCACACCCGACAAGCTCCCACCCGAATGCCATTCGCTGATCCGGCGCACCCTCACCCCCATGGAAGCACTGGAGCGTGATGCGATCGTGCGCAGCCTCCACGACCACAACGGTGACAAGCAGGCCGCAGCCGCCGATCTCGGTATCTCCCGCGCCACGATGTATCGCAAGATCAGGCAGTTCGGCATCACGTAGTTTCCGGGGCGCCGACAGCGCCCCCATACCTCCGCGATTCGGTCGCGCCTTCGCGGCGCGGCCGCGCGTCGAAGGCAGCAGATATGGCTCCCGGGCACGTCCAGACGGGTCCGAGACTCCAGCGCAACCCCCATACATCTCTGTGACGCACATCTCACATTGAGACGCCAGAGGCTAGGTCACAGCATTCGATGAATTCAGCGAACATCGCGCACTCAGCGAATCGGCCGGCTGTGGACCCAAAGGAGGTGCACATGACCAGGCGCAGCACGACGAACGCGCAGGCGCAGGCGCAGATAGTCATCCGACCGCGGCGCTGCGGACATTGTACGGGCCGGGCGTGCGCCCCGCCCACCACCGCTCGAGGACACTCATTAGTCCCCAGAAACGGGGGCAACGTAATTCCACGGCGATACACAATGCTCGTTCATCCTCGACCCGGCCGCTGTACGCGCGTGTCCCGCAATCGAACACGACCGGAGGCATGAACTACGACGTGACCTGGGTTCGGTCCTCGTTGAGCCAGTCGAACTCCCTGCGATCCACTCGATCGGTGGATGTAGACGCGGGCTCGACGATCGAATTCGCCATCCGCTGGGCACCTTTCGGCGGGGCAGGCCACGGTGACCTGCTTATTGCATTCGGTGTCGGCCGTCGGCGATTCGTGGAGATGCTCCACGAAGGTCCTGCGGGTTCGCCGAACCGATGACAAGGAGGTGCGATGGACAAAGAGCGCTCTGCTGACAATGTTGGTGCCGGTATGGCGGATCGACGCCGCCACACCGCAGCCGACACGGGTCTTGCACTGACAGCTGGCAAGAAACGCAGTTGGCGGCGTGCGATGATGTGCACGTGCGGATTTGGCTCAGAGCGACCGCCTTCGACTACCGGACCAGCCCGATCGGCGCGTACAATCTGATTCGCGATTGGCAGCTGAACCGTTGGTGCGCAATCGAATTGGTACAGCACGCCCTCGATGAATGCCTTCCCTGGTGCCGCCTGCCGAACGAACGTCTGTTTCTGGGACCGTGATCGATCTTTCGGGTGAAAGCGCAAGACGCTCTCGCTATACCGGCAACGGCGCCGGTGGTAGTTCACAACGAAGTGGACCCGGAACCTTCACCACGACCCGTCACCTGGGCATATCCCAACCACAACAAGCCGCAGTTCGACTCGCGAAAGCCGATCGACTCAAAAGGCACGCCCCGGATTCAAGATTCCAGCAGGGTCGAAGACGGCTTTGAGCTGACTCATCAGTTCTGCCTGCACAGGCCCGACCATGGATTCCAGATAGGGACGCTTGAGATCTCCGACGCCGTGCTCGCCGGTTATCGACCCGCCGAGCGCTAGACAGTCCTGGATCATCTCCTCGAACGCAAGTGAAGCTCGCTCCACGGCAACGGGATCGGCAGCGTCGAACACGATCGTAGGGTGCAGATTCCCATCGGCTGCGTGTCCGAACGTACCGATGGTCAGGTGGTGACGCTCGGCGATCCCCCGGATGGCATCGAGCATTTCGTGCAACCGCGGCACCGGTACCGCAAGATCATCGAGCAGTGTGCTGCCGCGGCGTTCGAGGGCCGGCAGCGCCAGACTTCGAGCCTGCATGAGCGCGGCGCTCTCGGTCGCGTCAGCACTCATGTAGACCTCGGTGGCCGCCGCGGCTCGGCACTCCTGGGCGCACCGCTCGGCTTCCGCCGCGGCGGACTCACCGTCACATTGGATCATCAGCAGGGCTGCGGCCGTCTCGTCCAAGCCCATCCGGGTCATCGCGTTGACCGCGGAAAGTGTTGTATGGTCCATGAATTCACACAGGCTGGGATCAGCCACCGCTCGGACGGACAGCACCGCGTCCACGGCCTGATCCGAGGCGCCGAAGGATGCCACAACCGTGGCGGTCTGCGGGCCCCGGGTACGCAGCCGCATCGTCGCTTCCACGATGACCGCCAGAGTTCCTTCGGACCCGACCAACAGCTGGGTCAGGTTGTATCCGGCGACATTCTTGCGGGTTTCGGCCCCGGTGTGGATTATCCGGCCGTCCGCGAGCACGGCTTTGATCCGTGCGGCATGGTCTCCGGTGACACCGTACTTCGCGCAGCACGGGCCGCCGGCGTTGGTCGCCAGATTTCCGCCGATCGTCGACATGGCCCGGCTTCCAGGATCGGGTACGTACCAGAGTCCTCGTTCAGCCGCGGCGGATGCGAGATCGCCGTTGACGACCCCGCATTCGACAGTGGCGGTCCGTGCTCGTCCATCGATCTCGATGATCCGGTTCATCTGCTCGGTGCTGAGCACGATGCAGCCATCGATCGCGTTGGCGCCACCGGCGAGACCGGTTCCAGCGCCCCTGGTCACGACCGGAACGCGATATCGATGCGCGATCCGCAGTGTCGTGACCACATGATCGACACTCCGGGCGCGGACCACCACCGTCGGGCGGCCCGCCGGTGAGAGTAACGACTGGTCGCGGGTATACCCGATCATGATGTCGCCGTCGGTGACGACGAGATCACCGAGCGATGCCGTCAATTCCGCGACAAGACCGGTCATCGCAACGGTCGTCCCCATCTTCATACCGTTTCCGATCAGCCGAAGGTCCGGCGCTACGGCGTGATCTCCAACTCCCCCATCCGCGACCACTCGGCCACACCGGGGAGTTCCGTATTGATAATGCGGGGAGTCTCATACAGCGCTGGGCGCATCACTTCCAAACCCTTACGGAAATGCTCTGCGTTGACGTGCTCGGAACCGGCCTGGCCATCCTGAAACGCCTCCACCAGGACGTACTCCGCAGGATCCTCCGTACTGCGGCTCCAGTCGAACCAGAGGTTGCCCGGCTCGGACCGAGTCCCTTCGGTGTATTCACGAGTGAGCAGCGGCCAGCTGTCCTGGAACTCTTCCCGGACCTTGAACTTCACCACGATGAAAATCATGCTCGCGTGTTCCTGTTCAGTAGATGTTGGACGGCCGGACCATGCCTTCGGCGAGATCGCCGAATCCGGGGGCGATGATCGCGCCGGGATTGACGTCGATCTCCTCCACGATGGCGGTTTCGGTCGTAATGAGAAGTGCCGCAATCGATGCGGCGCTCTCCAGTGCCGCGCGGGTGACCTTGAACGGGTCGATCACACCTTCGGCGAACATATCGCCGTAGGTGCCGGTCAATGCGTTGAACCCGTGTCCGACGGACAGTTCCGTCACCTCCCGGACCACCTCGTCTCCGTCGAAACCGGCATTGATCGCGATCCAGCGCAACGGCTCGGCCAGGGCGCGTCCTACAATGTCTCGGCCGACAGCCTCGTCGCCACGGAGGTCGAGCTCGGTCAGCAGGCGGTGCGACTGCGCAAGTGCGGTGCCACCACCGGAGACGATTCCTTCCTCGACCGCAGCGCGAGTTGCCGCGAGCGCGTCCTCGACTCGCAACATCCGTTCCTTCAGCTCGACGCTGGTCGCGCCGCCGACGCGGATCACCGCGACGCGTCCGGTGAGGCGGGCGATGCGCAATTCGATGCTGTCTCGGTCGGCGTCGATCCTTGCCCGGTCGAACTGGGCCCGCAGCTGTGCCACCCGGGCGTCGAGCAGCCGTTCGTCGCCGCGACCGCCGACGATTGTCGTCGTGTTCTCGGTCACCGTGATCCGATCGCACGAACCGAGGTGATCAATGGTCACCTCGGACAGTTCGATCCCGGTGTCCTTGGCGACGACATGTCCCCCGAGTGCCACCGCGAGGTCCTCGAGTTCGGCGACGCGGCGGTGCCCGAAGCCTGGGGCGCGCACCACGACCGAGGCCATCGTGTTGTGCATATTGCCGCCGACCAGGAGCTGCAGTGCGGGCCCGTCGACGTCCTCGGCGAGCACGACCAACGGCCGGTCGGCGCGTTTGGCCACCTCGATGCTGGACATGATGTCCTGTACCTGGGTGATCTTCTTGTTGGTCAGCAGGATCAGCGGTTCACTGTGTACCGCCTCCATCCGCTCCGGATCGGTCACCATGTAGCCCGAGGTATAGCCGTGGTCGAACTCGATGCCATCGACGATGTCGACCGAAAGCCCCAGCCCGTCGCTCTCCTCGGTGGTCACGACCCCGGACCTGCCGACGTAGTCGACGGCCTCGGCCACGGCCATACCGATCGTTTCGTCGTCACTGGCCGCGAGTGCCGCGATCCGCCGCAGGTCACCGCGGTCGCTGACTTCGGCAACCTGTTCGCGCAGCGCCTCGATGACCGCGGACACCGCGCGCTCGATACCGCGCCGCACACGCATCGGGTTGGCGCCGGACTCCACCGCGCGCAAGCCCTCGCGAACCATGGCCTGCGCAAGCACCGTGGCCGTGGTGGTGCCGTCCCCCACCACGCCATTGGTTTTCATCGCGACTTCCTTGACCAACTGCGCTCCCATATTGGCGAATGGGTCCCGAAGCTGTATCTCGCGCGCGATGGTCACGCCGTCGTTGGTGATGGTGGGCGGGCCGGTGAGCTTTTCCAGAACCGCGTTGCGGCCCTTGGGACCGAGGGTTACCTTGACCGCGTCGGCCAGAGCGTTCACCCCCTGCTCCAACCTCGAACGCGCGTCGGTGTTGTAGCGCAACTGCTTTGCCATGATTGCTGCTTCCTTTCGAACGAATTCGCGGAGATTCGGCCGTTACGGCGGGTCAGGGAACGAGAATCGCCCGGCCGCGCACACGCCCGGCATCGAGATCGTCGAGTGCCTGCTGGAAACTCGCGAGCGGATACGTGGTCGTATGCAATGTGACCTTGCCCTGAGCGGCAAGGGTCATTAGCTCCTGCAGATCGTTGTAGGAGCCGACGAGATTGCCGATGAAGTTGATCTCCGTGGAGATAACATCGATTGTCGGGACATCGATGTTCTCGCCGTATCCGACGACGTAGTAGTTCCCCGCGCGGCGCAGCATCGCGATGCCCTCCCGGGTCGCGCCGCCCTCACCGACGAAGTCGACCACAGCCTCCGCGCCGTGTCCTCCGGTCATCTCCAGCACTCGGTCGATATGCCCGCCATCGGCCACGATGCCATGATCCGCACCGATCTTCACAGCGAGTTCGACCGCGGCGGGGTTGCGATCGACGACGACCACCGTCACCGCGGAAATCGCCTTCAGCACCTGAATACCGATATGGCCGAGCCCACCGGCGCCGATCACCACGCACACGTCCCCGGGCCGAGTGCTCTGCGCGACCTTCGCGATTGCGTGATACGCGGTCAATCCGGCATCGGCCAGGGCTGCGACGTCCGCGGGCTCGAGCGAATCATCGATCCGGACCACACTGCGCGCGGTGGTCCGCAGGTATTCGGCGTAGCCGCCGTCGACATCGATTCCGGGGAATTTGCTTGCCTGGCAATGGACATCGTCGCCGGAGCGGCAGGCGCGGCACAACCCGCAGGTGATCAGCGGATGCAGGATCACCTTGTCCCCGACCGCGACATTGGTGACCGCGCCGCCCACCGCGTGCACCCATCCGGCATTCTCGTGGCCGATCGTATACGGCAGTGCGACACCACTTTTGGCCTCCCACTGCCCTTCGAGGATGTGCAGATCGGTGCGGCACACACCGGCGCCGCCGATCCGCACGATCACATCCAGAGGCCCCTCGATGGCGGGTTCGGGAACATCGGTGAGCTGCAAACCGGTGTGGTATCCCACCACCTGCACGGCCTTCATCGCGGACTCCTGGTTGTTCTGAGATCGGTGATATGTGGTGCGTCGCCGGCTGATTCACTGTCGGTGTAGCGGGTCGCGAGCATGCCTCGGCAGAAGTGGGCGTTACCCTCCATCGAAATGCGAACCGACTTGGCGAATCGCAGGCGCATCGGGACCGCCTCGGGCGGAACGCGTTTCCCGTGCTCGTCGACGAACACCGGGCTGGCCGGGCAGATGCTCAGTCCGATATCCATGCGGCGGCGCAACAGCGCCGCCTTGTCCTTCCCGGGCGGCAGATGGCTGAGAGTGAGCCGGTAGATCTCGTTGGCGCCCAGCTCGTTTCGCTTCATATATGCCTCGACGCACCGTTCCATCGCCGCGGTGTGCGCCTTGACCCGGAAGGTTCGGCGCAGTTCGTCCAGGCTCTCCAGCGCTTCGACGCCGAAGGTCCCGACATAGCCTGCGTCGGCGGCGATACCAGCGTTGATCTTGTCACTGTCGTGGTGGTCGTCCAGGTACACCCGCACTTCGCCGACGCCGTCGATCAGCCGCAGCGCATCGCGGGCGTCGGAGGCCATCAGATAGGCGAAGTTGGGGGAGCAGAAGGCCGTGGGCAGACGCAGGTGGACGGTGACGCCGTCGTCCTCCAGCAGCACCGATCGCACGAAGCCCAGATCGGTGATCGGCTCGTCCAATTCGGGGTCCACGACCGTCGAAAGAGCCTCGAGCACAGCCTGTTCGGTGGATATCGCGGCGGTCGTCACGACGCCACCGCTGCCCGTGCCCCTGCCGCGCCGTCGGCGGACGGTTCGCTCACCCGCAACTCGGCCGGGACGTCGATGTCGTACAGGGCCGCGGCGTTGAGCCCGAGGATCTTCTTCTTCTCCTCGACGGTGATCGGATCGTATTCGCCCTGCATATCTTCGGGGATCTGGAAGTCGACGAACTTCTCGATCAGCCACTTCGGCGTCCACAGCGCGTAATCGCTGCCGAACAGGATCTTGTCCTCGCCCAGCCAGTACAGGAGTTCACCGATGATCTGCGCGAAATACCTTGGCCGCGTGTGGATGAACGGCAGGGCCACCGCCAGACCGCCGTAGACGTTCGATTCCTGCGTGCCGATCCAGCAGAAGTCCTCGAGCCGCGGCAGACCTACATGTTCGACGACGAAACGCAGGTCCAGATAGTCGGTGGCGACCTTGTCGATATCCGCGACATCGAAGGCGTCGCGGTCCAGCGGGCGGATCGTCGGTCCCTTGTGCACGTGAATGTTCTTGATACCCAGCTCGATACATTCCTCTAGGTAGCGCCGCGACCACGGGTCGTCGAGTTTGTATCCGCGCGAGTCGCCGTGCCATTCGGCGGTGTAGAGCTTGACGCCCTGCAGATTCATCCGCTCCGCGTCCCGGCGCAGCTGTTCGAGCCCGGCCTGCTCGTAGCGCGGATCGTAGGCATGGTTGTAGGTGAGCTTGCCGGGATGCCTGCCGACCAGTGCGAGCGCCTCCTCGGTCTGCCCGAATCCGGTGCGGTAGAAGTCGCTCAGCAGGGTCGCCTGGAAGATCGCGTGATCGACGTGGCCCTCACCGAAGATGTCGCGCTCGAAACGCGCACTGCCGTAATACTGGTACGTCTCGTAGTCCCACAGGTATTCCTCGGGGCTGAGGTTCTTGTGGTAGTCGTAGAAGCAGTCGATGAACTGCTTGCCGTGCACATTCTTCTGATTCGACTCGCGTGCGTCCCAGATGTGCACATGTCCGTCGACGATGAAGTACTTGTCGCCATTCTTCTCGTACATGCTGAATACTCCGATAATTGGGCTGTTGGATGGTGCGGCGCCGTCGGCCGGCGGGATCGGGCGACGGCGCCGCACACGGTGAGGCGCGGGTACCGCGTCAGTGGACGGTGAGGTCGAATCCGATGTACTCGGCGGCGTCCTCGGGGCTGGCGAACAACAGGGTCTTGTCGTCGAGGTGGACCATGCGCCCGTAGTGGGTGGAGCTGATCTCCTCGAAGGTGGAGCCGTCGAACTCCTGCCCCAGCGCGTCGGTGAGCTCGTCGTAGTTGAAATCGAGCAGGCGCTGCCCGTCGACGCGGATCATCGACGGGTACTCCGTCAGCTCCACGCCGTCCTTCGCGCCCATCACCTCCGCCACCACACGGCCGATGGGGGTGTTCATCAGGGTGACGCCACACATGTTCGAGAACTCGGTGGACGATCCGAATTGCATGCTCACTTGTCCAACTCCTCGGGGATGTCCAGCCCGAGATCCTCGAGCAGGGAACGGAACTTCTCGATCGCGGTGTCCAGGCTCGAGGCGAAGGTGACCGCCTTCTCGCCCGGCTGCGACCAGATCGGTTGCAGCGCACGGGCCGCGTCCAGGCAGCGCGGCACCCAGGTCCGCAGCCAGGTGCCGAACAGCGCCTTGTTCGACTCCCCGAATTCGGGATCGCGGGTGAGCAATCGGTACAGGTTGCGGGTGTAGGCGAGATCGCGGGCGTAGTCGTGCTCGCCGGTGCCGACGATCGTGGGCGTGATGTAGTCGCCGTTTCCGGCAGCGATCTGCATGACCAACTCGCTGCGGAACAGCGAACCGACCAGCTGCTCGAAGACGATATTCGCGCCGAATAGCAACTCACACCAGTCCGGTACCGCAGTCAGGCGTTCGACGACCTCGCGCGTGGGCTGCCACTCGGGCGCGGACTGCCATACCTGCTTGTGCACGGCGCCGTCGAAGGCGTCGCTGGCCTCGGACAGGTCGAGGTTGAACAGCGCCAGGTCCTGAGCGAACCGCATCTTGTGCGCGGCGTTGACCGCGACCGCGGTATTGATCATATTCGTCGGGCAGGACCGCTGTACGGACGTGAAAACATGCAGTGCCAGACCGTTTTCCGCATGCATCCACGCGCCCAGATTGCGGGCGATGAAAGTCAGCCACGAGGCGTTCCACCCGTCGTACACGCGAGCGCGCTTGGCGTTGGCCAGGCACAGGTCGACCTGGTGTACGACCTTGGAGTTGTTGCGGTAGATCGTCTGGTCCCACTCCTCGTTCGGGTCGCGAAACTCGTGCCAGTTCGAGGATTTCGCGGCGGTCCATTCCTTCGGATAGCCGCCGGGGCCGTCGGCGAAGCCGTAGATCCACCCCTGGGACAGGTGACGTTCGGGGTCCGGTTGTACGTCGACCGTCACGTCCTCGTACATCGTCGCGCGCAGTTTGGCGGGCTCGTAGTAGTTGTAGGAGCGACTCTTCGATCCGGGAAATTCCAGCGCCCCGGCCTCGGAATCGGTGAATTCTATTGTGGGAAAGCTGCGTTGCTTCGCCCCGGTGCCTGTGGTCATCTCGTTCTCGGTTCTTTCTCGGGTGGGAAGGAGGGTCCTGCGTTTACTGGTCGAAGGCCGGGCTGGTGAACTTGTCGTAGAAGATCTGGTCCTTCGGAGTGCCGCCGGACTCGAGCAGTTCGAGCGCGGCATCGACCATCGGAGGCGGTCCGCACAGGTACACCTCGGTCTTGCCGATGCCCGGTTCGCGACGCCGCACGACGTCGGTGACATTGCCTTCCTCGACGGTGATCGAGCCCGGAATCCGTTGCGGGTCCATGGATTCCGAAAGGCACGCCACGAATTCGAAATCGGTGAGCTGCGCGCCGATGTCGAGGATCTCGTCGAGGTAGAACAGGTCCCGCGGGGTGCGGGCCCCGTAGTAGAAGTGCACCCGACGGGTGTTGCCGGTTTCGCTCATGTGCCGCAGCAGCGACAGGATCGGAGCCATCCCCGCCCCGCCTCCGATGAACACCAGCGGCAGGACGTGCCCCTCCTTCAGGGTGAATGACCCGTACGGGCCGGTCAGACTCATCTCGTCGCCCACCGAGATCCCGTCGTCGAGCAATCCGGCGAACCGGCCGCCGGGATACTTCTTGATGAGGAATTCGACATGTTCCGAGGTCGACTGTGTCGTCGCCATCGAGAACGACCGGTGCTCCTCGGTGCCGGGGATCCGCAGGTCCGAGTACTGGCCCGATCTGAACTCGTAGGTCGCGGGTTCCACGGGCCGCAGTCGCAGCGACACGATGTCCTTGGTTACCGGCTCGATCGCGACCACCTCGGTGCGCACGTCCTGAATCGCGATTCCACGCAGGAGTTCGTCCTCGTCGAAATTGAGCAGTTCGATGGTGCAGTCGCTGAAAGCGTGTGAGCGGCAGAGCAATACGAAGCCCTCCTCGACCTCGGCGTCGTTGCACGCGAAGGTCGAGTAGTTCGCCATCTGGATATCGCCGTCGAGGACGTAGGACTTGCAGGCCGAACACCGCCCCTCGCGGCAGCCGTGCATGAGGTGAATTCCCTGCCGGAATGCGGCATCGAGGATGTTCTCCTGTTCGCCGACTTCCATCTCGATGTCGACGGGCTCGAAGTTGATCCGGTGATTGTCGGCCACGGGTATATCTCCTGGGCTCGGAAAAAGTGGTGGCAGCGGGTGACGCCGAATCCGGCGTCACCCACCGAACCTGGTCAGGCCGCGGTCCCGCCCGCGCGGTACGCGGCGACGTGGGCTTCGCGTTCGGCGGCGGACATCTCGTTCAGCAGCACGTTCGGGCTGTTGAACGTGTTGCCCCGGACGTCGTCGACGGTCCACATCTTCTTCGGGTCGTCCAGATCCAGATGCGGTTGTCCCACAAGGGTTTTGCCGTCGTCGCGAAGGTAGCCGAGGTCGGTGACGATATCGGCGAGGTCCTTGCCGTGATGCAGGGTCTCCCATTCACGGAATCCGGTGAGCCGACCCATGTTCGGGGTCGGGCGGCCCTGGTACTCGCCGCGGAAGGCGACCGCGTCGGTCCAGTGGCAGGTCTCCGAGCAGTAGGTGCGCCACTGGTCGTCGACCTTGTCCACCACCATGTCCTCGCGAATCAGGCACGGCACCATGCAGGTCCAGCACCGGTGCGGGTACTGATACCCGACCTCCTCGAACGCGATGGGCTTGTTGCGCCCCGGGTAGGCCAGGCGGTTGTACTCCTCCCACCACTTGCCGTACTTGGAGTACCAGCCCGGGTACTTGTGCTCGAACCACTCGAAGTCGGTGTCCGTCATCGCGTCGATCCGCCAGTAGTTCACCGGCCAACCGGTTGCGAAGAACTGGGCGACCTTGTGCACGTAGCCCTTGTCGACGATGCGCGACCAGGACTCCTCGACCAGATCGTGCGGAATCTCCAGCCCGTACTTCTCCAGCGGGATGAGGTAGCTGCGGTAGTAGTCGTCGTAGATCCACCGCCGCCACATCTCGGCGTAGCTCTCCCGGTCCTTGCGGCGGTCCTTGGTGCCGTACTCGATGAAGGTGCCGATCGCCGCGTCGACCACGCAGTGGTTGTTCCACCACGCGTACCGCAGATCCCGTTCCAGCAGTGGGCGATTGCGCTCGTCGGCCAGCGCCATCAGCAGAATCGAGTAGCCGTTGGAGATGTGCCGCGATTCGTCGGACTGCACCGAGTGGAACACCGTCGGCAGCAGGTAGTCGCCGTTGGCCGCGGCCTCGTCGGGCATGGCCACGAAAAGCGTGTTGGTGAAGGCGGTTTCGGCGACGACGGTCAGATAGATGTTCGCCGCGGTGATCGCGTCACCGGTGATGAACCCCTCACCGAACTGCCTGCCGATGGTGCCCGCGTAGTTGTTCGCGAACGCCTTCTCGGTGATGTCGAATCCGGCGGGATCGATGTAGTTGTTCATGTACAGCTTCTTGAGATTCATCTGAATCGTCGAGTGCCGGACCTCGTCGATCATCTGCACCGCCAACCCGTTGTGGATCTGGGGGTTGGGCACGGCGTCGATGGCCATCGGCATGGCCCGCGCGGCGGAGATCTCCGGGAACGGAATGATCGACAGGAACAGCTTCTGCCATTCCAGCCACCGCTGCTGCACCTGGCGGAACATGTTGCCGCGGATGGCGCCGTCCATCGCGCCGTAGACGCGGTTGTCCTTCTCCTCCTCCATCGGGAAGTAGGACCGCATGATCTGCTTGAGCGGGTCCTTCTTCGGGGCCTTCTCGAAGGTGTAGTCGGTACCGAAGCGAGTGGCCGGGGTCGCGAAGGTCGGTTCCCACGACAGCTCGGTGATCTTCGCATGGGCCTTCGTCAGGCTTTGCCTACTCAATGTGCGCCTCCTGGATCAGAGCCGGCCGGATGCCGACTACGGGGACGAGGTCCGACTCATCACACCGCGTAATCCAGATAGCAAGCGTCTCAGTATGAGACGACAGTCACAGCGAAACCTCCACGGCACTCTTACCGCGTGAGAGACGACCGACGTCCCAAACCCGTTGCCCAGCAACGCCCCCGACGGCCCGGCGCAACCGCGTCTCTGGAGTGTGGATGACCGCTTCCACGGGGTGCACACACATCACCGCGAGTCGACATCACTCCTGCCCAGCTGCAGATCTCGTTTGCACAACATTGCCGTACAACAAGGCTCACCCCGCAAACAAAGCGGCCGAGACTGCACCCACGCGGCGACATTCACTCACGAACCAGCCAACGGGACCCGCGCGGATCGCCTCTGAAGCCCGATTCCACTCACCCGCGAATCGCGTCGGAATCGCACAGGACGTCGGCAAACGACATCAGTATCAGGACGTCCACAGGACGTCACAGATCCACGAACAGCAACAAACAGCAACCCACAACACCCACCAACAACCACGAACCCCCAGGTCGCACCGGTTCGGCGGACGAAACCGGGCGGTCGCAAGTAGCATCCAAGGATGCGATCGATACGCAAATAAAAGCGGGCCGATCCGCCGTCGCTCGCATTCCAATGACAGCGAAACCACTGCTCGAAGGCCCTTTCCATGCAGCGTGAATCACTGGAAATATCCACGATCGCCGATCCGCCCCGATCCACAGAACGTCGACAGGACGTCGCGGAACCACCGTGCATCCCTGGCTCCCCACAAGCCCGCCGGATACGAAACCGCCGTTCACTCTGTCACCCCTCGCGCAACAGCCGTCCTACACCGGTCCACTCGAGATGGGTTGTCGCTGGGGCGATCCCGTGGGTAGGGCGCGCGAGCCGTTTCATCGACTCCTCCACCGACACCACGTAGCGGCGGCCCCGGGCCGGCACGACGGCGCGGAGGTCAGTATGGAGCAGAAAGCGACGAAGGCATGCACTTCGTCCGCACGGAGCTCCGACGCTGCTCCGAGCCTGATGCAACTGAACTATCGGCGTCTCCCCCTGGGAGGAGGCGACAACTTGACGAAAACGAACCAGCCGTACAGATTGCTCTCATCAGAGAGCATTGCTCTCCTGTGCCAGAGAGAGAACGGACATGCACGAAGTCTGGAAATGGGCCAACC
>NZ_BDBQ01000125.1 GCF_001613065.1 Nocardia miyunensis NBRC 108239
AGTGCGAGCTGGGACGGGTTCCCCGACTGGGCGCAGTTGCCCGCCGGTGACGTTGGGGCCCGGTGGATGAGGCCTTCGCAGCGGTGCCCGAGTGCGGGGGTCTATCGCCAACACAGGCCACGACCCCCGCCAGGGGTGATCAGGTCTGCGACGAACGGATCGTTGGCGTAGGTCACTCGACGCCCCGGGTGACCCGTTCGCGGATGATCCCGAGGTTCGGCGGGACGTGACTGACGATGCGTATGCCGGACATCGTGATGTGAGCGGCGCGGGCCACCCGCTCGCCTTCGTCACCGCCGGTCATGTGGATCTCGATCCAGAGGGGGCCGATCCCGATGTTGGAGAGGTCGGATATACGAAGTTTGCCGCGAAGCCTGTCGCCGCGCGAATAGCCTTCGCCGCCTGGCGGGCGGGGGTTCCGGCCAGGCATTGCACAGTACCCAACAGAATTCGCCCGGTGTCGCCGGGCATGGCCCCGGCCATGCCGTCGAGGATCTGACGCCGAGGACATCGACCGCGCGCAGCTGGCGGTGAAGGCCTTCGAAATCGATTACGGCGCAAAGTATCCCAAAGCAGTCAAGAAGATCACCGACGATCTCGACGTGCTGCTCGAGTTCTACAGGTATCCGGCCGAGCACTGGATCCACCTGCGCACCACCAAGCCGATCGAGTCGACCTTCACCTCGGTGCGGCTGCGCACGAAAGTCACCAAAGGACCCGGCTCCCGCACCGCGGGAATCGCCATGGCCTACAAGCTGATCGAGTCCGCACAAACCCGCTGGCGCAAGGTCAACGCCCCCGAGTTGGTCGCGCTCGTCCGCAACGGCGCCCTGTTCCACAAGGGCAAACTGCTCGAACGGCCCCGCGAGATCACTCCGCCACGCTCAGCCGACACCACCCGAACGGAGGTCGCCTGAAACATACCTATCCACAGGTTTTGACAATTCCTCCCTGGTGTCGCCGGCGTGATCAAGATGGTGCAGGCGTTGCGGCACGGGATGTTGCCGCGGACATTGCATGCGGATGTGCCGAGCTCGCATGTGGATTGGTCGCCCGCGGCGGCTGCGCCCGCGGCAGGCGCGCAGGAGAACCGCGGCATAACGGTCGGAACGGTCACCGCAACCGACGGCACGACCCTGACCGTCGGGGCGATACTCGGCGGGACCGTCGTCGTGCACAGCACTCCGTCAACCGAGGTGCTGGCGCTGGGCGGCGGTCGGATAGCCGATATCGCCGCCGGTTATTCGGTTTTCGTGCACGGCGACCGGAATCCGGACGGATCCATCGTCGCGAGCCTGATCATCGGCGGACCGCTGGATCTTTCCGGTAAGTGATCGCCGACGGTGAGACCGCTTGCTCAGGGGCGGTTCGGGTGCTATTGAACCAGCACGCCCTGCCAGGAGAACCCGTCGAAGAAGATGTCCGCGTTCAACTTCCTCGGCTTCGTCGGCATGCGGTCGGCTATCTCGGCGGGGGTCGGGTAGCGGCCGTCCGTCGGGAAGTCCAGCTCGCCGAGTAGTTCGCGCAGTGCGGGGGTGACCACCAGGTCCGGATTCAATGTGAGGTGGGCGCGGATACGCTGGGCCAGCGCCCGCATGCACTCGCGGAGGCGGGCCGGATCGGCCCGGTCGTCCCAGTCGACCCCGAGCTTGATCGCGGTCGCGGCCCCGCGCTGACCACGAACCGTCGTGGTGATCTCGTCCACCTCGCAGCGCTGGAGGAGGTAGTCGCGCAGCGCCGGAAGGACGTCGTCGCTGCATCCGGTGTGGTCGTGCCACGGTTCGATCCACAGGTTGTCGAATCGGGCGACGAGCCGGTCGTTGTCGTCCCATTCGATGCTCAGGTCCAGATCGCCCACCTCGGCCGGTGTGCCGTGGCGGGTGACGAATACGCCGCGAATCCGTACCCCGGATACGTAATCGGCCTCGCCGGTGCGCACATGTTCGACACGGTTGAGCACGAGTTCGATGCCGGAGCCGAACCGCTGCTGAAGTCCGGACAGTCTCGGCAGGAGTTCCTCGGGTCCGAGGTTTGCTAGCTCCGGGATGGCCGGAACACGCGACAGGTCCGCAGTGGGCGCCGCCTGAGCCTGCGGGGCCGGCTCCGGTATCCCACTCGAGTCCAGATCGGTGTCGAGCAGGGCGGACCGCGGATACAGGCTCGGATTCGCCGCATGCATCATGAGGTCGCGAACCTGCTCGAAGGGCAACGCTTCCGCACCGCGCGACGGCCACAGCCCGGCGCGCTCGGCGTATTCCCACAGCGTGCGGTAGTCGGAATAGTAGCGCTCGGTCAGCGCTTCGGCCTGGCGGGAGTCCCTGCGGATCTTCTGCGCGAAGGTTTCGAAGTCGCTGTAGAGCGAGTCGAGGGCGGCGATCGCGCGCAGCCGCCGGAACTCGGCTGTGCCGTCTTCGCCGTACTGGTCCTCGATTTCGGCTTCGACCATCCGAGTCACCTCGCCGAGATCATCCTTCCGCCAGGGATTCCAGAAGATGGTCACGTAGTCCCACAGCTTGTGGCGGACGCCGGTGAGATTCCAGTTGTCCAATGCCACTTCGCCGTCCGGTTGCAGCCAGGTATTGCGGAAGGTCACGTTGCCATGGCTCAGGCCGGACTCCAGCCAGCTGGTGTCGCCCGGCACGGATATCTCGTTCGGCATCGGTATCCCCAGCGCGTCCAGGAACGGGTGGCGTTGTTCGTATTTGATCCGCTGCATGCTGCGGAACAGCTGCTCGTGTTCGGGCACGGTGCGCGCGGCGAGTTCGGGGGGAAGCTCGACCGACTGCATCTGCCGTAGCTGCCGCAATACGGCGGCCAGGGTGTCGAACCGATCATGGTCTCGGGTCGAGGGAATGCGCCCCGGCCCCATGTGGCGAATCGAACTGACACCCCGGCCGTCCGAGAGACTGCCCCACTGGGCCATCTTCTCCGGGACATTGACCCCGCCGTGGCGGGCCAGGTCCTCGCCGCCGTCGTCGGTCAGCGGGATGGCGTGGAAATCCCGGTCTCCGGCAAGGAGTTTCGGATGAGTGGGATTGGCTGCCAGGTCCTTGTCGCCGGGCTCGGCGACGACGAGTCGCACCTTCCACGTCCTTCCTTCGCTGTCGGTGACACACCAGACATGCGTGTAGTGACCCCGGGCGTGCGGCGCCTCCATCGCGGTCGTGACCGAGATCTGGAGCACCTGTTCGGGTGTCATACGGCCGTCCCCGACCGCCTCGGTGGCGTCGGGAAGGAATTCCTCGCCGCTCGGATGGCGTGTGGCCGTGCGGCATTCGAGCGGTGTCGGCGGCGGGACCGGTCCCTGTTCGCTCTGCGTGCGGCCTTGCGCCGCGCGATCGGTGAGATTCTTGCTGGCCCACCACCGGGCGGCGCGCAGCACGCCCGGCCCGGTCCGGCGGCGCAACTCCTGCGGAGTCGCCGGGAGCGGCCCCGGCGACTCCGCAGACGTTGCGCCCTCGGGCGCCTGCGCACGGATGGTGGCCTGCACGGAGGCAGTGGACTCGGCCTTCCTGCCCGGATGGGAGTCCCAGCCGTATCCGTGCTGTACCGCCCGCACACTGTCTTTGCCGGTGACCTCGATCGAGATCGCGTCGGCGCCCATTCGGCGGGCCAGGTCCTCGGCGACGCCGAGCAGGTAGGGGCCGCCGTATTCGCCGGTGAGCCGGTCGAGGTCGGCAGTGAGCTCCGGGCGTGCGGTGACCAGGCCCGCTTCGTCGAGTTCGAAAACCATAGGCACTTCACCGAATTCGCGGGGGCCGTCCATCAGCACCGTTCGCAGCCGGATGCGGCAGGCGATGCTGGCGTCCGCATCTCCGAGGGGCTCGAACACGGCCTGCATCGGTTCCAGCCGGGCGGGCCCGTCGGCGCACCGCATGCTCACCAGGGTGTCCCACAGATTCTCCTCCGCCTCACCCTCGTCATCCTCGCCGGTCGACAACACTTCGCGTATCGACCGCC
This sequence comes from Nocardia miyunensis NBRC 108239, assembly GCF_001613065.1. Lineage (GTDB taxonomy): Bacteria > Actinomycetota > Actinomycetes > Mycobacteriales > Mycobacteriaceae > Nocardia > Nocardia miyunensis. Next base: position 3,961 of record NZ_BDBQ01000125.1, read on the forward strand.
GTGGCGGATTGCGGGTCGTGGTCGCCGTGTCGGCACCGTGCTCGACCGCTCCCGGCTCGGCGGACTCCTGCTCCTGATCATGCAGCCGTACGAGCCGCCGCGCCCACCGTTCGATATGACCCTGGACGTCTTCCAGCGACGGCATCGGCAATCCCGTCCCGGCGAATATCCGAGCCAGGTTGCGGTGCAACGCTTTCGCCGCGTCCTCGACCGACATCCGACCGGCGGCGACCAACAGCGGCAGCCGGAAGCTGTCGCCCGCGGCGGACTTCCACGCCTCCAGCACCAGATATCGGTCGAAGTCCGCGACGGCGTTCTCGCCGTAGTTCTCCCGCAATCGCTGACGGCACCAGTCCTCCACGTCGCCGCGGACATCGGCGGGCCACGGGTTCCGGGTGGCGAACGCGACGTAATCCCAGACCGGCGAACCCGGTTGCGACAACTCCAGATCCAGCAGCGCGATCTGATCTTTGCCGGGGCCCAGGCACATGATGTTGCCGAATGTCGGATCACCGTGCAGGACACCGAGCCGCACGTCGTCAGGGGAATCGGGCCGGACGGTGAAGATTTCGTGCAGGCCGGGCATGCCGAGCTCGCCGTGCAGCCGGTCGGTCCAGTCTTCGGGGTCGCGCGGATGTTTCCGGTCGTACTCGAGCCGGATCCGGGCCACCTCGCGCACGAGTCCTTGCTCCCATGCGGCACGGCTGGGCAGCGTCCGCACGTGTTCGGTGTCGCCCCAGTCCTGCGCGTGCAGCGCGTGGACCCGATCGAGTTCGGTGAATACAGCCTCGGCCAGGTGTCGCCAGGCTTGGTCCGAGGCGGTATGGCTGCCGTCCGGCTCGGCCAGGGGCGGCCAGGGCTGGTCCGCGGTGGGATGGCTGCCGTCCAGATACTCATGGATCAGGAAATTTTCCGGGTAGGTGTCCTGCGTGCCGACGTGGAGCAGCTTCGGCACCCTGACACCGGCCTTCCGGAACAGCTTCACCGCCTTCTGTTCCCCGAAGACCAGGCCGATCCGCGGGTCGAAATTGGGGTTCGGCGTATCGATGGCCACTCGGATGACGACATGGCGGCCGTTCGGCATGGTGATGTCCCAGACCCCGTGATGGTTTCCGGCGAACGAGGCCCGGTTGCGGACCAGGGCGGCGATGAATTCGACCTGCGGTTCGGGGAGTGGGGGATCGTCGGTATCGGTATCTTGCCGTGCCGCACGGGGTTTGCGCCGCGCAGTCGATGTGGGCGCATCCTGGGCTGCCGGGCCGGGCGTGCCCGCAGGCGCCTCGTCAGCGTCCACCCCATCGAGCACACCCCACCACCGCTGTTCGTCCGGCCACTGGTCCGGCGATTGCTCGACATACGCCGCCAGCTCGGGGAAGGTGGGGCGCGCCTCGGCCGGTCGATTGAACCGGTCGAGCATCGGATCGGCCACGACCCGCAGGTCGCACGAGTTCAGCAGGGCGGCAGTGCTTTCCCGCGATTCGGCCAGATGGCTCGGTTCCGGATCCAGCCGCAGGCCGTGCTGCGCGGCGATGCGGAAACCTACCCGGCCATGGACGGGGAGGACGATCAGGCTACCGGCGCCGATCGCGCGGCGCAGCTGCGGCAGGAAATGCTGCGCGAAATCTTCGGCGAACGACTCGGTGACGAAGAGATGGTCGAATGTCACGGTGACACGGCCATTCTCGGCGCGATGGATATGAAACCGCATATCGCCCGGTTCGTCGCAGCCGGAGGAGCGTTCTCCGACGATCGTTGCCGACACGGTTAGGCGCCGGTTCTCCGCGTCGCCGGTGTATTTCGCCGCGGTCGGCCGCACGGCGAGCTCGAGCGCACCGTACTGCTGTGCCAGCAGGCCAGTGGCGACGGCGCGCAGCGGCCCGTCATCGGGGAGTTCGTCGGGCGGTAGCACCGGCTTCGGACTCGCGGTCCCCGGCGGACCCGCCAACACGACAAGCCCCTCGGGTAGCGGCTGCGCTCCCTGCTCCACGCGCAGCGTGTCCGCGTCCTGCCGCAGCAGGCCGCGGACCACCTCCGGCGACTGTGGCCGCCAGTCGCGCAGACGGCACAGCCTTCGATAGTCGGAGTAGAACCGCCCGGCCAGCACGTCGAGCTTGCCGGGGTCTCTCGCGATCAGTTCGACGAAGTGGCGGGAGTCGGCGTAGAGCGAGTCGAGGGCCGCCATCGTGAGCAGCCGGTCCAGTTCGGCCTCGGCGCCCGCGCCGATGAGGCCGCAGGCCTCGAGATCGCGGACCTCGTTCCTGATCTTGTTCTCGATGACCTCGGCACGGTCCGGCGGCCAGTTCGTCCAGAGCATCGTCACGTAGTCCCACAGCGGGTGGCCGATCGCCGCGTTGTCCCAGTCGATGAACCTGACCGTGCCGTCCTCGTCGACCCGGACATTGTCCAGGGTCATATCGTTGTGGTTGAGGCTTGGTCGCCACACCTCGTCGTCGGTCTCCGGGGACCATGCCTGATGCGGTGCGAGCTGGAAGAGCGAGTCCAGCCAGGGTGCGCGCTTGCGATAGTTGCGTCGCTGGATGTCCAGGTACAGATGCAGATGTTCGGTGACCGACCGCTTCGTCGCGTCCGTGGGAACCGCTATGCCCAGCATCCGGCGCTTCACCGCGAACATCCGGTCCACGATCGTTTCGTAGTCCGGATCGGTCGGCTTCGGGGTTCGCACACCGACGTACTGTTCTATCCGGTAGGGCCCGTACTCGAACAATTTCGCCGGGGCGGCGGCCTCCTCCGCAGCAAGCTCCTCGGCCTGGTCCGGGTCGAACGCGAGGTGATGGAAGAAGCGGTTGACACCGTCCTGCCGACGGGGATTGATGGTCATATCCTTCGCCACGGCGGTCGACGGCAGGATCCGGGAGACGACGACCCGATTACCGTGATCGTCTCGGTCGAACCACACCATCTTGTTGTTTCCCCAGAGGTCGGGCGGGAGGAGCCCGGCACGCAGCAGAATCCTGGCAAAGGACTTCGCCGTTTCCCGATCCAGGTCGCCGTGGTTCTGGATCTCGAGGTCGAACGCCGCAGGTACGGGCGGTTGCTCGCTGGCGGGTCCGGGCTGCGGCAGTCCGAGATCGCGCCACACGGCGCCCCCCGCGTCGGACGCGCGGGCCACCTCGACAGTGCCCCACCACGTTGGGGGGAAGTGGCCGACACGGTCGGCGACATCATCGAGATCCACCCCGGCGTCGAGCAACTCTCGCGGTGTCGGGACATCACCGGCGCGTAGTCGGCGGCTGCACTCGCTGACGCTCACCGGCACCGGTGAATCACCGTGCTCGAGCGCACTCAGCGTCGCACCGACTGCCACCAGGACGTCATCGAGATGCTTCTCGTCCCACTCGAATCCGGCTCGGGCCGCGCCCGGCCCGTCGGAGACCTGCATCCGGAGCCGGTTGGCACCCGCCGCGCGGGCGAAGTTGAGCGCCAGGTGATCGACCGGCGTGTATTTGTCGGCGGAGTGGCAGGTGGCGGTGATTCCGCCGGAGTCGTCCAGGTCGAGCACGATCTGCACATCGTCGTATTCGCGGGTGCCGTCCATGACGACGGCATCGACGTGCATCCGGGCGACAATGCCGGCCTGGCTCGGATACTCGACTCGGACCCGCGCGGGTTCCAGCCGCGGTGGTCCATCCCAGCGCCGGATCCCCTCCAGGAAGTCCCGCATCTGCTTGGGCCCCACGGAAGTGCCGGAACGCCGGAAGACCCGGAACAGTCGTCGCGCCCACTCGGACTGAGGTGCGGTCGCGGCGGGGGTGGTACGGACCTCGGCGGCGGTTGCCGTGGCGGTTGCCGCGCCCGGCAGGTCCAGTTCGCGCTCCGTCCATTCCAGCAACAGCTGTTCGACCCGCGTCGCATCGAAGGGAGGGGTCACGCCCGCGGCTCTGCATACGCGGACGATATTGCGGTAGAAGGCGGGCAGGACCTCCTCGACCGTCACCATTTTCGCGGCGATCTTCCTGGGCAGCCGATACGCGTCGCCGACGACCGACTTCCGCGCCTCCAGCAGCACGTAGCGGTCGAAGTCGGTGGCCGCTTCGGGGCCGTAGTGGGCGGCGAGCATATCCCTGATCCACGCTTCGATCCGATCGTGCACCCCGTCGTCGAGCCAGTCCTCGGGGACCGGCTGGCCGGGGACGAGCCAGTCGTTCCCGAGGTAGTACCGGGCCCAATCCCAGGCGATCGGGGCATACTGCGAGGATTTGGCGTCGGTGAATCCGACGCGGTGGTCCGCGCCGCGCCGCATCTTGCGCCGGCGCGGATTGCCGTGGCAGAACCCCATCCGGCTCGCCGTCGCATCCGTGGCCAGCGGCATCCACGTGGTGGACAGGGGCACCCCGCCGATCAGCGCGTCCAGCCTGTGATCGACGTCGTTGTGTTCCAGGTCGCGGATCCGGTGCTGTTGGGTGGCGTCCCAATGGTGTTGCGTGGTGGTCGGACCGGTGGGGATCGGCACATTGTGCAGCCGATACAGCTCGGGGAAGACCTCCTCGGTCAGGGATTTCCACCCGTCCTTCGGCTCCGGGGCCTTGCCCGGCACGAACTCGTGAATCGTGACCCGTGTGCGGAGATCCGCAATGTAGCCCGGTGACGTGGAGTCGAAGAGCAGCCGCGGGCCTTGCACCCCGGCCGCGTGAAACTCGTTCGAGGAGTTCTCCGCCGACAGCGCCAGCCCGTCCAGATCGAAGTTCAGCTGCTCGGCATCGGGGAGATACACCCGGACCGTTACCTTCGGGCCGGTCGAGCCCGTCTCGGGTGAGAGTGGCAGATGCCAGACGCCGCACTGGTTTTCGTACTCGTCCGGGTCGGTAGTCTTCACCTGTTCCATCAGCTCGGCGACTTGAAGGCCGCTGAGTCGTCGAGCGATGCGCGACTCGGCGGGTGCGGGCGCGCTCGGCGCGGCCTGGCACGGTTCGCTCAGCCATAGCGGTGCGTCCACGACCGGCGTGAGCCCTGCCCGCAGCATCGGGTGGAGCTGGTTCACGGCGGGGTTCGCCGGGTCGCCGGCGACCTTCATCCGCAGCACATCCGCACCCGCTTCGCGCACGAAGTGGCGCACCATGTCGAGGAACGAGCCCCGCTTGGCGCTGTCCAGACGAGGCCGGTACAGGGGAATGAATTCGGCGGGCGGGCCGGGATCGACGTACGCGGTGACAGTTCCGGCGGCGTCGAGGTCGAAGCGGATGTCCACCTCGCCGAATTCCGCCCGGCCGATCATCACCACGGCGCGGATGCGCAGGCGCGCCACCACGCCGACCTCGGAGTCGACGGATTCGTAGCGTGCCTCGGCCACTTCCAGGCGGTGCGGCCGCTGGTACCAGTACTGGGAGCCGTTCAGTCCGTTCAACTTCGGCCGGCCCGTTCCCGGATTCTCCAGCAACACACGAGCCGACGTCGTGAGACTTCCGCCCAGCGGCTCGCCGGGTTCGTGTCGGATCGTGAGATGGTCCTGTTCCGACGTCCACTCGCGGGCGTCCAGGCTCGAGAATTCGTCGAGCAACATCTGGAATGCCGGATCGAGCATCCTGTCCAGCAGACCAGCCTGGCGGACCAACTCGAGATTCCGCCGGAACGCCGCCAGTATTTCGGGGGGCCGGACGGTGCTGTCGGTGAGATCGCGCGGCGATTGGAAAGCCTGGTCGATGGCGGCGATTCGTGCCTCGAGCAGGACATAGCGTTGAAAATCCGCCAGCCCGGCTCGGCCGCGCGATCGCTTGACGCGGTCGTAGCACCACAGGTGCACCTGCTCACGCACACTGGGCGGCCAGGGGTTGCGGACGATGAACGCGGCGTACACCCACTCCAGTGGCCCGGATTCGGTCAATTCCCGGCTCGGCGACACCAGCTCTCCACCCGGCGTGCGCGTCAGGCTGCCGAGTATCACCGCCGGGTGCAGCCGTTCGGGCTGATCATCACCGGCGGCCGGGGGGCGTTGCTGGAAGGTGCGGTACAGCTGCGGCAGCTCGAGAAATCCCAATCCCGGTCCGAGACATTCGATTTGCGCCTCTGCGCGGCGAAGCGCGCGGCGGACGTACTGCTCCCACTGGGCCCGTGTCGGCGCTGACGCCGGTGGAGGCGGCGCGTCGGCCGGGACGAGCTGGTCGAACAGTTCATCGGCGTCATCGGCGAGGAACGTCATGTCGTCGTCCACGAGGTCGGCGATCGTCAGCGCTCGTCCAGGGACGTGTTCCTCGACGCTCGTCTCGTCGTCGATGTACAGGGTTCGCCGTGTGCGGGGACCACTCGGCCCGGTGTCTTCCGCTGCCCCGGCGATATCGGTCCCCGGTCTGGGGACGACCTCGAGCAGGGTGGTGACGAGGTCGGGCGTGGCGAACTGGTGTCGGCTTCGCCTGACGCGGACCTGCCCGGAGTGCCCTGCACGCGGATCCGGCAGCAGCCACAGCCCATTCGCACCGTTCAGGTAATCCGGCGCCCGCTCCCGGGTTTGCTCCAGCAGCGCATGGGCCTGTGCCTCGGTGGCGGCCGGTTCGGTGGTGGCCCGCCCACCCGCGGATGCGGCTCGGCCGGAGCCAATGTCGCCGGTGCCGTCGTGTCGGTTTTCGGCCGTGGCTGGGGTTGGTGGGCCGTGCTCGGACGGGCCTTCGCCAGGGCGGTGGTCCTCGCCCTCGGGGCGGGAATCGGCGCCGAAGCGGAGTTCTTCGGGTGGCGGTGAGTCGGGTGTCGCGCCGGGGAGGTGCAGGAGTTGGCCGGGGACGTTGTTGTGCCGCATCTGGGGTGTGCGGTGGTAGGTGAGTGTCCAGAGGTTTGTAGTTTCTCGGTGGGTTGTGCCGGCGAGCTGGGGGAGGGTTTTCTGCTCGCCGGTTCGGGTGCGGAATTGTGCGTGACCGTTGACGGTCTGGAGGTAGGTGATGGGTTGGCCGTCGATGTCGAATTTATGTGTGCCGTCGGTGTTTTCGCCGTGGTAGGTGAGGGTGTAGGCGTGTCCGCCGACGCCGTGTCGGTCGGTGGTGGTGCCGCGCTTTTCGAGGATGAGTGTGGTGATGGTGGCGCCGTCGGGGCTCCCGTCTGCCTGGGCGATCATGGCTTCGACGAGTGCGGTGTGGCCGGAGTGGTTTTCATCGTGGGGGATTTGGTCGGGTTGGTTGCCGTGGAAGGTTCCGGCGTCTTCGAGGTCTTTCCAGGAGACGCCGCGTGCCCAGTCGTGGGGCAGGGTGAAGGGATCGGCGACGGGGCCCTGGTATCCGATGAGGCGGGTGATGGCCTGGGGGACACAGTGATTGACCAGCCGCCCGGGGGCGGTCGCGTGCTGTGTGGCGTCGGCGGATGGTGTGGTGTCCGCACTCGAGGTATCGGGGGTTGGTGTGGATTGGGTTGTGCGGGTTGAGGTGTGGTGCGTGGTGTTGCCGTCGGTTCTGATGGCGGTGTGGCCCGATCGGGCCGGAGAGGACGGGTACACGAGGTCTGCCGCGAAACCCGTTGCCGCGCGGATCGCCTTCGCCGCCTGGCGGGCGGGAGTTCCGACGAGGCGCCGCGCCGTACCCAGTAGGATTCGCCCGGAATCGCCGGGCAGGGCTCCGGCAATACCGTCGAGGATCCCCGCCGCGGTGCCCAGCACCAGGTTCGGGGCTTCGCGCAGGACGGTGCTGACCAGATAACGGTCGATGATCCGCATCATGTACTCCTCGGATGCCCGGCTGCCGATCAACCACCACAGGTAGGCGCACAGGTACCGCGTGTACAGATATTCGTCGCTCTGGCGTTCGAGTCCCCGGCAACCCGGGAAATGCAGCGCCGACCACAGGTCGTTCTTCCGGAATTGGTCCCAGAACGCGAACTGCTCGGCCGTCAGGATCTTCTTCTTCACGAGTCCTCGCATGAGGTCGACGTCGCCGTCCAACATCGGCCTGCCCGCGAGATACTCCATATCGCCGCGACCGATCGCGAGAAGTTGTGGCAGTTCGTCGAGCGAGGTATCGCGCAAGAATTGGGCACCAGGAGTGATCTGGTCGTCATTCGCGGAGCCGGTGGGTCCCTCCTCGGTGTCCATGGGCATGGTCCGGAATTTCCAGACTATGACCGTCTCGCCATTGCTCGCGATTTTCTCCTGCCGTATGAACAGCGAGGAAAAGCTGACCTTGCCCCCGTGCGCCAGTTGATCGACGGTCAATCCGGTCGCGACGAGCAGGGTGAGCGTCAGGTAAACAGGGGCGCGCTCGAGCAATCGAGCCAGCTCCAGGAGGTCTTTCTCGGTCAGCTCCACGTCCCGCAGCTTCTCGGTATCGTGCGAGAAGAGGTTTTTGAACCATTCGGCTCGATTACTCACCCAGTCCGGGCCGAAAGCTTTCCCGGGCGCAGGTTCCACCGGAATATTCCGGAGGTACCAGAACGATTCGGGGGCCACGGCGAGAATCTCCCGAATCGTCGCGGCTACCTCCGCCGCCCGCTCATCGGAGCTGAGCGCCTTGTTCAGACTGGGCGCCCGGTCCGGTCTGCGGGCATCATCCGAGTTGTGCGCCGAATCACCGGTCCCCGGCCGCTGGAAATGAGCGAGCGGGCCCTCGGTCGGCCACCGCCTGCCGGTGAGTTCGGATGGCAGCGCCCCGACCTGGGAGGCCGGATCGACGGATTCCCCGGCGCGGCCGCCCCCGATGTCGCGCACTGCGTCGATACCGAAGGGATCGTTGCCGCCCGGAGCAGGGCTCGCGGGGCCCGGCGGTCGGTGGGCTCCCGGCCCCGCGGGACCGAACGCGAATTCCGTTCCCGTATCTCCCATCCGGTTGCGCGGACGCGACCGGCGTTGGGGCCGGTCGGTGGCTTCCGCTTCGGTTGGCAACGGTCCGGGTAGTTCGAGTTCACCATCGCTGGTTGGCTCGGTATTTGCTGTTGCCGCATCATCGGGGGTCGGCTCGCCCGCGCCGGCCGCAGTGCGAGTGTCGGCACGGCGCAGGAGGGTCAGCGCCTCCGCGAGCGTGTCGCGGGCTTGTACGTTATCCACGAGTTCGCCGCGCGCGACGTTGTGGATATGCAACGGACGATGAGCCGCTGACACTCGGTCACGCGCGTTCGCAAGCCTTTCATGAAGCTGGTGGATTGCGGTGGCGGCTATGTGTAGCTGTTCGGCGCCCAGGAGATCGGCGGCCTCGGCCAGTGTTTCACCGGCTCGGTGCAGGTGGTCGAGTCCCGCGGCGTAGTCGCTGGTGTCGACGAGCTCATGAGTCGCCACGGTCAGCAGATCCGACACATACTGTGCAGTCGCGGCGAAGTCCGGGTTCGCCGCAGTCCGTGCCTGGCCGGATGCCTCGCCGCGGCGGGACAGGCGGCGGAAGACCTCGGCCCGCGCCGGGTCGACCCGGAGCGGCGATCGCGTTCGCAGAATGGTGTCGGCCAGGTCGTACCAGTAATTCATTTCCAGTTTCGTCGCCTCCGGCATCGCGCCGACGACAGCCGATATCAGATCTTCGGACGTAGATTCGATCGAGATGAGGCCCTTCGGGCCGGTGGGATCTTCGGTGCTGTGCAGGAATTGCACGAGCTGCTCCATGTTCGAGGCCAGCTGCCCGAGCGGCACGAGCATCGAATGCAGGGGATAGGATCCGGAGCTGCCGACAGAGGTGGCTGCGACGCTGTCGATCACCACCTGCGCCCCGGCATACATCTCACGGACGGTGGGCGCCCAGGACGCCAGATGGTGCGCCACCTCCGACAGCGTCGTCTCGTTGAGTAGCCGCATGATTTCGGGGTGGACGAGATAGGAGACTTGTTCGTCGAATCGCCGGCACAACCTGATGATCACCGCGTTGATCATCATGGCCGGGCCGGTCAGGTTCGCGGCCGGAGGTGTCTCGCCGCGGCGGACCGCAGCGAGCCGGTCCGTGGCGGTCGCACGCAGGTCGGCCAGGATTCGCCAGGCAGCCTCGGTAGTCGAACCTGCGGCCCAGGCCTCGAGTTCCGAGCGTGTGGCGCCGGAGAGATCGGGCATGACGACAGTGCCTGTCATTGGTGCCGTCGAAGCGGAAGGTTCCGTGACGGGTGAGTCGGCGGGCGCTGTCGCCGCTGACGTGTCGTCGTCGATGGTTGAGATCGGCGGCATGCCAGTGCCGGTTTCCTGCGCTGGTGCGGGGTCCCATACCCCCAGAGTTCGAAAGAGCTGCCCGCTGGTCATACTCGACCGGTGGCCCCACTCCGGGCCCGGCCGGTCGAAGGCATTCGGCAACTCGGATCGTACGAATTCGATCTGCACGGGGGTGAGCAGTCCGAACCTCGACAAACGACTCAATTCGATGACATCGTGAATGATTCTCTGGATATCCAGGAAGAGTGAATAGGTGTAAAATACATCGCTGTCGATATTCACCCCCTGCAGCAGTGATTTTCGGAAATTCGGGCGCGGCGTGAGAAAATGCATGCGTACCCAGTCGAAATCCGGATCGCCGGGCCTGGTCGACTCGTGATCGACTGCCGTGACAATGTCATCGAATTCTTGTAGAAGATTTCCGAGATGCGCGTCGGCGTGTATGAGAGTGAACAAGGTTCGTCCGAGTGTCCGTGCCAGTCGCATTACGGGTGCGTAAGGGTTGTCGGGTACTCCCAATCGCTGGAATTGGCTGCCGAGTTCAGGCAGCACCGAAACGAAGATGGCCATTTCTTCGGCGATCATGCGCCGGAGAAATTCTGCACGATGCCCTTGTATCTTCGGTGAAATATGGTGGAGTACCCTGACTGCGTCGATCACCTGGTCTATCCGGACTATCGGCTGTTCGGCCACCGTTCCGGCAGCTTGCCTGAATCCGTAAATTTGTACCCCGTCGACAACAGTGCCGCCGGGCATGGTGACACCGTCGACCACCGCGTAAACGCGTTGCGTGGGCACACCCTTTATTGCATACAGTTCGAGCACACGCGACTCGACCAGGAGCTTGATGTCCTTGCTGCCGCGTCTGGGGAAGCGCACCATGAATTGGCCGTCGGCCACGACCACATTCTCGTTGTTCTTTCCAGCCAAGGCCGTCGACCTGCGGCGTATGGCTTGCGCGACGAGCGCGCGGGCAATCTCGTCGGGCATATCCTGGCCGGAATACCCGCCTCGGTGCCGGTACTGCTCTTTCGGCAGCAGGCCGGGGATCGGGTCCTCCGGTTCGGTGGCGACGCCGTTCGCGGCGGAGTCCACTTCCGCTGTTTCGGCGATCAGTTTCGCGAGTCGGCGCAGAGCGCGGGCCTCCACTGTGCGTGCGGTTTTGCCCAGGTTCAGCCTGTGCGCGGCTTCACTGCGGGTCAGTCCTTCCCGGAATCTCGCCAACAGGATGTCGCGCTCCTGCGCGGGAAGGTCGTCCAGACATTGCTCCAGCCGCGACCTGGTCGCTGTATGCAGTGCCTGGGCATACTGGGATGCGCGAACCTGCGTGTCGACCATCAGCGTGACCAGCATCGCCTGGCGGAACCGAGCGAACGCGAGGTGTTCGACCGCCAGATCATGAGCGAGGGCAAGAAGTGCGTCGGGCTCGTCGTCGCCGGCCTGCGCGAACACATCCGTGGTGATCTCGACGGCGGCTCGCTCGTCGCCCACTACGGCGAGTGCGGTGGTGAACACCCTGCGCTCGAGGTGCTGTGCGGACGCTTCGTCCGCGGTGCCGTGTCCGGTCGCGCCGGGGTCTTCGTTGTCGTGCTGGGATTCGGTGGTGGGTGGACTCGGGGGGCCGTGCTCCGACGCGCCGTCGGGATGACGGTCCTCACCTTCGGGTCGGGAATCCGCGCCGAACCGGAGTGCATCCGGTGGTGGGGTGTTGGTGCTGCCGGGGAGGCGGATGAGTTGGCCGGTGTGTTGGCTGGGTGTGCGTTGGTAGGTGAATGCCCAAAGCTTGGTGGTTTCGCCGGGTGTGGTGTTGGCGAGTTGGGACAGTGTTGTGCGCTGTCCGTTTTCGGTGGTGAACCAGGGTTGGCCGTTTTCGGTTGTGTCGTAGGTGATGTGGTGGCCGTCGAGGTCGAAATGGTGCTGTCCGGTGGTGTTCGTGCCGTGGTAGGTGAGGGTGTAGGCGTGGCCGCCGACGCCGTGCCGGTCGAGGGTGGCCCGTTGTTCGAGGACGAGTGCGGTGATGGTAGTGCCGGAGGGTGCTTTTTCGGCTGCGGTGATCATGCCTTCGACGAGGGTGGCGTAGTCGGGAGCTTGGTCGGTGGTCTGGAATTGGTCGGGTTCGGCGCCGTGGAAGGTCTGCTCGCGCTTCAGTTCTCCCCAGGAGACCCCGTCGAGCTTGTCCGAGGCCAGGGGGAAGGGGTCGGCTACCGGTCCCTGCTGGTCGATGAGTCGTGTGATGGCTCGGGGGACACAGTGGTTGACCGGCTGTTCAGTGGCTTCCGAAGCGATCCGAGGTCGTGTGCCATCGGCGGGTGAGGTGGTGTTGTCACTCGTGGCGCCGGGTGCGGGTTCGGTTTTGCCCCAGTCGCTTTCGATTCGGGGGTCGTGGAAGTAGTCGACTCCGCGGGCTGGGAGGTCGAGTACGGTGCGGAAGTCGAGCCCGGGGGTGAACGATGTGGTGTCGCCGCGTGGTATGCGGTCGGTCGTCGCCCCGGATGCCGATGGCGACGGATTCGCGGCATCCGAGTGGAGGTCCGAACTGGTCGGCCCGGCTGGTGTCGGGGCAGCATCTGTGGTGGCCGGCTCGCTCACGAGCTGTTTTTCAGTCGTCGGTGAGGTGTGTGCGGAGGCGCCGGGGGCGTTCAGTTCGAACCAGGTTGCGATGGCGCCCTGGTCGGACATGGTGACGCCGCTGTTGTCGGCGGTCGCCTGAACGCGGATCATGGTCGCGGTTGTGCTGCCCGTGCCGGTGACCGAGATCCGCAGCGGGCTGTCCCGATCGGTGAGGTCGATGGCGACGGTCACGGGGCCGGAACTGTTGGCCAACATGTCGGTAACGAGGTCGACGGTGAGGTCCCAGGCCGTATCGGTTCGAGTGCCGGTGCCGTTGTCCCAGCCGCATTCTCGCAGCCGGTCATACAACCAGGTGTCCACGGCACGCGCGCCGTTCGACCGCGCGGCGGTCGCGAGTCCCGGTAGCCCGACCGCCATCTCCGTCCGCCAGTGGCGGCGCCCGTTGTCGTCGACGGCGTACCAGTCCGTCGATCGTGAATGCGGGTCCGCCGGGGCGATCTGCCTCGTCCGGAAATCGGTCCCGTCGTCGAGTTTTTCCAGGACACTGATCGTTTTTCCGGGGAATTTCGCTGCCAGCGCGCCATCGATGGCCTTGCTCACCATGAGGAAGGTGTCGGACCCCAGGTCGGGCCGTTCCCCGTAGTAAAGGCTGACCTCGATACGTCCGGAATTGAAAATGCTGTAGTGCAGCCTGAACTCGAGAGTGAGATCCCCGTGCTCGATCCGCAGCAGGCTCGGTCGATTCAGCGCGCTCACGATGTTCTGGTGGTACGAGCCCTGCGCCTCGACCGCCAGCAGTTCGAGGAAAGCCAGCGTTCGGCCGTCCTCGGTGGACTCGACCGTCAGGTTCGCTGTCGTTACCAAGCCCGCGAGAATGTGCGGTCTTTCCGATATCAGGCGTCCGACATCCAACACATCGCCCTGCTCGTGCAGTGTTATCGTGCCGCTCGTTCTCGGTGGAATGGACAGCGCCGACGCGGCAGAATGTGTCGCCGGCGGCGACACTTCGGCATTGGAGCTGTCCTGAGTACCGGTTGCCGGCTCCGATTCCGTTCCGGACTCGTCGCGGGTGACGGTGAAGGGCGAGTCGGCGTCGCGCAGGGACTGGTCGACGATCGCCTCCACCTGCTCGTTCCTGTCGGGGAGCGGCTCGCTCGACCGGAGTGTCTCGAGCAGCTGCCTGCATGCTTCGGCGTTGTGCTGTTCGCCTGGGACGAATGGCGAACGCCTGCCGCCCATGTGGCGGTAGCGCTGCTGGGCGCGTTCGAGATCGAGCAGCGACACCGGAGTCGCGCTGCGGCCGGCTCGGTCGAGTACGGCCTCGAGTTGCTGGTAGCGCCGGCTTCCCGCCTCGATCGTCCGCACCCAGTCGGATCGCCGCGTGAAGAGGTCCGCGTCGAATTCCGGTATCGCACTGGGGGGCAAGCCGTCCTTCGCCAACGCCCACTGCAGCAGGATTCTGGACAGCCGACCCGACATGCCGCCCTTGGTGTGGTGACCGGAAACGCTGCGGTGCTGCAGGTTCGCCGGGGCCTCATAGGGGTCGCGACCGGGCGCGCGGCGTGCCTCGTTGTATTCGCGGCACATCGCTTCCGCATCCGCGCGGGTCTCGTCCAGGCCGCCGAAATTGGGGTACAGGATGACGCCGTGTTCTTCGGTGTCGAACGGCTTGCGGGCACGTCCGCGCAATGGGTCGTCGTCGATGGCCGCGATCTGCGCTGCCGTCAATGGGTCCGCGGGCCACCGGACCCGCCGAGCTCCCGGCTTCCCCGCTTGCGCGGGTTCCAGCACGATGCCGTGGGGCCCGTATTCGAAAGGTCCGGGCACATGGGTCAGCCACGGGTTCTCCTCGATCGCGGCCAGTTCGTCCGCGGTGAGCGGCCGCTTCAAACTCCCCCAGCTGACGTTCTTCGCATGGGTGAACTGCCCGGCCTTCTCCGGTGCCGCCGGTCCCACGAGCCGCCGTTGCAGTTCCAGGATGAAATCAGCACTCAACTCGTCGTCGCGGTGGTCGCGGGCGTACTTGCGGGCCTGTAGCCAGCCCAGCCATTCCGCCCGGCCACCGAACATCAGCTCGGGCCGATCCTGATCCGCCGCGATGGCCACATGCAGGTACTTCTCCTCCATGTACAGCGTGAGTTCGAGCGTGCGCTCGGCATCGGTTTCGATGCCGAGCGCACGCTCCAGCTCACGTATTTCGCGGTCGAGTGCGGCGTCGTGGTCGGAGACCGGGGCAGGTTGCTGATCCGGTGTGCCCGAGGCGGTTTCGCTGTCCGATGCGTTGTCGCCGGGTGCGCCGGGGACCGGGTGCTCGGTGTTCAAGCGTTCCTGACCGAGGTCCATAGGGTCTGACGACGAGGTTGGTGGGCTGTGCTCAGATGGACCATCGACAGGGTGGCGGCCCTCGTCTTCGGGTCGGGAATCCGTGCCGAAGCGGAGTTCGGCAGGGGGTGGTGTGGCGGTGGCGGCGGGAAGGTGGAGGAGTTGGCCCGGTGTGTTGTCGCGCCGCATGCGGGGTGTACGGCGGTAGGTGAGTGCCCACAGGGCTTTGGTTTCTCGGTGCGTGGTGCCGGCGAGTTGGGGGAGGGTGGTGTGTTGGCCGGATTCGGTGCGGAATTGTGCGTGGCCGTCGATGGTGTCGAGGTAGGTGATCGGTTGGCCATCGATGTCGAATTGGTGTGTGCCGTCGGGGTTTTGGTGGTGGTAGGTCAGGGTGTAGGCGTGTCCGCCGACGCCGTGCCGGTCGGTGGTGGCCCGTTGTTCGAGGATGAGTGCGGTGATGGTGGTGTCGTCGGGGTTGACTCGGGCGTGGGTGATCATGGCCTGGACGAGGTCGGTGTGGCCGTTGTGGTTGTCGTTGTGGCGGATCTGTTGAGGACGTGCGCCGTGGAAGGTGTCGGCGTCGTCGAGTTCTTTCCAGGACACGCCGTCGGCCCGTTCCGGGCTGAGAGTGAAGGGATCGGCTACCGGTCCCTGCTGGTTGATGAGTCGTGTGATGGACTGGGGGACACAGTGATTGACCGGTCGACCATCGGCTTGCGCGGCCCTCTCGGGTGGTGCGGCGTCGCTGGGCACTGCGTCACCCGATACGCCGTGAGTGTCGAACGTCGTCGTGGGACCCGCATCGCTCACGGGGGGTTCGAACGATCCGGGTGTCGGCGTCGACGCGATCCTGACGCCTGTCGGCACCCGATCTGCTTGTGGCCGATCGGTTGACGTCGGCGGAGCGGCCGAGTCGCCCTCCCGCGCGGAGCCATCGGTGGTTGGCGTCGGCGTACTCGGATCCGCGTCGGCGAGCTCGGGGAATCCGTGCTGCCGCAGTAGGTGTCGCGCGAAATGAGACCAGACTGCAACTTGCAGCTTGGGTGCCTGGGCGGCCCACCACAACGGGTCACCACGGAGGTGATCGATACCGGTCACGACGTCGCCCGGCATGCGATCCACCGCGACGATCCGGTGCCGACGATTCAACCCGGGACTGCCGGCCTTGACCTCGTCGAGACTGCGGCGGCCGAAAATATCGAGAACATCGCCGTCCGGGGTTTGTACCACACAGTGAATTGGTCTCGATTTTCCGTCGATTTCGGTGTCGATGGTGACGATGTCCCAGCCCGTCAGGCAGTGCAGCGCGGCGGCCAGCCAGTAGCAGCTGAAATTACCCAGATACTCCTTGGCCTGCCAGTCGACGGTATTTGCGGTGAATGTCAGCTTCGTGTGGTTGTTGGTGGTGGGTGCGCGGAGCGAAATCCAAACTTGGCCGGTGAAATCTTCACGGAGTGGATGGCGGCGCCAGCCGTCCGGATCGAAGGCCGCAGTGTGCGCCGGATCCGATTGCGGCCGTTCGGTTGACGTCGGGCGGCTGGCGGAGCCGTCGCGCCGGGGAGCCGGCCGCGCAGGAAGTATTTGCTGATCAACCGGCGGCGTGATATTCGAATGCTTCCGCTTCTGCCATCTGCGTCGCCACCATCCGGCAATTTCGGCGGTCGTGCCGGCATGCGTTACTTCCGCATCCAGCCGGTCGTCGGAATTGTCCTGCCCGCGTACGGTATCGGCGGCTTGCACGGCAGCAGGGTGGTCGGTCTTCGCAGGCGATGTTTCGGCACCGGCCGCGCGTGCCGTCGGCTCGACCTGTTGTGTGGGAGTAGGCCGATCGAATCCTGTCTCAGGGGAGCGGGTAGTCCACGGTGTCGTCCTTCCGGACGGTGGGCCGGAGGGGTCCGCCGCGCGGGGTCGGTCGGATGAATGGCCTGGGTCGCGGGGGGCGTCCTCGGGCGCGTTGTCGGCGGATCGTCCGATCCATACGTTGGGGTGTCGCCGATCTCGCGGGCGGGCCCCTTCGATGGTGTGTTGGTTGTGGTCGGCGTCGAGGATGAGGACGAGGACTCGTTCGACGGTGCGCGGGTCGTTCTCCGGGAAGCCCTCGACGGTGCCGTCGGTGTTGACGAGGCGGAATGCGTGGGCGCCGACGGGTTTTCCGTCGATGCCGGTGTCGTGGTCCTCTTCAGCGAAGACGTGGATGACGATGGCGCGGGCGCCTGGGCCGAGTTCGCCCAGTTTCTCGGTTATTTCCCGGTGCAGGTCGGCGGGGTCGAGTTTGCGGAGTTGCTGGAGTTCGCGGCCGCCGAGGTAGTGTTCGATTCCGGG
This sequence comes from Nocardia miyunensis NBRC 108239, assembly GCF_001613065.1. Classification (GTDB taxonomy): domain Bacteria; phylum Actinomycetota; class Actinomycetes; order Mycobacteriales; family Mycobacteriaceae; genus Nocardia; species Nocardia miyunensis. Next base: position 21,224 of record NZ_BDBQ01000125.1, read on the forward strand.
GTCGCCGGGTTCGCTTTCGAGGGGGACTCCGGCTGCTTTGTCGGGCTTGGGGACTGTGACGCCCGGGAGCCCCGCGGCTTGTTCGGCGAGTGCTAGGCGTCGTGCGCAGTTGTTGTCGGGTGCGGGTGCGCCGGGATCCTGGGTTGTGTCGAGAGTGGTGGATGCATCTGTGCCGGATTTCTCCGCACCAGCGGTTCGATCGACTCCCGCTGGCGAGATCGGTGCCGTACCGTCAGATGCGGTGCCATGTCCGTCGGTTCCGGGGCCGGATTGCTCGCCGCGCCTGCCGATCGCGCCGGTGCGTGGGTCGTCCGCACGCGTAAGCCTCGGATCGGGCTGTGGCGGCTGTTGCGGCCGTGAATGGGGCTGGTGGGCACGGCTGTTACCGGTCCCGGCCGGTGATCGGGCTTCCATTGGCGTGCCGGGTGTTTCGGTTCTGCCGGACTCCTCGTGCGAGCTGTTTTCGTGCGGTGCGGTGGCTGATGCCGGGTGGCTCGGACCGATCATTCGCGGTGCGTCGACGCGCACCACCGTTGTGTTGCCGTGTTCGAAGTGTTCATATACCGATATGTCTCTGCCGGGAAAGGACTCGGTGAAAGCGGCATCGATCAGCCGACGGGCAGTGTCGATACTCGGATCGCTGACGTCGGCATTGTCGTAATGAACCCTGAGTGCGAATCCGTTATTTTCCTGGATGCGATAGATTATCTTGCATCGAATGATCGTGCCATTGACGTCGATATTGTGTATATCGGAGAGTCCGAGCTCCTTTATCATTGCGCCATGCGACAGGGCCTTCGCTTGGACTGCATGCAGGGTCAGAGACGTATGCTCCGGTTCCCGATGAGGGTCTGCTGTCGATTCTTCAGGTACTATGTTCTCGGTTTCCACGGAGATTATGAGTCCGCCGACAGAATTGTCACCCGAATGGTGTCCGCCGAGCTTCTCCAGCTCGCGTAATTCCGGCGGGTCGTGCAGAGTGATGCGTCCGGAAACGCGGGGTGATGTGTCGGACACCAAGTTGCTCGAAAACGCTCGTACGATCAGTCCGTCAGCTTCGATCGTGATGACCTCGTCGAGTCCCGGGATGAGGTTTCGACGGAGGATCTCGCCGAGATCCGCCGGGAAGAAGTCGATATCGGTCAGATCCACCGCGATTCGGCCGGTGTGGTTTCGCCGTACCTCCTCGGCGATGTCGGCGACGATATCTTCGAGCCGGTAGCTATTCGGAACATAATGGATGAAGACTCGGCCGTCGAATTCTGTCCGCCTGGTGGACGTGGGGCTGTTTTCGTCGGCCATACTGTCGGCGGCGCAATCGTCGAGCTCTGCCGTAGTCAGCCGAAGCCGCGCGGGGAGACCATTATCTTCGGCAAACGTTTCGAACGCATCGGCGCGGAATAGTTTCGCCCGTTCGTGGGGTTTGACGGCATCGATACTCGCCTTATTCAATTCGTACAGCATCCGCATATTTCGGCTGGCTTTGCGCAACGGCTGTATCCCGGGCAAGCGTGCGGCGGCAGCCCGGTAGGTCATGTACATGTGACGGACGAAGCCGGCGGCGCGGTCGGTATCCCGGGTGCGCGCCATGAGATATTCGGAAAACTCGGCCATTGTCGGCAGCAGACGCGATGCCGCGGCGGCGACATCCCGATCCGATCCGGGTACCGCCTTCGTGAACGCATCCTTGTGCGCGGCCAGCGATCGGGCCGTATCGGCGATCTTCGTATCGAATCCGGCGTCCGATCGCGACGTGAGATAGGTATCCACGTACTCGTGCCATCTCGCGCCGCCGGGCGCCGTCGGGGCATCGAACGACGTCGTGAGGCTTCGCGCCTGCTGGAGCGCCTGCTCCGTCGACAGTCGGTGCTCGTCCGCGGCCACGCGCCCCGAGGCGGACAGTTCGGTTTGCTCCGCCCACGGGATCATCCGCAGAGCCCGTGCCAGCACGTCGATCAGGGTTCCGAGTTCCGTTGGCACACGGTCGAATACGTCGAGCGCCTGGTGCAGTGCGGACGGACTTCCGCCCTGGCCGGGCGTCTCCGGTGTGAGTGCCCCCATCAGGTCGAACAGGGTGTTGGCCGCGGCATATAGTGTGCGAGCCGAGGAGAGCCGACCTGTCAGATCCCGTGCGATCGCGAACAGCGTCGAGTAGTCGGATATCGACCGGATGTCCGTGATCCGTACGAGCTTCCGAAGCTGCTCGTCGACCAGTGCGTTGAGCACACGGCACTGGTCGATCGCCTCGTCGGCCGGTGGCAGCTCGCCGCGCCGGAAGGCACCGAGGTGTGCACCGACGCGGGACCGCAGATCGGCTATCAGGCGATATGCGCTGTCATCGGAAAGCGTTGTGGCCCAAGCGCACAGCTCCGCATATGTGGATTCGCGCGGATTGGGTACGGGCGGCTGATCCGCTGCGTCGGAACGGCTCCGAGCGGCGGCTCCCGGGTCCGATCCCGTCCCCGACTCGTCGCCTGCCGAGGTGACGGGCTCGGCGCGCTCGCGGGGGATGGCCACCGCGGCGACCGTGAGGTCGCCCTCGACGGTGCAGCGGCCCTGCACGAGAGTGGGCGGTACGTCGAATGCTTCGGGGTCCTCGGCCAGCACATGGGCGTCGAAGGTGCCGGACTCGGGGTGGAATGTGACGTCGATTTCGTTGCGTTGCAACGGCCAGGGGAGTACCGGTTTCAATGCCTTGATGACGCTGTCCTTGGCGGCGATCAGCGCTTGGCTGTAGTGCACCGTCTCGTGGTTCCAGGCCTTCCGCATCCGAAGCGCTTCGCCGGGGCGTACGAAATCGCCGAAAAGTGGGAAAGCCCTGACGGCATTGTCTTTGGCATCGATGCCAACGGAGAGCAGGTCAGCAGCGTCGGCAACCACTGCGGCGGAATAGGTTTCGGTCTGGGCCACACTGCCGACCGCGTCGGCCGGCCAGCGCGGTTCCCCGTCGGGGCCGACATCGACCGGCTGGTCGCCGAGCCCGAGAGCGTGCAGTGCACGGTCCACACAGACTGCTGTGTTGTGGATCGGCGAGCGACCGCTGCCGAGTATTTCCGCGCTGTGGACCTCGGCTGGCACAACAGTTGCGACCACGCCGCCGTCCACGACCGGCTCGACAGTGCGGGTCGGTGCGGATGGGGGCGCCAGTCTCATGTTGCGCGGGCCGAGCGGATCTCGGACGCTCAGCGGTGGCGCCAGCGAGCCGTCCATGCCCTGCGGGGGTGCGGGTTTGGCGGGTTTGCCGCCTTCGCGGGCCGCATCCGATCGCTCTGCGGCGTGCGACACGGTTTCCGGCCGCGTAGCGGGGTTGCCGGCGGTCGCGGGAGGAGTCCGCGGCCGCGAGGGCGCGGAGGGCGGTGCCGCGGTCTCGGGTTGGGTGTCCCCGCTCTCGAGTTGCTCGGTGACCGCATCGATCATGTCCAGAAGCGTCGCGGAATAGGCCTCTTCGGTGTGGGCCTGCGCATTCTCGTCCTGTGCGAGAACCATGCGTGCCACGTCGCCGGCACCCTTGACCGAGGCCGCCGCGCCGCCGGCATTGAACGCGACCAGGGTGAGCCGTGCGACCTCCGCATCCAGCCGCTCGAACTCCTGCTCGAATCGAGTGCGGTGTGTCTCGGCTGCCGTCTGCGCTACCCGCATCGCTTCCGCGTCTGCTCGGCTCCGGGCGGGTTCCGCGGTCGTTCGCTCGAACTCCGCGCGCCACAGGGCGCGCGCGATTCGCGCCTGCTCGCGCTCGGCGACCAAGCGCCTGCGCTCGGTGAGTAGATCGTTCAGGGAGACTTCCCCGGGAGTACCGCTGTCGACGACTCCGCGACGCCTCAACAGCCGATCGAGGTGTCCGACGACCTCGTCGATCAGTTCACCGGCGACCTGCGCGGCCGTGTCGTCGGCTGTTGCGGGATCCGCCTCCCGTGCGCGGTCGTCGGGACGGAGTGCGGCGATCGATACGTGGCCGTCGGCGTCGATGTGAATGTGCCGGTAATCCACGTGAATGCCGGACTGCGACAACATATTCAGTGTGTCCGGGGTGAAGAAGTGCTCGGGATCGGCGAATGGCGACACTACTGTCAGCGTGTTGCCGTCGAGCCGGGCCCAGCGTCCGATACGGCGCCCGGGCAGCCGCTCCAGCCACTGCAGTGCCGTATCGGCCGCCGCCTGTATGTGGATGGTGTCTACGGCGTCGTCCGCCATTTCCAGGGTGTACAGGTCGCGGCGCTGGTTCCCCTCGCTCCACGAGGACAGCTGGTTCGGGTCGGGCTTGGCAATGATCGTGCCACGCGATTCCGCACCGATTCTTGTGCGCTGGACCATGACAGCGGCGATCCGGGCGCCCCAGTCCGGACGGTCCGCAGGGTGTTCGGTCATCGAGGTGGCGCGTTGCCATGGGCTCTGCTGCGTGGCTTCGGACCGCTCACCGGGTTCGTTCGCCGCGCGCATCCGGCTGGCGCGTTCGTCGATCGGGGCGGACAACTGCCACCAGCGGTCCACGCGTTGCGCGCTCGATGCGCGCACCGTTTCCGGTACATCCTCGATCAATATCCGACCGGCCGGGTCGACCCGTACCCGCCGTGTGATCACCGGTATGCCACATTGCTGCACGTCTCGCAGCAGGTCTCCCAGGCCGGTCGGCCGGCTGTGCGGCGTGAACAGTTCGATATGGCCGCCGCCGACGAACCGTGCGGTCGAGCCCACCGGGTACCCGTCCGCGATCGCGGCAACTGTGCTGGCGGCCAGTTCCTCCGCTGCCGCACGCGCCTGCTTCAAATCGGCGTCGAGGACCGCGCACCGTGGCATCACCCCGTCGATGAGCTCCAGCAGCGCCGACAGTCGGTTGCGCTCGCGGCCGGCGAGGTCGTGCCGGGCCAGCGCGCCCATTGCCCGCGCGCGCACTGCGACCAGGTTCAGATCTGCCGGAGCGGCGCCGGCGGCGGCCCACTCGGCAAGGCCCAGTCTTGCGGCGAAACCACCGTCTGCTACGAGTGTGCCGCGGATTTCCTGGAGGAGTGCTGTTCGCTGCCGAACCAACTCGCACATCCGCTGGATCCGCTGGTCCAGTTCATCGGGGTGGTCGCCGTCCCATTCGGAGAACTCGCCGTCGCCTGCCGCGTGGCTGTCGTGGTCGGCGCTCAGCAGGTGGGCTCGCTGTTCACTCACCAACCGCGCCATCTCATCCCATGCGGAACGCCGCTGACCGTCCTGGTCGATGTATCTCAGTGATGGTGGTGTGTTTTCCCATCGGGCTTCGGCATCCATGTGCCGGAACTTCCGAAGGAACACACTCGACGAACCGTTCAGCGCAATGCTTGCCCGGAAACCGGACGTCGCCGGGATCGATCCGAGGTTGCTCGCCCGGCTGATCGCGACAATGCCACGATCGGCGGCCTCCCGCCACACCTGCACGACCGGGATACCCCGGAAAAAGGCTTGAAGCGCATAAGCCGGATGGGTGAAATCGCCAGGATCGCTGTCTCCGAGGGCTTGGTTCCCCTCGGCCAATGCCTCCACCACGTTGAAAACCGCCAGATCGCCCAGCACGGGCTCAGCCGGGCCTACCGTCTGAAATGCTTCCCCTGATATTATCCGGCGCAGGCTTTCCGCATCGAGATACTCTTGCCATATTTCGAAGAGTTTCTTTCCATCGACTTTCTTCTCGATCTTTCCGTCGACCTCAACCTCGATCTCCGGAACTTTGTGCAGTATTACCCATGCTTTGAATCCACTCGTATATCCGATGAAATCTGTCAGCCACATATTGAAGGCTCGGTACAGGTTATCCGTACCCCCCCGATTCTTCCAGGCGCGGCTGTATCTGACAAGTCGTTCCAGCCAGTCGTCGAATCGAGTATCAGCAAATGGAGGGTACAGTTCCCGCAATGCGTCGAAATATGTCACCAAATAAAAGAAGGCTCTTGCATGTGAATTATCGGTGTAGTCCGCCTTTCTGTTGAATCGGGTATCGGAGGGCAATTCGCCGGTGCGGCGCAATTCGGCGAGTCGCTCGTACATATTGCCGAAATTATCGGGATCCGGCGATTCGCCGAATTCTTGAATGGCGGCTTGCAGTCTTTCGCTGATGGCGGGCATCCGGATCCCCGGGTCCCGGAGGTGGCCCATCTCATGTCGCACGATGTCATAAGCCGGAATTCCAGTTTGTGACACCGACCATGGCTGCTCTCCGGCGGGCGCTTCGGCATCGAGGTCGGTCAAATATTTGAAATACTCGGTATTGGCGAAGTATCTCTCATTGAGGAACATGAAGCGCTCGGGCCTATTGCTCGAATTTGTAACGCAGGCAGAAACGCCTTCTTGCAGTGGCGCGACCACCAGTGCGTCGAAACGAATCGGCAGGCCATCGGGGAGCTCGTCGATGATCGCTTTCCGGACGGAAAGGCGGGTATCGTTGGACACCTCCAATCTGCTCAGCCCCAGTACTTCGTCTATTTCGTCGACGATCGCATATTTTATGGCAAGAGCCGTCTCGAAGGTGATCCCCTTCTTGTCCAGCCCCAGCACCTCTATCCCGTAGGTGTCGAACAATTCGGCGCCGATCGCCTGCTTGATATCCCGCTCGAACTCCGAATCCGAGCGTGTGCCGTCGAGGAATCCCTGGCGCCACGCCGCCTGCGCCAGGCCGATCTTCCTGCTGACGCCGAACTTGCCATACAGCGTGCGAAGCAGCGGCCGCACCCGGCGTTGCCCGATCACATTGCCGATGGCCTTGTTGGACCTTCCGTACCCCACCATCCGGATGACATGCTCTTCGAGCTGCGACAGCTCTATGGGGCCGGAAGCTTTTGTGCCGCCGTCGCGTTCGCCCGCGCGAGGCGGATTCGCAGTCCTGGCCCCCGGCTTGTTGTATAGATAGCTTCCGAGCTCGGCCTCGCGTGGTATCCGGCGCACCCGCCACCCCGGCTCGGCGGGCTTCAGCGCGGTATTCTCGGCGCCCGGAACGGGGACGGCAGCGGGGGGTGGTGTGCCAGGCTCTTCGGGCGGGTTGGCTTGCGCGTCGGGACCGACTCTCGGGTCGTTGGCGAAGACGACCCCAGGGTTGTTCAACATGTGCCTGGGGGCGTTCCATGGCGTCGTCCCACCGGTCGGTAGCTGACCTTGCTTGGCTTGCCACGGCGTCGGCCTCGCGGATGCGCCGGCGTGTGCCGCGTCGAGTGCGGTGCGTGAGTTCGGGTCGGAGCCGTCGCCGGCCGCCGGTGGTCCCTGTGCCGAGGGCCCTTGGCTCGCATCGGCGCTGGTGTCGCGGTCTGAGCGGGGGCTCGCGCCGAACCGGAGGTCGTCGGGTGGCGGTGTCGGATCGCCGAGGTTCCGCACCCGTTCGCCCCGTGCCATGTCAGGGGTGCGGCGGTAGGTGATCGCCCAGAGTGCGCCGGTCTCCGCGCGTGTGCTGTCCGTGAGTTCGGCGAGTGACACCTTTTGACCGGTCTCGGCGCGGAACCATTCGAGTCCGTCCTCGATGCCGAGGTAGGTGACGGTGTGGCCGTTGATCTCGAACTGTGGTTGTCCGGAAGTGTTCTTGCCGATGTAGGTGAGGGTGTAAGCGTGTCCGCCGACGCCGTGTTCGTCGATGGCGCGCCGTGTGTTGCCGTGTTCGTCGGTGGTGACGCGTTCTTCGAACACCAGCGCGGTGACCTTCGTACCCGCGGGGCTGCCTTCGGCCTGGGCGATCATGCCTTCGATCAGCTTGCCCTGCCCGGTGGACCCGCTGTCGGTGTGGAACTGTTCGGGTGTCTCGCCGCGGAAGGTGTTCCGCTGTCGCAGTTCTTTCCAGGACACTCCGTCGACCCGGGCCGAGTCGAGGACGAACGGATCTGCCACGTCGCCCTGGTGTGCTCTGAGGTCGCCGACGGATTGTGGCACACAGTGGTTGACCAGCTTGGTCGCTCGGATCTCATGGACATCGACCGTGATGTCCTCGAATCCCGCCCGGCGGAGATTGTCCGCGATGTGCTGTCGCCGCTCGCCGGAGTCCTCGGTGTCGGTGGTGACGTGAAGTGTGCCACCGGGTTTCAACACCCGGTGGAGTTCCTCGGCCGCTGCCCGTGCGGTCGCGAGCGTGTCGGCTTCGGCGCTTGTCAGGGACACCTCGCTGAACACCTTGCCGGGGATATCGGCCATGCTGTGAGGAGTGGTCGCCACGCCCCGCAGCAGCCGGCGGAGAACCTCGCGGTTGCGCGCGCTCTGGATGTCGTTCTGCGATTCGAGCCCGGACCGATTGCCGCGCCCGGCCAGGAACTCGGCGGCCACGGCCTGCAGGACAGTGGGCGTACCCACCGGTGGTCGCGGTTCGATGTGCTCGACCAGGTCCGGCCGACCAGCGGTGATCCAGGTGATGTTGTCCAGCGCGGTGGTCGGCGTCCGCTGCTCGTCATCGGTGTAGGAGTAGTAGCCCTGGTGCGTCGCCGCGTTGCCGGTGAACTCCGGCATCGCGGCGTCGAAGTGGATGACGCCGGTGTCGAGCGCGGGATGCAGGCCCAGGCCCTTGACGAACAGCCGGCCGCGCCGACCGCGCCGAGCGCGCCGACCCGGGGTGAGGCTGCCGAGCTGGGCGATCACATCCCCCGGCGCGATTCCGGCATAGACGTTGGGGCCGATGCCGAACTCCCGGGCAGGTATCGGCAGCCCCGGCGAGCCGGTGATGATCACCTGATCCATCTCACCGGCCAGCCGCCCGCCGGCGCCGGCGTGACACAGCGTGACCGACCCGTAGCTGTGCCCGGCGACGGTGCGCAGTCGTGGCGGGGGGACACCGTCGGGACGTGCGGCCCGCAGTGCGCGAGTTGCGTTGTAGGCGGCGATATCTCGCGCGACCACGTAGCCGCCCACCCGGGCGAAATCGGAACGGCGAGCCTCGCCCCGGTGAACCGGATGATGGTACGAGATGTCGATGATCGCCGCGACCGTATCGTCGGGGGCCTTGCGCGCGGTCTCGGCGAACTGATTGTGCGCGAACCTGCTTCGGTACAACAGCGACGTCTGCGTGGTGCCGTTGCCGCCGATGTGACGGGTGACGTTCGACGCGGTGTCGGCATTGCCGATCGACACCGACAGCCTGCCGTTGTCGCCGTATCGGGCAGGCTCCCAGGCGATCAGCTGCACCGGCGGCGATCCGGGCAGCTGCCGGGCAGCGGACTGCACTTCGCGCAGCTGATCCCGGACCGCGCGGATGCCCGCACGCGCCGTCTCGGTGAACACGGGCAGCCGCCAGCGCTCGGCGAGTTGGTCGTCCAGCACTCGTTCGAGGAACAGCCGGTTGGCGATATCCCTCGAGGTGTAATCGACGCCGTCGGCATTGCCGATGTGATGCGGGTACGCCTTGACCACGGCCGCCTGCTCATCGGCGGAAAGGCCCTGCCACCAGCGGCCGTTGCGAGTAGCCCGGTCACGCGAGCGTGCGACGACCGCGCCGTCGCGCGGCACCTCGGAGAACAGTGACAGCAGGTCGGCGCCGGCGCCCAGATGTTCCGGCAGCCGGGCGAGCGCGCTGTGGACGAGCCTGCGTTCGTGTGTGGTGAGCGGCAGGTCGTCCGGTGACGGCAGGCCGCGTCCGGGGTGTGGCCGATCACTGGGGCCGGTCGCCGCCGGCCCGGATGCGTCGGGCAGCAGCGATTCGCCGACTCCGAGGCGCATGATGCTGTCGATGAATTCGGTCTGTGACCATTCGGGATCGTTCAGCAGGCCCGAGTGCGTGGCCCGCAGGGCGCGTTGGAATCCCACGGCGTTGAGCCGGGATTCCTCGAACGTTATTTCCCCCGCCGCCACCGGCGGCGCCTGGCGCAGGACCACATTGATGACGCGCTCGAGTTGCAGGAGCTCGAGCCAGACATCGACGTTGTTCACCCCCTCCCGTGGCGCATAACCGGGCTCGGTCATGCGCTCGAGGAAAGCCAAGTCGTAATCCTCGTCGCCGACGAAGGCTCCCTCCAGGTCGATAAGGGTGATCTTGGTATTCACCGCATCGTCGTTCTCGGCCACGTGGAAATTGCCCGGGTGCGGGTCACCGTGCACCCACACGAACTTCGCGAAGGGCTTGGGCATGTTCCACGACTTGCGCTCCAGTTCGGCGAAAGGGTCGTCGGTGAAGCCCAGGGCCCGGAAGACGGGCTCGAAACCATCACGATAGGCCTGACGCAGGTGCTCCCGCTTTCGGTTGATCAGGTACCGGAGCAGCGCGCCGGTATCGCCGTCGGGAACCCCCGGGGGGATGAACCGTCGCCGGAATTCGCTGTCCGGCAAGTCGCCTGTGGTCCGGTGGAATTGTTTCAAGGCCGCGATGACGGTGTCACGATGCCGTTCGATGCCGCCCGGGATGGCGGTCAGCGGAGGATCGGACACCCGCCGCATGATCAGGATCGGCCGCTCGGGACCGATGACCCGCCCATCGGGCAACTCGACGCCGTGGACGGAGGCCAGCAGTTCGGTGATGTTCCCGATGTGGTTCTGCCCGAAATAGGTGAGAATCTCGGTCTGCTTCCCGAGGCTCAGGTCGAGGTCGTCCGTTGTCGGACCGGGGATGAGAACGATGAACGGCGACTCCTCGGCGCCCACGACGAGGGCCCGGCTGGACTGGCCCGCACCGGCGACGGACGATTCGGCCAGGGCCCGGTGCACCAGTGCCTCGGCGATCGCGTCCGACATGACGATTCCGGTTTCCTCACCCGGTGCGCGGAAGTTGCGCGCGTACAGGGCCGGGGCCACCGTCTCGGGCGTGCCGATGACCTGCTCGAGGAGGTGGACGGTGCCCACTCGGTAGATGTGGAGCTCTTGCAGGGCTTCGACGCCCCGCCGGGCCGTGCCGGGCTCGGCGGCCGCGGGGTTGCGAGCGAGATCCGCCAGCACCCGCTCCGCGGCGGACGCGTGCCGGCCGTGGTCCCGGGCAACCGCGGCGAAGGCGTGTGGCAGCGCCGTCTCCGGAACGAGATTGCCCGCGTCGTCCAGCGCGGCGGGCAGCAACTGGCTGCGCAGCCAGGCGCGGAAATCGTCCTCGGGAAAATCGTCGGCCTCGCGCAGGCTCGCGACCGATTCTCGGAAGTATTGCCGCAGAACGGGTTCCGCCTGCGCGAGCGCCCGGCCCTCGTGCGCCGCGACCAGCGCATTGCCCAGCCCGTACAGGGTGACGTAGTACTCGAACCGGTGCAGCGCCCATACGGGGATCTCGCCGGAGACGACACCGTGCTGTGCCATGGTCTGCGCTGATTGCGGGTCCGTCGCGTAGGTGCCGTTGAGCAGTACCGTCGTGGTGTGGCGGGCCGCGATCGTTTGGCCGAGCATATTCGGCGCCAGGTTGTCGTGGCTGACGATCTTCGGCAGGGCCGTTCTGCTCACCGATGCGGCGTCGTGGATGGCGCGGGCGTACTCACGCACGATCTCCTCGCTCGGCACCTCCTCGAGGCTCGGGAAGCCTACTCCGTAATACGTCGACAGCATCGCCGCGACCTGCAGCGGCGCCGCCGCTGCCCAGGGGTCGGCGACGAGCCGATGCAGCCGATCGACGATCGCCCGGTCCTGCGGCTCGCTGCCGTCCGGGTTGCTGATCACCTGGGCGAATGCGCGTCGCAGCGCCTTGGCGCCCGGGGTGGGAGTAGTGCCGTCGGGGAGCAGCCGGACGGCGCCCAAGCTCACCTCATCGAGCCGGTCGGCCACCGCGCCGAGGATCAGCAGGCGTGCGAGCTGCCGGGTGTCGGCGGTCCGGGATTGTCTCGGCCCGAAGGATTTTCCGATGTGATTGCGCAGCCAGGTCTCGTTCGAGAGGGTCTGCGCATCGATGACGATCCGCTCGATTCGATGCTCGGCGTGATTCCATTCCACCCGGAAGGGCTCGTGGGCCGGGGTCCGCGAGATTTCGATGCGGTGGATCGGCGCCGTCGCCGCGTGGGCGGCCAGCTGCTCGACGGCGTCGGCGATGCCGTGCGCGACTGCGGCGCCAAGCTGCGAGTCGCGGAATCCGTCGGCATGAGTGACGCGCGCGGATATCCGGAGTGCCGCCGCTTCGAGAACGGCGGTGTGCGACAGGGCCGGGACGAGAACATCGTCCTGTCCGATCGGCTCATCTGCCGTCGTGCCGCCAGGGCTGCTTGCTCGGCGGGATGGCTGCTGCCGATCCGGACCAGGGGATCCGTCACCGGGGTCGTCGTCGCCGTGTTTCGGGGTGCGGCCGATGCCGTATTCCGGGAGCGCGTCGGGATCGCTCGGGTGCTCGGCCAGGGGCTGTTCGGGTACGAGTCTGCCACCGCTGTTCTGGAACACGATCGCGGACCGTTTCGCGACGCCGGTGTCGGTCTCGCCGAATATGTATGGGCGCCAGCCATTTTCGGTGGAATCCCGGACCTGGACGATGCCGTCGCGGACAGCGAGGACGTAGGCGTGTGCACCGATTCCGTCGGCGTCGGCGGTGGCGTAGTGGTCGACGACGACCGCCACGGCCGCGTCGTCGTCGGAGTCCAGCAGTCGGCGGGCGAGCTCGTCGCGGGAGTCGACGCGGCGCAGGCGGCCGCCGGCGTGTTCCTCGAGTTCGGCACCCGTGCGCCCGGACGTCGGGGTGGTGTCGGTGAACTTCTCGGCGGCCTCGACCCCGAACTCGTCGACCAGAACCGCTACCGAGTCGTCGGCACAGGTATTGCTGCCGTCCGGGTGCCGTGCGGGCGTGACGAACAGGTCGGGCATCGGCCGGGCCCGGCCGGTCGCCGCGCGATGCTCGGTGGAGGCGTCGGGACGGAGCCCGCGCGAGGCC
>NZ_BDBQ01000126.1 GCF_001613065.1 Nocardia miyunensis NBRC 108239
GTACCGCAGCTGCGCGCGCTGGCTTCCGAGCCGGACAGCGTGCCGTTGCCGGGGCTCGAACGGCGGGCGCGGGGCCTGGGAGTGACGGTCAACGACCATACGGTCGAGCAGGCGATCCGCGATCGGATCGGCGCGGTCGAGGAGCAGGGCCTGAAGGCGGTCAGGGAACTGTCCGGCATGCGTCGCCAGAGCCTGCACGGCGCCGATCTCCTGCAGGGGGGCACAGCTCGGATCAGCAACGAGCGGCTGCACGAACTGGCGGAAGAGTACGGCATCGATCCGGTGGACCGGAGCGATGCCGAAGTGGAGCGGGAGGTTCGCGCGGCCATCGGTCGGCGCGCAGCGGCTGGTCGGGAGCTCGCTACCGCCCGCCTGCGCGAATTGGCGGCCGAATACGGCATCGATCCGGCGGGCCGCAGCGATGCCGAGGTGGAGCGGCGGTTGCGGGTGGCGATCGGCCGGCGCACAGCGGCCGCCCGGGAGCAGGGCGCACCGGTGCTCGCGGAACTCGACCGGTACCGGGTGGCTGCGGCCAACGAGTCGATGCGCCGTGCGGAGGCGCAGGCCGCCGCCGAACACGAGGTCCTGTATCACCGGACCGGCCTGTCCGACAGAACTCCGCGAGTCATCGGCACCACGAATACCCATGTGCGCCATGGCAACGGGCACGCCCTCACCGTCGCGGGTGCGGCGGGCGGACGCGGCCGGTACGTCGGCGTCGGCGCGACCGACGATCCCGAGAGGCATCTGCCCGCCCTGCGGCGCCGGCGACTGGCCGCGCAAGGTTTCGACGACGCGGTGTACTACCGCGTTCAGATCGACGAGCACGGCCGTATCTGGGTCGGTGAGCACCGTCCGCCGGCGGAGCCGGTCGAGCGGCTCGGCCCCGCCGCACGGCCCGGTGACTGGACCCCGCAGGGCGAGGAACGGCGGTTCGTGCCGGAGAAGGGCAAGTTCCGGCGGAACCTGCGCCAGCTCGCCTACGACATCCGCCGGCTGACCAGTGCGGCGGACAAGAACTACGCCGAGTTGGTGCGCCGCGCAGAGGCGTTGGGCATCGAGACGGCCTGGCAGCTGAGTCCACATGAGCTCGAAACCGCCGTGCGGGCGACGGTTGCCGAATACCGCGCCCGCGCCGACGAAGCCTGGAACCGGACCGACGATGTGCCGCTCGCCGACCGGCCGGGACTGGCGGCCGAACGCAACCGCCTGGCGGACGAGGCGCTGTGGGCTCAGGACTCCGGTGACAGCCTGTTGTTGAATCTGGCCACCCATGACAACACCTATGTCCGGCCACGGGACCTGAAGGCCGCCGACACCGCGGTGCTGGCCGCACGGAATGTACTTGCCGCGCAAGGGGGTGTGCCGATCGGCCGGGACGGGCGCCCGGCACACCCCGGGCAGGAGGTGGCCCGGCTGATCACCGCGGCGGACGGCGCCAACCGGTTGATCGCGGTGTCGCCGGCGGCGCATCCGGATCACATCCTGGACCCGGCTACTCGGCGACTGCTGGTGGGCACCGGCGAGTTCGTCTTCCAGCAGGTGCGCGTGGATGCGCGGGGCCGGGTGTGGATCCGCGAATTGCGGGAACCGGAAGGCGATCCCGCCGAACTCGCCACGGAGCCGGCCCGCACGCAGGGGGCGACGCGGACTGCCGAAACATCGGCTCTGGGACCTCCCGACGCTCCGGACGCCCCAGTCGAGGAACCGGCGGAGGCGACCGCCACACTCACCCCCGAATCAGCCCAGCGCAAGCTCAATCGGCTGGTCCGCCGGCGCACGGCGAAGGTTGCCGACCAGGAGCGCTGGCGAAACAAGCTGGAGGGCAGGGCCGAAAAGTTTCCCGGCGCCAACATCTCGCGGGGCGCTTGGGCGGAGACGGTGCGCCGGCTGGGCGGCGAGACGACCGGATACACCCCCGAATACCAAGGGCTGGACTATGTTTCGCCAGGCGAGCGCGAGGACCTCGGCCCCGCCGAACTGGCCCAGCGCAGGGATCCGGTCGCCAAGCTGGGCGAGGCCGCGAACAACTACTACGAGCTGACCGACCAGATCCAGCAGATCGACGAGGATATCGCCGAACTGGTGCGCCACGGCGCCGCATACGATCCGGCGCAGATCGAAGCGGCCGATGGCCTGCAGGGCAAGCTCGCCGATCGGCACAAGGCCGCAGTCGATGCCGCCAAGCCGCTACGCCGGTCACTCGACGAGCTGGAGGCCCGTCGGATCGAGGCGCGGCGCAATGGCGATCCCGCCGCCGACGACCCGCAGCGGTCGCGGGAGCTCGAGCGGGCGCGGGAGGCGGTGGCCCGGGCCGATGCCGAGATCGACCGGCTCAATGATCAGCGCGCCTCCGCCTCCGGCGCGTGGCGTGATGCGGTGCGAGCGCATTGGCTGGCGGTCGACGTCGCGCCGGACGAAAAGGGCGAACGGCTGTGGCGCGTCAGCGCCAACGTGTGGGTCGACCGGGGCGTGCTCGACGCGAGCGGCGTTTTCCGCGGCGGCCGGATTATCGTCGTCACCGGTCGCGCGGAGCAGGGCAGCCTCGACGGCGCCGCGCACGACACCGTTCTGGCCGATATGCTGGCCCACCACCACTACCTGGCCCGGTTACTGGAGCGGCCGGGTACCGAGGTCGACTACCTGCGGGTAGTCGCCGATGCCGAACTCCGGACCACGACCACCCGCCTCGCCTCGCCCCAGGTGCTGCGCGACACGATGGGCCCGCGGAATCCGGACCGCCGGGCCATGCCGGTGACCGATCCCGTCGCCTGGCGGCGAATCATCAACGAAGCCACCGGCATTCCGACCGGCTCGGAGACCCGGTGGCGTCGGCCGGAGCATGATCGGGCCGCGGCCGAATTGGAGATGCTGACCCGCCACCCGTCGCCGCCCCGCACCCTGGCGCGCTGGCGGGATGCCGCGGGCGCATGGCACAGCACTCGCGAGGGGGAGGCCCGCGGCTTTCGCGCGTACCAGCCGAGGATCAAGCCCGGCACCAAACTGAACAAGATCTGGCAACCGAGTATGGACGGCTGGCGACTGCCGCCCAAGGGCTGGGCTCCGTTCGGCGGCGAGGACCGCCCGGGCCTGCGCGCGCGCCAGTACGACGAGAAGATGCCCGACGGGTTCAGCGGCGCGGTCGCCGTCGAACCATTCCAGAACATGGTGGAGCCGTGGCTGATCCACGAGATCTACGGCTACTGGCCGCAGATGAGCTACGAAGAATTGGAGAGCCTGAGCCCGGACGGTCGCGCCGAGGCCTTCTGGTTGCAGGGGCCGGGGCCCGGAATAGAGCCGCCGCCCGGCTGGAACGAGGAGGAGCACCACGATCTGCCCCTGCACGACGCGCTCTACAACGTCGGCAAGCGGTGGATCCAGATCGGCGAGGGCGTGCGCAAGCTGCCCTGGATCATCAAGCACTTCCACAAGAATCCGGAACTCGGTAGCCGTCGGCGCAATCGGTATTGGCTGCCGGACGGGGCGTTCGACCCGGATCACCCGATCCTGCGCAAGATCCCGATCGTCCGCAGCTACCGGGGCTACAAGGGCTGGAAGGCGCCGCGGCTGGATCTGCAACCGCCGCATGTGAGCTGGACCGAGGCCGAGCACGGACCGCACAGCGAGCTCGACCCGGTGGGGGCGCGGTTCTGGGAGCGTGACGTTGCTCGCTGGGCGCAGGTGCAGGCCTGGGCGGATCGTGTCATCGGCGGGTTCGCCGACGACACAGCGGATTCGGATGTGCAGCGGATCGTGGACCAGCTGACCGCGCCGCGCGACCCACTGCTGCGCAGCGGCGACGGCGGTTCGGTCTACGCCGATCTGCTCGGTTTCGTGCGCCGCCCGGACGGTACGGCCATCTCGCGTGCGCAGCTCGCCGCCGAGATCCTGCTGATCAAGCGGCACCTGATGATCAACAAGATGCGGGTGCAGGATCCCGCGAGCCCCGAGGGCAGGCTGATCGAGAAGCCCTACGACCGGCTGCCGCATGTGGCGGATGCGTGGTTGCGGCTGACCGGGATCGGCGACCTCGACGGTAGAACCCGGCCCTACCCGGAGGATCTGCTGCTGCTCGAGGACGCCCATGCCGAGGCGAATTACCTACGCACGCACCCCAACGCCACCTGGCATGAGGCAGACCAGCACGCCGAGAGTCTGGGCCACGACTGGGACACCAACCGCCGCCGATTGAGCGGTCAGCTCGTGCGTCGGCGCGGCCGGCTGTTCTACCCGGAGGACCTTCCCGCCGAACGCCCGTTGCGGCGGCGAACCTTCCCGTTCACCGGAAGGCGGATTCCGCTGCTCAGCGACCGCACGCTGCCGGTGGCGGCGTTGCCCTACGCGGTGGAACCGCAGTCGGACGAGCAGGACTGGCTGCCGCCCGCGGCCCGGCGTGCCGCCCGGATACTCGCCGAAACCGGTCTGCGCGAACGTTTTCCGGCGTTGCCGCAGGATCCGGTCGAGGCCCTGCGCGCGCTGGCGATCCAGGTGTTGCTCGGCGACGGACCGATACCCGCGTTGGACGCGGATCCCGCTCTGGCACTGGCGATCCGCGCCGGCACGGTCGAGAACTACACCGCCGCGAACACTCCGGAGGAGCGCGAGCGGTGGGCCGCGCTGTTGCATTACGTCGGCGCGTCGGCCGCGGACGGTCTCACCGAGCAGTTGCACGCGCAAGTGACGCGACAATTGGACGCGTTCACCGATCCGGCCGAGGCGGCTCGTGCGGAGCGGGAGGCCGCGCGGGAGCGGGCGCTGCTGGATTGGGCGCAGGCCGACAGGCAGCGGACCAAGGCCCGGCAGGAGGTTCTGAACCGGGCGAAGGGCCTGCCGGTCGATATCGCCGAACTGCTGTCGGACGACATGAAACGCCCTATGGCGCTGGAAGATCTGCTGGCCGAGGCCCGTAACCGCCAGCGCGTCGTCGGCCCCGAGACCGATGCGTACCAGGCTCGCGTGACCGCGCTGCACAATGCCGCCGAGGAATTCCACCGCCTCGATGCCCTGGCCGCCGATCTGTCCGAGCGGGTGCCCGCGGGCCGCGCCGCCGCCGAACCGGGCGACGCGGTGCGCGCCCCGGCCGCCCGGCGTGCCGAGATCACTTGGCTGACAGACGAAGTGGGCCGCTTCATCCGAGACCGCGAGGCCGCCAGGTCCGACATGATCGCGCGCCTGGAAGGCGTCCGGGTAACTGTAGAGGAGGTGCTGCACGACGACCTGAAACAGGAACCCGTGCGGCGGCGCGTATTCGAGGAGTTGCGGGCGCGCACGTTGCCCGCGGCCGAGGGGCTCGAATACGCCGAGCGGGTGTCGCGGCTGGAAGACGCCGTGCGGGCATATCATCGCGCCGATGCCCGGGTCACCGAGCTGGCCGGGGAACTGCGGCAGGCGAAGTCGCGTGACGCGGAGCTGTCGGCCGCCGAGGCCGCCGCCGGGCTTGCCGAGGGCGGCGGCGACGAGGGACCCGAATCCGGTTCGTCCCCAGTGCAATCCGGTACCCGGCCGCCGGGTGGCGGCGCCCCGCAGGCGATCGAGCCGCGGTCTTCGGGGCCGGTCGCGGAGCGGCTGCGCTTCAGTCATCGGGTGTGGGGCCCGGTGCTGGACGGGTTGACCGCCGACGAGCGCCGGGTGCTGGGTGAGTTCCTGGCGGGCAGAGGCGCCGGGCTGTCGCCCGAGGCGGCCGCCGTGCTGGACGAGGTGCTGGCGCGAGCCCCACTGCCGCACCGGGCGCTGATCAGCTTCGAGGGCGAACACGGGCTTTTCGGTTCGGCCGCAACGGGATCCGTGCACGAGGTGCCCGGATACCTGCAGGGCTTCCTGGGGAGGGTGTCGGTCCGCCCGGAGTCGAACTACCACCTCGAGCTCACGGTTCCGGAGGGCACACCGGCGCTGTTCGTCGGCGGCGCGGACCTGTCTCGGACCGGGCGGCTGGATTCGCCCAGGCTGCTGCTGGGCCGCGGGCTGCGCGTCCGGGTGGACGCGGTGCACGAGCAGGACGGGCAGGTCCGGGTGCGGGCCACCGTGGTGCGGACGGCCGAGCAGTCCGGCGAGCCGCGGGCCGCGGTATCGGCCGTGCCGCTGTCGGCCTATGAACAGCAGCTCGCCGCGGCCCAGGACGCCGAGCGCACCGCGCACGACCTGTTGCGTCTGGTCAGCCGGGCGATCGGCGTGGACCCCACGCTGACCGGCAACGACCTGGCCCGCGCGGCCGTGCGGGAGGTTGGCGCCGACTGGGAGCGGCTGCGGGCCGAGGTCAAGGCGGCGCGCGAGGCCGGCGACGTCGAGCGTCACCGGGAGCTGCGCGAGCAGGTTGCGGTCAACGGCCCGATCACGCAGGCCGTGGTCAAGACCACCAACGACTACTGGGAGGCGGTGTCGGCGCAGGAGAGATTGCGCGCCGAGGCACAGGCACTGGGCCTGGACCTGTCCGGGCCGGATGGCGTCGGCGCGCCGGACGAGCCGGTTCGGGGCCCCGACTCCGACTCCGGCGACGGAACCTGGGGTGTGGACGTGGCGGCCGACCCGCCGCAGGCCCGCGACGGCGAACCGGCCGATGGCGCGTCCCGCACGTCCGAGCAAGTGCGCCAGGCGCTGGATTCGCTGCGGAACCTGGCGTACGGCGGTGCGGCCACACCCGACGACTGGCTGTTGCTGCCACCCGACCCCGATGCGATCCCGGTGTGGGAAGTGCTGGCGCACACCGATACCGGCCAATGGGCCGCCGACATCCTGCGTGCCGCGGGAGCGTCGGTTCGATTCCGTGACGGCGGTAGCAGCCCGGGCGCGGGCGACTCCTTCGCGGGCCGCACCATGGACATCGGCGTCGACACCAGCGAGCGCAGCCAGCCTGCGCAGGCCGCGGCGGTGGTGCGGGCCGCTGCGTGGACGGAGGCGGTCGTTTCCGGGGCGGTCGAAGTGAATCCGGCGCGAATCCGATTGTTGGACAAGGCAACTCACATCGGCGCGCATGTGCGGGTGGCGGCGGTCGCGTTCGGCCGCGAGGCCGAGTTCTACCGCGAACTGGCCCGAGCCGGATACGACGTCGATTCGCTCGCGCACCAGGACTACATCGACCGCGTGCACAATGCGGCGCTGCGAGCGCGGTACCTGGCCGCTCACGATGCCGCCGTCGACGCGGCCCGGCAGGCGGAACCGGAGCTGCCCGAGGCGCGCCTGCGTGAGATCGGCCGCGCGGCGGGCGTGGCCGCGCTGCTGGCGGAACCGGAGTTCGCGCCGACGGAAGCGATCGAGGCGGCAGGGCGGGAGTGGGCCGCGGCCGCTGGGCTGCCCGACGCGACGGCGTTGCCCGAACATGCCCCGGCCACAACGGAATCCGCGCGGCGCCTCGCCGAACTCGTGCGCGAGCGGGCCGCTGCGGACCGCGGTTCGCAATACCTGGAGGCGGCGCTCACCCGCGCCTACGCGCGATTGCGGGCGGCGCTGCACATCCCCGATGCGGCGGTCCCCGCCACCCGAGCCGGGCAGCTCCAGGACGCGCTCGCGCGGGCCGCGCGAGCCCGGGTCGGTGCGAAGATCCGTGGCAGGGCCGAGATCTCGGCCGCGGCCGAACCTGTGGTCCATGCCGCGGCGCACATCCGGGCCGATCTGTGGCTGCTCGGTGATCTGATCGAGCGGCAGGCGCAGGTTCGTGCCCAGCTGGACCGGCTGAGTGACGCGATCGAGCACCAGGTCGAGCAGGACTCGGCGGCGCCCACGGGAGACGCCGTGGCGTCGGCGAGTGGCCGCCGACGCGTGGTCGTCGACGAGTCCGGCGTGGTCCGGGTGGATCGGGCGGCCCGGCCGGACGAGTCGGCCGACGCGCCGGAACCGTCGCCGAATGACGGCGCACTTCTTGGGACGCAGGATGATTCGCAGGTCGCGCCGGATCGGTCCGACATCGAGAAGGACGGGGAGGAAATCCGGAGCTGGACGGACACCGGGTGGTCGTGGGACATCTCCTCCTGGGCGCGGGCCGTCCTGCGGCGGCACGGGATCGGAGTGCGGTTCAGTACCGAATCCGACCCCGGGACAATCGGTTACGATCCCGCGACGCGGACCGTGGTCCTCGATCACGGAACGTCCCGGCACGCCCGCTCCCAGGAACTCGTCCGGGCGGCGGCGTTCATCGAGTTGTTGCCAGGCCCCGGCGAGCCGCCGGAGCGGTTGACCCTCTCGCGCGAGGACTTCGTCCGGCGCATGCTGGACCGTGAGTCCGAGGCGCTCGCCCTGACCTACGATCGTGCCCGGCGTCAGGCCACGGTCTTCCTGAACAACCGGATCCGTTCGGTGCGTGCCGAAGTCGCCGTCGAATACGGGCCGCTGGAGCAGGCCTACTACCAGGCGTACACCCGCGCGCTGCGGATCGCCATGCGGGAGTACGACCTCAGTCATGTGACACGGTCGGCGCAGGCCGCTGCCGCCCATCGCGCCGGTGTGCGAGCGGTGCGTGCTCGCCTGGGCGAGACCGGCCAGCGGGCGGGCGGCCCCCGGCCGTACTACGCGCAGAGTTACGCCGCCGAATGGGATCGGGCGCACGGCATCATGGCTACCGACGACCCCGTCGACGCCCGCCCGCCCGCGGACACCCCGCAACGGCGCGATCATCTCAGCCGCGAGTACGCCTTCGAGATCGAGCAGCTGGACACGTTGCGCGAAACCGGCCGGCGGGTTCCCGTCGGTCCGGCCGAACGGGCCTATCGTGATGCCTACGACAAGGCATACCGCAAGGCCGAGCGGGCAGCGCGGCGGTCGGCCGACGCACCCCCGCCGGAGCGGGTGGCCTACGCGGCGGGCCGCGCCGCGCTGCGCCGTCACATCGATCAGGAGGGCCCGGAACGCGCCGAGATCCTGTTCGATGTCGTGCGCGCCGACGGCGACGGGTTGGGCTGGCGCTGGTCCGTGCCCCGCCGCGACGAGGAGTCGGACGCGCCGGTCCTCGAATCTGCTGTCGCGCAAGCGGATCCGGTGCCGACGGAGTCCGCCGCAGTGGCCGACAGGTTGATCGACGCGGAACTGGCCGAGCACCCCGGCGGTGAACGGCTGACCGAGCAGATCGCGCGGATACCCGGCGTCGACGGCCGTCGCCCGCGCCTGATCGTGGTGGCCGCCGCCGGTGAACACCTCGATGCGCTGGCCGAATTAGCCGTGCGGCATCCCGAGCTGGCCGATGTCCAGTGGGACGAGTCGCACGTGCTCGACTACCGGCGGGTCCGGCCCGATCCGGACGACGGGTGGCGGCTCGAGCCGGTCGAAGCTCAGACGGCCGAGGGCATCTACCGCATGCCCAACCTCGAGCAGTCCCTCGGCCAGATGCTGGCGCACTATCTCCGGTACCGGTCCGAGGGCCGGATTCGGATCGGATTCGATGTCTGGCTACGGCAATTGGGCGAGGACACGTTCTACGTCAGGCGCTCCTCTTCCGAACAGCGTGGCGGCAAGCCACAGCTGGCCCCCAACTTCGTGGATATCGGTTACCGCAAGGCCCTGGCCGATCCGGACCTCGACCCGACTCATCCGGCCCATGTCGCCAGACTGCTGAAAATGCGTACCTTCGCGCTGCCGCCGATCACCGGACTGCCCGCGCGGGACGTCGTGGAGACCTACCTGAATCCGATCAGGCTGGACGGCATCTTCTACTTCAGCATCCATCTCCAGCGTGACGGCCACGGTGGCTGGCAGATGCCGCCGCCGGGTCCGGGCGGGTTGCCCACCGACGTGCTCGCCACATACCTGCCCGGCATGTCGGATTCGAGCCAGAAAAAACTGGCCCGACGCATAGAGGTACTCCTGAAAAACGGGTCGGCACCGCTGACCTCGGAGGATCACGGGGTCATGCACCGGCTCGTGCATCGATTGACGCCCGGCAGCGTTCGGCGGGGTCTCCAACTCGATTCCGGGGACCCGGAGCGGGGCGTGGATTCCGCCGCCGCGCCGCCGGGGACCAGCGGCCGGGACGGCGATCGGGCGGGCGCCCGCACACCGGCCGCGCAGCGCGTCGTCGTGCGGGATGCGCGCTGGGCGGCATACGACCAGCACGACCAACCCGAGCACTGGATCACCGAACTGCCGGACCCGAACCTGGTGCAGGTGTGGGAGTTGTTGTCACACACCGAAACCGGTCGCAAGCTGACCGTCATCCTGCGTGGCGTCGGTGCGTCCGTCCGGATCGCCGGGCCCGGGGATCACCTCGGCCCGGCCGACTCGTTCAACGGCCGCACCATGGAGATCGTCATCGATCCGGCAGGCCGGGATCAGATCGAGCTGGCCGTGGCGGTGGCGCGGATGGCGGCGCACGTCGAGGCGGTCACGTCCGGACTGGTCGAGGTGCTGCCGGAGCGTATCCGCGGGCTGAGCCTGGATGAGCATCAGGACGTTCACCGGCAGGTCGAGGCGGGCGCGTTCGTGCTGGAAACCGAGTTCCTGGGGGAACTGCGCGACGCCGGTGTCGACATCGCGCCGCTGACCCGGCCCGGCCGCGACACCGCCGAATACGCCCCGCGGCTGCGGGCGGCCTATCTCGGCGCATACGACGAAGCCGTCGCCGCCGCGCGCACCGACGGGCAGCAGGCGCCCGGCGAGATCGGCCGGGAGGCCGGTCTGCGCGTACTGCTGGCCGATCCCCGCTTCCGGTTGGAGATGATCGGCCGCGGCTTCGCCGAGACGCAGTGGCAGGCCGCGCAGCGGCCCGCCGAGGACGCGCAGATGCCCGAACATATTACGGCCACAACGCAATCCGCACGAGATCTGGCAGCGCTGGTGCGGGCGCACGCGGCGGCGCAGCGGCGGGTGCGTGCGCTGGAGACCGCATTCCACCGGGTGCACGAGAGGCTCCGGCACGGCTACGAGATTCCGGAATTCAATGTGCGCGGAACGATCGCCGAACGGGCGGCGTATCTGGTCGGGCTCGAGCGGAGCGGGCTGTATTTCGTCGGTGACAACAAGCACGCCGACACCTGGCTGGTCGCCGAGCTGGCGCACCGTCATCAGCGGGCGGCCGCCGAGTTCGACCGGATCGCCGCGGGCCTCGCGGACCGGATCGGGCTCGATCTGCTGGCGCGGTCCGGACAGTCGCTGCCCGACGGCCCGTTGCGGCCCCGCGATCTGGTCCTGGTCGCCGTCGACGACTCGGGCGTGCCGCGGGCAACCGCGCGCCCGGACCCCGAGGCCGCGCGAGGCGACTCCGAATCGAATCGGAACGAGGCGGGGGATCTGCCGCCGGTGCCGGCGCATCCGGCGCCCTGGCGGGACGCGGCATCGCTGCTGAGCCGGCTGACCCGCCGGGGCTACGGCACGCAGATCGAGACGTGGGCTGTCGAGGCGCTCGAATTGCACGGCGTGCAGGTGCGTTTCAGCACCGAGCCGCGGCTGCGCGTGTTCGAGGGACTGGGCCGCGCATTCGCCCGGCGCGGGCCCGGCGGCTACGACCCGGCAACCCGCACGGTCGTACTCGACCACGACATGCTGCCGGCCCAGATGCGCGCGGAATTGATCCGGGCCGCGGTCGAGGCCGATCTGCACCCCTCGGACGGAGCTCCCGCGCGGTTGACCCGCTACCGCGACGAATACATCGCGCGCATGCTGGACCGGCAGGCCGAGGCGCACGCCCTGGCCTTCGAGAACACGCGCCGATCGGATCCGGAGCTGTTCGGGGTGCGGGATCCGTTGATACTGAAGTACATCGAGGCCCATGCGGCGGCACTGCGCATCGCGCGGGACGCGTACGGCTCGGCGGTGGACGAGCAGTCGCTGGAAGCCGCCGCGTATCGGGCGGGCGTGCGGGCGGTGCGTGCCCTGCTCGATGTGGAGGGCGTCGCGCCGACGGTGGACGGGCTGCGCTACCGGGCCCACTACGGCGCCGAATGGGATCGGGCACACGGGATTCCGGCCGGGCCGGACACCGTGGAGTTCGACCCGTCCGCCGACACCCCGGAGCTGCGCGATGAGCGCAGCCGCCAATACGAGCTGGAGATAGCGGGATTCCGCGTACTGCGCACATCGAGCCGGCCCATTCCGGTCGGCCCGGCCGAGCGCGCCTACACCGACGCCTACGACAAGGCGTTTCGGAAGGCCGCGCGCGCGGCGCAACGCGCGGCCGACGCCCCCGCACCCGAACGTGTCGCCGCCGAGGCGGGCCGAAAGGCATTGCGGCGCTACATCGATCGAGTCGGGGCCGGACCGGCCGAGATCGCCTTCGACGTGGTTCGCGCTGCCGGTGACACCGACGGATCACGTTGGGGGCGACCGGTTCTCGAGGTCCCGGACGATTCCCCGCGGCCATCGCCCGAGCCGGACCGGGCGGCGGTCCGGGCGATCGCGGTGCGGGTGATCGACAGGATCGTGGCGACCGTCGCCCCGCACCGCAGCGCGGAGCGACTCACCGAGTCGGTGGCCCGGATCTCGGACTGGGACTCCGACAGTCCCCGGCCGCGCCTGGTGGTGGTGGCCGGGCGGGGCGGGCATGTCGACGCGCTCGCCGAATTGGGTGATCGCCACCCGGAACTCGCGACGGTGCTGTGGGACCGGACGCACGATCTGGAATATCGGGTGGTCGAGCCCGGCCCGGGCGGTGCGCTCGAGGTGCGCGCGATCAGTGCCTACGCGGCCGAGGGGCCCTACCGGGAGCCGGACCGGGACGACTATCGGGGGCAGCTGCTCGCTTACTATCTGCGGCATCGCGACGCCGGGGACATCCGGATCGGTTTCGACGAGTGGCTCGGACAACTGGGTCCCGAGATGTTCACCCCCGCGGCCACGAAGTGGCTGGCCGGAACCGACAAGCGGCCGCTCGCCCAGGGCATCCGCGGGGATTTCCTGTACCACGCCTACGTGCTGACCCTGTCGGATCCCGCACTCGCGCAGCCGCATCCGGCCGATGCCGCCCGCGGCCTGCATATGCGGCACGTGCAACTGCCCGAGCGGGAATTGCACCCGGAGCGCGATCCGGCGTTCTACACCCGGCACGAATTCATGACCGGTCCAATGAAATTGGAGGTGTGGCTCGAGCGCGACGGCCGCGGCGGCTGGCGGGTACCGGCTCCCGGCCCGCGCGGCGACATGTCCGACGTGGTGTCCCGCTACCTGCGGGGCATGGCGGACCGTGACCCGAGACGCCTGGTGGATCGGATCTCCGCGGTGCTGCGCAACGGCAAGACCGCCCTGACGCCCGACCAGCGCGGCCCGCTCCGCCGGGCCACCGACAAACTCATCGGCCGCGACGACGGCCCGGAGCGGGGCCAGGATGCCGCCGCGCCGCCGGATCGCGCGCAGCCGAGCGGCGACGACCGGAATTCCGGCGTACCGTCCGTCTCGCGGCCGGATTTGCCTGTGGCCCACCGGATCCCGGTCGACGACGAGTGGTCGAACCTGGATCGCGCGGGCATCGTCAACGAGCTGAAATCCCGGTTCGGGCCGGATCCGGCGCGCGGCCATCCGGGCCTGGAGGTGCACGGGTTCGACGCCGACATCGATCCGAACACCCTGCGGGAGTACGCGCGAGCGGTCGACGCCGTGCTCTCCCGGCACGGGCAGGTCGATGTGCGGCGCATCGATATCGCGGAGTTGGCGCGCGACCATGCGCAGGCCGTGTGGCGCAAACGGCCCGACGGCACCTTCTTCGCCGAATCCATCACGCTGAACCGGCATTTCGCGACGCACCCGGAGGAACTGCGCGCCGCCATGGACAGCGCGGAACGCACCGGGTTCGCCCCGGCGGGTGTCGCGCGGCGGCCGGTGTTCGCGCGGATCGTGCACGAACTCGGCCACGCGCTCGACTACGCAGGCGGCATGCGGGCGCGGGCCCTGGTCGACAGCACACTGCTGACCCACTATGCCGCGACCCGTACGCAAGTCGACCTCGCCGAGTATCTGACCTGGCTGCGCCAGCTGAGCGACTACTGCTTCAGCAACGGAATTCTGGAGCCGCGCGAGGCGCTGGCGGACGCCTTCCTCGACGTCGTGCTCAACGGCGATGACGCATCCGAGCCTTCGCGGGTGCTGTACGAACTGCTGCTGTCGGAGGCCGGTTCGTCGCCCGTTGCTCCCGGTCCGATTCCCTTGCTGCACATCGAATCTGGCCGTGGCGTGACCTCGGCGTCGCGAGCCCCGTCACCGGGAGAGGCAGCGGGCACGGCGGGGCAGCCGGTCGCGGTTTCGCGCCGGCCGGGCCCGCAGGTGCTCCATCAGCTGAGCGCGGCGCGGGCGGAGGTGGAGCAACTGGCCCGGCAGCGGGCCGAACTCACCGCGCAGCTACCGGCTCTGAACGCCGCCGTGGCCGATGGCGACGGGCGAGCGGTTACCACTCGGAATACGCTGCGCGAGAAGATCTTCGCGATCACCGACGCGATCACCCGGTTGGCGGGCCCGGACTACCTGGCCGCACGTGGTGCGCGCGTCGATGCGCAGCATGCCCCACAGGTCGGCGTCATCGATGGCGAGCCACCGCGGATCATCGTCGTCGGACGCCGGTCGGCCGGTCCCAGC
This sequence comes from Nocardia miyunensis NBRC 108239, assembly GCF_001613065.1. Taxonomy (GTDB): domain Bacteria; phylum Actinomycetota; class Actinomycetes; order Mycobacteriales; family Mycobacteriaceae; genus Nocardia; species Nocardia miyunensis. The sequence continues at coordinate 14,479 of NZ_BDBQ01000126.1, forward strand.
GGCTCGCCACACGGCGCACTCCTGCGAGATGCCCTCCCGCACGTCCCCGGACTGGCCGATGCGCTGGCACATCCGGACGTGGCGCTGGAGTTCGTGCGGCTGACAGTGGATTCGAACGGGCAGGCGCACGTCGCGCCGCTCGAAGCGCCGACAGCGGCGGAAGTGCGATTCGAATCGGCTGGGGCACAAGAGAAAACAGAGTCTGGTGCCGAGCCGCAGGCGACCGGTGAGGTGGTGCCCGGCAAGCAAGCACCGCCCGCGGAACAGTCCGCTACAGGTACTGTGCCCCAGCCCCAGCCCCAGCCCCAGCCGGGCGGGACGTCGACGGTTCAGGAGCCGGAGGAAGCGGAGTCGCCCGATGCCGAGCCGCGGGCGGCCGGTGAGGTGGTGCCGGGCAAGCGGGCACGGTCCGGGGAGCAGTCCGGTGCGGGGAGTGTGCCCAAACCGAAGCCCCAGCCCCAGCCGGGCGGGACACCGACGGTTCAGGAGCCGGAGGAAGGGGAGTCGCCCGATGCCGAGCTGCGGGCGGCCGGTGAGGTGGTGCCGGGCAAGCAGGCGCGGTCTGGGGAGCAGTCCGGTGCGGGGACCGTGCCCAAACCGAAGCCTCAGTCCCAGCCGGGCGGGACGTCGACGGACGAAGCGGAGTCGCCCGATGCGGAGGGGGACGGTTCCGACGGGCCGCCGATACCGCCACGCCGGATTCCCATACCAGGTGCGGGTTATGGCGGTGCGGGCGATGGTGACGACGATCCCGAGCGTCGTCGGCTGCTGTACGTCCCGCGGTACGTCCCGCCGCAGTACCAGTACAACTGGCCGAATTTCCAAGCGGCGCAGCCCACGTTGCCCACCCCGACACCTGTTCAGCCGCCTCCCGCGCAACCGCCGCCATCCCAGCCGCCACCCGCGCAACCGACACCTGTTCAGCCGCCTCCCGCGCAGCCGCCGCCTGTGCAGCAGCCGCCTGTGCAGCCGCCGGAGCCAGGTAGCCCCCAACCGCCGCATCATGACGGCCACGACCATGGCCATAGCCACGGCCATGACCACGATGGCGGCCACGGTCACGGCCACGGCCACGGCCACTGCCACGATGATTATCACGACCACCACGACCACGGTCACGATGGCGATAACGGCCACGGACACGATGGCGATAACGGCCACGGCCACGGACACCACCACGGTCATGGTGGCGATCACGGTCACGACGATGGTCACGGGCATGGTCGCGATGGCGGTCCCGGTCACGACCACCACCACGGCCACGGCGGCGATCACGGTCACGATGGCGGTCCCGGCCACCACCACGGCCACGGCGGCGATCATGGTCGCGGCCACGGTCACGATGGCGGGCACAGCCGCAATGGCGATCACGGCCACGGCCCCGGTGGCGATCACGGCCACCATCACGATGGCGATCACGGCCCCGACAACGGGGCACACCATCCGCCTTACCAGGGTAACGGCTGGCCACCCGGCAGCATCCCCACGCACTCCAACGGGCACTCCGAACCGACTGTGCCGCAGCAGATGCCAGCAATTCCGAGTGTGCCGCAGTTGCCCGCTCAACCGGGTGTCCCGGGATGGCCGCAGCAGTCTCCGGACGGTTCTGGGCAGTACAGTCCCACCGCCCCAGGGTGGAACGGCCAGCCGGGGAACCCGTCCGTGCCGCAGGTTCCGAATGGGGCCGGGGGCGCGCCCGCACCGTGGGGCCCGACCGGCGGGTGGCCGGACCAGAGGGGTCCGGGCGATGGAAAGCCCTGGCAGGGACCGAATACACCACAGGGCCCGATTGCGCCAATGCCGAAGGGACACAACGGATTGGACTCATGGTCGAGGTCCGTCGCACCGGGGCCGGGGCATACGCCCGGGTGGCTCGGATACCACGAGGGTTCGGGCGCGCCGCCGCAGGAATGGTCCGGATCGCCTGTATCCCAGGACAATTCCCCTGCCACGGGGTACCCGCCCGTCTACCCGCCCCCGGGCGGTGCGATGCCGCCCGCGTCGAACGGAAACGGGGCATCGAGCCACCCGGGCCGCCACACACCTCCGCAGCCGCCCGCTCCGGTCACCCTGTTCCTACAGCGTTTCGGCGGCTCGAGCGAGTGGGCCGAGCTGGACCCGGCCACCGGCACGCTGCACGCGGCGGCGATGCTCACCGGCGTGCCGAGCGGCATATTCGGTGACATCGGGGGTCGGCTCGCGCTTCTCTACCGGGAGCGGGGCCGGCTCGTGCTGCGGCTGGGCGAACTGGTGGTCGATGTGGACGACCTGGCCGTGATCGTGCGCTGGGCGCGCACCGGTCGGCACCACAGCGTGTTCACGGTGACCTACGGCGGTACTCCGATCGGGGAGGTCCGCTACCGTAACCTGGCCCCGGACCTGGATCTGGGTTTGGCGATCCGTGACGTGCTCGACAACCCGATTCGCAGATCTCAGTTCTTCGCCGGCTGACCAGCCGACCCAGCATCATCATCGGAGGCATTGTGCGCGAACCACTCTCACCCGACGAGCAGCGCCGCAATTTCGAGCGGTCGCTGGCCTCGGTCCTCGCAGGCGGCGGTCTGACCACCGGCAGCGGGCTCGACGACGAGACCGAGCGCGCCCTCTGGGCGGTCGCCGATGCCCATCCGCAGATCCCGGAGGAACTGGTACGGGCGGCGCGGACCGCGTTCGAGGCGCAACTGGACGGTTCGCACGCCGCGGCGCGGCTGGCCGAGTTGACCCGCCGGATCGAGGAGATCAACCGCCGGTAGCCGCCACCGGGCCGGGCCTCACCACCACGATCGCGGCCGCAGCCGGTTGGCCAGATCGATCAGCGCGTACCGCTGCAGGCGGCGCGGCGTGCTGCGGGCGATATGACGCAGTGCCAGTTCGATTCCCTCGCGCAGCGCCTCGTCGGAGTAGTGCAGGCCCAGGATCGTCGCTTCCGGGTCGGGAGGAGCCGCGCCGCGGCGCAGCCAGTCCAGCGCGGCGCTCAGGACCAGCACTCGCATCTGTTGCAGGCGTGGCTCATCGGGCAGGTTGCGCAGGCGCGCGGCGGCCTGGTCGAGGTCCTCGCGGGTCAGCTCGTCGGCCGGACGGGTCACCAGCAGCAGGCAGGCGGTCATCCGGGCCACATCGTGATGACGCGAGGTCTCGGGCACTTGCTGCAAGGTCTCCACGGCCGCGGTGTGGTCATTCGCCTCGGCCAGGCAGCGAGCCAATCCGAAAGCGGCGCTGGCGAACCCGTGATTGATCCGCCAGACCGCTCGGTAGTGCTCGGTCGCGGCGCGCTCCCACCGATCCGGGTCCTGCGGCTCGGATTCGAGCAGCAGTTCGGCGGTCGCGGCCAGGGCGAGCAGCGGCGCGGCCTCGCCGGGCAGCATATCGGCGACGAGATCGAAACGCGTATAAGCCTTTTCGTAGTCGGCGTCGATGAGTTCGGCGACCGCGGCATACCATTCGATGCGCCAGTCGATCCGGTAGCCCGAGCGCAGTCCGTCCAGCTTCGACCGCGCGTACTCCACCTCGCCCAGGTCCAGATATGCGCGAACCTCGGTCAGTGCGCCTTCCAGTTCGAAGGTTTCCGGCATGGTGATCTTGCCGGTGCGCATGTTCTCCCGGCGCTGGCGCAGGGTGTCCAGCGCCTGATGTGGATCGCCGTGCAGCAGTGGCGAGACCAGATCCGCACTGGGATCCTCGCCGTCGATGAGTGGAACCGGAAGGGCCGCAGCCACTTTCGCCGGGTCCAGGTCGGACGTGCGGGGCACCCCGTCGGCGATGGTATCGGTCTGCCGGATCAGCGTATCGATGCCGAAATCCCCTCGCGTGGCGCCGAATACGGTGGATATCTGCGGAAATTCCCGCCCGGTGTCCTCGGCCAGGACCGCGCGCAGCACGCCGAGCAGCTGCCGGTACAGCGCGTAGGCGGACGGAAAGCGCTGGGCGGGATCGGGATCGGTGGCCCGGTGCACCAGCCGCGCGAATGCCGGATAGCGCGCGAGCACGGGTTCGTCCTGTGCCGAAGGGATTCCGGGAAGCTTGTGGCCGTGCGCGTCGATCGGCATGCGCATGGTCAGCGCGGCCAAGGTGCGCCCGACCGTGTAGATGTCCGAGGCCACCGTGGGCCCGGTGCGGGTGAACTCGGGGGCCTGATAGCCGGGTGTGCCGTACAGGCTGCCGCCGGACTGGCGGGCGGCCACCGCGCCGAGGTCGATCAGTTTGACCTCGTCCTCGCTGACCATGATGTTGTCGGGTTTGAGGTCGTTGTAGGCCAGGCCGAACGAATGCAGATAGTCCAGTGCCGGAAGTACTTCCAGCATGTAGGCCACGGCCTCGGCGACCGGCAGTAATTCCGGTGCGCGCTCATCCAGTTCGGTCTTGAGCGAGCGCCCGCCGACGTACTCCATCACGATGTAGCCGCACGGAATCCCGTCCGCGCCACGATGTTTGACGAAGTTGTAGATCTTCACGATCGCCGGATGCGCCATCTCCGAAAGGAATTGGCGTTCGGCCAGGGCCACCACGTGCGCCTCGATGTCCAGGGGATTCTGCAATCCCTTCAACACCACCCAGCGCCCGCTGACGTTGCGGTCGCGGGCCAGGAAGATCCAGCCCATCCCGCCGTAGGCCAGACAGCCGCGCACCTCGTACTGATCGGCGACCAGTTCCCCTGGTTCGAGCATGGGCCGGAAGTTGAACGGGGAGCCGCACTGCGCGCAGATCCCGGCCGAGACATCGTGCGCCCGCGAACCCGACGTGGGTTCGGCCACGCTCTCCTCGGATCGCCCGACCGGCTGCTGGCATTTCCAGCAGAAACGTTTGTCCTCGGGAACTTGGGGATCGCGCAGCACCGCGGCGGTGGGATCGACCGGATTCACCCGCGGCAGCGTGACCAGCCCGGCGCCCACCCGCCGCACGCCGGGACGCGAGCGCTGATCGGTATCCGCCGCGACCGGAACCGAATCCTCCTGTCCCGCCCACGAACTCGGCTGGGTGACCACCACACGCCGGGTCGCCCACCGGTAGGACGTCTCGGCGGCCTCGCGCAGCTGGCGCGTCGCCCACGGGGGTGGACTCGGGTGGCCGGACGAGCTGGAATTCTCGGCCATTCGTCTTCTCAGAACCTCGAACCTCGCAGTGACCCGGAAACCCCACCGCTCCGCAGCCGGAGTGATCCGTACTGCGGAGCGGCGGGGGCCGGTTCCCGGCGGTGTTCCGGTGGTTTACCGGAATCGACGGGTATCAGTGCGATTGTGCCTCATCATCCGAGCTCGCGCTGGGACTGGAGATCGAACCGGACTCCCGGTGTTCCATCGGACGCTCGGCCAGGACCGGGAACTGCCCGGTGTAGCCGACCCGCGCGGTCGCCAGTTCGAGCACCCGCTTGCGGGCCAGGAACCAGCCGCCGATCAGCAGCGGGAGCACGATCACGGCCATGGCCAGGACCGCACCCCACTGCGTGCGGTCGCCGCTGAAGATCATGATCAGCACGACCACCGCGAGGAATATCAGCGCGGATATGCTCGTGTACGGAGCACCGAACAGCCGGAACGACGGACGCGTCGCCTTGCCCTGCCGTGACCACCGCCACAGCTGCAACTGGCACAGCAGGATCGCGGTCCAGGCGAACATGGTGCCCAGTGCGGACACGTTCATCACGATGGAGAACGCCTCCTTCGGGACCAGGGCGTTGAGCCCGACACCGATCAGCGCGACGCAGCCCGTGGCCAGGATGCCGACGTAGGGCACGCCCCGCGAGGACATCTTCGAGCCGATCTTCGGCGCGCTGCCGTTCATCGACATCGACCGGATGATGCGACCGGTCGAGTACAGGCCCGCGTTCAGGCTGGAGAACGCCGCGGTCAGCACGACCAGGTTCATCACCGTGCCCGCGCCGTGGACGCCCAGCTTGGCGAAGAACGTCACGAACGGGCTGACCTCGGGGTTGAACGACTTGTACGGGATCAGCAACGACAGCAGCACCAGCGAGCCGACGTAGAACAGTGCGATGCGGGCGATGACCGAGTTGATCGCGCGGGGCATGATCTTCTCGGGGTTCTCGGCCTCACCGGCCGCGGTGCCCACCAATTCGACTGCCGCGTAGGAGAACACGACGCCGGTGACGGCCAACGCCACTGGCCAGGTGCCCTTCGGGAACAGGCCGCCGCTGTTGCTGATGACCGTCCAGCCGGTGGTGTCGCCGTCCAGCTTGAACCGTCCGGCGAGGAACACCACGCCCAGGACCAGGAATCCGACCAGCGCGACGACCTTGATGATCGCGGCCCAGAACTCCATCTCACCGAACCACTTCACCGAGATCATGTTGATGGCCAGCACGATGGCCAGCGCGATCAGCGCGATCAGCCACTGTGGGATGACCTTGGTGGCCCCCCAGTAGTGGACGTATGTTGCGATGGCGGTGATGTCGGCGATGCCGGTCATGCACCAGTGGAAGAAGTACATCCAGCCGACGCCGAAGGCCAGCTTCTCCCCGTAGAACTCGCGCGCATAGGAGACGAACGAGCCCGAGGACGGCCGGTGCAGCACCAACTCGCCGAGGGCGCGAAGTATGAAGAAGACGAAGATGCCGCAGACCGCGTACGCGATGAACAGGCCCGCGCCCGCGGAGTGCAGGCGGGAGCTGGCACCCAGGAACAGACCCGTGCCGATGGCGCCGCCGATCGCGATCATTTGCAGTTGGCGAGGTCGAAGCGCCTTGTGGTAGCCCTCGTCCTCGGCGTGCAGGGAATGCGCCTGCGTCTCCGGAGGGGGTTGAACGGTGGTCATGTGCGGGACCTTCCTTGTGATGCCGATCATACCGCTGTGTGGTGTAACGTACCGCTGATAAATGGCACATGCAAGAGGTAAGTTCATATGTAACGTCATGGAAACCCGTGGCCCTCACCGAAACCCGGTGGTAATGGGCACTGTGGACAGGGGTTTCCATATGGTTTCCTGGAGGTATGGCTGTGGAATCGGAGTTCACGATCGACGAGTTGGCGCGCGAGGCCGGGATGACCGTGCGCACGCTGCGCGTGTACAACGAGCGCGGTTTGCTGCCGCCGCCGCAGCTGAAGGGCCGCACCGGTTTCTACAGCGAGGAACATCTGAACCGGGTGCGCATCATCAGCCGGTTGCTCGATCGCGGCATCAAGCTCAACGGTGTGCGCGATCTGCTCGAGGCATGGGATCGCGGTGACGATCTGGCCGCGGTGCTCGGGGTCAGCACGTCCGCCTCGACCGCGCCCCCGGCGCCCAAGCCGGTTGCCGTCGCGGCCGAAACCACCGTTGCCGCAACCGAACTCGCCGAACGCTACAGCGAGATTCCGAACGGCCTGGCCCGCGTGGTGACCACGGGACTGTACGAGCCGGTGGACGCCACCACGTACCGGGTGAAGGATCCGCACCTGGTCGACATCGCCGCGCAACTGATGGGCGCGGGCGTGCCGCCGACACGTGTGCTCGACGAACTCGAGCGGTTGCGGGACGATTGCGACCATATCGCCCGGCAGTTCGTGGACATGTTCGAGCGGACCGCGGTGCGCGAGTTCCGGCGGTCCGATCGCAAATCACAGGATGTGGCCGAACTGGTCGGGCACCTGTCGATGACACGGTCGATGCCCGGCAAGGTGGCGAGCGATCTGATCGGTCAGTACGTCGCCCGGTATCTCGAGCACACCACCCGGGAACTGGGCGACATCCTGCCCGACGGCGTGTGAACCGGGCCGGCTGATCGGCCCGGCCCGTCCGCGCCGCTACTGCGAGGAGGTCTTCTCGTTGTCCTCGAAGGTCTTCGCGGAGTCCCGCAGGTTGTTCGCGTTGTCGGTGAACACGGTCACCAATTGCGAGAGGGTGTTGAACATCCCGTCGCGATTGGTGACGTAACCCTTGTCACCCTCGGCGAACTTCTTGCCGTTCTTGTCGTCACCCCAGGGCGCGCCCTTGGCGGCGGTCGAGGATTGCAGCTTGTCCAGAATCGCCTTGGTGGTGGCGGAGACGTCCTCGAACTCCGTCGCGGACTTGCGCAGTCCGTCGGGATTCAGCTCTACCGATTCGGCCATGGGGTCCTCGCTCTCGTCGGCTGATCAGTCGTCGTCGGATACCGACCAGGGCTGGGCCCGGTCCGGTTGTTCCTTGTTGCGCGCCGAGGGCGGATCGAACGACGCACGTTCGGGTTCGGGCACCTTCGCCGTGAGATCGGGCAGATCCGCGACGATCGAGGACAGGCTCGGCAGCCGGGAGCGGGTCTTGCGCACCGGCGCGATCAACTCCTCGGCCCGGCGGGCCACCGAGGCCGCGGCCTCCTGTGCGGCCTCCAGCACCGCCGCGGCGATCTCGTCGTAGTCCAGCTCGTCGATGTCGTCGCCGAAGACGATGTCGATCGGCACGCCGTCGGCATTGCAGGTCACCTCGACCCGGCCCTCTTCGGCGGTGGCGGTGGCGACGAGTTCGGTGCGCTGACGCTGCGCGTCCGCGATCGACCGGATGTGGGTGTTGACCGTGTCCAGCAGATCGGCGAGATCGGCCTTGGCTCTCTCGTTACTCACGACAGCGAAATCTCCTCGTACGGAAACTGGTCCGAGTTTACCGTGTGATCGCCGATCGGGTCAGTGAAGATTGAACTCGTAGGTGGCGTAACGCCGCTGATCGGTGCCCGCGTCCTCCCAGTGGAAGGCGTGCCGCCCGATGTGGCCCAGGCGGATCCGGGTATCGGCCATGATCCGGAAACCGCTGCGGCGAGCGCGTTCACAGAACGAGTACTCCGCGCTCATGTACCAGTGGTCCTCGCCCTCGGGCACGATCAGCGGCAGGAAGTACGGCACCGTGATGCGGTCGAACTGCTTGTTGCACACCGGGAGTTCCTCGTGCACGATCATCTGCTCGAAGACGGTTCGCTGGGTGAAGCAGAAACCCATTGCCGCATAACGGATCTCGAGCAGACCGCCGCCCTCGCCGAACAGCACCCGGGGCGTGTCGGGCAGCAGTTTGCAGGCCAGCTCGCGCCTGCCCTTGCGCGGGTAGATCCCGCACACCACCGGAAGATCGTGCTCGCGCAGCATATCCACCGCATCGGCGTCGAAGCCGATGTCCGAATCGATCCACATCATCGCTTCGTAGTCGTCCATCAGCGCGTCGGTCGCCAGCTGACTGCGCCCCTGATCGATCGCGGCGTACCGCGGCACCGCGCGCACGTGGTAGCCGCGGGCTTCGAGTTGCGCCAGCCCCCGGGCACATTCGGGCTCCAGGTGGCCGCCGATCGGCGCCAGCACGACACAGCGGGACGGATCCATCGAAGTTCACTCCCTCGTCGAAACATGTTCGCTGATCTCCTGCGACCCGAGGCGGCGGCGGAAAGATCAGAAGTTGAAGGTAAAGCTGGCGAACCGTTCTCGGGAACTGCCCGCGTCCTCCCAGCCGTAGGTCTGCCGCCCGATGTGACCCAGCCGGATCTTGGTGTCGGCGATGATGTCGTAACCGCAGCGGCGGGCGCGCTCGCAGAAGGCGAAATCCTCACCCAGGTACCAGAAGTTCTCGCCCACCGGCACGGCCATCGGCAGGAAGTACGGGACCACCGGGCGGCCGAAATGCTTGTTGCACGTGGGCAATTGCTCGTGTCGCTGGATCTCGTCGTAGATGTGCCGCCGGGTGTGCAGGAATCCGGTGGCGCCGTATTTGATCTTGGCCAGGCCGCCGCCCTCGCCGAAGGTCAGCCGCTCGGTGCCCGGCTCGAGGTGGACCACCAGCTCGCGCTGCCCCTTCTTGGTGTAGATGGCGCAGGAGATCGGCAAGTCCAGGGTGCGCAGCTGCATCACCGCGTCGACCGGGAAGGACATGTCGGCATCGATCCACATCAGCTCCTCGAATCCGGCCGCCAGCGCGTCGGTGGCCATCTGGCTGCGGACCTGGTCGATACCGGACGCGCCGTACACCCGCCACACCGGATAGCCCTGCTGCTCGAGCTGGAAAAGCGAACGCGCGCAATCGGGTTCGATGCTGTCGGCCACCGGGACCAGGATCACGCAGCGGGTGGGATCCAGGCGTTCGCGGACATCGGAGGCGACCCACTGCGGGTCCAACTGCGGCTGCGGCGCGGCCGGCGCGTCCGGGTCGGCCGCGACCTCGCCGCGCACCTGCGGCTCGATGGGCGAGAGGTTCCTCGCGTCGAGGAATCGCCGGTATTCGACGATCCGGAAATCCACGTCGGGCATGAGGTCGTACTCTTCGGACCCCTCGAGCTCCTGGAGCCGGTCGAACAGCTCGAGCTCCTCATCCGTGGCGGGCTGCGGGATCGGGCGCGATCGGACGTTGCGCACCGACGCGTAGTCCACGACGGCGATATCGCGGTCGCCGAGCATGGTCGGCCACAGTGCGGCGAGGCCGAGTTCGGAGATTGTCGAGTCGAAATCCGGTAGGCAACGATTCAGGAATTCCCGGCTGAAGCAGGGAGCCATGTCACTGACATAATTCGTGTATCGCAGTACATGATCGGGAACGACCCGGCTGATCTCGTCATCGACATAACTGTCGGATGTCAGCGAGGGCTGGGCCAGGGCCAAGGAGTATTCGGAACAGATATCGAACATCGCGTTGATCGATGCCGTATCGGTCTGGAGATCATCGTCCGGAACCCAGATGTGATCGTACTGTTCGAGCGAATCGCCCAATCTCCCCGCCACATGCCGCACCACGGCCCATTTCGGTCCCTTGAAATCCATCCGCACCGCGTGGGGGCTGTGGAAACGCTTGGGATCGATACCGGTGTAACTGACGATCAGATCCCAATTCCGATCGCCCGGCCCGGTCATCCAGGACTCGTGCTGCGATATTTCGGTGGCCCGGACGATGACAAGGTTACGTCGCACGACGCCAGTATCGCATCGGCCCGCGGCTTTCGCCTGCGCGCGGGTGGCCGGTGATATCGGAACAGGGGCTCACGAATTCTGTCCGGGGTCGAGCAACGCCTTGTCCGGCAACTGCTGTGGGACGTGCTCGGCGGGGCCGTACGTTTCCGGTTCGGACACCTCCGGAACGGTGGAGCCGGACTCGCTCGGCGTCGCCTGCTCGGACTCGTTCCCGCTCGTTTCCGGCTCGGCGTCCTTGGGTGGGCGCAGGTGGTAGGTGTAGGTGCTGTAGCGGGGGGCGTCGGAGCCGGCCTCCTCCCAGCTGTAGGAGTTACGGCCGATGTGGCCCAAGCGAATTCGGGTATCGGCCATGATCGCGAAACCGTTGCGCCGGGCCCGCTCGCAGAAGGCGAAGTCCTCGCCCAGATACCAGGGATTCTCGCCGTCGTCGATGACCATCGGCAGGAAGTACGGCACCGTCGGGGTGCCGAACTGCCGGTTGCAGGTCGGAAGTTGTTCCGCCGCTTCGATTTTCTCGTACACACACCGCTTGGTGAACAGGAATCCGGTTGCGGCGTACTTGATCTCCACCACGCCGCCGCCCTCGCCGAACACCAGCTGATCGGTCCCCGGCTCGAAGTGCACCACGAGCTCGCGCCTGCCCTTCTTCGCGTAGACCCCGCACACCACGGGCAGATCCAGTGCGCGCAAACGGTTCACCGCGTCGACGGGGAAGTCGATGTCGGCATCGATCCACATCAGCTCCTCGAATCCGGCCCGCAGGGCGTCGGTGGCCATCTGACTGCGCGCCTGGTCGATCGCGGAGGCCCCGTAGAGCCGCCACACGGTGTATCCCTGCCGTTCGAGCTCGAAAAGCCCACGGGCGCAATCCGGTTCGATCTTGTCCGCGACCGGGACCAGCACGACGCAGCGCTTCGGGTCCAGCAGTTCCGGGGACGGGGCCTGCCACGTCAGGCGGCGGCGCGTCAGCCCGATCGGTTCCGGGAAACCGGCCGGGATCCCGCGATACATCACCTGTTGCTGCCGGACCACGCCCTTGCGGGCCATGTAGGCCTCGTATTCCTCGCGCGGGTCCGCCACCCCGGCCTCGCGCACCGCCGCGTACAGCGGCCCGCTGCCCTGGGTCCGGCTGTGCCGCATCGGCACCGCGTCGAGAATGGCGGTTTCGCCCTCGCCGAGCATGGTCGTCCACACGTAGTCCATGCCCCAGCCCGATTGGGTCTCGCCGAACTCCGCGACGGTGCGGCGCAGGAATTCCCGGCTCAGGCAGGGAGCCATGACTTCGGCGAAGTTGGTGTAGCGCAACGTGTATCGCGGATCGAGCCGGGTGATCGGATGGACGATCGAACTGTCCGGGGTCAGCGCGGGCTGGGCCAGCGACAGCCCGTATTCGGCGCAGTAGTCGAACATGAGGTTGACCGCGGCGGTGTCCGCCTCGATGTCGTCGTCCGGCAGCCAGACGTAGTCGTACTGCTCGACCAGCGTGGCCAGATTCTCGATGAGCCGACCCAGCGGCGGCCACTTCGGGCCCTTCGCATCCACTCGCACGACGTCGGGCACGCGGTAGCGATCCGGGTCGTCGCCGAAGTAGCTGACGATCAGGTCCCAGTTCCGCTCCACCGGCCCGGCCAGCCACTTCTCGTGCATCGACGTGTCGCCGGCTCGGACAATGACAAGATTGCGTCGCACCGCGTCAGTATTGCATCGTCCGGTCGGGCGTGCCCGCGGCCGTTGCCCGATGTACCGGTCCCGGACCAGCCGAATCGGTGTCTGCGGCCACTCGGGAATGCCGGGGGCGGCGGGCGGACTCGCGATGTGTGCGTGGTCACCTCGAGATCCGTTGGCGTCCAGGACATTTCGTTGCCACTGTCGATTCGTCCCGAGTTCTCTGCAGGTTTCCCGGGCATCCCGTCCGCTTTTCGCCGTCTCGTCACGTGACCACAGATCGGCTGCGCAACTTCGGCATTGCGATGCGAAACTGCCGTGGACCGGCCATGATGAGCATGGACAATGAAGGTAAGACCGAAGGTCAGGACATAGCTGAGGGTGCGCCGGGACGCGGCTTTCGACGTGCGGCTCAGGGGGTTCGGCCGTAGCATTGAGCCGTGGAGGTTGCCGATGAGCAATGAGCGATTGCAGGCCGATGCCGCAATGATGATGGAGGCGTTCGCCGAGCAAATGTCCGGCATCGCTGAGATCCAGCGCAACCGCTCTCGGCTCACGGCCACCGTTACCGCTTGCGACAAGCGCATCTCGGTCACTGTCAACGCCGACGGCATCCTCATCGAAACCAAGTTCGCCGACGACATCAAAGACCTGACCTACGAGGAGATCGCGATCGCGATGACCCAGTCGGTCCAGGCGGCCTCCGCCAAGGTGCAGAAGATGGCGCGCGAACTCATGGAACCGCTGCGCGAGCGCAAGGACCGGTTGCCGCGCCTCTCCGAATTATTGGAGGGTGCACCGGATCTCGGCGAGATGATGCCCCTGGTCCCGCCCGCGTCGACCGCCCCGCCGGATGCCCCCGAGCGGCGGCGCGAGGAGGAACCCACGATGGTCTACGGTGACGTCGAGGATGTTCGCCCGCGCTCGATGATCAGTGACATCGACCGGTAGGTGCGGGTTGTACCGTGAGCCTCTATCTGCCCCCCGAGCTTCGATGGCTCGGCTATGTCGCGGGAACCGAATGGCCCGATGGCGATGAAGACGCGATCTGGGCGGTCTCGCAGATCTGGAAGGATGCCGCGGAGGGACTGCGCGGAGTCATACCGGAAATCCGGTCCGCCAAGGGCGTAGCGGTCTCGGCCTACCCGCAGGGATCCGGCGGGGACAGCATCTCGAGCATGTTCGACCAGATGTTGCAGGGCGACTCCTCGGTGGAAACCCTTGCCAAATATATGGATTCGGTCGGCGACGCGGCGTTCGACATGGGCACCCAGGTTCAGGCCGCCAAGCTCATGGTGATCATCTCGCTGATCATGCTGGCCATCGAGATCGCCTGGGCGTGGCTGTTCCCGCCGACCGCGCCCGCGGTGGAGGCGGCCGAGATCGGCGCCACCCGCGCGGTGGTGCGCTTCCTGGCCCGGATGATCGAGGATCAGATCGTCGCGCGGGTGCTGCGGGTCTTCGGCGAGAAGTTCGCGAATCTAGCCAAGGGCTGGGTCGCGCGAATCCTCGAGTCCGCGCTCATCTCCGGCGGCGTCGACGCCGCCGTGCAGCTGGGCCAGATGGCCGACGGCAAGCGAAAGAGCTTCAACGCAACGGAATTCGGCACGGCACTGGCCGGTGGCGCCGCGATGGGCGGGCTGGGCAAGGGCTTCGGAAACTTCTTGGGCAAGCAGTCCCAGAAGTGGCTCGGAAATTCTTTGAAGAATCCGTGGGTGCGCACCGGCAACAGCATGGTCATCGGCGCGGCGGGCGGCGAATTCGGCAATGCGGTAACGAGTTTGGTGGCCGCGGGCATCACCGGTGACTGGAACGACACCTTCGGCGCGGGTGCGGGATGGGCCGGTGGCGCGATTCGCGGCGGTATCGGCGGTGGCGTCGGCGGATTCAAGGGCATGGTCGGGTCGTTCGGGAACAAGAACTTCGAGATCGGCTCGTTCTCCCCGAAGGGCGGTTTCGAGAGTACGTTCACCCGCGGCGGCGGCGAGGACAGCCCGAGCTACTCGGCCGGATTCCGCGGCGGCAGCGAGGACTCCCCGCCGACGTTCTCCAGCGGATTCCGCGGCGACAGTTCGGAATTCACGGCGGGAGGTTCGAATGGCTTCCGGGGCGGGAACTTCGAGGAGGAACATCCCGGCTCGCAGTCGAACCAGCTCACCGTCACCAACGGCGCCGGCAACGGCCGCGGCTTCTCCGGCGACTCCACTCCGTCCAACGGTCAGAAGCCGACAACTCCGGCGGGATCGACCCAGAGCGACACCCGGCCTGGATCGAGTTCGACTGGCGGACAACAGAAGTCCGATTCCTCGCCGAACGAGGCTCCGCCGATCGGCGTGGACGGCAGGAAGACCGCGCCCACCGAGGATCCGAACCTTCAGGGCGGTCAGAAATCCGAGGTCACCGACGATCCGGTCAGCCAGTCGAGCCAGAAGTCCGAGTCCACCGAAGGTCTCGGTAATCAGTCGACTCAGAAGTCCGAGGTCACCGACGGTCCCGTCGCGCAGGTGACGCAGAAGTCCGGGGGGACGGACGATCTCGGTAACCAGGTCACGCAGAAGACCCAGGTCAGCGGTAACAGCGGCACCAATCAGGTCAACCAGCGAACCACCTCGTCGACCAGTTCCGGCACCAGCACGTCGCAGTCCTCGCCGACCAGGTCCTCCGCCACGCCGTCGGCGAGCTCCACCGGCGACGGAACGACACCGCGTCCGACGCTGAAGATCAATACGGACACGTCCACCTTCGCCTCGCGTACGGTCGACGACGGCGAGGTCAGCCCGCTGTCGACCACGTCCCCGTGGAATACCGACGACCTGTCGCCGGTGAGTCCGATCACGCCCAAGGCGACGCCGTCGTTCCCGGGCGGATCTCGGTTCGGCTCGGATCTGTCGACGAATTCCAGTACGGTACGGCCGATTTCGTCGTCGGAGACGGGGTCGACGAGCAGTACGCCCATTCGGGCCTCGAACTCCTCCGGGGCACTCGGCGAGGGCAGCGGAACGCGCAACCCGATCGCGGCCTCGGTCAAGACCGCACCCGGCGGCGGCTCGGCCCTGCAGAGCGGTCCTCGCCCGACGGTGGGCGTGACCGGCGACGGTTCCTCCACACCGACGCGGGTCGGCGCGACGCCGAGTACGGGTTCGTCGAATACCGGCGGTTCCGGCGGGCGTCCCCTCGGCGACGGCACGACCAACTCCACCCAGTCCGGCGGCGGGCGCGGTACGAACGACGATCCGGTCACCTCCGGCAACAACCCGCGCGCCGGGGTCGGCGGCGGCTCGAACCGGTCGGATCAGACTCCGTTGTCCCCCTATGGATCTCGTACCGGCGACGGCGACGGATCGCACACCGAATCCGGCGGGCCCACGCCGGGCGGCAACCGCGACTCCGACGACGACGGCAACCCCACCTGGCGGCGGAACAAGGACGGCAGCATCACCGTCCGCCTCCCCGACGGCACCGAGGTCCAGGTGCAGGACGGCTTCGTCTTCATCGGCGTGCACGGCGGTGCGGAGGGCGGCGGATCCGCTGCTCCGCACAGCTTCGGCAGGGACGGCTCGGTGCGATTCCCGGGGGCGAACGGATCGAACGTCACGGTCAAGTCGAACGGCGAGACCGAGGTCGAGAACTCGTCGGGTAAGAAGACGACCTACCGTCCGGACGGGACCAAGGTGGAGACCGAGCCGGGTCGGCCCACCATCGTCACCACGCCGGACGGCACCGAGCACACCGTGCCGACCGACAAACAGAGCTGGACCAGGAACGACGACGGCACCACCACGGTCGTCTCGCAGGACGGCACCCGGCACACCGTCAGCTCCGAGGGCGACATCACGGTGACCCGGCCCGGCGAGGATCACGGGATACAGGTGTCCGCGGACGGCAAGTCGGTTCGTTTCGTGGGCGCGGACGGTCACGAAACCGGAAGTCCCGCAGGCAAACCCGGCAAGGGTGCGGGGCAGTTCGAGGAGCAGACCTTCGGCCGTCCGGACCGCGCGACGCACACCACGCTGTCCGGCGGCGGGGTGCGCACCACCGGCCCGGACGGCTCGACCACCACCGTGAAACCCGATGGCACAACCGAATTCGCCTCGCCGTCGGGCCACACCGTCACGCACACCCCGAACGGCGGCAAGGTCGAATTCGGCCCGGGCCGCCCGACGATCGTCACCCACCCCGACGGCAGCACGCACACCGTGCAGACCGATCGCGGATCCTGGAACAAGAACTCCGGCGGCGATCTGCTGGCCAGCTCCATCGACGGCACGGCCCACCTGATCAAATCCGGCGGCGGCCCGATCCAGGTGGGGCGCGGCGGAAACGATCCGCACCGGTTCACCATCCACCCGCCCGCGTCCCCGGAGAAGCCCGGCTTCCTGGCCCGGATCACCCCGGGTTCCTCGACGCCGAAGACCAACGACCACAGCGTCGAATTCTTCGGCCAGAACGGGAAATCGGTCACGGTCGAGGCGCAGCCCAACGGGTCGGTCAAGGCCACGAGTTCCGACGGCTCGACGGTCACGATCAAGCGCAACGGTTCCGCGGAGTTCGTCGGCGAGGACGGCACCAAGACCGGATTCGGTTCCAGTGGAAGGGAATCGGGCTCCAAGTCGGGATGGAACGGCAATATCGCGGCCTGGAACAAGAGCGGCGACGAAGTGCACATCACCGCGCCGGACGGTACGCACTTCACCATCGACAAGGACAAGAACATCACGTTCGGGCATCCGGGCGATCCGCAGCGCACCATCACCATCGATCCCGATCGCTCGATCACCCTCGACCGGCCGGACACCACGACCCATGCGATCGGTCCCGACGGCACCGTGCGCACCGAGACGCCCGACGGCACCGTCAGCACCATGAAGACCGACGGCACAACGCATTTCGAGGAGACGAACGGCAACACCACGCTGACCAAGCCGGACGGCACCGTGGTGCAGAAGGGGCCGGACTCGCCGACCGTGGTCTCGGTGCACGACGGTACCGAGCAAACGCTGCATTCCGACGGCGCGGTGGCGGTGAAGGATCCGGACGGCACCACTCACACGATCGCCGACACCTCGAATCCGCTGGGCGGGCGCAGGACCACCTATCCGGACGGCTCGACCACGACCGTGCCCAGGGCGCCGGAACCATCGGGACGCCTGGAGCGGATGACCGGTCCGCAGCGGCCGCCGGTGACGCTCAACCGGCCCGACGGCACCCGGTTGCAGGTGAACCCGAAGGGCACGGTCAAGGTCACCGATCCGAACGGCACCACCTTCGAGAAGGACGCCAAGGGCAAGGTCACCGTCACCGGGCCCGACGGCGAAGTCCTGCACGGCGGTTCGCCCATCGAGTCGACGCACGGGACCGTCAAGCTCTCCAACGGCGCGACACTGGAGAACACCTCCAACGGGTTCAAGGTGTTCCACGGCGAGTCGGTGTCCGAGGTCGGTAGGGGCGGAGTGAAATTCACCGACCTGGAAGGCATTTCGCGCGAGACCAGGCCGGACGGCATGATCGGGGTCCGCAATCCCGACGGGTCGATCCGGGAGATCCGCTCGGACGGTTCGGTGCGGGTCACCGACAAGGACGGCACCTCCTCGGGCAGCCGCCCGGACGGCACCACCTGGACTGTCGACGAGAACGGCAAGGTGCACGTCAACGATGCCGAGGGCGTCAAGCAGCCGCCGGTGGACCGGGACAGCCCCTTCGTCAGGGGCGGCGATCTGACGACGGTGTTCCGCTCGCGGCTGGTGCTGCCCGCGCCGCCGCCGGAACCGACCATGTTCATGGCGCCGCCGGGACCGACGAGTATCGAGTTCATTCCGGAGGAGGATCTGGTACAGCAGCCACCGCCGCTGGAGATTCCGCCGCCGTACCAGCCGCCGCCGAACTACTACCAGCCGCCGCCGTTCACATTCAATCCGCCGTGGACGAGCAACTGGGGTGGCGGTGGATACGGCGGTGGTCATCACTCCGGTCCGGATCTGTCGGGTCTCGACGACGCCGCCCGGCGCGCGGCTCACGGTCTCGGGGGTGGGTCGGGTTCGTCGGCCGCCGC
>NZ_BDBQ01000127.1 GCF_001613065.1 Nocardia miyunensis NBRC 108239
CGTGTGCGGTTCCCGCGATACCCACGGTGGCTCCGGCTACCAAGGCACAGGTAGCGGCGATTTTCCTCATCATTGTTCCTCTCATGAGACTCCCCGGCCTTCGCTGCCCGGGGAGGGGTAACTCCGGCGTGAGGCCGGTTCCGGGTCCACGGCCGACCACCGGCCGGGAACCTGTTCAGGGCAGATAGGGATTCGCCCGCTCGACCACTGGCGCGGACTTCCAGTCGGGCAGAACGAGTTCGGAGGTTCCGACGGGCTCTTACCGCCGGACGGACCGGTCCACTGGAACGCAGACCGCTGACATCTTGTTCATTCGCATCACGCCGCGGTGATCGAGCGCCGACTCGACGTGATCGTGCGAGCGGCGGCGTATCCCTCGGCGATGGCGTGCGCGACGCGACGCGGCACGGCCGCATCGCCGATCACCTGAATCCGGGCGTGCGGCAGCTCCCGCGCGAACGGCTGCCAGTCTCGTGCGACCCGCTCGCCGACTGTGACGAACTGGTCGCAGCTCAGCTGAGAAGTACTGCCGGACAAGATATTTCGGTAAGTCACCAACGTCTCCGCAGCGGCATCCTGCGCGCGAGTCACCTCGACCGGCGCGGCCTCCACGACGAAGGTCACCGGACGGCCCACCAGCCGCTTGCGCAGCTGGACCCGGCCCTCCGCGGGAATCGATGGCGCGAACGCGGGCCCGGGGACGAGCACCGTGACCTGGGTGGCGCCGCTCGCCAGCGCCGACTCGATCACCCCGACGCTCGACCAGTACCCGAAGCCGTCGTCGGCCACGACCACCCGGCTTCCCGGCCGGATCTTGTCCCGATCCAGGATGACCTCGGTGGCGCAGAACGCTCCCCCCGCCGATATCTCCGTCGCGCCGGTGGCGATGATGATCTCGCCGAAGCCGTCCAGGTCCGCCGGCCGCGCGGAGTGCTCGAGCCGAAGCGTCGCGGCGCCGATGTTGTCCTGGTAGAACCGCAGCAACCGGGCCCACCCTTGGCGATGGGGCGCCTGCGCGGCGGCCCGTAGCTGGCCTCCGATGTGGGCGCCGGCCTCGAACAGCGTGACATCGTGCGTGGGCGCCAGCCGTAGGGCGGCCTCCAGTCCCGCGGGCCCGGCACCGATGATCGCCACGCGATCGCCGGTCCCGGGGCGGCGGCCGAGCCGCAGCGGGGTCGCCGGACGGTCGCCCGAGCCGCCGGGCCCCAGCTCGGGATTGACCGAGCACAGTAGTGCCGGGGTGAAAGTGCGGCAGTCCTCGTTGCAGGAGACACACGGGCGGATCGCGGCATCCTCACCGCGGAGCAGCTTCTCGGCGATCCGCGGATCGGCGATGTACGGGCGCGCCATGCCCACGAGGTCGGCGCCGGCGTCCAATGCCGATTCGATGTCGTCGCGGGAGCGAAACGCCTGCGAGAGCAGCAGAGGTCGTGTCGTCGCGGCACGCAGGCGGGCCCCGTGCGTCAGCAGCGGCGGCACGTCGGTGGCCATGTCGCGGACGTAGGTGGTGCGAACACCCGCTGTCACATTGATGTAGTCGAACATCTCCAGCAGCGGCAGCAGTTCGCACAGCCCGTCGATGTCCAGGCCCGCCTCCTCGGCGCCGTCGATCGAAACCCGCACGCCGAGAACGAGTTCCGCGCAGGCATCGGTGATCGCCGCGTGCAGCCGGTGCAGTATGCGGACCCGGCCGGAGATCGTGCCCGCGTCGGCGCGGCGGTTGGCGGCCGCGGAGAGGAACTGCGCGAGCAGATAGCCGTGCGCGGCGTGCAGTTCCACGGCCGCGAAGCCCGCCTCGGCGGCGTGCCGCGCGCTCACGACGAAATCGTCCACGACCCGGTCGATATCGGCCTCGGTCATCGTGCGTGCGCGCACCGGTTCCCGCGGGGACCGGATGCCCGACGGCGCGATCGGATGCCCCCAGATCTCCGCGCCAAGCGTCTCGCGCCCGAGATGCACCAGCTGACAGACCGGTATCGCGCCCTCCTGGGCGATCGCTGCCGCCCGTTTGCTCAGCCCGGGGACGGCTTCGGGTCGCCACGCCTCGGTGGTGTTGCCGATCCGGTTGGTCGATTCCGGGCTCACCACCGTTCCGCCCGCGATCACCATCGCCGCGCCGCCGCCCGCGCACCGCCGCCAGTACTCGTCGTCTCCCGGCTGCGCCAGACCACCCGCGACGGCTCCGGATCCGTGCGCGGTGGCCACCAAGCGGTTGACCAGGCGTAGTGCGCCGATCTGTAGCGGAGCCGACAGGGTGGCCATGCGTTCCTCCTTGAACTGGATTCAATTCATATTATTGCCACAGAGTGATTGACACCACAAGGCTTCCTGGCCTACTTTCTCAAACTGACATCAGTTCAGTTAGGCGGATTCGGTGATCTATCAGCAAACGCATCGCATCATCAAGACCTTCTCGAAGGCCGTCGCCATCGGCGCGATCTTCGCCGCCGTCACGGGCCTGACCGCCTGCGGCGGCGCTTCCGGGACGACGAAGCCGGTATCGGGGAGCTGGTCGGAGGTAGTCGCTGCCGCGGAACGCGAGGGCGCGGTGGTGCTCTATTCCAGTCAGAAACCGGCCAATCTGGATGCCCTGAAGCGGGCGTTCGAGGCGAAGTATCCGCGGATCCACATGGAGTACGTGCGCGGCACCGATGCGGATATCAATCCGCGGGTGGAGACCGAGAACAAGACCGGCAAAGGCATAGCAGACGTGCATATGCTGACCGACACGGCCTGGGTGCAGAACGCCGCACAGTCCGGCACCTACTCGTCCGACCTCGTGGGCCCCGATCTGCGTGCCCCCGAATACCGGCCGGAAGTCAGCCTGTTGCACAACCGCTTCGCGCTCACCAGCGCCGCGGTCTTCGCACTCGGCTGGAATACCGCGGCCGTCCCGGGCGGGCTGCACAACCCACGCGAGATCCTCGATCCGAAGTACCGGGGCAAGATCGGCATCACCAACCCCACCGGTATCGCCGCGTACGTCGATATGTACCAGTACTACGAGAAAACCTACGGCGCGGACTACTGGCAGCGGCTCGCCGAGCTGAAGCCACGGGTGTATCCGAGCGCGCTCGGGATCGCGCAGGCGCTCACGTCCGGTGAAATCGCCGTCACGCCCTCGGTGCAACCGCTGACCACCGAGGTGGCCGCGGGCGCGCCGGTGAATTGGGTTCTGCCGCAGTCTCCTTTCGGAACCCCCTGGTACAGCCACGTCACGAAGGTGGCGCCGCATCCGAACGCCGCGCAGGTACTGGCCGATTTCATGGTCACCCGCGAGGGGCAGGTCGCGCTCAATCCCGGCTACGCCGCGGTCCTGCCGGACATCCCGGGTGCGGTCGCCCGAGCCCAGGACCTTCCCACACCGAATACGGCGAACCTGACCTCGGACAAGGTTTCCCAGTACTCCCAGACGTGGTCCAAGCGCTTCCAGAGCTGATCACCGGCACGAACCCAACCATCCCCATTGACGAAGGACAGCAGATGGACGAGAAAGCCGAGCCGCTACGCGGCGTCAATGTCCTGGTGACCGGGGCATCCGGCGGGATCGGCGGCGCGACAGCGGAATTGTTCGCCTGCCGTGGCGCCACGGTCTACCTCACCGACGTCGACGACGACGCGGGCAAGGAACGAGCCCGGCAACTCGGGCCGGGCGCGCATTACCGCAGGCTCGACGTCACAGCCGAATCCGATTGGCAGGCAGTGGTTTCCGAGATGGAGTGGGCGGACCATCCGCTCCAGGTGCTGGTCAACTGCGCCGGTTCGGCACTGAAGGCCCCGCTCGAGCACACCACGCTCGAGCAGTTCCGCACGATAATCGATCAGCATCTGGTCGGCACCTTCCTGGCCTTGCGGACCGCCGCGTCGGCCATGCGCGAGGGCGGAGCGATCATCACGATCTCGTCGCTGCGCGGCGTGCTGGCCACGGCCGAATTGGGCGCCTACGGCGCCGCCAAATTCGGGGTTCGCGCGCTGACCAAGGTCGCGGCCCTGGAACTGGCCGGCCGCGGCATCCGGGTCAACTCGGTATGCCCCGGCAGCATCGAAACCGACATCACCGCTGGTCCGGGCTTCGAATCCGATGACGTCCTGGCCTACGTGCGCAGCATCCCGATGCGGCGACGGGGTTCGGCCGAGGAGGTGGCCAAGGTGATCGCGTTCCTGGCCGGCGGCGACAGTGCCTACATCACCGGTGTGGATCTGCTCATCGACGGCGGCACCGCCGCGGGCGTCTACACCCCCAAGCGACAGTCACAGGAGGCATGAGCTGATGTCGCGATTCACCGTCGCCGGGCTCACCAAGACCTACGGATCCAACGTTGTCGTCGATCAACTCGACCTCGAGGTCGAGGAGGGCGAGTTCCTGGTCCTGCTCGGTCCGAGCGGGTGCGGAAAGACCACGACGCTGCGCTGCCTGGCAGGGTTGGAAACGCCGCAGGGCGGATCGATCACGTTCAAGGACCACGTCGTGTTCGACGGCCGGACCCGGACGAATGTGCCCCCGCACAAGCGCAACATCGGGATGGTTTTCCAGTCGTACGCGCTGTGGCCGCACATGACGGTCCGCAACAACATCCGGTATCCGCTGAAGGTGCGGGGGCGCAAGCAGGCCCTCGCCGACGGTGCGGTCGAGGCCGCCGCGGAGATGGTGGACTGCGGCGCCCTGCTCGATCGCTATCCCTCCCAGCTCAGTGGCGGACAGCAGCAGCGTGTGGCCGTGGCGCGCGGACTGGTCGCGCAGCCGGATCTGGTGCTGTTCGACGAGCCTTTGAGCAACCTCGATGCCAGACTCCGCGACCAGGTGCGCACCCAGATCCATCAGCTGCACCAGCGGCTGGGCTTCACCGCGGTGTTCGTGACCCACGACCAGGCCGAGGCGTTCGCGCTCGGCGACCGGCTCGCGATCATGAAGTCCGGCAGGATCGAACAGTACGACGCGCCCGAGCGAGTCTTCGAGAATCCGGTGTCGGAGTACGTCGCGGCCTTCATCGGCATGGCCAACCGGCTGGAACTGCGCCGCGATCACGACGGCTGGCGCACATCGGCGGGAGACGCCATCGACCTGACCCATGCGCTGGTCCGGGACTCGGCCGACCGGGGCTCGGCGGCGGTCGCGCGGCTGCGTCCCGAGGACGTGATGCTGCATGCATCGGCCGAGGAGGCGCCGCTGGGCAACGTCGTCCTGCGTGCGGAACTGGTCACCTACGAATACGGCGGCCGCTACTTCGATGTGACGGTGGCGACCGGCACCGAACAGCTCCTGCTGCGGGCGGACGCCACCGCACACGGTCCGGCGTTGCGCAACAGTCGCCCCGGCGCACCGGTGGTGGTCAGTTTCTCCCCCGCGAGCCTGCGGATCTTCCCCACCTCGGGCGATTCCGTCCCTGTGGTGCCGGTGGTGGCGCCCGTGAGTGTGGGAGGACACCCCTGATGGCCTCGCTGAGCATCACCGCCGCCAGGCCGATCGTGATTCCGGCGCACTGGCGGACCCGGATCGGATACCTGGCCCTACTCGCGGTTCTGGCCTATCTCGTCGTCGTGCCGATGATCCGGTTGCAGGCGCTGGCATTCCAGGACGGAGCGCACGGCTACCGGAATCAATACGGCCGATACGACATCGGCGAGACGATCCGGACCACGATCGTGCTGGCCGTCGGATCGCTGGTGATCGCGATGGTGCTCGGCACCCTGCTCGCCTTCGCCGCGAGCCGGCTGCCGGCTCGCCTGTCGTTCCTGCGCATCGTCCCGATCCTGCCGATCGTGATGCCCGCGGTCGCCAATATCGTCGGCTGGACGTTCCTGCTGTCGCCGGGACCGGGTTATCTCAATGTCCTGCTGCGCAAACTGCCCTGGTGGAGCGGCTCGGACACCGGACCGATCGACGTGTACACGGTGCCCTGGATCGTCATCCTCACCGGTTTCGGCCTGACGTCGTTCGTCTATCTGTTCGTCAGCGCCGGTATGCAGAGCATCAATTCCGAACATCTCGAGGCGGCCCAGATCAACGGGTCCTCGACGGTCGGGGTGTTCTTCCGGGTCGTACTCCCCCTGCTGCGCCCGTCGCTGGTCTACGGGGGCGGCATCGCACTGCTATTGGGCCTGGGCCAGTTCACCGGGCCGCTGCTGCTCGGGCAGAACAAGGGCGTGAAGGTGCTGACCACCGAAATGTACAACCGGGTATCGGAGTCACCGTCCGATTTCGCCGCCGCGGCGGCCGCGGGTTCACCCCTGGTGCTGTTCGGGCTCGCGGTGGTACTGATCCAGAAGGGGTTGGTGGGCAACCAGACTCGATTCGTCACCCACGGCGGCAAGGCATTCTCGGCGCCGCCGGGGCGCTCGGCCTGGGCCACGCTCACCCTGATGATCTACGCCCTGCTGGCCTTGGTCATCCCGCTGCTCGGGCTGGTCATCGTCTCGTTGACGCCGTACTGGTCCGGCTCGCTGTCCCCGCACATCCTGACCCTCGCGAACTTCCGGAGTCTCGCCTCGAACCAGGCGATCGTGAGTTCGGTGGTCACCAGCGTCGTGACCTCGCTGATCGCGGTGGTGATATGCATTCCCATCGGCTATGCGGTGGCCACATTGCTGGTGCGCGGCAGGCGATTCCGGATCCTGGCGCTGATCGCCGACCTCATCACCGTCCTGCCGATGGGTATTCCCGCGGTGATCTTCGGGGTGGGATTCCTGCTGACCTATACCGAGCCGCCGCTGATCCTGTACGGGACCCGCGCCGTCATCGTGCTGGTCTACATCGTCCTGATGCTGCCGTACGCGATCCGGATGCAGATGACCACGCTGCTCGCCTTGGGCACCACCTACAGCGAGGCGTCGGCGACCAGCGGAGCCTCACCGATGGTCACGAACTTCCGGGTGATGCTGCCCCTGATGCGCCCGACCGTACTCAGTGCCGTCGCGCTGATGTTCATCCTGCTCACGCACGAATTCGCCGCCTCACTGCTGGTACGCGCATCGACCACCCAGGTGATGGGCACCCTGCTGTTCGATCTGTGGGAGAACGGATCCTATCCACTCGTCGCCGCGATGGCGCTGCTCATGACCGCGGTCACGACCGTGGGCGTGGCGGCGGCGATGCTCGTGGGCGGCCGGAACGTGTTGAGCAATCTGTGAACGGGACAGAACGGCGATGGCCGAGGTGGAGAGATCGAAATGACAACCGGTAGTGCGAGATTGAGCGACAAGGTGGTCCTGCTGACCGGATCCTGCGGTGGCATCGGCGTGGAGATCGCACGGCGGCTGGCCGACGAGGGCGCCGTGCTCGTCCTGACGGATCTCGATGCCGAGGCGTGTACGCGGGTGGCCGCGGACATCCCGAATCCCGAACGACACCATGTCCTCGAGCTGGACATCAGCGATGAGCGGCAGTGGCGGAACGTGATCGAGACGGTCGCCGAGCGCTTCTCGCGCCTGGACGCGCTCGTCGCCAACGGCGCCATCGGCAGCCTGGCGACGGTGGTGGACGAGGACCTGGAGCGGTACAACAAGGTGATCGCGGTCAGCCAGACCGGTACCTGGCTAGGCATGAAGCACGCCGGTGCGCTCATCGAGCGCACCGGCGGGGGCTCGATCGTCAACCTGTGCTCGATCCTGGGCACCGTCGGCGGACTGGGCAACAGCCTGGCGTATGCGGCGGCCAAGGGCGCGGTCCGGACGATGACCAAGAACGCGGCCCTGCACTGGGCAACCAAGGGCGTGCGGGTCAATTCGATCCATCCGGCATTCATCGAGACGCGCCAGCTGCTGGACCGATACGAGGGAAGCGACCGGCACCGGGCGATGCTCGAGCACACCCCGATGGGCCGGCTCGGCCGTGCCGACGAGGTCGCCGCGGCGGTCGCATTCCTGGCCGGCGACGATTCGACCTTCATCACCGGCACCGAACTCTACGTCGACGGCGGGTGGACCTGCGCCTGAGCGGGGCGGGGAACGACGATGTGGACGTCTTCAGCGGGCAATGCCGAAGACGTCCACACCGTCGTTGTCCTTCGCGGTCAACACATTTCGAGCGACCAGCACATCGAGATGCGCGAGCGTCTCGCAGGTGGCGAACATCCGGTCGAAGGTGCCCAGGGTGTCGAACCGGCGCTCGTGCCGCGTCCAAGTCAGCGCCCGGGCCACGGCCGATCCCGTGCAGGGCGCCAGTTCGCGGACGACGGTGACGATCTGGGCGAACCGATGGTCGTGGTGCGCGAGCAGGGCGCGCGCTCGCCGGCCGACGCTCCCGCCGGGCAGTCCGTGGGCGGGCAGCATCATGTGTGCGTCGTCATCGCTCAGCAGCGTCAGCGAGCGCAGGAAGTTGTCCAGTGGCAGCTCCCACGGGCCGAGTTCGAACCCGATCGAGGGGGTGATCGTCGGCAGCACGTGGTCGCCGGTGAACGTCAATCTTCGATCGATGTCCCGAAAGACCATGTGGCCCTTGGTATGTCCGGGAGTCGCCTGGGCGTGCAGCCGGTATCCGGCGAGCTCGACGGCACCCGGCCGCAACCAATGGTCGGGCAGCTCCCAGTCCTGCGGATCGAAGGACTCGGCCAGGCTGCCGGCCCGGGCGCGGGCGGCGAGATCGCTTGCGCCCGCGCGCCGCAACTCGTGCAGGGCATTCTCGGGCTCGTTCGTACCGAGCCGGTGGATGGCCTCGAGGCCGGGGGCTTCCTCGGCGCCCAGATGGACTCGACAGCCGTGCCTGCGGCGCAGCTCGACGGCGAAGGTGTAATGGTCGCGATGCACGTGCGTGACGAACACATCGTGAATCTCATTGGGAGAACGGCCGATTCGAGCGAGCCCGGCGGCGAGTTCGCGGTAGGTGTCCGGCCGGTGCCAGCCCCCGTCGATCAATGCCAGGCCGCTGTCGGTCTCCAGGACGTACACATTGATCGCGCGCAGTCCGTCCTGTGGCATTTGCAGCGGAATGCGATGGATGCCTTCGGCTACCGGGTAACACCCGGGTTCGGCCCAGTGCGTACTCACGCGCGGTTCTCGGTGAGCGGCACCATCGTCCGCTCGTCGCCGAACCACATCATCCGCCGCCCTCGCATGGCGCCGACGTGCCGCACCGCGGCTTCCCACTCCGGACTCGCCAGCGCGGCGTCGAGCGCCTCGCGCGATTCGAAGCTCAGGATCGACAGACCGTCCCAGCCCGCCGACTTCTCGTCGATCGACTCGAGCAGTTCGGTGTGCTGCCAGCGCAGCAGTCCGGGCAGGGGGTAGGTGACCTCGGCGTGTTCACCGCGCCACCACTCGATGAACTGCTCGTGCGACCAGTCGCTGGGGCGGGATGCCAGAAGGATGAGGTTGTACACGATTCTCCTAATTGAATTCTGTTCGGTTTCCGCGGGCATGCCGGATCGCTCCGGACGTGCGCCGGATCTACTTGACGAGCATCCGGACGACCGCGGTGCTGATCGTCTCCGTGATGTCGGCCAGGCTGAGATCACCCTTGGGCCGGTACCAGCGCCAGATGCTGACGATCATGCCGAGGATCAACTGCCCGAGCATGCGCGGGTCACCGTCGACGAACACACCGGCGTCCATGCCGCGCGACACCAGACCGGCCCAGTTCTGCTCGATCTCCTGCACCAGTTCCCGGGAGCGCAGCCGTTCGGCCTCCTCCTTCTCGGACTGGCGCGGCGCGACGAGCAGATCCATGTGGCTCTGCAGGATCCGCCGTTGCAGGGCGTCGGTCGGAGTACCCGCCAGGGCTGCGGCGACCGCTGCGCGCAAGGCCTGCTCGGGGTCGTCCTGATTCTCGGTGGCGGTGACGAAGCGTTCGGCGGAATCGGCCAGTTCGAGGCGCATGATCGTCAGCAGGCAGTGCGCCTTGGACTCGAAGTAGTGATACAGCGCGGTCTGGCCGATGCCGACCTCGTCGGCGACCGACGCCCATTTGGTCTGCTCGTAGCCGACCTGCCCGAATTTCTCGATGGCCGTGCTGAGGATATGGCTGCGCTTCGAACGAGCGCTCTCGCGGCGGGTTCCGGAATCAACGGCCATCGGTGAAATATCCTCGATTGTCTTGTACGCGTGGGCAGATCGACTCTACCTCGGCTAAGCTGAACTCGGTTCAACCGGCGCGGTCAGGCGAGTCGCCAGGCGAACCGCCTCCGACCGGTCCAGTTTGCCGACCCGGTTCTGCGGCAGATCCGGCACGGTGAACAGATACTCCGGCCACTTGAACTTGGGCACGTCCGCGGCCGCGAGCTGCGTGGTGACGCCGTCCAGCCGCAACGGGGAACCGTCGGTGACGACCAGCGCGGCCGCCCGCTCACCGAGCAGATCGTCCGGCACCGCGACGACGCACACCTGGACGACCCCGGGCAGGCTCGCGATCGCCGCCTCCATCTCGTTGATATCGATGTTGCGGCCACCGCGGATGACGATCTGCTTCTGCCGGCCCAGCACGCGGATCGAACCGTCCTCGGCCACCTCGACCAGATCGCCGGTGGGCAGAAATCCGTCGGGGGTGAGTTCCGGCGGTACCGGGACACCGTCCCTGGCGTAGCCGACGAACAGCGACGGCCCCTTCACCTGGGCGTCACCGACCTCACCCGAGCCGAGGATGTTCCCCGCACCGTCGACGGCCCGGACCACGGTGCCCTCGAACGGGCGCCCATCGCGGCCGAGGCGGATCGCGGGCGGGTCGTCCGGCCGCGGTGTGGTGTGGCCGAGGCATTCCGACATGCCGAACACCCGCAGAAAGGTGGTGCCGAGGCGATTCTCCGCCGCGGCCATGGCGCCCTCGTTCATCGGGCCGCCGCCGACGGTCATCGCCCGCAGCGCCAGCGCGGCCCCCGGGGAATTGTCGACCAGCGACAGCTGCAGAGCCATCGTCGGGACCAACATCGTCCAGGCGACGCGATGGGTCGCCATCGCGGTCAACGCGGCGGCCGGAGACCACTTCTCGATCGTCACCATGCTCCCGCCCAGATAAGCGGGGAGATACATGCCGAAGCAGAAGGCGGCCACCGACGACAGCGGAACGAACGCGCCGACGGCGTCGCCGGGCCGCAGGCCCACCACCTCGATCGTGCGCGCGCAGGCGTAGCGAATCGCCTCCTCGGACTGCACGACACATTTCGGCCGGCCGGTGGATCCCGACGTCATCGCGATGGCCGTCCCGCCGCGCCAGCGTTCCACCGGACCGAACGGCCCCGGCCGCGCGCACACCACCCGGCCGCCGAAGGCGGTCTCCCGGATCGAGAAATCGGCGGACGCCTCCCACCGATCCAGCGGCTCGGGTTCTCCGAACACCAGATCCGGAGCGATGTCCGCCACGGCGAGCCGGAACTCCGAGTCGGCGGCGTGCGGGCTCAGAACCGCGACGACCCCGCCCCGCATCCCGACCGCGAGCGCGGCGGCCACGGTGTGCCAGGTGTTGTCCGCCTGGACGAGTACCGTCGGGGCGCCCGGATCGATCGCCTCGATGCGGGCGGCGAACGCCGAGGCCGCCGCGACGATCTCACCGAGGGTATGTTCGCCGAGTTCGTCGACGACCGCGATCCGATCCGGGCTGTGTTGTGCCCGCTCGAGCAGTTCTTTCGCGAGTAGCTTCATCGTCTGTTTCCCTCGTGTGGACTGTCAATTCTTCGCTGCCTGCGCACGTGCCGTTCAGCGCGCCAGCGGCGGCGGAATCAGCACGGCGCGTCCGGTGATGTCGCCCGCGCGCAGGCGCCGGTAGATCTCCACCCCGTCGGCCAGGGGGTAGGGGGTGGCCTCCACGTGCAGGGCCCCGCGCCGCGCCATGTCGATCACCGCGACCAGGTCCGCGCGCGGACCCCAGAACGGGGCGGTGACCCGCCAGCCCGCGGCCAGGCCCACGTCCTTGCCGACCTCGATCCGGGCGCCCGCGCTGCCCACCACCGTCAGGCGGCCGCCCGGCGCGAGGAGCCGGGTCGCAGGCTGCGTGGTATCCGGTGCGCCGGCGAAATCGATGATCACATCGACGCCGTCGGTCACGGCCGTTCGCAGGGAGTCCACGTCGGGGAAAGCCGCCGCGGCGCCCAGCCGCACGGCCATCTCACGCGCGTCCGCACGGTTGTCGACGGCGAGAATTCGACCGGCGCCCATATCGCGGAGAATCTGCACACCGAGGTGGCCCAGGCCACCGACGCCGATCACCACGCAGGTCGCCTGCGCATCGATCAGGTCGGCGTGTTCGCGCACCGCGTGGTAGGCGGTGAGCCCCGCGTCCGTCAGCGGCGCGGACACGGTCGGGTCCAGACCGTCGGTGCGCACGAGCTGCCGGGCCGAGGGGACCAGCATCGCCTGGGCCAGGCCGCCGTGATATCCGAGGCCGTTGCCGATCGGCGCCGGCGCGCCCGCGGTGCGCGGCCGCAGCCGCAGGCAGTAGTTCTCCCGGCCCCGCGCGCAGTTTCGGCAGTGTCCGCAACTCCAGACGCCGTGCACCACAACGGTTTCGCCGATCCATCCGGGGGCGGCGTCCGGTCCGGCCGCGAGTACGGTTCCGGCGACCTCGTGCCCGAGGGTCAGCGGCAGCGGGCAGTCGAAACTCGCCGCCGCCGCGTCCATCACATGCAGATCGGATCGGCACAGTCCGGCGGCGGTGACCTGCAGCAGAAGTTCCTCGCCGACGGGCTGTGGAATCGGTACGTCCCGCAGTTCCGGCGGCCGGCCCCATTCGGTCAGTTGTACGGCCAACATCAGCGTGCCGTCCATCCGCCGTCGACCACCACAGTCTGGCCGGTCATGTACGACGACGCGGCCGAGGCGAGGAAGAGCACCGCGCCGTCGACCTCCCCGGGCGCCCCGCCCCGCCCGAGCATGGTGTTGCGTCGCACCCAACCGGCGGACTTGTCGTTGCTGAACAGCCCGTCGGTCATCTCGGTATCGAACCATCCGGGCACGACGGCGTTGACGCGGATCCCCCGATGGCCCCACTGACCGGCGAGTTCGCGGGTCAGGCCCAGAACTCCCGCCTTGGACGCGGCGTAGCTCGCCCCGCCGATCGGCGCGGTCGAGGCCAGTCCGATGATCGAGGAGATGTTGACGATCGATGCGCCTCGTCCCTCCGGCAGCGCGGTCGCCGCGGCGAGAGCGAGATGGAATCCGGCCAGCAGGTTCACCTCGAGCAGGGCCGCGAAACCCTCGGCCGATTCCTGCTCCGCCTCCGGGGGCCCGGGCCTGCCCGCATTGTTGACCAGCACGTCCAGGCGGCCGGTCTGTTGGTAGCAGCGATCCACCAGCGCTCTGCGGTCCTCGTCGAGGGTCACATCGCAGCGGACCGGCACGATGCGCGGATCGCCCTCGGCGAGGGCGGCCAGGCGCTCGGTCCGGCGGGCCGCGGCGAACACCGTGGCCCCGGCATCGGCGAGCACCTTCGCGAAGCCGAGCCCCAGGCCCGACGAGGCGCCGGTGACGACGGCGGTCCGGCCGTGCAAGCCGAACAGGCGGGTGAGGGTGTCGGCATCGGCGGTGGTTCGGTCTTCGGTCATCACAGCATCCGCCTCAGTACACCGCGGTCCGGCCGCCGTCGACCGGAATGATCGCGCCGGTGGTATAGCTCGCCGCGTCACCGGCCAAATGGGTGACGAGCCCGGCGATTTCCTCCGGCCTGCCCAGACGACCCGCCGGCAGCCGATCGACGATCTTCGCGACGAATTCGTCGTCCCAGTACTCGGCCATATCCGTCGCGAACCCGCCCGGCAGGACGCAGTTCACCCGGACCGTCGGCGCGTACGCCTGGGCGAAGGCCAGGGTCAGCGCGTTGAGCCCGCTCTTGGCGGCCGCGTACATCGTTTCCGGCGGACTCGGCCGCAGCGCGCCGATGCTGGAGATGTTGATGATCGATCCCCCGCCCGCGGCGGCCATCCGGGCCCCGGCCACGGCCATCAGCCGGAACGGTCCCTTCAGATCGACCTCGATTGTCTTGTCCCACAACGATTCCGTCACGGACGCGAGATCCTCGGCCACCGGTGCGATGCCCGCGTTGTTCACGACGATGTCCAGCCGCCCGAACTCCGCGATGATCCGCTCGACGGCAGGCTCGATGGCATCCCACCGACCGACGTGCAGTTCCAGCGCGTGGGCACTGCCGACCGGGGAATCGCCCAGCTGTGCCACCGCCTCCTGGCAGGCAGCCAGTTTCCGGCTCGACACGATCACCGTGGCGCCCGCATCGCGCAGGCCTCGGGCAATGGCCAGGCCGAGCCCTCGGCTGGCGCCGGTGACCAGGGCGACCTTGCCGGTCAGGTCGGATGTGTTCATCGGTATTTCTCCACTTCGAGACGAGCGATCGTGCGCAGATGCACTTCGTTGGGTCCGTCGGCGATCTGCAGTGCCCGGGTGATGGCGTGCATCCGGGCAAGGACGGTGTCGTTGCTCACCCCGGCGGCGCCGAAGGTCTGCACGGCGCGATCGACGACGGCGTGTGCCACCTCCATCGCCGCGACCTTGATCGCCGCGACCTGCGAGCGCACCGCGGCATTGCCCCGGGTGTCCATCAGCCAGGACGACTGCAGCACCAGCAGCCGGATCTGATCGATCTCGATGCGGCTGCGCGCGATCCACTCGCGGACCACGCCCCGATCGGCGAGCGGGCCACCGAACGCGGTGCGTTCCAGCGCCCGGCGGCACATCAGCTCCACGGCCCGTTCGGCCATGCCGATGGCACGCATCGCGTAATGCATGCGGCCCGGCCCGAGCCGCCCCTGGGCGATGGCGAAACCGTCGCCCTCCGCGCCGAGCATGTTCTCCGCGGGCACCCGGACATCGGTGAACTGGACCTCGCCGTGGCCGAGACGATCGTGGAAGCCGAACATCGGCAGATCGCGCAGCACCTCGACGCCCGGGGCGTCGGAGGGGACCAGGATCATGCTCTGCTGGCGGTAGGTCTTCGCCGCCGGATCGGACTTGCCCATGAAGATGATCAGCTTGCAGTCCGGATCGAGAACGCCGGAGGTGTACCACTTGCGCCCGTTCAGGACGTACTCGTCACCGTCGCGGCGAATCGTCGAGGTGATGTTGGTGGCGTCCGAGCTGGCCACCGCGGGCTCGGTCATCGCGAAGGCGGAGCGAATCCCGCAGTCCAGCAATGGTTTCAGCCACTGCTGCTTCTGCTGCTCGGTGCCGTACATGGCCAGGATCTCCATGTTGCCGGTGTCCGGAGCCGAACAGTTGATCGCCTCGTTGCCGATCACCGACCGGCCGACCACTTCGGCCAGCGGCGCGTACTCGAGGTTGGTGAGGCCCGCACCCAGGCCGTCGTGGGTCATGAACAGGTTCCACAGACCCCGCCGCCTGGCCTCGGCCTGCAGATCGCGCATGATCTGCGGCTGCTCGTGCGGGTCGGCATTGGCGGCGATCTGCGCGTCGTATACCGGCTCGGCCGGATACACCCGGCTGTTCATGAAGTCTTCGAGTTCGACGAGCAGATCCTGGGTGCGGGCGGAGTAGGAAAAGTCCACAGTGCGGCTCCTGAGCGGGAAAGCGAGGGGTCAACCAGCGAGTAGCGCGGTTCCGGTCTCGATGAGGTGACTGATGGTTGCGGGCAGTTTTTCCTGGTCCGGATCGTGGTGCCGTCCTTCGCGATGCCTGCGGAGGTTGTGGCCCATGATCGCGGCCATCTTGAGCCGGCCCAGCGCGTCGAACCAGGTCTGCTCGGCGAGCGCGGGCCCGCCCGCGCAGTAGAGGTCCACCAGTTCCGCCGGGCTGGGCAGACCCGGCACCTCCCGGCCGACACCGGGGAAATTGCCGCCGTCCGCGAAGACGTGGAACCAGCCGAGTTCCACACGCGGATCCCCCATGCTCCAGATCTCCCAGTCGATCAGAGCGACCGGTTCCGGGCCCGCGGAGATGATGTTGCCCAGGCGATAGTCGCCGTGCACGAGCACCGGCGTCATCGGCTCGGGGATTCGGCGTTCGAGCAGTGCGAGCAGCCGGCCAGCGCCGGGGACCAGCTCTGGTGGCACGGCGCCGAGAGTGCGCGCCCAGCGGGCGAGTTCTTGGTCCGGTGTCAGCGCGGGCGCGGAAATGTCGGCCGAATCCACCGCGTGCAGCGCGGGCAGCAGCTGTGCGGCGCGGCGCATCCGGGCCGCGGCCAGGCCCGCCTCGACCGCGGGATCGTCGAGTACCGGCTCCAGCGACTCACCGGCGACGAGTTCCATTGCGAACCAAGCGGGTTCGTCGCTGTCCACCACCGCGATGCGCGGTACCGGCACGGGAGTGCGCGCCAATATCTGCATGATGCGGGCTTGGCGCAGCATGTCGTGCCGGCCGATCGGCTTGCTGCCCTCCGGCACCGCCTTGACGACATACGATTCGCCGCTGGTTTCCACCCGGAAGGTCAGTCCGGAGTGACCACCGGGCAGCCGTTCGAAGGAGGCCAGTGCCACGCCGAGATCGTCGCGCAGTCGCGCCGCGACCCGCTGTTCCAGTGTCGGGCTCATGGGCGCGGCTCCTTGGGCAGGCCGAGCACTCGCTCGGCGATGATGTTGTGCTGGATCTCGTCGGTGCCGCCCGCGATCCGGTATCCGGGCGCGCCGAGCAGATGCTCGGTCCATGCGAAGGTGCCCCACGCGCCGGAATCGGCGGCCAGGTCACGGCCGAGCAGCAGCCGCACGACCTCCGAGGTCCGGGCCATCGTGTCGGTGGCCAGCAGCTTCCCGATCGATGCCTCGGGTCCGGGGTCGCGGCCGGCCACCACGGCCGCGGCGACCCGCATGGCGGCGACACGCTGTACATAACCGCGGGTCACCAGATCGGCCACTCGGTCGCGTTCGAGTTCGGTCAGTTCACGATCCAGGTTCGCGGCCAGCGCGATCGCGCGATCGGCATTGGCCAGGCCCAGGTTGGCGCCGTCCAGACGTTCGGCCGCCAGCACTGTCAGGGCCACCTGCCAGCCCTTGCCGACCGGCCCGAGCCGACAGCCGTCGTCGAGGCGAACGTTGTCGAGATAGACCTCGTTGAAGGAACTTCCCCCGGTCATCTGCCGGATCGGGCGCACGGTGACTCCGGGGGCGTCCATCGGAACCAGAAACATCGTCAGGCCCGCGTGTTTCGCGACGGCCGGATCGGTCCGGCACACCGCGACGCCGATGTCGGCGACCCGGGCGCCGGAGGTCCACACCTTGTGCCCGTTGAGAATCCAGCCGTCGTCGCCGGATCGGACCGCCCTGGTGCGCACCGCGGCCAGATCCGACCCCGCCTCGGTCTCGGAGAAGAGCTGGCAGGCGATGACATCGGTGCGCAGCATGGCGCGGACGTATCGCTCCCGCTGCTCCTCGGTGCCCCACTGGTCGATCGTCGGTGCCACCAATTGCTGTGTCACCGAGAACATTTCGGTGCGCTTCGGCAGATCGAAAGCTTCCTCGGCACGCCGGAACGCGAGCACGTACGACAGCGGGAGCTCGCGGCCGCCATAGTCGCGCGGCCAGTTCAGCGCACCCCAGCCCGCGTCGAATTTGGCCCGCTCGTAGGCGCGCACGCGATCGGTCTCGGCACGCTCCTGGGCTTCGGTCCAGTTTTCGAAGACCGCGACCGAATCGGACCCGCTCCCCCACGGACTCTCGGTGCGGGGTGCGGCCACGCCGGCGAGCCAGGACGTGGCCTGTTCGATGAACTGGGCCAACTCGGGAATTATTGGTTCGGACACTGTTTTCTCTCGATCGATGTGCTCGGCTCACACCGAGAGCACGGTGCAGGCGCTGATCCCGGGCGCCCCGTAGACGTGGGTGAACCCCACCCTCGGGGCCCCCGGAACCTGACGGGCGCCCGCCGCACCGCGCAACTGGGTGACGATCTCGTGGACCTGACGCAGCCCGGACGCGCCGATCGGCTCACCGTTGGCGATGCACCCGCCGTCGGTATTGACCGGCAGACGCCCACCGATCTCGGTGTCGCCCGCGGCAAGCATCGCCTCCTGCTCGCCGTGTTCGCAGAAGCCGCATTCGGCCATGTGCATGATCTCCGCACCGCTCTCGGTGTCCTGCAACTGCGCGACGTCGACCTCGGCGGGACCGATGCCCGCCTCCTCGAACGCCGCGGCCGCCGCGTCGGAGCTCACGCTGGTCGGCTCGCCGCTGCCCTGGACCGCCGGACTGAAGACCTCGAAAGAGCCGAAGCGGCGGGTGCGGTGACTGATCGCGCGCAAGCGGACGCCCCGTGCGCCGAGGCGACGGGTCACCGACTCGCTCGCCACGATCGCTGCGGCGCCACCTGTGCCGGGCGAGCAGAACATGAACCTGGTCAACGGGTCGTTCACCATGGGGGCCGCGGCGATCTCCGCCGCGGACATCGGTTCGGTCCGCCAGGCATTGGGGTTGAGACCGCCGTTGCGGTAAGCCTTCTCGGCGACCCTGGCCAGTGTCATGGCGGAGATGCCGTGCAGTCGCATGTACCGGTTGATCTTCGCGCCGAAGAACTGCGTGGTGACCATGAGCCCGGCCTCGCCGTACTCGTGCGGCAACCCCCATTCCTCCGGCATCGGATCGAACGCACCGCGCGGATGCTTGTCGAAACCGACGGCCAGCGCGATCTCGGCGACACCGGAGCGCACGGCATTGACCGCGCCGAGCAGTGCGCTGCCACCGGTCGCGCAGCCGTTCTTGACGTTGGTGAACGGTATTCCGGTGTAACCCAATTCGGCGACGAGGGTATCGGCCAGGCCCGAGCTGTCGCTGCCGCCGCAGGCCAGCTGGATGTCCGGCCACCGCAATCCGGCGTCGTCGAGCGCGGCGTTGATCGCCACGACCGCGAGCTGCCGGCCGGTGACGTCCGGCTGCCTGCCGAACCGGGACAGCCCGGTGCCGATGATCGAAACCGACTGCGTCACTGCGCCTTACCTTCCTGAATGAACGTGAGAGTCGCGAACCGGGGCACCGGCGCGACGGCGACCAGCCGCACCTGTGCCCCATCCAGTTCGCCGAAGTCGCAGCAGTCCAGGACCGCCTCGATCCTGATGCCTTCCGGAAGTTCGACATATCCGACCGCGAACGGCGAAAAGCCTTCGTCCGGAACGACATACGGCGGCGACTTGGGCGCGAACCGTTGCACGGTGTACGCCCAGACCACGCCGTGGTCACTCAGGGGAATCGCGGTCGCGGTCGCGGTGGCGCACCGCCCGCACATCGTGCCGGCCGGGAATGCGACAGTGCCGCACGTCGTGCACCTGCTGCCCTCGAGCGCGAGGAGCTCCGGAACGCCCATGTCATTTCCTTCCGTGGTTCAGCGACCGACCCACTTCGGCTCGCGCTTCTCCAGGAAGGCGTTCACACCCTCGGCGGCGTCCTCGGACTGCAGCGCGTTGCCGACGGCCAGGTGCTCCATCACCATCAGCGACTGGATGTCGGCGTCCAGGCCGCGGTCGATGGTCATCTTGGTGAGCTTCATCGCGAACGGGCTCTTGTCGACGATGGGTGCGGCGAAATCGGCCACCAGCTGGTCGAGTTCGGCGGCCGGCGCCGAAGCGTTGATCAGGTCGAACGCGGCGGCCTGCGTGCCGCTCAACAGCTTCCCGGTCAGCATCAGCTCCTTGGTCTTGCGGATGCCGATCATGCGTGGCAGCCGGTAGATCGGTCCCGCGCCACCGAACAGTGCCCGGCGGATGTGGAAGTCGCCGATCTTGGCATCGTCGGCCGCGACGGCGAAATCGCAGGAGATCATGAGCTCGAAACCACCCGCGGTGACATAGCCCTCCAGCACCGCGAGCGACGGGGTGTTCATCGAGTAGAGGCGGTCGCAGACCTTCGCCGAGAGCACGGCCACGTCCATCGCGGTGGTCTTGCCGACATAGTTCTCGCGCAGCTCGTCCAGGTCGAAACCCGAGCAGAAGGTGTTACCGCGCCCGCGCAGGACGAGCAGCTTCAGCTCGGGGTCGTTGTCGACCTCGACGATGATCTCGTCGAGCCGGTGCAGCAGTTCGGTGGTGACGGCGTTCTTCTTGTGCGGGCGGTTGAGCCACACCCGCGCGATGTCGCCGTCCTTCTCGAGCACGATGTGGTCGGTGTCGATCATGTGACCTCTTTCGATAGGGAGTTTCCTGAACTGGATTCACTTCAGTTTTACCGCCTGGAATCGTTGCCGTCAATACGCGCCGCCGACCGGGATCCGGTGCGCGGCGCCACCGCTCACAATCCGACGAGGGTGGCTATCGCGCTGCGATGGGTGCGGGAACCGCCTTGTGCCGCTTCATTTCCCATCACGCGACGGAAATAGGAGTGGGCAGGATGCTCCCAAGTGAAACCGATCCCGCCGTGCAACTGGACGGCCTCGGCCGCCGCTTGGACGGCCGCGTCGGTGCAGACCGCGCCGGCCACCGCAACCGCCAGCCGCGCCGCATCCGGGTCCTCGGCGAAGGCCGCGGCCGCATACCGGGAAGCCGACCGCGCACGCTCGAGCAGGACCAGTAGATCGGCAAGCCGATGCTTGACGGCCTGGAACGAGCCGATCGCCCGGCCGAACTGGCGGCGAGCCGACGTGTAGGCAACGGTCATCTCGAGCAGCATCTCGACGATGCCGGTGTTCTCGCTGGCGAGGGCGAGCGTGGCGAGATCGCGCAGGCGTGTGACCGCGCTGCCGGTCTCCTCCGGTTCGGTGAGGGCGACGCCCGGACAGCCCCGCAGCGTCACGTCCGCCTGTCGGCGGGTGGGATCCAGGACCGTTCGCTCGGTTCGTACGTCGTCCACGCCCGGACGCAGGGCGAACAGGCGGCGTCCGTCCGGGCAGTGCGCGGATGCGACGATCACGTCGGCGGTTCCGCCACAGACCAGGTGGGTGACCGTGCCGTCGACGACCCATCCGGCCGATGTCCGGGCCGCGCGCAGGTCGTCGGTTGTCGCGTCGAGGGCGCTGACGGTGGCCAGCAGGTCCCCGGCCAGGACGCCCGCCAATAGAAGGTCGTCCTCGGCGGGCCGGGCCAGGAGCAGAGCTTGTACGCCGAGCACGGCGGAGCTGTAGACCGGCTCGCAGACCAGCGCGCGCCCGCACTCCTCGAGAATTGTCGCCAGTTCGGCCACGCCGTATCCCAGCCCGCCCCGATCCTCGGAGGCGGCGAGTGTGGTGACCGACATGTCGTCGACGAGGGCTCGCCACAGTGACATCGAGAACCCGCGTTCCGTGGACGAGGCCTCGCGAACCTGGGCGATGTCGCCGTGTTTACCTAGCAGCGCCCGCAGGGACTCGCGGAGGGCCGACTGCTCCGGACCCGGTATGAACCCGGCCGGTTCGGAACGCGGCCAGAGGACTTCACCTGCGGTGATCGATGGTGCGGACATGATTCTCCAGTCAAGTTGAGTTCAGTTCGATGATCCGAGGGTAGCGAGAACGTGGCTCGACAAGAAGGCTTGAGCTGAACTAAGTTCATTTCATGAGTTATCCGATCGAGGACTACTACGCCGTGGTCGACTCCGGCAGGCTCGGCGATGCCGTGGACCTGCTCGCCGATGACGTCGAGTTCGTCATGATGCTGCCGTCGGGCGTGCGAACGGGCAGCAGTCGCGCGGCCATGCTGGAGTACCTGAGCGCACGCCCCGACGTCGACCGCAAACACCGGGTGCTGCGGGTGGCCGCCGACGGCGACGCGCAGTTCGCGTACGGCGCGGTCATCGAGAACGGCACCGCGACCACCGGATACTTCGTTGCCGCAATGCATTTCGACGCCGACGGCTGCATCGATCGGTACCAGGTCTCGTTCAGCGCCGAATTCTCTTTGCTGCCGGGCGGATTCACTCTCGAAGGAGAACGACGAGCATGACGACCACAGCTGCGACGCCGACGCTCGAACGCTGGTTCGCATACATGGATTCCGACGACCCCGACCGAGTGCTGAACATGATCTCCCCCGATTTCGTGATGTCGGTGCAGTTCTCGCGAGGAGCCGGGCAGAGCGCGGAGTTCATCGGCGACCGCGACGGCCTGGTCGCATACCTCGAGCAGCGGGAGAAGAGCACTCTCGTACATCACATCGACGTCGGCGCCACGGTCGGCGAGCACGAATTGGTACTAGGCCGCACCACCCGGGCGGGGACGTTCGAGGCATCGTTCAACGCCTCGGCCCAACTCGATGCCGACGGCAACGTACGGCGTCTGCTCATCGCCCGGACGCCGGAGGTCGCATTCGATCGGTAGGCCGCCCGGGTTCGAACAGCAGTGCGCGGATGATGATCTCGCATCCGAGAAGAACGTCCGCTCAGCTGCCGATGGGTGGCGCTCCGGTCATCGCATTCATTTCCAACCGGCTGCGCACCGGATTCGACTGCGCACAAGCATGATTCAGATGCTCGGCGGGGTGAGCAGGGTGACCGGTCCACAGTCGTGGCGGGTCACCGGATGGCCGAGCATGTCGTATCCGGCTGTGACAGTTGTCGTTCCGTCGAGCAGAGCCGCCGCGGCCCGGGCGACCTCACCGGCGGCACGGCCGGGAAGCTCGCAGACGATGTTGTGCGCGGCCAGGATTCGAGTGATCGGCAGGCCCGCCAACCGCCGGGTCGAGGCGGCGAAACCGACCGGGTCCGCGCCCGGACCGTGCAGCCAATGCGCCGCGGACAGCACGGTATCGCCGGAAAGCAATGTACCCGAACGCCTTTCGAACAGGCACAGGGCATCCGGGGCGTGTCCGGGAGTGTGCAGCACCTCGACGCTCCGCCCGCCCAGATCGATGGTCTCGCCGTCGGCCAGGGTCCGGGTGACCGGCGTAGCCCCGACCGTCCACCCCGTCAGATCCGGCAGCGGGCGCGGATGACCGACACGAGCGAGGCTGTAGAAATACCGGGCGTCCAACTCGGCGAAACGGCCGAATTCGGCGACCACGTGTGTCATCGCCCTCGCATAGGCACGCAGGAATTCTTGATCCGCCGCGTCGTGCGCACACCCGGATCCGTGATCGGCCGCGGCGGGATGGGCGCAGAAATCCAGCACCTCCAGATGCGCCGCCAGATCGGCGTTGCCGCCCCGATGATCGATGTGGTGATGCGAGGACACCACCAGCACGGGCAGATTCGTCAGCTCCCGCACGATCACGGAGACGGGCGCGATCCCCAGTCCCGAGTCGAACAGCAGCGCCGCGCGGGTTCCGATGACCAGATAGCAGGCCGCGTGGCCCGGCTCGTTGATCATGTGGATGTCCTGACCGACCTCTCGCACGTCGAACCACGAGTGCGCGTCGACGCACGACGCCGGAGCAGATGACCTCACCACACCTCACCAATGTTGATCACAGTTACATTCGCCACCGTAGCGGCGAGGTGTTTCCTCGGCGTAAAGCGTGTGCGCCGAATGATCGAAGCCCGGCCCGGCAGTCGATCCCGATACGAAGCTCCCGGGCCGGTCGCGGCGCGCCGAATTCCGGTCTGGGATCGCAGGGGCGGACGCTGGACGATCCGCATTACAGTTCCAGTACCAAACGTTCTCCCGCGCAACGGGATACGCAGATCATCATCGATTCGTTCTCTGCGCGCTCCTGAGGGGTCAGGACGGAATCGCGGTGGTCCACCTCCCCGCTCACCACCCCCGTCTCACAGGTGCCGCAGGTCCCCTCGCGGCACGAGGACAGCGCCACCACCCCGGAGGCCTCGGCCACCTCCAGGA
Source organism: Nocardia miyunensis NBRC 108239 (assembly GCF_001613065.1). GTDB lineage: Bacteria > Actinomycetota > Actinomycetes > Mycobacteriales > Mycobacteriaceae > Nocardia > Nocardia miyunensis. The sequence goes on from NZ_BDBQ01000127.1 coordinate 23,551, forward strand.
TCGATCGGCGGGCGGGCACACTCAGCGTCAGACCCGATAGCGCCAATGACACCTCGAAGGCCCGCGAGTCGGCGCCGCGCAGGTCCGCAGCCGTGAATCGTTCGGCGAACACGTCCACCGCTTCGAGCCCGGCGCAGGCAGCCTCGGCGGCGGCGATCAGACTCGTCGGCCCACAGGCGTACACGGCCGTTCCCGGCGACGTTCCGGCCAGGTCGGCGGCCAGGTCGATCCGCCCGTCCCGGGTGGAATGGTGCAGTGTCACCGAATTCCCGTAGCGCTCGCGCATTTCCCGCGCGTACGGCATGTTCGCGCCGTCCCGGCCGGTGTACACCATCCGCCAGGGCCGTCCACCGCGCGCGGCAGCGGCCACCAGCGGCAGCATCGGCGTGATCCCGATCCCGCCGGCTACGAAGACATAGCCGAGAGCACGGACCAGCGGAAAGTGGTTGCGCGGCGGTCGAATCGAGATGCGCGCCCCGACCCGCAGCGTCTCGTGCGCCCGAACCGAACCGCCCCGCCCGTGCGGTTCACGCAGCACCGCGATCCGGTACGCGGACAGGTCGGCGGGATCCGAGCACAGCGAGTACTGCCGGACCAGCGCATCCGACAGCAGCAGGTCGATATGGGCGCCGGGCTCCCAGGCAGGCAGGGCGCCGGAGTCGGGACGCACGAGCGTGAATTCGTCGATATCGCTTGCCACACAGCGCCGTTCGCGCACGAGGACATCGATGGGGGCCGCATCGGCGAAGGTCGAGGTGATCATCGGGTGCTCCCGGAAAGTCGGTGCCCCGCCGGACTATCCATCCCAGCCACGGGAATCCGCCTCGCGCCCGGCCGCTTTCACGACGATCAGCCTGGCCTGCGGGGCGTCCACCACACGCCACCGGTGTGGTGTGCGGCCAGTGTAGTAGAGGCTGTCCCCCTCCGCGAGCCGCGCGTCGCCGTGATCACCCAGATCGACCACGATCGCCCCGGTCACGACGTACACCCACTCGTCCTCGTCGTGTACGAAGTACGGGCCGAAATCACCGCTCACGTCCACGAATTCCTGCGGATAGAACGCGGCCCGGCCGTGCACGAGCAGCCGGGTCGAACCCTCTTCCCGGCCCGATCGGGCGATGCCGCGCGGCAGTTGCACGCCCTCGTGCGACCGGATCACCTGGGACTGCGCCGTATCCGCGGATCCGCCCCGACCGGCGGTGTCGGCGGCCAGCATGAGCTCCACCTGTGTGCTGCCCAGCGCCTCGGCGATCCGGGCCAGGGTCAGCATGCTGGGCCGGGCCAGGCCGCGTTCGAGCTGGCTCAGGAACGGGTGCGAGATCTGTGCCTGCTCGGCCAGCCGGACGAGGGTGAGGCCGGACTCGCGCCGCCGACGGCGGATCTCGGCGCCGAGCAGCACTCGGGGATCCGCGCCGACCGGTCCGGATCCGTTCTGCGCCTTCATATCCCGCACCTTCTCTCGTCGCACCCCGCGAGGTCCGGCGAATTCGCCCGGGCGAGGGGCGAATTAACAAGACCGTAGCTGGGTGGTTCATCTGCCGGAAACACCCCGGCTGAATAGTACTGAATGTTGATCACATCAACATTATCCTCAACCGCTAAGCCTCGCCGACCAGCCACGCCGCGAGCCACCACCCCCTCAACGAAGGATCTCCATGGATCATCAGTTGCCGCACCGTATTTCGCGGATGTGCGGGGCGACCACCCCGGACGGCGCGGTGGTCGACGTCGAGCTGGGCCACGACGGACGGCACGCGAAAGTCACCGCGGTGCGGCCGAGTACGTCCCAGCCTCCGCACGAGGACCCCGAGGCCCTGGATCTGACCGGTTTCGTCCTGTTCACCGCCCCCGCCGAACCTCATGCCCACCTCGACAAGGCCCTGTCCTGGGATGTACTCGCGCCACCGGACGCGGATCTGGCCACGGCGATCGACGTGTGGCGGCGCGGCAGTCCGGAACTGGACGAGGAGTCGTTTCATCGGCGTGCCACCACGGCCGCCCTCTCCCTGCTGCGCAACGGCACCACGGCGATCCGCACCCACGCCGACATCCTCTCCGGTCCGGACCCGTTGCGCGGCATCCGCGCGGTGGACCGAGTGCGCCGGGAGTTGCGCGGCCTGGTCGACATCGAGATCGTCGTACTCGCGCCGCCCGGCGCCGATACCGGCATCCTCGACGCGGCCCTGACGGCCGGGGCGGATCTGCTCGGCGGCGCACCGCATCTCGCACCGGACCCCGCCGCGGAGCTCACCCGGCTGCTCGACTTCGCCGAATCCCGCAGTGTCGGAACGGATCTGCACGTGGACGAATTCCTCCGCGGCGACCACCACACGCTCGCGCAATACGCCCGGCGCGTGGCCGCCTGGCCCGCGGACCGCGCCCGCACCGCCGGGCACTGCTGCCGCCTGGGCACCCTGCCTGCCCACGAACTCGCACCCGTCCTGGCACTGCTGGCCGGCGCGGGCATGGGGATCGTGAGCCTGCCCCTGACCAACCTGTACCTGCAGGGCCGGGACGAGCCGATCGCCACACCGCGCGGACTGACCGCGCTCACCGCGCTGCTCGAGGCAGGGATCCCGGTGGCCGCGGGCGCGGACAACGTGCGCGACCCGTTCAACCCGCTGGGCCGCAGCGACGCCCTGGAGACCGCCGCGCTGCTGATCGCGGCCGGACATGTCCCGCCACGCACCGCCGTGCACCTGGTCACCGACGGCGCGCGCGCAGTGCTGGGGCTGCCCGAGGCGGGCGCGAAACCCGGTGCGCGCGCGGACTTTCTGGCGGTGCGCGGCATCGGGCTGCTCGACGTCGTCGCCACCGCGCCGGCCGACCGGATCGTCATCCGCGACGGCGCGATCATCTCGATCGGCCGCACCGAATACCGCACGGCCGATGTCGCACCACTGGAGGTCTGATGTCTTCCGAACTCACCCACCCCACCGACTCCGCAAGCTCCGCTGGCTCGCCGTCCCCTGTCCCACCCATGCACGAGGCGCCACCGCGCCCCGGCACTCAGGTCCTGAGCTTCGCCTCCACCCGATTGACCTATCCCAACGGCACTCTCGCCCTGGAGGGAGTCGATCTGACCGTGCGCGCGGGCGAATTCGTCAGCGTGGTCGGGCCATCGGGTTGCGGAAAGTCGAGCCTGCTGCGGATCGCCTCCGGATTGGAGTCCGCCACCGGCGGCTACGCCCAGGTCGGCGCGAACCGGATCGGCTACGTCTTCCAGGATCCGACGCTGTTGCCGTGGCGCACGGTCAGCGACAACGTCGCCCTCCTGGCCGAGCTGGACCGCGTGCCCAAGGCCGAGCGCTACCGCCGCGCCCAGGAGGCCATCGAACTGGTCGGCCTCACCGGCTTCGAAGATCAGCTGCCGCGCATGCTGTCCGGCGGCATGCGGATGCGCGCGTCCCTGGCCCGCTCGCTCAGCGTCGATCCCGAATTGTTCCTGTTCGACGAGCCTTTCGGCGCACTGGACGAGATCACCCGCGAGCGCCTGGGCGACGAGATCACCGAACTGTTCGCCACCCGCCGGTTCGCCGGACTGTTCATCACCCACTCGGTCGCCGAAGCCGTCTACCTGTCCACCCGCGTTGCGGTGATGTCACCGCGCCCCGGCCGCATCATCGCCGAATTCGAGGTCCCCTTCGAGTTCCCACGCCGACCGGAAATCCGCTACACCCACGCATTCACAGACCTGGCGAGCCGAGTCTCCGAGGCACTGCGAGGAATTCACGTATGAGAACTGAAACGCATACTGCCCCAAACATTTCCGATGCCACCGCTGAACCGGGTGCACATCCTCCCCGGGCGGTCGAACCGACGCCACACGGCGGTGAAGATCGCAGCGCCCCAACCAGTTCCGCGCACTCGGCAACAGGCACTTCCGATACCGCCCGCCCGGCCCCTCGGAGGTTGCGCACGGTGATCGCCCCGCTGGCGGTGCTGGCCCTGGTGATCGGCGTCTGGTACGTCATCAGCTACGCGCTGCTCACCCCCGCGCGACGATTCCTGATGCCCCCGCCCCAGCAGGTGATCACCGACGGGCTGCTGGGCCCGCAGGCCCAGGAGATGTGGCAGGCGCTCGGCCGCACCGCCACCGTCGCCGGGGTCGGGCTGGTGATCGCGGTCGTGCTGGGCATCGTGTGGGCGGTGTTGATGGCGCAGGCGCGCTGGGCCGAGACCGCGCTGTTCCCGTACGCGGTGATCATGCAGTGCATCCCGATTCTGGCACTGGTGCCACTGATCGGGTTCTGGTTCGGATTCGGTTTCATCTCGAGGGTTTTCGTGTGCGTGCTGATTGCGCTGTTCCCGATCGTCTCCAACACCCTGTTCGGCCTGAAATCGGTGGACAAGGGGCTGCGCGAGTTGTTCGCACTACGCACCACCAGCCGGTGGACCGTGCTGCGCAAGCTCGAATTCCCGGCCGCGATGCCCGCGATCTTCGCCGGTCTGCGGATCTCGGCCGGCCTGTCGGTGGTCGGCGCGATCGTCGGCGACTTCTTCTTCAAGCAGGGCGATCCGGGAATCGGCATCCTGCTGGACAACTACCGCTCCCGGCTGCAGGCACCACAGCTGTTCGCGGCCATCCTGCTGGCCTCGGCCCTAGGCGTGGTCGTGTTCGTACTGTTCGGCTGGCTCGGCCGCAGGATCGTGGGCGCCTGGTACGACGACGCCCGCCACTGACCCGTTCCCCTTCTCCCGGAAGCGACAAACCCATGAGAAAGATCCCCTCGCCGCGATCGGTTGGCGCTAGTGCCGCCGTCGTTGTCCTGAGCCTGGCCGCGCTGACCGGATGCGGCCAGAGCAGCAGCGCCACAGCGAGTTCCGGCTACACCGGACCGATCGGCCCGGTGAACCTGAAGCAGGTGTGCCCGGCCAAGATCGTCGTGCAGACCGACTGGAATCCGGAGGCCGAACACGGCTTCACCTACGAAATGCTCGGCCCCGATCCGAAGATCGACGCCGCGGCCAAGCGGATCGTCGGTCCGCTGTTCGCACACGGGCAGTACACCGGCGTCGATCTCGAGATCCGGGCCGGCGGTCCGGCGATCGGCTTCCAGTCGGTCACCTCGCAGATGTACCAGGACACCTCGATCATGTTCGGGTACACCGATACCGACCACTCGGTGCAGACCGCGGCCACCACACCGACCACCGGGGTGTTCGCGCCGCTGCGCATCAACCCGCAGATGATCATGTGGGATCCGGCGACCTACCCCACCGTGCGCACCATCGCCGATCTGAAGGCCGCCAAGGCCACCGTGATGTACTACCAGGGCACCCCGTACATGGACTATTTCCTCGGCGCGGGCATTCTCGACAAGAGCCAGGTGGATGGCAGTTACGATGGCACACCCGCGAATTTCGTCGCCGCCCAGGGCAAGAAGGCCCAGCAGGGCTTCGCCAGCGCCGAGCCGTACCTCTACCAGCAGAAGATCGCGCAGTGGCACAAGCCGGTCGCCTATCAGCTGATCAACGACGCGGGATACCCGATCTACGCGTCCGAACTGGCGATACGCTCGGGTGATCTCGAGGCCGACGCCGCCTGCCTGCAACGGCTGGTCCCGGTGATGCAGCAGGCCGACGTCGACTACTTCGCCAACCCGGCCAAGGTCAACGCCCTGATCGTGGAGGCGGCCGCCAAGTACGACACCGGCTGGGTCTACGACTCCGGCGAGGCCGACTACGCGACCACCACGATGCGCAAGCTCGGCATCGTCGGCAACGAGAACGGCGCCGCCGGCGCCTTCGACCCCGCACGCGTGCAGCACATCATCGATATCACCCGGCCGGTCTATACCGCCGAAAAGGTCAGTGTCCCAGCGAAACTGACGCCCGATCAGATCGCGACCAACCGATTCGTCGACCCGAAGATCGGATTCCCCTCATGACCGAGCGTAGCGAGAGAATCTCAGGCACAACACCATCGGGTGTCGCCGAGGTGAAGTCGTGACCGCCGCCCTGTCCGCCCGGCCCCGGTTCGGCCGCGGCGACCTGGACGCCTTGATCGACGAGTTGCTGGCACTGCTGGGCCCGCGCGGGGTCAGCACCCTCGATCGCGCGCTGGACCGAGCCGCACGCGACGGCTCGACGATGAGCCCGATCCTGTCCGAGCAGCCGCTAGGACGCCCCGACGTCGTGTGCTATCCCAAAGCAGCGCAACAGGTTCCGGCGATCGTGCGAGCGGCGGTGCGACACGGCGTACCGATCACCGCTCGTGGCAAAGGCACCGGCAATTACGGTCAGGTCGTGCCCCGCTACGGCGGTCTGGTGATGGATATGACCTCGCTGTCGGCCATCCGCGAACTCACCGAGACGACCGTGACCGCCGAGGCGGGCGCGCGGATGATCAACCTGGAGCAGGCCGCCTGGGACTCCGGACGCCAGTTGTGGATGTATCCCTCGACCGCGCAGTCCACCCTCGGCGGATTCCTGGCCGGTGGCTCCGCGGGTACCGGGACGATCGTGCACGGCCGCAACCACATGGGTTTCGTCGAATCGGTCGACGTGGTCTACGGCCACGAGGACGCCGAACTGGTCCACCTCACCGGATCCGACGCGCAACCTATGGTGCACACCTACGGCGTCGCCGGCATCATCGTCGCGGCCACCGTGCGCATCGAGCCGCTGCAGGACTGGAAGTGCCTGTACGCCAGCTTCGATTCACACTATGACGCCTTCCCGGCGGCGATGCGGGCCGCGGCCATCGAGCCGAAACCGCGTCTGCTGTCGGCGGATTGCGCGAGGGTAGTCGAGGCGCTGCCCGCGGATCCGGCGTTCGCGCCGGGCCGGGCGAGCGTACGCGGCATCATCGACGCCGCCGCGCTGGACGAGACGATCGACGTCCTGGTCGCCGCCGGTGGGCGTATCGAGGCGGTGCGCACGGGACTGGCCCAGACGATGCGGCTGAGCACCCTGTCCTACAACCACCCCACCTGGTGGCTGCAGAAGGCCGTGCCGGAAACCTACTTCCACATGGAATGCCAGGGCGAGTCGCTGATCACCCGGCTACGCGAGGTGGAGGCGGTCTACCCGGGCGGCATGCTGCACCTCGAGGCCGGGTACGGAACCATGTTCGGGATGCTCAACGGCGTCTACCGCTCCCCCGAGCAGGTCTACGCCGGGGTGCCCGCCCTGGCCGAACTCGGCGTGTCGGTGCACTCGCCGCATCAGTCCTACGTCGACCTCGACGCGGACCGCGTGCGGGCACTGGCCCGCACGACCGACCCCAAGGGCCTGCTCAATCCGGGAAGGTGGCAAGAATGAGCACATCCACACGGCATTTTTTCGACCTCACCACCGCCGAAGTTCCTGTTGCGCTGCACCGTGATTCGATCCTGGTGCTGCCGACCGGGGCGATCGAGCCGCACGGGCCGCATCTGCCGCTGCGCACCGATCTGCTTGTCGCCGAGGCGGTCACCAGTGCCGCGGTCGAGCGTGCTGCCGCCGCGGGACACGACGTGTGGTTGCTGCCCGCGCTCGGCTACACCAAGTCCGATGAGCACGCCAACCTGCCTGGGGCGATGTGGCTGGAGGCGGAAACGTTGCTGCGCACCGTGATCGACCTCGGTCGCAGCATCGCGGCGACGCCGGCGAGGCGGCTGCTGTTCGTGAACTGCCACGGCGGCAATTCGGCACTGCTCGAGGTGGCGCTGCGGGAACTGCGCCGCCGTTTCGACCTGCAGACCTTCCTGCACGGCTCGCCTGCCGAGCCGGGACCGACCGAGGAAGGGTTCGGGATCCACGCGGGCTGGGCCGAGACCTCGCTCATGCTGCACCTGCGACCCGACCTGGTCGATATGAGCAAGGCGAAACCGGCTGTGCCGCACGCCATCGCCGGGCTGAAGCACGTCGGGTTCGGTAAGTCCGTCCGATTCGGCTGGCTTGCCGACGATTTCGCCGAATCCGGCGTGATCGGAGATCCCACCGGCGCCACGGCCGAACTCGGTGTGCGGATGTTCGCGGCCAAGGTCGACGCGCTGGTGGACGCGATTCCCGAGATAGCCGTCTTCGATCCGGGCCGGGTGGTGCGCTGACCGATCGGGCTTAGCGACGGCGCTTGCCTGTCGGCGGATGCCCGGTTGTAGCTCGCCACGCGCCGTCGACTCGGCTATCAGGCAGCGCCGCATGAGCTATTGCACAATCGGCACGCGCCTCGATCGGCGGCTGGGATCAACACGACCTGCGCGAATCGCTCCTGGTCCAGATCTGATGCACCAGGCGAGTCGTCCTCGGTGGTGCATCGGGCCCGCCGTCAGCCGACTCCGACAGCCGCCGGCGCGGTATTTTCCCGATCTCCGGGTATCGCCCATCTAAGCAG
>NZ_BDBQ01000128.1 GCF_001613065.1 Nocardia miyunensis NBRC 108239
TGGGACGCAAGCCATTAGCGAGCCACACCGATACCGCTGGCAGGCAGCCGCATAGAGAGCTTCCCACCGGGTACCTGAGACCGATCCTGGCCGGGATCAAACCCCACCACCAGTCTCGAGTAGCCGCATATCGAGCGGTTTTCCGTTGGCTATTCGCGGAAATCCATCTGCCGGACTCGAATGCGTCGCGGCGGCGGATCGTGGAACACCCTGCGCCACAGCATTACCCACGACTCGCGGTCCGCTCGACGGCGGGTCAGTCGGTCCACCCCGCTTCGGCGGCGTGAGCGTGAAATGCCTGCCACGCGTGCCACATTCGGGTTGCGCCGAATTGAGCGTTGTAGCGCAGCGCGCCGCGCACGTCCGACAATGTCGCGCCCGCGCCCAGCGCCCGCTCGATATGGGTGCGGAAGGTGTCCCGCAGCGTCTGATAGTGCACGTCGATGCTCATCGTCGCGAATGCCCGTTCCCGCACGGCCAATGTGCCCGGCCCGGACGGCAGCCGCATGCGGGACTGCAGGTCGAAGAACTCGGCGAAGTGCGGATCCAACCGCCCCACCGTGGCTCGGACCGGCGCGGGCAGGGGGCTGAGGGCTGCATCCGGTCCGGTGGACAGCAACTCCTCGTCGAGCGTTGTGACGTCGGGGCGCGGCAGGCCGAGTGCCGCCTCGATCTCAACCAGCCGTTCGAAGGCTCCCAGCGCCGCGTGATAGCCGCTGTCGTAGGAGATCAGACGCAGCAGCGCACGAATGTCGGCGGTGGACACTCCTCGTTTCAGGCCCTCGCGCACGTGCAGTTCGAAGGGCAACCCCAGGGCTTGCTGGCAGACGTCGGCGGTGACCTGCAGGAATACCTTCTCCCGATCGGTCAGCTCGGACACCGAATCGGCCTGCGCGGCGGTGGCGGCGGCCATCTGTGCGAACGCCGGGTCCAACGCGGCCGGCTCGAGCGTTGCGGCCTCGGTGATGTTGCTCAGGGTCACGACTCACTCCTATCAATGAACAACCTTAGCGCTACAGCTGTAGCGCAATAACTGTAGCGCTAAGCCCGTTTGGTTACAATGGCCGGATCATGGACGACACGACCGCCTCCGCCACCCGACGGCGACCGAACGCGCGTGGCCGCGGCGACCTACTGCGAGAGGACATCGTGGCCACCGCGACGCGGATGCTCGACGAGCTGGCCGACGATCAGGCGTTGTCCCTGCGCGCGGTCGCACGTGAAGTCAAGATCGCTGCCACATCGGTATATCTGCACTTCCCCGACCGGGATTCCCTCGTGCTGGCCGCTACCCAGCGTTGCCACGAGGAACTCGTGCGGCTCGGCGACGCCGCCGACGCGGCGGAATCGAATCCCGGTGCGGGGCTGCGCGCCCGGATCCTGGCGCAGGCAGACTGGGCCGAGAGTCATCCCGGGCTGTACAAAGTGCTGCACGAGAGCACGGTGCACCGCCGGCTCGGCATGCCCTTCAAGGAAGTCATGGTCCAACGCACGATCGACTCGGTGCAGCGATGCATGGACGCGGGCATCGCACCGTCCGACGATGCGACCACCGTGGCGATCGATCTTCGGACCGCGGTGAATGGCATGCTCTCCCAACGCATCAACGAACCCGATCTGCCCTGGCCGCCCGCCACCGAACAACTGGACCGTTTCCTGGCAAAACTCGTCGGGATCGGCAGACCCGGCTGAAGACCGCATCCGATGCCGTAATCGATTGTGCGGCATGATGTTCAGTCACGAATCTGAAGGAGAATCTCAATGACGGTCCACCGGATGGATCACGTCGGCATTGTGGTCGAGGATCTCGCGGCCGCTATCGCGTTCTTCATCGAACTGGGCCTGGAATTGGAGGGCGAAGCAACGGTCGGTGGGCAATGGGCCGACGAACTGCTCGGACTGGACGGCGTCCGAGCAGACATCGCCGTCCTACGTACTCCGGACGGCCATGGCCGGGTCGAGGTCTCGACGTTCCACTCGCCGACAACCACCAGCACCGCGCCGAACGCGCCGGTGAACACCCCGGGCATCCCCCGCCTGACGTTCGTCGTCGACGACGTCGAGGATGTCGTCGACCGCCTGCGCGCCCACGGCGCCGAACTCGTGGGCACGGTAGCCCAATACGAAGACATCTACCGGTACTGCTACGTCCGAGGCCCCGACCGCATCGTCATCGGGCTGGTCGAGGAACTCCGCTGAACGACACTCCTCGCCGCAATAATTCCGATCGAAGGACAGCCCGGTAAGGGATAGCAACTGTCACACAGGACGGCGATTGTCATTGAGCTGGAAACCCCCGCTGTGGCAGGGGATTTGACGTATCGCTCGAGTTGGGTCAACGGTCGAATTCGCCGTCCCTTACGCCCCCGGTGAAGGCTGCCCACTCGCCGGAAGTGAACACGAGCGCAGGGCCGCCCGGGTTCTTGGAGTCGCGTACCCCGACGTGTCCCGCTGCGAGCCATGCGATCTCGACGCAGTCCTGGGCAGCGCCGCTACGCGACGACTTGAACCATTTCACATCGGACAAGTCGATTGTCACTGAAAGTACCTCCTTGCCGCATTCCGCAGCATTTCACGGGACTTGCCTTCATCCAATGCGGCGTTCCAGATTCCCCCATAGATTTCTCGGAGCCGTCGCACGTCTCTTTCATCTTGGTAGAACATTGATCCGATATTGCTCTCCGCGTATACGACCGATGGCTCACCAAGCTTCGCCCCTGTGCGCGGAAAGTCCATGATGGTGTATGGCGTCGGAACTGCTTTCACAGGCAACCCCGACGAAAACGGGAGGATCCGGATCCGTACGTTCTCGCGCGTGCTCATATCTGCCAGATGTCGCATTTGCAGGCCCATCGTGTCCTTCGGCGCGACAGCGGTCCACAACACCGTCTCGGTCAGGACTACATCAAGCTGCACCGGCTGCCGGGAACGGGTCAGGATTGCCGACCGCCGTAGACGAAGCTGCACGCGCTGATCCACGTCTTCCGCTGTGTCCGTGTCGAAGTACGGCTCCTCCATCGCTCGAACGTAGTCGGCCACTTGGAGAAGGCCGGGCACGAGAAGCGATTGCAGGATCGACAGCTTCTCGGCACCTGCTTCCAGTCCGATATACGTCCGGAATACCGGCGCGAGAAGATTTCTCGTGGAGTGCCACCACAGTTTCGAGCCGAAGTCGTCCGCAATGGCTTTCAGGTCTCCGAAACGGTCCTCGATGCCGTACAGCTTGCACAGCGCCTCGAGGTACAGGGTCTTGACTCGCCCTAGTTCACCGCGTTCTAGTCTGCCGAGGGAAGCCTTACCCATTTCCATTAGCGCCGCGGCTCTTTCGAGCGTGTAGCCCGCCGCCTCCCGTGCCTCGCGCAGCGCTCGCCCCAGTTCTCGGCGCGGAAGTGTTGTCGATATCGGATCGTCGGTGTTCGACACGGTGGTCCCTTCCCCAGTTCGGACCGGAATGGCTCAGGATCTGAGCCGATCCGGCACAGATGTTACGGCCCAATCGGCTCGCATGCTGGGCAGATGAAACAACTCAATCGGCCCGGCCGTTTCGAGTCGATGCGATCGGCACGCCGCCGCAACATTAGACCCATGCCCCAGCAGACCGGAAGTCTCTCGGTGAGCCAGGCCCGCGCACTTCGGGCTTTGAGCAATGGAGGGATGCTCACCAACGAGCAGATTCGGCACGCGGCGAGTCTGGACCGTTTCGAGGTCCGGCGGGTGGTGGCGAACTTGTCCAGCCGTGGGCTGATCCTGATCCGAGGTTATGACAAGCGTTGCGGCATAACGGCTTCAGGGCGCGACGCCCTTGCCGTGTGGCCGCGAGCGTACGGGAGGCTGGGCGCGGATGCCTGATCCCGCATCCGGTCAACTGCCGCAACGGTTTTCGGGACAGCACAGGTGCCCGCCGCTGTTCGACGAGAAAGCCGAGCCGCTGCCGCCGGAGGTACTTTTACGTTTCGCTGACGCGCTGAGGCGTCTGGATGAGACACTGACCGAATCGTAAGGCGGCGGGTTCGGTTGGTGGCGGGGTCGGTGACCTGACCGGGGGCACCCCCTCGCGGGCGTGGAGTGGGACAAGCGAATAGGAAGGGGGAGTAGGTGCACGGGTTTCTGTGGCTCGGTGTCGCGGCTCTGATCGCGGCTGTCGTGTATTTCCTGGTTGTCCTGTGGCCGCGGCGGATTCCGCAAGAGGAATCGGGGGCCGGCATAATCTCGCAGATCGAGAATGGGGGATCGAACTAAATTGCGCTACAACATGTCAGATCAGCCTGAAGAAACATCACATGCCTCCGGATGCGTCGATGTCGTACCGACCTGGCGCGCGATTATCGACGCCTGGCGTGACGCGATCATCGCGAAAGATACGAGCAATCCGCTGCTGGCGATTGCGATCGACATTTCATGGTGTCAGCGGGCAATACTGCAATGGGGCATGCAGCAGGCCGCACGGAACCTGCAGCACGAGGCATTGGGGATCGCCGCCGACGCATCCGATATCCCGCTTTTCGTCATTCTGGAGTTGGAGACTCGTAAGACCGAGTGGGATACGACATTCGCACGATTGATACATCGCGCGACGGATGCGCCCACACCGAAGCCGTCCCCGGGCGAAGTCGTTGCTCAGATGGCTCTGGCGTGGGTGAAAGTGGAGATATCCTATCTGTACACGAAAGCACAGTCGCAGCGCGGACTCCTCCTGGAGGGCGAACCGATCGTCATTGCGGGCATGTCGGAATTAGGGAAGTGGACAAAAGCGTATCAGTTGCTTACCGGCGCGCCGGATCATAGCCGGATTGGCATACCGGTCGACGAGTCGAACCAGCGTCCGCACGGGTATGCTTCGATGAACTGACCAGCAATCGAGGGGAGGCAGCATGGGCGATGTCCGCCCTCGCACCAAGGCCGAACTGGCTGAGCTCGAGCGGGACCAGGAAGATCCGAAATGGCTGGATTGGGTGAATCCGGAGAGAATGGAATCCCAGCTGGCGAAGTTCCTCACCGAGACGATTCCCGATATGCCTGATGATCCCTGGTCAGCGGAAGGCTTGGACCGTGCCGAACGCGAGATATTGAATCGATTCGCGACCATGGACGACGCCGAGTCTTCGGAGAACCGCGATTTGGCCGACCAGTTCACGAGGTATATCGGTGAAGTGTTCTGCCGAAAATTCGAAGGACGTTGGCATAACGTTCGCGGTACCGGCGGCGCGCGCTATCCCGAATTCGGCCCAGCCGTTGACAGAGAGTGGTCCGAGATGTACCTCGATGTCGCCAATCTGGTAACGGCGACTGTACACAGGCATTGGGGAGACTATCTTTCCACCATATTCAACAACAATGCTCGGGGACATCAGGATTGGGTGGATTCCGGTCGTCCTCCCATAGCTGAACGAATTGAGGAATAGATTCCAAATTCTCTGACGACGCGGGGGAATCGTGGAATACGAATGGAGCGATCTGCTCGAAGAGAACTATCGTCGGTACGTCGGCGATAAATGGATGAAAGGGCTCGGCGCGCGGGATCGCGCGGGGTATCTCGCTGCGAGGACTCGATGGCAGAAAGCCAAAGAGATAGGCGATCGTTTCAGAGATGGGATGGCGGCCATCAGGGGGCAGACTCCCGAACGCGGCTACACCAAAGAATCTTATTTGAAGAACGATAAGCTCGGATCGAGATTCCATGATGTGCGGAACGATCGAGAGCGTGCCACCTATGAGTACAAAGCGGGCAAGATCGATAAAGATAAGGCATTGCCGCAGCTGGAAAAAGACGATCAGTACACGCTCGACGGCGGCATCGTTGACTGGACGATTGTCCAGGGTGTGCGAATCGACAAAGAGGTGCAGGACAAGCTCAGGGAGCTGCGAGAGAAATATCCTCGGCAATTCACCATCCAGGAAGTCTCCCGCGAACAGCTTCGGCAGGCGTTGACCGTTGCGAAGCATCTGGAGAAGGTGAAGACGTGGGAAGCCAAGGAGAGGGCGCGGCTGGAGCGGGCTCGGGATGAGCGTGTGCGGCGTGAGGTTCGGGCGAAGGAGCACGAGGCGCGGAAGCGGGACATCGCACGGGTCGTCTCGGAGAACGTGCGGGCGATCGAGCAGGCTCGGGCGGAGGGGAAGGTGTTTCCGGCGTGGGAGTTGTCCGAGGCGCACAGCTCGTTGGTTCGATCCATGCGGAAGGTGCGTAGGTACGAAAAAGTTCAGGGGCGGGAGACGGTGGCGAGCCTCGGGTTGACGGGTGAGCGGGCGCGGGTGATGGAGAGCATGTTGACCCAGGGGCGAGAGCGTCAGCGGGGGAAGGTCGTTCGGGGAATCGATGCGATCGGCCGGGAGCGCCGTGAGCGCGAGGCGGCGGAGTGCGCGGCGAGGAAAGAGGCCGAGCGGCTGGCGAAGCAGCGGGAGGTGGATGCGCGGCGCCGGGAGTTGGTGCGGCAGGGGGTTATTCGTGCGGATGTCGCGAATGTCCTGGATGTCATCGACAAGGCTCAGGCCCGTGTGGGTGACCCGATACCGCCCGGGATGGAGAACATCCGCCGGTTGCGAGGCGGCCGGGAGCTGGGTGGGCGGGAGCGCGGTCTGCACCGGGAGCGTTGACGGAATCGATCGTGGCGAACCGGAAGTAGCCCTCCCGAGGCGGGCGGTCCGCATGTCGCGATGGTGATGCGAGAACATAACTCTCTGATTCGAATACGCACCTTCTATACAGTGGTAACTTAGTTACTCGACGGGAGAGTGAGAGATGGATCCCCGGAGAGGCTGAGGAGCGTCGCGTGAGTCCTGCAGATCCGGTCTACTGGGATCCCTTCGATCGTGACATCGCCGGCGACCCATACCCCGTGTACCAGCGGCTACGGGCCGAGGCGCCGCTCTACTACAACGATCGGCACGACTTCTATGCGCTGAGCAGGCACGACGATATCGATCGGGCGTTGCTGGACTGGCAGACGTTCTCCTCCTCGCGCGGGCCGATTCTGGAGATCATCAAGGCCGGTATCGAGATTCCGCCTGGGACGTTGCTGATGGAGGATCCGCCCGCGCACGACATCCACCGTTCGCTGCTGGTGCGTGTGTTCACGCCGCGGCGGGTGCTGTCGCTCGAGCCGCAGATCCGCCAGATGTGCACCCGGTCGCTGGAGCGTCTGGCCGGGCTGGACCACTTCGACCTCATGACGGAGTTCGCGAACGAGGTGCCGATGCGGGTGATCGGCATGTTGCTGGGCATCCCGGAGGCCGATCAGCAGGCCGTGCGCGATCGCGCCGACGCGAATCTGCGCACCGAGCCCGGACAACAGATGCAGGTGTCCGACAAGGCAATTCCGCATGCCGACCACTTCGCGGAGTACATCGACTGGCGCGCCGACCATCCGTCCGACGATCTGATGACGGAGTTGCTGCACGCCGAATTCGAGGACACCGAAGGGGTGCGACGGACACTCACCCGCCAGGAGATCCTGACCTACATCTCCGTCGTGGCCGGTGCGGGCAACGAGACCACCGCCAGGTTGATCGGCTGGCTGGGTTCGCTGCTGGCCCGCTACCCGGACCAGCGCGCCGAACTCGTCGCCGATCCGAGCCTGATCCCGAATGCCATCGAGGAGACGCTGCGCTTCGAACCCACCGGCCACGCGATCGCCCGCTACGTCACCACCGACGTCGAACTGCGCGGCGCCACGGTCCCCGCGGGCAGCGCCATGATGCTGATCGTCGCCTCGGCCAACCGCGACGAGGACCGCTGGTCCGATCCCGATCGCTTCGACATCCACCGCAAAATGACCAACCTGCGCACCTTCGGCTTCGGCACGCACTACTGCCTCGGCGCGGCCCTGGCCCGCCTCGAGGCCAAGATCGCCCTGGAGGAACTCCTCAGGCACTTCCCGACCTGGCAGGTCGACCTGGACAAGCCCACACTGTCCTCGACCTCGACCGTGCGCGGCTGGGAAACGCTCCCCATCACCGTCAGCTGATTCCGGCGTGCCCGCCCGGGTCTACCGTCTCTCCCCGACGGCCCGGCGGCCCGGCGGCAGATGCGCTCCCTCTCATCGGTACCCGATAGCTTCCGGACGAAAACGATCTGCCGCGAAACGACTCTCGCCCGATCCGACGATCCATGCCGTGGTCCTGCGGGATCCCCGACCCCGGACGGCAGCAAACGATACATCCGCCGCCGAACGGACCGGCTCGACGTCGGGCCCGGCGCATTCGAGTCACGGTATCGCGGGCGGTGTGCGGCCCGGTGACGCGCCCGCGACGCCTGCGGAAACCCCTGTGCGAGTTAGTGATCGGCGTCGGTGTAGCGGATGACGCCGCGAATGTTCTTGCCGTCGAGCATGTCCTGGTAGCCGTCGTTGATCTGGTCCAGGCGGTACTGGCGGGTGACCATGTCGTCCAGGTTCAGCTTGCCCGCCTTGTACATCGACAGCAGTTGCGGAATGTCGTAGTGCGGGTTGCCGCCGCCGAAGATGGTGCCCTGCAACCGCTTCTGTAGCAGCGACAGCATGGCCAGGTTCAGTGTGGCCTCGTTCTCGATCAGGCTGCCCATCGCGGTGACCACGCAGGTGCCCGCCTTGGCGGTGATGCCGAGCCAGGTGTCGATATCGCGGCCGTGCGCCTCGCCGACGGTGACGACGACCTTCTTGGCCATACCGCCCGCGGTGATCTCCGCGCATGCGGCGGTCGCCTCCTCGATGGTGGCGTAGGCGTGCGTCGCACCGAACTTCAACGCCTGCTCGCGTTTCCACTCGATCGGGTCGACGGCGAAGATGTAGCGCGCACCGCAGTGCACCGCGCCCTGCAACGCGGCGATGCCCAGACCGCCGATGCCGATGACCGCGACGTCCTCACCCGGGCGAATGTCCGCGGCGCGGGTGGCCGAACCGTATCCGGTGGTGACACCGCAGCCGACCAGGCAGGCGACCTCGAACGGGATGGACGGATCGATCTTGACCACCGAACTCTGATGCACCACCGCGTACGGGGCGAACGTCCCCAGCAGGGTCATCGGGAATACGTTCTGACCGCGCGCGGTGACCCGGTGCGAGCCGTCGCTGACCGAGGTGCCCGCCAGCAGCATCGCGCCCAGGTCGCAGAGGTTGCGCAGACCGGCCTGGCACGAGGGACATTTGCCGCAGGACGGGATGAACGACAGCACGACGTGGTCGCCGACCGCGAGATCCTCCACGTCCGGCCCGACTTCCTCGATCACGCCCGCGCCCTCGTGCCCGCCCAGCACCGGGAAACCCGCCATCGGAATGCCGCCGGTGACCAGATGGTGATCGGAGTGGCACATGCCCGCCGCCTCCATCCGCACCTTGACCTCGCGACGGCGCGGCTCGCCGATCTCGATCTCCTCGATCGACCAGGGCTGGTTGAATTCCCAGAGGAGAGCGCCTTGTGTCTTCATCGTCACACTGCTTTCACGATCGGGATCGACGCGAGGCTGGTGACGCGACGATCGGAACTAACTCGGATCGAGGGTCCAAGGCCCGCGCAGACCGCGCGATCCTATGCCCGCGTCCCGCCTGGCGCGCCGTGGAGACCCCTGAATGTTACAGGTGTTTAGACAGCAGTCCAGGCGTTTGCGAGGTCGAGTCCCGGTGACCGGACAGGGAATTGGCCGTCCCCTGGTCAGCACGGTGCGAAACCGCCTCTGCCGCTCGGGCATCGGTCGGCGGCAGCGGTTGTCTCACGACGAGCTGGACAGGTGCACCGAGTGCGCGACGGCGGTGACGTGCAGACCGTCGGCGGCGGGCTCGATGGCCGTGAGCTGCGCGCCCAGCGGCAGCTTCTGTAGTGGAACGACGAAGGTGAGCGTTCGCCGCAGCAGGGACAGCGACAGCGACGGTCCGCCCGCGGCGGCCTGAACGGAGACCGGGATGACCGAGATGCCGTTCTCGGTCGGCGAGACGGTGACCACGACCGTCCCCGGAACCGAGATGCCCTCCACCTTGAATGTTCCGCTGACGTGCATTCCGTCCGAACCGTAGGAGATCGACTTCACCCCCGACGGGGCGAATCGCTGCACCGTGTCGTACGGCACTCGGGCGGTCGCCGTCGCCGAATCCGCCACCATGTTCGAGGTGTTGCCGCGCAGCACATCACTCAGCGGCGCGGCGACGTCGGTCAGTGTGACGTCGAGGTCGTGCACCGAGAGCTTCTCCCCGGTCCAATCCCCGGCGCGGATCTCGATCTCGTGATACTTCCCGGCGACGGCCTGGTTCAGGAACGGAAAGCCCCCGATACGGACATTCGGCCGACTCGCCAGGTCGTACTCGGCGGCGACCTTGTCACCGATCTTGTTCTGCGCCAGCACGACCGCGACCCGGTCGCCGGCGACCAGCGCGATCACCACCACGACGACGAATATCAGGAATCCGCGCACACACTCACCCTTTCGGCCATCCACCCATCATGCGGGTGATCGCGTCGTGGCGCAGCGCGTGCCCGGACGCTCACTCGTTCGCGGCTCGGTGATCGCGGACGGCGATGAGGTTGTCGACCAGGCGGGCAGCGTCGACGGCCGGGTCCATCAGCGCGAAGACCAGCGCCCGAATACAGGCCGGAGACAGGATGAGTTCGAAGACGTCCCCGCTGTTCAGCACGGTGGTGCCGCTGGCATCGAGGGTGGCCTGGATTTCTCGCTCGCGGCTCGAGAAATTTCGCGGCATCGATCAGTTCGGTCTGCCGGATAACCGATCGTCGAAAATATGAGAAGGACAATCAGTTTCGCGATCATATCCACAGCGTCCGCTGGAGACCGGGCCAGGCAGGCAGAGGAACCTGCGCGGCCACCGAGCCGTAACCGACACGGACATGGAGGTCGCCCGTTCTCGGCGGGACACCGACGATCGTGTCGCGCACGTCCCGCTGCGCTGTCTGCACAGGAGGAATACTGGGCCCGGTGAGTGAGGACATCGACTCGGTTCCAGCGTGGGCGCGGCGCAGCGCGGGTGAGTCGCGGGTCGCCGCGAGCGTCGCCGTGCTCGTGGTCATCGCGTTGCAGTGGTGGTTGCCCGGTCAGCTCACGGTGCGGCCGAGGTGGGTGATTCCCGGATTGGCGCTGGTGCTGCTGGTGGTGTTGATCGTGGCCGACCCCGTGCGGATCGATCGGGAGACGCGCTGGTTGCGGTGGGCCGGTCTGGCGTTGTCGGGGCTGCTGAGCGTGACGACCGCGTGGTCGGTGGATCGGCTCGTCCAGGGGCTGCTCGACGGGAAGCTCAGCAACAATCCGGGGGTGCTGCTGTCCTCCGGCGCGGCGGTCTGGTTGACCAATGTGCTGGTCTTCGCGCTGTGGTACTGGGAATTCGATCGCGGCGGGCCGGCGGCCCGCGCGCACGGCCGCAAGAAACATCCCGATCTGCTGTTCCCGCAGATGCAACTCGGCAAGCTCGTCGACCGGGACTGGGAACCGGAATTCGTCGACTACCTCTATCTGGCCTTCACCAACGCCACCGCATTCAGCCCGACCGACGTCATGCCGCTGTCACGCTGGGCCAAGATGATGATGACCGTGCAGGCCTCCATCTCCGTCATCACCGGGGTCCTGGTCATCGCCCGCGCGGTCAACGTCATGAAGTGACCTCGTGGTTCGCCGAGGCCAGGGGCGCGAGGTTGTAGAGTTCGGTCGAAGCACCGCGGCTGAGAGCTGAGGAGTTCGTCATGCCCTACCCAGTGGACTTCGAGAACGTTTCGACCGTGGGCCTGGAATCGTCGCCGGTCGCGGCGGCGCTGGCCGGTCTGCGGGCGAACGAGGCCCGATACTTCAAGAACAAGTACGACCACGTCTTCACGGTGGAGCCCGCCAAGGACGCCCGGTCGACCGTCGATTGGGTGAGCGAGATCCTCGAGGACGAGCGCGGGATCGTCATCGCCTCGCGCCCGCTGGAAGCTACGGCCTTCCAGGTCGAGAACATTCGCATGGCATACGTCTTCTACGAGAGCGGCCTGTCGATCAACGTCATGTACTCGATCGACGACAACGGCAAGCGGGCGGTCGGGTTCAAACTCTCCGACGGAATGGAAGTCCCCACCGAGTTGGCCGCGTTCAAATTCGCGCGGCAGAAGTCGAAGCTGGCGGGGACCATTCGGGGCTCCTACTTCGTCATCAAGGGCGCCTATCCCTCCGGATAGAACAGGAACAACGTGCAGCCGGTGGCGCTGTTGGGAACGTGCCAGGTACCGGCGGGAGCGTGCAGGAAGGTTCCGGCCGGATAGTCGCGGGCGCCGTCGTTGAAGGTGCCCGCGACCACGTAGACCTCCTCGGGGCCGGGTTCGTGGACGTCACGCCGCGGCCACGTGCTGCCCGGATCCATTTCCAGGACGTGGGCGTGCGCACCGGACTCCCCCTGCCACAGCGAATGCAGCCGAATACCCGGAAACAGTTCGCGGACAGGGGATTCGGCGACGGTGGCGGAAGTGTAGCCCGCCTGGGCGAGGATTTCGGGGTGCATACGCCACCCTAACCCACATGATAACGATCGACATCATCCACCCTCCGGGCATCGCCTCGCGTACTACCGAATACCGAACCGGGACAACAGTGCCGGGACCTTCGACGCGGCCATCAGCGCGCGGAACTGCCAGCTGTCGTCGCGCGGCAGCACCCCGCCGCGCTGAGTCGCGTCGAGGAAGTCGTAGAGGGTCTCGCCCTCCTGCATCAGTCCGTCGGCGTTGAAGTGGTAGCGATCCACGGCGGGACACTGGACGAAACGTCCGTTGCCGTAGATCACCGGCGCGGTCTCGTCGTACGGGTACAGGCGCAGCGGGCCGGTCCAGTGGCCACTGCCGATGTAGCGAATCACCGTGCGCACCAGGCCATCCGGTGTCACATCCAGATAGGCTTGACCGGGCAGCGGGTCGTAACGCCAGTCCGGGATGGCGTCGAAGAACGCGAAGTTGTACTTCACGAACTCGTCGATCCCCACGATCGTGCGCCCGAAGGTCGTCACGTCGGTGTAGCGCACGTCGGCGGCGTACAGCTGGTCATTGTGGCTCATATCGCGGACCAGGAAACTCCACCAGTACTTCTTGGCCCACTCCAGCACCCAGCCCAGATCCACCCCGAGCCTGCCGTACAGCTCCAGCTTGCGTTCGAACTCCTCGAACCATTCCAGCGTGCTCGCCTGCAACTCCGCCTCCGGAATCGCCCGGATCCGCACCGCGCGATTGGCTTTCAAGAATTCCGGAACCGGTCCGGACAACCGCGGCTGCCGCAGAGCCTGCTGGAACTGTTCCTCGTTGAACATCGCGCACCCTTTCGCCACGACCGGCCGCCCAAGATGAATCATATGATTCATCTTGAATCGGGTGATGTCAATACGAGAAAATCCGACGCAGGCACGAGATCGCCGCCGTCCGGAAACCCAATACATGCCGACCGGTCTCCTTGCCGGGGTCGCCGAATTCGCCCGGGAGCCACCGTTACTCGACGCCGCGGGCGGGGATGTTCCCATGCCCGAGACGATGTCCGCCTACGATGGGCCTACAGCAGGGACAGATCGTGATCGGCACGACAATTCGGGGACGCGGTCTCGTTGGACGGGAGGATCGCGTGTCAGAGATCAGGACTCGGCGCGGGGACAGTGCACTGATCGACACGTTCACCCAGGACGCGATGCGGCGGCTGGCGCGCAATGCCGAGGGCCTGTCCGATACATCACTGATGATCCTGACCAACTTCGCCACGGCGCTGCGACGCGCGGAGAAGCTGTTCCCGGAGACCGCTGATCTGTGAAGGCGCGGAGCCGATCCGGGCTCAGCGCATCCGGCCGGTCAGTCGGCCCCACATGCCGCAACGCTGTGGCGCTGCGACGAATTCGGCCTGGCCGGTCTCATCCTCGTCGTCGGGCTCGTCGTCGAATTCCGCTGTCGGCGTCGCCACTTCCGCAGCGGGCGTAGGCATCTCGGGGCTCGTCGATGCCGCCGACCACGCCACCGGTTCGACCGCGGCGGGGTCGATCACGGGTAATTGCGTGGTCGGTCGATCGTCGAATTCGGCGCGCAGCCGAGCGAAGAACGCGTCGAGCGAACCATAGCGATCGGTGACCTCGCCCACGAGACGCAACACCTCGGACTGTGAACCCATTATCGTTCTCCCCTCGTAGATTTCAGCGCCGCGCAACGCACATGCGGACGAGGAGACTTCCGGCGCGAGTCGCCCACTTGTCACGGGAAGCCTCCCCACCCACAGAGCGCCACGTACTCGGTCACTCCGACGGCTCCACCCCGGGAGCAGTCCGTGTACCGCGGCGCGCACCACTCTAGAGCCAACGCAGCTACTTCCGGGACATCTACACGGAGTTCTTTTCACGTGTCGCAGCTAATATCGGACATACACGTCGAATCCGGAGCTCAACATTGCGAAAGCCGGTATTCGAGTTATGATTTCGAGGATATCGCGAAGTCCAGGCAACCGCATTAAGAGCATGCAGCTACCAAATGGCAATCGCCGGTGCGGGTATCTCGATCCGGCCGTGGACAGACCCTCCGGAACCATCGGCTCGACTCCCATCATTCCCGATCCTGTACCCCGAGCCCAGCCGTTCTCGGTACCGATTCGGTAATGACGAGACCGAAGGTCACATCGCTTCGGTGATAACGGATTCCATCGCGGTCATCATCTCCGCTCGGGCTGTGCACGAAAGCGCCATCGATGTATTCGAGGCCGTATGGCGCACTCACCGATGACGAAGGGCCCAATCCGGCCAGTGTCCGAAGTCTGTGTGCCATTATCGATATCGCGTCGAGCAGTCACGGCCACAGGCGATCACGTACCCAAACGCCGCCCGCTCGTTCATACCGCAGGCGCTTGTGCAGGCGTGCCGGATCGCCCTGCCAGAACTCGACCTCTTCAGGTCGAACCGCGTGAGCTCGCCGCCGGGCCGGTGACGTCACTGACTCAATAGTTTCCGAAGGTAAGCCGGTTCTGCTTCGTCAGGTGGTCGGGTCTGCTCAGCGACCGAGGCCCCACTGCGGACGTCCGAGGTGGAGGCATCCCACTCGTTCGGTGCGAACACGAGTGCCGGGCCGGTCGGGTTCTTCGAGTCGCGGACGCCCACGAAGGCGGGGGTCGGTCGTCCGCCGTTCGTGGTCCGCGGTGATCAGGGAGCCTCCGGCGCTTGGACGATGGTCAGCACCGAACGTTGGCGCAGGGTGAAGCCGAGGGTGTGGTAGAGGTGGATCGCGGTGGTGTTGTGGGCGACGGCGTGCAGGAACGGGAGTTCGCCGCGGGCGCGGATACCAGCGCCGACCGCGCGGATCAAACGAGTGGCGATGCCGCGCCCACGGAACTCCGCATCGGTGCACACCGCGCTGATCTCGGTCCAGCCGGGCGGATGCATGCGCTCACCGGCCATGGCCACCAGCCTGCCGTCGATCCGCAGGCCCAGATAGCTGCCCATCTCGATGGTCCGCGGCGCGTACGGGCCGGGCCGGGTTCGGGCGATCAGCTCGAGGATCTCGGGGACGTCCGCCGCGGTGAGCACATCGAGGCCGGAATCGGGCGCGACATCCAGTGCGGTGCCGTCCATCTGCACCGAGCCGACCTCGTCCAGCACCGTCCACCCCAGCGGAGGCACATGGCCGTGGCCGCGCAGCCCCGTCGAACCGCCTGGCCCCAGGACGGTGGCCAGATCGGCCCAATCCCGCTCGTCCAGCACCGGCGGATGGCCGATGAACCGCGCGACCTGCGGGTCGTAGCGGCCGATCCGGCCCACCCAGCTGGCGAACCGGCGGTGCGCACCCAGCAGCGAGGTCCGCACCGGATCGTCGAGAGGGTGCAGCGAGGTCTGCGATCCCACGGTGGTATCGATCGTCACGCAACGTTCAATTCGCCTCGCCCACAGTATATTTCCCTTAGCTCGAGCTGATTTCAAACGTTGACGCCCCACCCGCCGGACAGCATCGTGACCAGAGTCGCCTATTCGCCGCACGGACAGGAACACCGAGACGATGGCACCGAATCCATTGCATCTGGGCGTCGCGCTGGACGGGGCGGGCTGGCATCCCGCCGCGTGGCGCGAGCCCCACTCCCGGCCCGCCGAACTGTTCGCCCCCGGCTACTGGGTCGATCTGGTCAGCACCGCACAGCGGGGCCTGCTCGATTTCGTGAGCATCGAGGACACCCTCGCACCGCCCGGTGCGCGCGACACCCCGGCCGACGCGGTCGACCGGGTGCGCGCCCGGATCGACGCGCATCTGATCGCCGCGCGAGTCGCACCCGTGACCCGGCACATCGGGCTGATCCCGGTGGTGACGACCACGCACACCGAACCATTCCACGTCTCCAAAGCCCTTGCCACGCTGGACTTCACCTCCGGCGGACGGGCCGGTTGGCAGGTTCGGGTATCCGGAACCGCCGCTGAGGCAGCGCATTTCGGGCGTCGTACGGTGCACGAACTCACTCCCGCCGAACTCGCCGACGCGGTCGCCGCGGGAGCTCCGCCGGGTTCGGTGCGCGAGTTGTTCGACGAGGCCGCCGATTCGGTCGAGGTGGTTCGCCGCCTGTGGGACAGCTGGGAGGACGGCGCGGAGATCCGCGACGTCGCAACTCGCCGGTTCATCGATCGGGACAAACTGCACTACATCGACTTCCGCAGCCGGTTCTTCGCGGTCCGCGGACCGTCCATCACCCCGCGCCCGCCGCAGGGCCAGCCCGTGGTCACCGCCCTCGCTCACGCCCCGCTGATCTACGAATTCGCCTCTCGTGCAGCGGATCTGGTCTTCATCACGCCTGGGCGCGCGAGCGGGCCCGAGCCGATCCTCGAGCAGGTGGCCGCCGCGCAGGCCGAGCGCACCGGTGAACCGCTGCGAACCTATGCCGACCTCGTCGTCTTTCTCGATACCGATGCCGAAACCGGGGCCGCTCGGCTGGCCCGGCTGAACGAGGCCGCCGGATCCGAATTCACCTCCGACGCGGCGGTTTTCACCGGTAGCGCGGAAGAGCTCGCCGATCTGCTCGCCGAGTGGCGCACGCGGGGACTGGATGGATTCCGCTTGCGGCCGGGTGTCGCCGTGGACGATCTGGCATCCATCGTCGACCAACTTGTTCCGATCCTGCAGCACCGCAACCTGTTCCGCACCGGCTACCCCGACGGCTCGCTGCGCGGGCTGCTCGGGTTGCCGACCACAGTCCCCAACCGCTACGCGAACGCCTGAACCGAGGCCGATATGAGTTCTCCCCGTAAGCAGGTCATCCTGGGCGCCTATCTCGGCGGCGTCAACCATCACACCGCCTGGTGGGATCCCCAGGCGGGCAGCCAGATCGATTTCAGCAGTTTCGAGCACACCGCGCGCACCGCCGAGCGCGGGCGATTCGATTTCTTCTTCCTCGCCGAGGGGCTGATCCTGCGCGAACGTGCCGGCCGCATCTTCGATCAGGACATCATCGGCCGCCCGGACACGTTCACGGTGCTGGCCTCGCTGGCCGCGGTCACCGAGCACCTCGGCCTCGCCGGGACCATCAACACCACCTTCAACGAACCTTATGAGCTGGCAAGGCAATTCGCGAGCCTGGATCACCTGTCCGGCGGCCGGGCCGCATGGAATGTGGTGACCTCGTTCGATGCCTTCACCGGCCAGAATTTCCGGCGCGGCGGATTCCTCGATCCCGCCGACCGCTACGTCCGCGCCGAGGAGACGCTGAACGCAGTTCGCGCCCTGTGGGATTCGTGGGACGCCGGGGACATCGCCGCGGACCGGGAATCCGGGAAATTCCTGGCCCGACCCGACGCCGGTGAATTCGCCTTCCACGGCAGCCAATTCGACATCTCCGGCCGGTTCACGGTGCCGCGCAGCCCGCAGGGCAGGCCGGTGGTCCTACAGGCGGGCGTCTCGCCGCAGGGCCGCGCCTTCGCCGCGGCCAATGCCGACGCCATCTTCTCCCCCTACGGCAAACTGCCCGAGGCCGCGGAGTTCTACCGGGACATCAAGTCTCGCGCGGTCGCCGCGGGACGCGGGCCCGACGACATCAAGATCCTGCCCTCGGCGAGCTTCGTCCTGGGCGACACCGAGGCCGATGCGATCGAGAAGTATCACGCCGTCCGCAACGAGCAGGTCACCGGCCAGACCGCGCTGATCCTGCTGGAGCAGATCTGGAATCGCGACCTGTCCGGCTACGACCCCGAAGGCCCGGTGCCGACGATCGATCCCGATCCTGACGCGCCGCCGATCATCCAGGGCCGCGCCTTCGTGCACCAGGACCGTTTCGCCACGGCCGAACGCCTGCGCCAGGTCGCCGAGGCCAAGAAGCTCACCCTGCGCGAGGTCGTCATCGACCAGTTCGAACGCGGCCCGCTGATCGGCACTCCGGCCCGGATCGCCCAGCAGATAGACGAATTCGTCAGCAACGACGGTTCGGACGGCTTCATCCTCGGCTCACACCTGGTGCCCTGGGGTCTGGACGAATTCGTCGACCGCGTGGTGCCACTGCTCCAGGACCGCGGCGCGCTGCGCACCGAGTACACCGGCACCACCCTGCGCGACAACCTGGGCCTGCCGGACGTGCGATCGACAGCATCGGTCCCGACTGGGAGCTGAGCCCCGTCGGGCAACTCACCGGCCGGATCGCCCCGATCACCGCCCGGCCCGCATTGTTCACCAGCACATCGACCCGGCCGACCGGCCGAACCGGTCGACGGCGGCACTCACCAATCCAGCCGCCGTGTCCGTCTCGCGAACGTCGAAGCGTGGGACCAGACACGTGCCGGGATATTTCGCCGTCAGATCAGCCACGCTGTCCGGATCGCGCACCGCCGCAACAACATCGTCGCCTGCCGCGAGTGCCGACTCTGCCAGCGCACGCCCGAGGCCCTTCGAAGCCCCGGTGATGATCCATGTCGACGTCGCATATGTCGTCATGGCGGTGACGGTCTTGCGTTCGAGCGCGCTCGAACGCAAGACCGCGCGAGCTTCGACTCTCCGATGTATCCGATCTCAGCGGTAGTAGAGGGTGATGCCGTCCGGGATCGGAACGGCTATCGACTTACCGGTGTCGGTCAAACGGCCGGCCCCGGGGTCGATGGCGAACACCGCGACGCTGTTGTTTCCCTGGTTCGCGACGAACATCCACCGGCCGGTGCGATGAATCGAGAAGCTCCACGGTTTCGTACCCGCACAGGGGATTCGCTGGACTTCCCGCAACGCGGCGGTCGCCGGGTCGACCGCGTAGACGATCAGAACGTTCTCGCCTCGGTTGGCGGCGTGGCGAAGCAGGCGGAGTTATCCGCGGCTACCGGAGATCGCGGCATTCATCGCCGAGACGGGCCTCGGTCCGCCGCGAGGAGGCAGTAGCGGAATCGCATGACCGAACCGTGTGTAGCCGAGCGTCATCGAGACGCTCCGGAACAGGTTCGCCCCGGAACGACGCGCGGCCGATCGCACAGCAGCAGCGACCATCACGGCCGGGTTCGACGAATCCCAGCCGCGACAACAGTGATGCACGCACGGACCTGTTGCGGTGCAGTCGATGTCGATAGATGGACGTAGTCGTGACCAGGATCACCGATGGCCCGAGCGACAGACGCGTCGCCGAACCTAGCGGGCGCGATGGATGTCAGAGGGTCGAATCGCGCGCGAAATAACCTATGGTCCTTCGGATTCCGACCAAAACAGCGAGTCCGCCGTACAGCCGACGCCGGATTCACGGCCCGACAGCGCAACCCGAACGCATCGCGGGAATGTAGGGCCGCAACCCCAGAGCGATATCGGCACAAGCGGCGAGCGCCATATCGCGCTCGACGCGATCGAGCGGATGCGGGGCGGCCAGGCGGGTGCCCAGGATCGGCACCGGCAACTCCACACCGGTGCGATCCCACCACAGATAGGTGTCGCCCATCGGGTCCGCGAGGCGGTGTGAGGACCAGCCGCCGACCGTCCGGATGACGTCCAGACGACCGAATTCGCCACCCGAGCGGTCCAGCAGGACGAGCCGGAACAGCTCCGGCGTGCACGACTCGCCCGGATCGGGGATGACATGGAAAAGCGTGCCGCCGGTGGCCGCGACGGCGGTCACGGTATCCCCGCGCAGGATCGTGCCGACGGCCGCGCCGTCGCCCCGTCGCAGCGCGATGCTGACCTCGTCCAGCGGTTCGGCCCGCACCACCGATCCGTCGGCGTATCCGATTCGAAGCCCGATATCCTTGCGCCCCGACAGGATTGACGATCGCGCCCCGCGGACCTCACCCCGCACGGCAACCGCGACGGGGATACCGGGCCCACCCCGGAATGCGATCGTCGCTCCCCCCGGCGTCTCGCACGCCACCCGCCCCTCGATCATCGTCGATCCACTCCGCAGGGCTGGCATGCGTCCGATCGTAGAACTGTGATGAAGATCTCACAGGATATCGGACATAGCGCGTCGTAATTGCCGAACTCAGGCGTCCAACAGGGCGTTGACGGCGGCCGGCGCGAGCACCTGATCCAAGATCATCGCGGCACAGGCGGCGACTCCCGAGGGTGCGTCCGGCGCACCCGGTTCCACCCGCAGCGCGCGGGTGGCCAACGCCGAGGAACGCTGGTAGATCAGCTCGCGCATGCCGGCCGCGAGTGGTTCGTAGGCGTGCGACAGATCGCCGCGCACGATGATGAGCGCCGGGTTGAGCAGGTTCACCGCCGCGGCCAGAACCTCGCCGATCCGGCGTCCGGCCTCGCGCACCGCACGCAGCGCATCGGAGTCACCGGCGTGCACCAGCTCCACCAGCTCCGGCAGCCCCGAAACCGACTTGCCCTGTGCGGCAAGCTGTTCCAGCAGCGCCCAACCCCCGGCCACGGTCTCCAGACAGTGCATATCGCCGCAGCGGCAGGGTCGATCCGGCGCTCCGGCGACCTTGATGTGCCCGATCTCCCCCGCCCCGCCCCAGGCCCCGCGCTGCAACCGGCCACCGGCGATGATGCCCGCGCCGATCCCCGTGGACGCCTTGAGCAGCAACAGATCACAGACATCGGGATGGCGGGCGTGCTCGGCCAGAGCCAGCGCGTTGACATCGCTGTCCACCCGGACCGGCGCGCCGAATCGCGCGGTGAAGTAGTCCGCGACGGCCACCTCGCCGAGCGCGGGCCCGGTGTCGACGCTGTGCCCGGTGGCCACATCGACCGCGCTGGGCACACTCACCCCGACGCCGTACACCGGTCGCCGCGCTCCGGACTCCCCGGCCGCCCGCTCGAGCAGGGTTTCCATTCGCTCGGCCGCGCTGACCAGCAGAGATTCGGTGACCCCACTGGAGGGAACGGCGAATTCCGATTCGGCCAGCACCCGCCCGGCCAGATCGCACACCGCGACCTGGGCGCGGCTGGCGCCGGTCGAGGCGGCCAGCACCAGACCGGATCCCGGATTGAACATCAGCCGCGTCGGCGGCCGGCCGCCGGTGGAACCGCCGTCGGCGCATTCGACGACCAGCCCGCGTTCGAGCAGCTGCTCGACGCGCAGGGTCACCGCGGTGCGGGACAAGCCGGTCAACCGGCGGATGTCCGCGCGGGTGACCACATCGTTACTGCGGATCAGGCCCAGCACATCGCCCGCCGAAACGCCGGGCGTCGCCATCGGTCGACCGGTCACCGCACCTCCTCACGGAATCCATCGGGCACGCCCCGGGGCCTGCACGGTTACCGCCGCCGACCATGGTCCGGCCGTATTCATGGAGCACGACCGGGACCGACGTGGTCACGGTCCGCCATCGCCTTCCGGCCCGGACCCTGTCGTGCCCAGTTTGTCGGGGACCACAGTATCCGTCCAGCTCTAGCGCCCGCACCTGTTATTTTGTTCTTCCAAAACCAAAGTTTGCTTGCAAATGATCCTAAGTACATCTAACGTGCTGTGTGGCCGATCACATATGAAGGAGTCCGCGATGCCGGTCCACCTCGACTCGCCCACCCACCCCGTCCTGGCTGCCGTCACCGCCCGCATCATCGAGCGCAGCGCCGCCACCCGAAGTGCCTACCTGGCTCGCATCCGGGCCGCGGCCTCCCGCGGCCCGGCGCGAATGTCGTTGGCGTGCAGCAATATCGCGCACGGCGTAGCGGCCTGCAGTCCGGCGGACAAGCTCGCCCTGCACGGCGAGACGCAGCCCAATATCGCGATCGTCACCGCCTACAACGACATGCTCTCGGCGCATCAGCCGTATCGGGACTATCCGGATGTGCTGCGCGAGGCCGTCAGCGGCGCGCGCGGGGTCGCGCAGGTGGCCGGCGGCGTTCCGGCCATGTGCGACGGCATCACCCAGGGCCGGGCGGGGATGGAATTGTCGCTGTTCAGCCGGGACGTCATCGCGATGTCCACCGCGATCGCGCTGTCCCACGACATGTTCGACGGTGCGCTGCTGCTGGGCGTCTGCGACAAGATCGTGCCCGGCCTGGTGATCGGCGCGCTGTCCTTCGGACATCTGCCGATGCTGTTCGTGCCCGCCGGGCCGATGCCCTCCGGCCTGCCCAACGCCGACAAGAGCCGGGTCCGCCAGCGCTACGCCGAGGGCACCGCCACCCGCGCGGATCTGCTCGCCGCCGAATCGGCCAGCTACCACGGTCCGGGCACCTGCACCTTCTACGGCACCGCGAATTCCAATCAGCTGCTGATGGAGGTGATGGGCCTGCATCTGCCGGGCGCGAGCTTCGTCCCGCCGAATACGCCGCTGCGCCGGGCGCTGACCGTCGCGGCCGGGCGGCGCATCGTGGAACTGACCGCGCTGCGCGGCGGCGCGGCCCCGATCGGTGAGGTGATCGACGAGCACGCCATCGTCAACGGCATCGTCGCACTGCTGGCCACCGGCGGATCCACCAATCACACGATGCATCTGGTGGCGATGGCCGCCGCGGCCGGAATCGATGTGCGCTGGGACGATTTCGCGGATCTGTCGGCCGTGGTGCCCACCCTGACCCGCATCTATCCCAACGGCGCCGCCGACGTCAACGCCTTCCAGCAGGCGGGCGGCATGCCGCTGCTGATCGGCGAACTGCTCGGCGCCGGACTGCTGCACGACGACGTCACCACCGTCGCCGGACACGGCCTCAGCACGCACTACCGCGAGGCCCCGATCCTCGAGGCGGACGGCGAACTCGCCTGGGACCGTGGACCTTCCGACAGCGGCGACAAATCCGTGCTGCGCTCGGCGGCCGACCCGTTCGCCCCGGACGGCGGTCTGCGCATGCTCGACGGATCGCTCGGCCGCGCGGTGATCAAGGTGTCGGCCGTCGCGCCCGAACATCGCGTTGTCCGCGCTCCCGCAAGGGTTTTCGCCGATCAGGAGGAATTCCTCAGCGCGTTCCGGGACGGGCAGCTGAATCGGGACATGATCGCGGTCGTGCGTTTCCAGGGCCCGCGCGCCAACGGCATGCCCGAATTGCACAAGCTCACACCGGCTCTGGGCGTCCTGCAGGATCGCGGACACGCGGTCGCGCTGGTCACCGACGGCCGGATGTCGGGCGCGTCGGGCAAGGTGCCCACGGCGATGCACCTGACCCCCGAGGCCGCCGCGGGCGGGCCGATCGCCCGCATCATGGACGGCGACGTCATCGAATTGGACGCCGAGACAGGCGAACTCGACATCCTGGTGGATCCCGCCGAACTCGCCGCCAGGCCGTGCGCGCAGGCCGCAGTGACCGCTATCGGTACCGGTCGCGAGCTGTTCGACTGCTTCCGCACCGCCGTCGGCCCGGCGGATCGGGGCGCGAGCGTATTCGGGGCGGCATGAGGATCGCCGCACCGCGACACCGGCGTCCCATCCACCACCGTTCCGGCACAGCACACCCCGAGGCGACCACACGATGACGACCCGCACACCCTCCCTTGACGAGCCCTGGCTGGTCGCCGACATCGGCGGTACTCATGCCCGGTTCGGGCTGGTCGGCGAGCCCGGCGGCGAGCCGTTCGAGGTCCGCATCCTGCGTTGCGCGGATTATCCGGATCTCGTTGCGGCGGTGGAGAATTACCTCGATCGCGTGCCTTTCGCCGCACGGCCGTCCATGGCCTGCGCGGCCGTGGCGGGGCCGGTGCGCGGAGACCGGTTCCGGCTCACCAACGCGCACTGGGATTTCTCGATCTCCGAGAGCCGGATGCGACTGGGGCTGGACCGGCTCGAGCTGATCAACGACTTCACCGCGCTGGCCCTGGCCGTCCCGGATCTGCCGGATTCGGCCTTCGTGCGGATCGGCAGCGGCGTGCGGTGGGCTGCGGAGCCGATGGCGGTGATCGGACCGGGCACCGGCCTGGGCGTGAGCGGGCTGATGCGGGTGCGGCAGCGGTGGGTCGCGATTCCCGGCGAGGGCGGACACGCGGGGCTGCCGGTGGAGACCGAGCAGGAGATGCAGGTCGCCCGGGTACTGCGCGAACAGCATCCGGTCGTGGACGCCGAGACCGCGCTGTCCGGGCCCGGACTCGGGCGGCTGTATCGAGCACTGTGCGTCGTGCACGGGGTCACGCCCGTGGCGGGAGCGCCCGAGCAGGTGTGCACGGCGGGTCGACGCGGCACCGATACCATTGCCCACGAGGCACTTTCGATGTTCTGCGGCATGCTCGGCGCGTTCGCGGGGAACGTCGCGCTGACGCTCGGCGCGCGCGGCGGGGTGCTGCTCGGCGGCGGCGTCCTGCCTGACATCGCGGATTTCCTCGCCGACAGCGACTTTCGTACCCGTTTCATCGGAAAGCGTTCTATCGCAGGCTATCTCGATCCCGTGGCCACCGAACTCATCGTGGCCGCCACACCCGCGTTGCGCGGCGCCGCCGTGGCGCTCGAGCAGCACCGACTCATTCCGGAGCTCATATGAACATCCTCGATATCGCACCGGTCGTCCCCGTCGTCGTCCTGGACGACCCGGATCGCGCCGTCCCCCTGGCCCGCGCGCTGCTCGACGGCGGCATCGGCGTCATCGAGATCACCCTGCGCACGAATGCCGCGCTGCCCGCCATCGAGGCCATCGCGGCCGAGGTGCCCGAGATGGTCGTCGGGGCGGGCACCCTGGTCACTCCGCTGCAGGTCGAGGCCGCGGCGTCCGCCGGTGCGGGCTTCCTGGTGAGCCCGGGGACGACTCCGGGCCTGCTGGACGCCCTGGCCGACACCGGTCTGCCGTATCTGCCCGGCGTGGCGACGATCTCGGAGATCCTCACCGTGCTGGATCGCGGCATCACCGAGATGAAGTTCTTCCCCGCCGAATCCTCCGGCGGCACAACGGCTCTGCGCGCGTTCGCCGGTCCGCTCCCGCAGGTCCGCTTCTGCCCGACCGGCGGCATCACCCCCGCCACCGTGCGCGATTACCTGGCGCTGCCCAACGTCGGCTGCGTCGGCGGATCCTGGCTCACCCCCGCCGCCGCCCTGGCCGCGGGCGACTGGTCCGGCATCCGCGACTCGGCCGCCGCCGCGGCGGCCCTGCGGGAATGAGTGCGGGTCGGCTTGCTGCGGTGTCCCGTATGCGACACAACCTGCCCACCGCATGGCGGCGTGGCGCACTGATGGGACAATCCGTGCGGTGATCACTGCCGCACCCTTTCGCCGACCGGCCGGTCCGCGCCGCTGGTCGTTGCGGGCGCGGCTGCTGGCCGGGCAATTGCTGCTGTTCGTGACGGTGGTGGTCGGCATCGGCGTGGCGACCGAACTCGCGCTG
This sequence comes from Nocardia miyunensis NBRC 108239, assembly GCF_001613065.1. Lineage (GTDB taxonomy): Bacteria > Actinomycetota > Actinomycetes > Mycobacteriales > Mycobacteriaceae > Nocardia > Nocardia miyunensis. The sequence continues at coordinate 25,579 of NZ_BDBQ01000128.1, forward strand.
CAACAGTTCCTGGTCGATCAGCTGGACGGCCAGCTCGCGGGTGCGCAGAACCGGGCGCAGATGGCCGTCAGCGGACCGCCGCCCTTCGGGCCGCCGCCATCCGATTCGGGCTCGGTTCCGCCGCCGAACCCGGATTCGATGCCCCCGCCGTCCGAGCGGGGGTCGCACGCGTCCGGGCCGGGGCCGCACGGGACGCACCACCCCACGTTTTCCGACCCACGGTCCGCACCGCTCAGCGCCACGGAACCGGGCTCCGGCAGGCAACCGCCCGTCGTGGCGCAACCTCCCGCTCCCGCGCGGCCGTCCCCCGTCGCGCCGTCTGCTGCGGCCGCACAGCC
>NZ_BDBQ01000129.1 GCF_001613065.1 Nocardia miyunensis NBRC 108239
GGCACGGACGGGCTCAGCGCCACAGCGCTCCGGCGCGCAGCCGCCGAACGCGGCGAATCCGCCGGAGTCCGTCGCCACGACGAGCCCGGCCCCGCAGGATGCCACGACATCGACACCCAGCGGTCCCGGGCCGGAGTTCCTGTCCATGCCCGGGGTGCGGCCCGATGAGATCGGGGCGATCATCGAGGGCCGCGCGATCACGGCGGTCGGCAAGCTCGGTTCGGACGGCAATCGCAAAGCGCTGAGCGGCGCCGCCGAGCGTCAGCTCGCGGCCGTCCCGGCGAACGGCCGTCCGCGGACCATGAGCCTGGACGGCCTGGGCAGGTATCGGGTGGTGGCCGAGCCCGGATCCGATGACGGGCAGACGGTTCTGACGGGGCTGTCCCTGGCACCGGTCGACGAGACGCTGCTGCGCGTGCTGATGGTGCTGGCGGTGGTGGCCGCGATCGTGCTGCTGATCGCGATCACGGTGGGTATCACGCTGATCCGCCGTGCGCTGGCGCCGCTGGATCGGGTCGCGGCGACCGCCTACCGGGTCGCGGATCTGCCGCTGGATCACGGCGAAGTCGAACTGCCCGTTCGGGTTCCGGCCGACGACGCCGATCCGCGGACCGAGGTGGGACAGCTCGGCGCGGCGGTGAATCGCATGCTGGACAACATCACCGGCGCACTGTCGGCCCGCTACGCCAGCGAGACGCGCGTGCGCCAGTTCGTCGCCGACGCCAGTCACGAACTGCGCACCCCGTTGGCCGCCATCCGCGGCTATACCGAACTGGCACAACGCAACAGCGATGCGGTACCCGCGGCGGTCGCCGACGCGATGAGCCGGGTGGACGCCGCGGCCATCCGGATGTCGGGTCTGGTGGAGGATCTGCTGCTGCTGGCGCGGCTGGATTCCGGCCGCCCGCTCGAGCACGAACCGGTCGATCTGACCCGGATCACCGTCGACGCGGTCAACGACGCCCATATCGCCGGGTCCGATCACCAGTGGGAGATGAACCTGCCCGACGAACCGGTCGAGATCACCGGCGACGCCGCGCGCCTGCATCAGGTGCTGGCCAACCTGCTGACCAATGCCCGCGTGCACACCGGCCCCGGCACCGTGGTGACCACCTCGCTGGAGTCCGACGGCGCGGGCGGCGTGCGGTGGCGGGTGCGGGACACCGGTCCCGGCATCCCGCCGGAGCTGGTGCCCGAGATCTTCCAGCGTTTCGCCCGCGGTGACTCCTCCCGCTCGCGCCACACGGGCAGTACCGGGCTGGGCCTGGCCATCGCCAGCGCCGTCGTGCGGGCGCACGGCGGCGAGATCACGGTGGCCAGCGAGCCCGGCGACACGGTGTTCACCGTGCGTCTGCCGGGCCGTGAGCCGTCCTAGGTGGTGGCCCGCTCGCGGAGCCCGCGCGCGGCCTCGCGGGCCAGCAGCCGGTCGCGCTGCTCCTCGAACTTGGCCGCGTCCTGGTCCAGCTTCTCCAGGAATGCGGCCAGCTCTTCCCGGGCGTGCTCGCCGCGCGGCCCGAAGTCGTTGCGGCCGAAGACGTTCCAGATCTTCAGCACCGGCCGCACGACCTCCTCGAGGTGCTGGCGCAGATCGTAGATGCCGTACTTGGCCATCAACACGCCGTTGCGGCGGAAGTTGGGCATGCCGTATCCGGGCATCACGAAATTCGTCAGGATCCGGGTGATCGCCTCGATCTGCTGATCAGGCGCCAGATCCAGTCCGGCCCCGCACAGGTTGCGGTAGAAGATCATGTGCAGGTTCTCGTCCGTGGCGATGCGCTGCAACATCCGGTCGGCGATCGGATCGTCGCAGGCCCGGCCGGTGTTGCGGTGCGAGACGCGGGTCGCCAGCTCCTGGAACGTCACGTAGGCGACGTTCTCCAGGAATCCGCCCCAGTCGTCCGGGGATTGCGCGCCGTTGGTCATGTGGACCATCCGATCCCGTTCCAGCGCAACGGGATCCACCGCCCGGGTGACCACGAGGTAGTCACGGATGACGATGCCGTGCCGGTTCTCCTCCGCGGTCCAGCGCCCGACCCAGGTGCCCCACGCGCCGTCCATCGAGAAGTTCTCGGCGATCTCGCGGTGGTAGGAGGGCAGGTTGTCCTCGGTGAGCAGGTTGGTGATCATCGCCGCCTTGGCGACCTCACCCAGCGACGACTGGGACGGATCCCAGTCGTATCCGCCCATCGCCGCGAAGTTGCGCCCGGCGTCCCACGGCACGTAGTCGTGCGGGTGCCACTCCTTGGCGATCGATAGGTGTCTTTCGAGGTTCTGCTCGGCGACGGGCTCCAATTCTGTGAGAATTTCCAGCTGCGTCAGATCCCGGGCCATATGCGGAGCCTTTCAGTCGTCATGTCTTGATGTGGTGCACCTGTCGAACCACCAGCGAACCGTACCGGTGACCGGTCCAGTAGACGATGATGCGTTATCAGCGCACTGTGCCCAACCTGTGGCAAGGCTGTGAAGACTCGAGACGACCTCGAGGTCAGGTCAGTTCGCCGTCCCGGCACAGACTCGACGACCGCCAGCTCGCCGACGGCGGCCGCGCACCGGCGTCGAAGTTCCACCACGAGATCGGCCCGACCGATCGCCAGTACAGGAACAGGCCGCTGTTGTCGGTGACCGCGGCGTAGATGTCCGTCCTGCCCTCGATCAGCTGATCACCGACGCAGTAGTCGTTGTAGGAGGTGCCGGGCTGCCAGGCGCCGGGGCTGAAGCTCCCGGCCGGATTGCCGACCGCGCCCGGGTTGGACACCGTGCTGTGGTGTCCCGATCCGCCGTCCTTGTTCCAGCGCGGAACGCCGAAGGCGTCCATGTGACAGCTGAACGCGAAACCTCCCGCGTACACCACCTGCCCCTGCCGGTAGTTGTTGCCCGCCCACAGACACGGCATACCCGTGGCGTCCGCGTGTGCCGCCGGGACGCCCGTCGCGCCCAGTCCGGTCGTGGTGACCGCGGCCAGAGCGGCCAGGGCGCACAGTGCCGTCCGTATGCCTGCGCGCAAGCGCCGCGACACAGGTCCGTTGATTCCGCTCATTACCGCCTCTTTCATGTGCGGGCCGCCGACCCGGGCGTCGCTCCGGTGACCGATACGCCCGAGACTCATCACGGGAATAATGTACCGTTGTTCAACGGCACATTATTTACGGAATTCTCAGGGGCGGGAAGACTTCAGAGGGCCGCGAAGGTGCGGCTACTCGGACAAATGCGACACTCCGTTCGCGAAAAGTGAACAGAGCCCGAATATTCGGCGCGCGGAACGCCGGTGAGTAATATCGAGCGCCTGGCCGGAGCTGGAGTTGGTATGTCGGACGTTTCCCATGGTGGCGGCGAGGATGCCGGGCACGATCGTCGCCTGGTCGGCCGCGAACGCGAGCTGATCGTCGTCGCCGAGCGGCTCGCGCAGACGGTCGCGGGACGCGGCGGCGTCGTCTTCATCCACGGTGAGCCCGGAGTCGGCAAGACCTCGCTGGTCGAGCGGATCATCGACTCGGCGGACCGGGTGCACATCCGGGTATTGGCGTGCGCCGCCAGCGAACTGGAGATGTACACACCGTTCGGGGCGACACGGACCTGGTCGGTCGCCGACTGGTTCGCCGAGGAGGTCCCGGCCGAGCTGATCGACCGCTCCCGCGCGCTGCTGCGCGGCGATGCCACGGCCGCGGGCGATGCGGTCGGCTGGACGAACTCGGTGATCGACATCTTCGTCGAGATCGTCGAAAGGCTTTGCGCCACAGGCCCGGTCGTGGTCGTGGTCGACGATGCGCACTGGGCGGACCGGGCCACCCTGCGCACTGTCGAACGCCTCGCGGAGCTGATCGACGAGCTGCCGCTGCTGATCGTGCTGGCACTGCGCCCGCTGCCGCGCGAGGACGCGGTGACCGAGATCATCGAGCGGGTCACCGCGGCGGGCGCGGCCCATGTGCGGCTCGAGCCGCTCGACGATCCGGCCGGTGCGGAGCTCGCCGCGGCCGTCCTCGGCGCGCCCGTGGGCCCCGGCCTGGCCCGCGCGCTGACCTGGGCGGCCGGAAATCCCTTGTTCATCACCGAATTGGTGGCCGGGCTGCGGCAGGCCGGACAGCTCACGATCGCCGACGACGGGACGGTGGAACTGGCCGCGGGCGCGTCCGGCGGGCGGACCGATCCGCGGCTGCCGGTCTCGCTGACCGAGGCCATCCTGCGCCGCCTGGACTACCTGCCGACGAATGCGCAGCGGGTGCTCTCGCTCGCGGCCGCCCTGGGCGCGGGAGTCGAGGCGGGCGAACTGGTCAGCGTACTGGGAGCCGAGGCCGAGGAGATCGACGAGATCGTCGCGCTGGCAACCGATGTCGGTGTGCTGATCTCCGGACGCACGGGCCTGGTCTTCCGGCACGATCTGATCCGCCGGGTGTTCGCCGACCAGGTGCCCGGAGCCACCCGGGCCAGTCTGCAGTGGCACGCCGCGCAGACCCTGATCACCACGGGCGGGCCGATCGAACGCATTGCGGGATACCTGCTCTCGGCCGGAACGCAGCTGGATTCGCCCAGCGTCGACTGGTTGCTCTCCTGCGCCAACCGGCTGATCATCTGCGCGCCCGAGAGCGCCGTGCGACTGCTGGACACCGCCATCACCTCGGATCCGCAGTCGCCCGCCGCGAATCGCCTGCGACTGCTGCTGGTTCGCGCGCTGCTGTGGAGCGGGCGGGCGGACGAGGCCGAGCGCGCGGCGCGCGAGGCCCTGGAACGGCTGCCCGACCCCGGACAGCCACAGCGCGGGGATTTTCTGTGGCTGCTGTCCCAGGCTTGTCTGGCGCAGGGGAAAGTGGCTGCCGCGCACGAGGTTTCGACCACCGCCGTGCGCGAGGGCGCGCGGCCGGTCCGCGAGGCACGCCATCAGGGCGTACTCGCGGTGGTCTCACACCTGCTGGATCGGCTCGACGACGCGGAGCGTGCCGCCGATCGCGCCCGCACCCTCGGCTTCGAACTCGCCGATCCGGTCTCGATCGGCATGGCGCAGTTCTCGCTCGGACTGGTCCGCTACTACCAGGGCCGCCTCGAGGAATGCATCGAGCTGGGCGACAACCTGATTCGGCAGTACGAGGCGCTGAGCCAGGGCCGCAGCACCTTCGCGCACTTCAATCCGTACCTGGTCAGCGGTCAGTGCCTGATGGAACTCGACCGGCCCGAGCGGGCCGAGGAAATCCTCACCACCACAGTCGATTACGAGGAGCGCAGCGGCGGCGCGATGCAGACCGCGAATCTGCTGGCGCTGGGCAAACTGCATTTCACCAGCGGCCGGTGGGACGACGCCCTGACCGCGCTGGCCCAATGTCAGGACACCGCGGACGTGTTCGGCTATGCGCGCGTCGCGCCCAGCCTGATCGCCCTGATCGGCGTCTACCGGGGAACCTTCACCGGCACACCGGATTCCATACCGCCGCTGATCGACGACATCGCCGGTCGTACCGGTCTGCATGTGCGCGCTTGGGCCCGCGCGGTGGCCCTGGAACGCGACCGGCGGCCCGGCGAGGCGCTGGATCTGTTGCTGGCCACGTGCGCGCGGGTCGAGTCGCCGTGGACCGAGATCACGCTCTACCACATCTATCCGGAGATGGCCCGGCTGGCGGCGATCACCGAACGTTCGGCCGATCTGCGGGCGATCGCGGGTGCCGCGCGGCAGTCGGACGAGCGGATCGCGACCGGCTCGCGGCATGCCACGGCGCTGCTGTGTACCGGTCTGGCACAACAGGATCCGGCCCTGCTCACCGAATCGGCCGAACAGTTCACCGCGGCCGGACGGCCGTTCTACACCGCGCACGCCCACGAGAATCTGGCCGCGGTGTACGCGCGGGCGGGCCGGACGGACGCGGCGCGCTCGGCGTCGGATGCGGCGGTCGAACTGTACGCGGGGATGGACGCGCAG
>NZ_BDBQ01000130.1 GCF_001613065.1 Nocardia miyunensis NBRC 108239
GGCGCTGTGCCTGAACGTCGAGGTGCTCTCCACCGACGGGTCCGCGGTCGAATTGAGCCATGACGAGGACGATCTGGACCGGACCGCCGCCAATCTGGGAATCACCCTGTCCCGCAACGAATCCGCGACGATCGACGATCTGTCGAGCTGATCGGAACGGTATCGCCGCGCACCGGCCGACCGGTGCGCGGCGAGCCGGGAGATCACTTGGATTCGATGCGCCCCAACGGATCAGGGCTCTCCGACAACGTCTTGCGTGCCATGGCCCAACCGGAATCCTCGATGTCCAGTGCGTAGCGAAGATAGGCAGAGGTGAGTTGCTGGATCAGGGTGACTCTCTCGGGGCTCTCGTCGGTTGTCTCCTTGGCCTCGTAACCGGCGATTCCGCCCAGGGAGTGCTCTGCGTCGAACAGTGTGAGCAGGCTCTTGTCACCGGGGCTCAGCACGTACGGGTCGGCCGTCCAGTCCGGTCCCCGCACGGTCATCGGTGAGTCGTCCCGGTCGCCCATGACGATCAGCGCCGGGGTGCGCATGGCGGAGAAATCCGGGTTCATGAAGGGAAAGTGCTCGGCCGCGAACGAACTCAGATCGGCACCGCCTTTACCGGCAGTGGCCAGCAGAACGCCTGCGGTGATCCGCGGATCGGACAGATCTTCCCGGTCTCCGGTCTCCGGATCCAGGACCCGCAGACCCAGCAATACGCCCGCGCTCTGCCCGCCGAAGGAGTGTCCGGCCGCGGCGATGCGGGTTCGATCCAGGCGTCCGGCCAGGCCCGGGACCGCGGCCTCGAGGAGGTCGAGGTTGTCCAGGGCGCGCTTCAGATCCTCGACCCGATAACGCCAGATCCGTGGTGTACGAGGATCGTTCGGCGCCAGGCCCAGCGTCCGCGAATCGAGGTGGGTGGGCTGGACGACCACGAAACCGTGCGCCGCCCAGAAATCCGTCAGCGGACCGTAACCGTCCAGTGACGAGCCGAAGCCGTGCGAGAACACGATGATCGGCAGGTCGTCCCCGGTCGCGGGCGCGGACACCCGGACCCGGAGGTCGTCGCCGCGGCCCGGCGCGGGCAGGACTATCGGCTTCACCGAGACGACCGGTGCGGCGGGGGAAATATCGAGATCGGTCATGAGACCGTATCCTTTCGGCGGATGATCAACGCGGACAATGGGTTTCGCAGTGTCCGTGGACGTGCGGGCGGATAGCGGGATTCAGACGGTGACGACGATCTTGCCGATCTGCTGTCCCTTCTCCAGATGGCGATGCGCCTCGACGACGTCCTCGAAGGCGAACACTTTGTCGATGGTGGGCTTCAGTGCGCCGAAACGCAGTCCGGCACTCAGGAATGCGGCAATGCGGCGCACCACGACCGGATCGAGGGTGTGCTCGAAGCTCATGTACCGGTAGATGGTCAGTGCGCCCACTGGGAACGACGCGGGCCGCGGGTCCAGCCATCCCGCCGTGATCAATGTGCCGCCGAACTTGGCGGCCGTGGCGAGTTCCGCCAGGCCGGGGCCCATGACCGAATCGAGGATGATGTCCACCCCGACCCCGCCGGTGTGACGTCGCGCGGCCTCGGCGACGTTCTCCTCGTCGGTGGCGATGACGGTGGCGGCTCTGGCGGCGAGTAAGGCGTCCTTCTTGGCGGAATGGCTGGTGACCGCGATCGGAACGGCCCCGATCTGGTTGGCGATCTGAATGGCGGCCAGCCCGACCGAACTGGAGGCCGCGGTGATCAGAACATGGTCGCCCGGCCGCATCCCGGCCTTTTCGACCAGCGCGCCATAGGCGGTGGAATAGGACACCCACAGCGCGGCCGCATCGATGGCGCTCGCGCCCGGGGGCCGGGGGACGACCGCGGTGACCGGGACGACGGTGTAGTCGGCGTAGGCGCCGCGGACGTCCGCATCGGGCAGCGCCGCGATCATCACCGCGTCGCCGACCTCGATCCCCTCGACGTCCGGGCCGACGGCGTCGATCACGCCGGTGCCCTCGATGCCGAGCCGGGCGTGCGGCAATCGGATGGGTCGCGGAGATGCGCCCGCGCGCGCCATCTGGTCGAGCCGGTTGACACCGAAGGCCTCGATCCTGATCCGGACCTCGCCCGCTCCGGGATCGGCGATCGGCTCCTCGACGATGTGCAGCACATCGGGATCGCCGGTCTCGTCGAAGATCACGACTCGTGGCATGGGAATTCCCTTCTCGGCAGGGCATTTCGGGCGGCGGGGTCGGTGTGCGCCGCGCGGAGTATGGGTATGTGGGCAGCCCGGGCGCTTGGCCGCCGGTCGCTGCTCTGGCATCATGAAGAAACGGGACGTCGTCCCGATTAAAGATACGGGACACTGTCCCGTTTAGCAATGCGAGTGGTGGAGGACGGCGCGCGTGAGCGATGACGAGCGGCACGGCAGAGGTTCGGTCAAGCCCAAACGGGCCGATGCGCGACGCAACGAGGCCGCGCTACTGGATGCGGCCGCCGCGGTTTTCGTCACCTCGGGAGTCGAAGCGCCGATTCGCGATATCGCCGCCGAGGCGGGGGTCGGGACGGCCACGATCTACCGTCACTTCCCGACCCGGGCCGATCTGATCATCGCGGTGTATCGGCATCAGGTCGAGGCGCTCGCCGAGGCCGGGCCGGAACTATTGGAAAGCGGTGCGACGCCGCATATCGCGCTGCGGCAATGGATGGACCGCTTCGTCGATTTCCTGGTCACCAAACACGGACTCGCCACGGTCCTGCAATCCGAGGATCCCTGTTTCGATCCGCTGCACGCGTATTTCCTCGAGCGACTCGAACCCGTGTGCGCCCAATTGCTCTCTGCCGCAGTCGATTCGGGAGAGATACTGCCCGGTCAGAATGCCCTGGAACTCATGCGCGGGGCAGGGGGGCTGTGTGCGGGTGGCGGGCGGCCCGGATACGACGCGCGGCATCTGGTCGGACTCCTGATCGCCGGACTGCGCCGGGTGGACTGAGCAGCGGGCCGAAAACGTCGACGGCGGTCTCCGGGTGGGAGACCGCCGTCGACGTCGGTTCGACAGACTGTGTCGTCAGCCGGCCGGGCTGATCACCAGGATCTGGGCCCAGTGGGTGGCCTCTTCGGGGCCGAGCAACGGCAACAGGTAGTCGTAGACGATGGACGACATACGGTGCGGAACTCCTCATGTGTCGGCAGTACGGTGTCGCATTCGGACATAGCGGGGCAGACAGGGCAGCCCTGTGAATGCCTGGGTCACAGTAACAGTGCGGAGCCATCCGTGCAGAAAGGTGCTGGAATCGGGCCGGAATTACCTGTTCCGGTCGCGATGAGCGCCCGAACTGAGCGGTCTGCTCTTCTGTTCGGTCATATCGATCCGCTCTTGCGGACGCAGGGTCGTCACCCGTGCCACGCCGATCCGACCGCTCTGTATGGGACGGCGCGCCGCTCTGGCGCACACCAGGCGCACACCATCATGGGGAAGGATGAGGGGGTCTGGTCGCAGTCGCCGGAAATGTACCGAACGCGCAGGCTTTCGAGGCCCTGCGGTTCGAACGGGTGCGCGAAAGGGCGATTCGGGACTGTCCCGAATCCGGCGGATCGGGCCGATATTCGATCGTTATCGGCGTGTTTGGCGCGGCGATCCGCTCCGAACTGGCCGGACCGTGACTGACGTCATAAAGTATTGCGCGTTGGATGTTTCCCCGTCGGGGGTGGCGGTGAAATCAAAGGGTGTCAACGAACGTCGGAAAGCAGGTTCTGTTTATATGCGTGTAGTTCGCAAGTTGGTGGCCGGTGCGTTGATCGCCGGGGCCGCTTCGGTTTTGGCCGTGATGGGAGCGGGGTCCGCGTCCGCGTTCGCGCTCACGCCGCTGCCCGGTGGGGTCCAGGTCGACCTCACCCCGGGTGACACCCAGTGGGTGCACCAGACCCACATCGGGCAGACGATCGGGATCCTTCCCCATCCGTCCGCCGCGTCCTTCGGTCAGGCACTCGATTCGGCGGCGGATCTGTCGTCGCAGTATCCGGACGGACGGGTCGTGTTCACGGTCTACGGACCGGTGGAGCAGCTCAACGGCTCCATGCTCGCATTGCAGTAAGCGCGAACCGAATTCGGGCCGACCTCGGACTCCTGGTCCCGGGTCGGCCCGAAAGGTTTCCAGGGCGAGTCGTCAGTTCCTGTCGCGTTGTCGGGCGAAATCGGCTGCGGCGGAATATTGTTCGAGGGCCTTGCGAGCCGCCGCCGCCTCGGATTCGTAGAGGCGGTCGAAGGGGGAGGTGTCGGGGTTTCCGGTGTGAGCGGCGGCGGTCCGGATGGCCGCCATGGCCTCCACCGCGTCGCGGTGATCGCCGAGCACGGTCTGTAATTTCTTGGCGCGCAGGGCCAATTCGGCCGCGGGGCCGCCCAGGACGTCGGCGGCCGCCTCCGAACAGTAGCGTAATCGCTTGGCGGACTTGCGAATCTCGTGCAGGTGCTCAATGCGCTCGTCCTCACTGATCGCCGGATCCGCGCGCATCGTGATTTCCCGGTCCACCATCAGGTGCAGTTCGTCGAAGTCGGCGCGCAGCACTTTGCCGAACGCCCGGCTGGCCTCGGCCTCCGCGCGACGCGCCACCAGCGGGGGAGCGCTGCGCAGGTCCAGCAGCGCCTGGCGCAGGTTCGCGTAGCGGTCGTCGTCGAGCTCGACCAGAACTACCGCGTACGCGGCGGCGTAGGCCGTGCGTTCGTTGTCCACCAGTTCCGCCACCGTGCTGCGCAGAGCCTCGGCCGGGTCGTCCGGATTGTCCGCGTCGGAGTCGCCGCGGTATTCCTCGAGCAGGGCCGCGAAGCGATCACCGCGCACCTCGGCATCCCGGGCGACTCCGAGAATGCCTGCCAGCCAGCGTAATTCGTCGCGGATCTCGCGGACGCGGCCGGGCTCGAGCAGACGACGGTAGGACCGCAGCACACTGCGCAGCCGACGGGTGGCCACCCGCATCGCGTGCACCGAATCCGGTGCGTCGCGGCGCACCGCGGGTTCGGCGCGCAACAGGCGTTCGACGTCGTCGTCGAGCACGGTGGTGAGTGCGGAACCTGCTGTATCGGCCATCAGACCTCCCGGAACTTATCGGTGGCTTCGATGAGGTGATGGGTTATCCCGGGCTCGCTGGCCGCATGGCCGGCGTCGGAAACGATGTGCAGTTGCGATTGCGGCCAGGCCCGGTGCAGATCCCAGGCGCTCACGGCCGGGCACACGATATCGTGACGCCCCTGCACGATGACGCCGGGAATATGGGCGATGCGGTCGATATCGCGCAGCAACTGCCCCTCGTCGAGGAATCCGCCGTTCACGAAGTAATGATTCTCGATGCGAGCGAAGGCCAGGGCGAAACGCGGTTCTGCGGTCTCGGCGACCCGATCCGGTTGCGGCAGTAGGGCACTGGTGGAGCTTTCCCAGGTGGTCCAGGCGATCGCGGCGGCGGTCGCGACCGCCTCGTCGGGGGAGTGCAGCAGGCGGTGGTAGACGCTCACCAGGTCGCCGTCGCGCTCGTCCGAGGGCACCGGGGCGAGGTACTTCTCCCACTCGTCCGGGTACACGTATCCGGCCGCGCCGTTGTAGTACCAGTCGATCTCCTTGCGCCGCAACAGGAATATCCCGCGCAGCACGAGTTCGGTGACGCGGTCGGGATGGGTCTGCGCGTAGGCCAGCGCGAGGGTGGAACCCCACGATCCGCCGAACACCTGCCAGCGTTCGACGCCCAGATGGGTGCGCAGCCGCTCGATATCGGCGACCAGATTCCAGGTGGTGTTGGTCTCCAGGCTCGCGCCGTCGGCGATGTGCGGTGCGGAGCGGCCGCAACCGCGCTGATCGAACAGCACGATCCGGTACGCCTGCGGATCGAAGAACTGCCGGTGGAACGGGGCGGTCGCGCCGCCGGGGCCGCCGTGCAGGAAGACCACCGGCTTGCCGTCCGGATTACCGCTCTCCTCCCAGTACAGTCGCTGGCCGTCGCCGACGTCCAGCATGCCGTGCCGGTTGACCTCCAGGGGCGGGTACAGGGTGCGCATCAGAACAGGATGCCCGAGGCGAAGTTCGGCAGGTTCAGTGCCTGCAGCGCCTCGGTGCGGACGTCGGGACAGGTCTTGGTCGTGATTCGATCGATCATCGCCTTGTCGCCCAGGACGCGGGCGCTCAGGGCGAGCCCGCCGTTGCGCAGTGCCCACTCGTGCACGGCGATATTGAGCGCGGTGCCGCCGAGCGAGGGGCCCTGCACCCGCCAGTCCGACAGCTGCGGCTTGATTTCGTCGCACAGCTTCTGGGCGATCGGATCGCCCGGGTCGGGCTGCGGTGCGGTGTTGACGGCCGAGGACGGGGTGGCGGTGGCGGCGGCCGAGGCCGAGGTGGACGAGGCCGGACCGCTGGATCCCGCCGGGGCCGGTGTGCCGCTCGATCCACATCCGGCGATCATCACCACCGCCGCCGCGATCCCCATGGACCCGAGCGTTCCGCGAGTCATCCAACGGCTCTGCGACATCTGCACCCTTTACTCGTATTCGTCTTGTTCTTGTGGGAAATTCGTATCCGTCGGCATCGAGTCTGCCACCGTGGGCGATCGCGACACCACCTTCGAGACCTCATCCGGTCCCGAAGGTGGTGCGGGATTCGCGGGACGTCGGTCAGGCCGACAGGCCGGACCACTGGGTCGCGGTGTAGGGCCGGTGGCCGGCGGTGCCGTCCCAGGCGCTGATGATCAACGTCAGATTCGACGAATCGGTGCTGCCCGGATGGATGTAGCCGCCGTAGAGATTCTTCAGCACCGGTGTCTTCCATCGCGACGGCGACAAGCCTCGGTCACCGACCACCTGCGTCTTCGGGTCGGACCAGATCTGGTCCGGGCGGGGTGCGGTGCGGGTGCGGATGCTGTAGTCGGTGGCGTCGAAATAGCTCATCACGTAGACCCCGCCGATCCGCTTCACCGAGAACTCGCCGATATTGTTGCCGGAACCGAAGATCGAGCTCGCCTCCGCCGTCGCGGCGGACAGCCACTGCCAGGTGTCGTTCTGGTAGACCCAGTTCTCGCGCGCGGCGAAATTGCCCTCGAAGAAATCCTCGGGCCGGTAGCGGAACAGCTGGATCCGGCCGCCGTCGCCGGCGTAGTTGTGGCTGCCGTTCCACGCCTTGCTGAAGATGTAGAGATAGCCGTCGGGGTCGACGCCGGCGAAACTCCACATCAGTTCCAGGCTGCCGTTGCTGCCCTTGGCGCTGCCCGGCCAGTGCTGATCGAAATCCTTCCAGCTCCCGCCGCCGTCGTCGGAATACGCGACGCCGCCCTGCAGTGAGCCGTCGTCGGCGCTGCCCGGTGCGACCCACTGGGCGACCGAGGTGTACTGGATGAACAGGCGATCGCGGCCGTCCTGGCTCAAACTGATTGCGTCGTTGGGGATTCGGCTGACCTCGGTGCCGAAACCGTTGTCGGCCCGGTGCTGATAGTCGAACAGCTGGGACACTTTCGAGCTGGGCTGCGATCCGGTGAACGTGATCGCCGTCTCGCCGGAAGCGTCGAATGTCTTCTGGTACAGCATCACCGGGCTGCCGAGGTACGGATCCGAGGACTCCTGTCCGGCGAAACAGTCACCGAACACGTAACCCCAGGTGCGGTCGGGCAACTGGAACGGAATACCCAGATCACCCGACCCGAGTCCGTAACCAGCGGCCGAATCGCCCTGATTGTCACAGAGATACGTGCCGTTCTGGGCCATGGACAGCCCCCTCCTTCATCAGGTTCGACAGGCGGGCGCGGTCGATACCTCGCCCGTGACGCGACGTCGTCGACCGGAGCAGGACTATCCGCGAACGGCGTACTCGCATCGTACTTCTCGGCACGCATGCCGACGCCGCGCCGATGACGACGCGGTAGCCGGACATTTCCCCCCGAACGTCATCGCGAAACCTGCCGGCCCCTCTCGGGCGTGCCGCTCCGGCACCGAACCGTCGCGGCCCTCGCGCGGTGGCCGGATGCGGATCGCGATGTCCGAGTTCGGGTTTCGCGGTGCGGGTGCCGTGCCGAGTGTTACGGGCGCTGCCGGACACGGACCGGACGGTCCGCGAGTACCGCACGGACCGTCCGGATGTGTGCGCGCAGGCTCAGAAGGAGTGTTCCGGCCCCGGGAACACCCCGCGTCGCACCTCGTCGAGATACGTGGCCGCGGCGGTGCGCAGCTGGTCGCCGACCTGGGCGAAATGCTTGACGAAACGTGCCGTCTTACCGCTGGTGTACGCGGCCATGTCCTGCCAGACCAGGACCTGGGCGTCGCAGTCCGCGCCGGCGCCGATGCCGACGGTGGGAATGGTCAGCTTGCGGGTGACCTGTCCGGCCAGTTCGGCCGGCACCATCTCCATGACCACCGAGAACGCCCCGGCCTCCTGGACCGCGATCGCGTCGGCGATGAGCTGGTCGGCGGCGTCGCCGCGGCCCTGCACCCGGAACCCGCCCAGGGTGTTGACGCTCTGCGGGGTGAAGCCGATATGCGCCATCACCGGGATCCCCGCGGCTACCAGAGTGGCGATCGTGTCCGAAACACGTTCGCCGCCTTCGAGTTTCACCGCGTGCGCGCCGCCCTCCTTCATGAACCGGATGGCGGTGGCCAGGGCCTGCTGCGGCGAGCCCTCGTAACTGCCGAACGGCAGATCCGCGACCACCAGCGCGTGCGGCGCACCGCGAACCACGCCGCGCACCAAGGGAATCAGCTCGTCCACGGTGATCGGCACGGTCGTGTCGTAGCCGTAGACGACGTTGGCCGCCGAATCGCCGATCAGCAGCACGGGAATTCCGGCCTCTTCGAACAGTTTCGCCGTGGAGTAGTCGTAGGCGGTGAGCATCGCCCACTTGTCCCCGGCGGCTTTCATCTGCTGTAGATGCTGCACTCGCGTCTTCCGCCGGGAAGTCTGCGGCGCAGCGCCGTAAGCAGGGGTTTCCGCATCGTTCGTGGACATCATCGTCCCTTTCGTCGATTCCTCGAGGCCCAGCGGGTCCCCGGGTTGATATGACTCTCCCAGCATGCCACCGGGCAGACACCCGGCGAAGGGCGCTACACCATGGACTTCGTCACACAGGTTCGGATGCAAGGATCGTCGCCATGTCGTTGTTGCGATCCGGTCGTGTCGCTGCGGTTCTGGCCCTGGTTTGTGTGGCTGCCGCCTGCTCCACGTCGTCCAAGGAGCAGTCCGTCCAGTCCTCGTCGACGCCGTCGGCGGCGGCGCTGGAGAAGTTCTACAAGCAGACCCCCGAGTGGGGCAGCTGTGCCGGGTTCGGCAGCGCGGACGAGCGAATGCCCAAGGCCGCCGAGTGCGCGCACGTCACGGTTCCGGTCGACTACGGCAATCCCACGGGCGCGACGGCGCAGATCGCGGTCTCGCGGATCAGGGCGACGGGGCCGAAGATCGGCTCGCTGATGTTCAATCCGGGCGGTCCGGGCGAGGCCGGGCTCTGGATGGTGCAGCAGGGGCAGGGCACGCCGCTGGCGCAGCGTTTCGACCGGATCGGCTTCGACCCGCGCGGCACGGGCAACTCGACACCGCTGATCAAATGCCTGACCGGCAAGGAGTGGGACGAGCAGCGCGCCGAGGCCCCCAAGAACAACGACGCCGCCGGAATCGCCGCGCAGGAGACCGAGGACAAGCAGTTCGCCGAGCACTGCACCCAGCGCACGGGCAATGACTTCCTGGCCCACGTGGGAACTCGCGAGGTGGTGCAGGACATGGACATCATTCGGGGTGTCCTGGGTGATCCGCAACTGACCTACGTCGGCTACTCGTACGGCACCCGCCTCGGTTACACCTACGCGGAGAAGTTCCCGGACAAGGTGCGCGCGATGGTGTTGGACGGCGCGGTCGATCCCGAGCAGCAGCCGCAGCAGGAGTCGATCGATCAGGCCGCGGGCTTCCAGAAGGCCTTCGACATGTACGTGCAGAGCTGTGTGCAGAAGACCGACTGCCCGCTGGGCGCCGATCCGGCACAGGCGACGGCCGCGTTCCAGAAACTGGTCGACCCGCTGTGGGATCACCCGGCGCCGACCAAGGAGGGCCGCCAGCTGACCTACGGCGACGCGGTCACCGGTGTGCAGAACACCCTCTACGCCAGCGACAACTGGGATCTGCTGTCCGCCGGACTGACCCAGCTGCGCAACGGCCAGGGTGATGTCCTGCTGCGCCTGGCCGATCTGTACGACGGCCGCGCCAAGGACGGCACCTACGACAATTCCCAGGACGCGTTCCTGGCGATCCACTGCGTCGACGATCCGGCGATCAAGGATCGCGCCGTGGCCGCGCAGGAGGACGCCCAGTACCGCAAGGTCGCCCCGTTCCTGGACGACGGGCACGGCACCAGCCAGGCTCCGCTGGAGATGTGCGCGTTCTGGCCGGTTCCCAACACCGAGAACCCGCACAAGCTCTCGATTCCGGGCCTGCCCAAGACGGTGGTCATCTCCACCACCAACGATCCGGCGACCCCGTACCAGTCGGGTGTGGACCTGGCCCAGCAACTCGGCGCGGACCTGATCACCAACCGCGGCACCCGGCACACGGTATTCCTGTCCGGCGGCGTGCCGTGCGTGGACGACGCGGTCACCAGCTACCTGATCGACCTGAAACAGCCCGCCGCGGGACTAACTTGCGGATGACCAGTCCGCCCGACACGCCGAGGCGGATCACATTCAGGTGACACCGTAAGTTGCGTGCTCTCCCGGCCCCGCAAGGAGCGAGCCTTCGAGCGACCGTTCGCGGCCGGCTCGCCGTTCAGCCCGCGAAGCGCATGGGCGAAGCCCGAGTCTCGAGGGCTGAACGGCGAGCCTTCGGGGCCGCGAACACGCCGGAGCGAAGCGGAGGCCAAAAAACAGAGCCATGTAACACGGATTTAACGCCGGATGCTTACGCTCGCGCTTATGGATCGCCAGAAGGAATTCGTGCTGCGCACACTGGAGGAACGGGACATCCGGTTCGTACGACTCTGGTTCACCGATGTGCTCGGGTATCTGAAGTCGGTGGCGATCGCTCCCGCCGAGCTCGAGGGCGCCTTCGAGGAGGGCATCGGGTTCGACGGTTCGGCCATCGAGGGCTTCGCCCGGGTCTCGGAGGCCGATATGGTCGCCAAGCCGGATCCGTCCACGTTCCAGGTACTGCCCTGGTCGACGAGCAAGGGCCATCAGCATTCGGCCCGGATGTTCTGCGACATCGCGATGCCGGACGGCTCGCCGTCGTGGGCCGATCCGCGCCACGTCCTGCGGCGTCAGCTGAACAAGGCCGGTGACCTGGGCTTCAGCTGCTACGTACATCCGGAGATCGAGTTCTTCCTGTTGCAGGACAGTCCGCAGGACGGCACCCCGCCGATCCCCGCGGACACCGGCGGCTTCTTCGACCAGGCGGTGCACGATTCCGCGCCGAACTTCCGCCGGCACGCCATCGACGCGCTGGAGTCGATGGGGATCTCGGTGGAGTTCAGCCATCACGAGGGCGCGCCCGGCCAGCAGGAGATCGACCTGCGCTACGCCGACGCGCTGTCCATGGCCGACAACGTGATGACCTTCCGCTACCTGATCAAGGAGGTGGCGATCGACGAGGGCGTGCGCGCGACGTTCATGCCCAAGCCGTTCCCGGAGCATCCCGGCTCGGCCATGCACACGCATCTGAGCCTGTTCGAGGGCGAGGCCAACGCCTTCGCCGATCCGGACGATCCGAACAACCTGTCCGAGACCGCGCGGGCTTTCATCGCGGGCATCCTCGAGCACGCGCCGGAGATCAGCGCGGTCACCAACCAGTGGGTGAACTCCTACAAGCGGCTCGTGCACGGCGGTGAGGCGCCCACCGCGGCGTCCTGGGGCCGGTCGAATCGTTCTGCGCTGGTGCGGGTTCCGATGTACACCCCGAACAAGTCCTCCTCGCGGCGGGTCGAGGTGCGCAGCCCCGACTCGGCCTGCAACCCGTATCTGACCTTCGCGGTGTTGCTGGCCGCGGGTCTGCGCGGAATCGAGAAGGGCTACAACCTGCCGCCGGAGGCGGAGGACGACGTGTGGGCGCTGACCGCGGCCGAGCGCCGCGCGATGGGCTTCAAGGAGCTGCCGACCAGCCTGGAGGACGCGCTGCGGGTGATGGAGCGCTCCGAGCTGGTCGCCGAGACGCTCGGCGAGCATGTGTTCGACTTCTTCCTGCGCAACAAGCGTCGGGAGTGGGCCGGATATCGCGCGCAGGTGACGCCCTTCGAACTCAGGGAGTACCTCGGGCTGTAGCCGTTTCGTGTTCGATGCGAGAAGTTCGCCCGTCGCACGGGCCGTGCCACGAAGCGAGAACAATTTCTCGGAACCTGGGTATGCGGCGGCGGCGGTGCGGTGTGACCGTGTAATTTTGGCAGCATGGTACGGCCACCGACCGCCCGTCCGGTAGTGCCCGGCGTCGGTCGGCTCGGACTTCTCGAGCCGACCGCGGCGCAGTCACTGCGAGAGTTGGCGTGGGACAACGTCGAAAGCATTCCCGTGCTGTGGGCGCTGTCCCGGTCCCCTGACGCCGATCTGGCGCTGCTGACCCTGATCCGGTTACGTGAGCAGCTCGGAACGGGTTGGGCGGCACTGGATTCGGTCTTGCGCACCGATACCTCGGTGCGCGGCAGGCTGTTCTCGCTGATCGGCTCGTCCAGTGCGTTCGCCGACCACCTGGTGGCCGATCCCGAATGCTGGCAGCTGTTGCGGCGCAAGGAGCTGCCCGGTCGCGACGAGCTGATCGCCGATCTGCTCGAGGCGGTGCGCGCGGTGCCGGAGACCGGAGAGTGCGCCGGGCCGATGCTGTATCGCGCCGAGGTCTCGGGGCCGGAGGCAGTCGCGTTGCTGCGCAAGCGTTATCGCGATCAGCTGATGCTGCTGGCGGCGATCGATCTGGCCGCCACCGTGGAGAACGAACCGGTGCTGCCGTATCAGCAGGTGGGCACGCAGCTGACCGATCTGGCCGACGCGGCGCTGACCGCGGCGCTGTCGGTCGCGGTCGCGCGGGTGTGTCCGGAGCAGCCGGTGCCGGTGCGCCTCGCGGTGGTCGCGATGGGCAAATGCGGTGCGCGCGAACTGAATTACGTCTCCGACGTCGATGTCATCTTCGTCGCCGAGCCCGCCGACGCCACCGCCAGCCGGTTGGCCGCGGAGATGATGTCGGTGGCCTCGAGCGCGTTCTTCGAGGTGGATGCGGCGCTGCGGCCCGAGGGCAAGGCCGGTGCGCTGGTGCGCACGCTGGACTCGCATATCGCGTACTACAAGCGCTGGGCGCGGACCTGGGAGTTCCAGGCGCTGTTGAAGAATCGTCCCGCCACGGGTGATCTGGAGTTGGGCGAGCAGTATCGCGCCGCGCTGATGCCGATGGTCTGGACCGCCTCGGAGCGGCCCGACTTCGTCGCCGATGTGCAGGCGATGCGGCGCCGGGTGGAGGATCTGGTCCCGGAGGATCTGCGCGAACGCGAACTCAAGCTGGGCCACGGCAGTCTGCGCGACGTCGAGTTCGCGGTGCAGCTGTTGCAGCTGGTACACGGTAAGGCCGATGAGTCGCTGCACGTGCAGGGCACGGTGGAGGCGCTGACCGCGCTGGCCGATCGCGGCTATGTGGGCCGGGACGACGCGGCGAATCTGACCGCCTCGTACGAGTTCCTGCGATTGCTCGAGCATCGTCTGCAACTGCAGCGGCTCAAGCGCACCCACACCCTGCCCGCCTTCGACGACGAGGAGGGGATGCGCTGGCTGGCCCGCGCGGCGCATATGCGCCCGGACGGGCGGCAGGACGCGGTGGGCGTGCTGGCCAGTGAGATCAAGCGCAATGCGGTGCGGGTGCGTCGGCTGCACGCGAAGTTGTTCTATCGGCCGCTGCTCGATTCGGTGGCGCGGCTGGACGCCGACGCGTTGCGGTTGAGTCCGGCCGCGGCGGTCCGGCAGCTCGCGGCGCTGGGTTACGCGGATCCCGAGAACGCCCTGAGTCATCTCAAGGCGCTGACCAACGAGGTCGGCCGCAAGGGACGGATCCAGGCGCTGCTGTTGCCGACGTTGCTGGAGTGGCTGGGCGAGACGTCCAATCCGGATCAGGGGCTGCTGGCCTACCGCAGGGTGTCCGAGGGACTGGACGACCAGACCTGGTTCCTGCGCGAGCTGCGGGACGAGGGCGCGATCGCGCAGCGGCTGATGATCGTGCTGGGTTCTTCGGCCTATCTGCCCGATCTGCTGATCAACGCGCCCGAGACGATCCGCATGTTCGCCGACGGCCCTAGCGGTCCGCTGCTGCTGAGCCCGAAGGCCGCGGATGTGCGCGGCGGGATCATGTCCGGCGCGGCCCGCTACGAGGATCCCAAACGTGCTGTGGCAACGGCTCGTTCGCTGCGTCGTCACGAATTGGCGCGCGTCGCGTCCGCCGATGTCCTGGGCATGCTCGAGGTGCCGCAGGTGTGCTCGGCGCTGTCCTCGGTGTGGGTGGCGGTGCTGGAGGCGTCGCTGCGCGCGGTGATCCGCGCGAGCGAGGCCGAGATGGGGCACGAAGCTCCCGCGGATTTCGCGGTGATCGGCATGGGCCGCCTGGGCGGCCTGGAGCTGGGGTACGGCTCGGACGCGGATGTGCTGTTCGTCTGCGATCCGCGTCCCGGCGCGGACGAGACGGTCGCGGTGAAATGGTCGATCGGCATCGCCGACCAGGTGCAGCGGCTGCTCGGCGCACCGAGTACCGATCCGCCCCTGCAGGTCGACGCCGGTTTGCGCCCCGAGGGCCGCAACGGCGCCCTGGTTCGCACCCTGGCCGCCTACGACGCGTACTACCGCCAGTGGGCCCAGTCCTGGGAGGTGCAGGCCCTGCTGCGCGCCCACCAGGTAGCCGGTGATCAGCGGCTCGGACTGCGATTCCTGCACGTCATCGATGCGGTCCGCTACCCGGCCGGTGGCGTCTCGGCCGACGCGGTGCGTGAGATCCGCCGCATCAAGGCCCGGGTGGACTCCGAACGTCTGCCGCGCGGCGCGAACCCGGCCACCCACACCAAGCTCGGCCGCGGCGGCCTCGCCGACATCGAGTGGACCGTTCAGCTGATGCAGCTGCGTCACGCCCACGAGGTCCAGTCCCTGCACAACACCTCCACCCTGCAATCCCTGGATGCCATCCAAGCCGCCGACCTCCTCGACGCCGACGACGTCGCCCTGCTGCGCGACGCCTGGCTGACCGCCACCAAGGCCCGCAACGCCCTGGTCCTGGTTCGCGGCAAATCCGCCGACCAGCTCCCGGGCCCGGGCCGCCTGCTCTCGGCCGTGGCCCGCGTCGCGGGGTGGCCCAACGACGACGGCAGCGAATTCCTGGATCACTACATGCGTGTGACTCGGCGGGCGAAGACCGTCGTGGAGCGTGTTTTCGGAGGGGAGTGAGCACCCGGCACGGACACGCCTGGGCGCACCGTTGCGGTGATATCGGATCGTGCGGCCCAGCTCTGCTGATCGCTCGGTATGGGCGTATGGGTTGCGTGATATTGTTACCCATATGAAGACGACGGTAGAGATCGCGGATGCACTGCTGAGCGAGGCGCGTGAATACGCTCATCAGCATGGAGTCGCACTGCGCACTCTCCTCGAGGAGGGGCTGCGCACGGTGCTCGATACACGGCGTGCGAGCGGCGACTTTCGGCTGCGCGATGCCAGCGTGCCGGGCAACGGGTTGCAAGCCGAGTTCCAGGGCGCGTCGTGGGCAGAGATTCGGGATGCGTCCTATGGAGTCGGTGCGTGATCGCGATCGACACGAACCTGCTGGTGTATGCGCACCGACAGGACTCGCCGTTCCACGAGCGTGCGGCGGAGCAGATTCGCGCTCTGGCCGAGTCGCCGAGTCACTGGGCAATACCCTGGCCGTGTGTGCACGAGTTCTACTCGATCGTGACTCACCGTCGCGTCTATTCGCCGCCCAGCACCATCCAGCAGGCGATCGATCAGATCGAGGCGTGGCTCGCCTCGCCGTCGCTGGTGCTGCTGAGTGAGTCCGACATGCACTGGACCGTATTGCGCGCGTTGCTCGTCGACGGGCAGGCAATCGGCCCGATGGTGCACGATGCGCGCATCGCAGCGCTGTGCGTCGGTCACGGCGTGCGGGAATTATGGTCCGCCGACCGCGATTTCGGCCGATTCCCGCGTCTGCGCACGAGTAACCCATTGATCTGACGACAGCGCCCCGGCGCTGGGCACCGCCGCGACCACCGGGGTCGAGTTCGAGAAGGCATGGTCGACCTGGGGACAGGTGCTGTACCAGCTCCTGTCGTGACGATGGGCCGGAACGAGCCACTGTGCCACCGGACGTCGCTGATGAGCGGGCTTGCGGTATCCCTTGACCAGGACGGTTGGATGCCTTGCGGCACAACACCTGTGCCCGGGAGTCCGATTCAGCGGCAGTTTGTCGGGCGTGCTATCGCGTCGGCACGTGGCGCTGCACCGCCTGCTCGGGCACGGTCTGATCGAACGCCGCGGATACGCGCAGGCGCCACCGCGCGTCGAGTACGGCTTGACCGACCTGGGGGCCAGTCTGGTCGCCGGACCGATGACGGCACTGGGCGCATGGATCGACGATCCCGGCGATGAGCTGCTCGCCGCGCAGAACGACGTCGCGGAAGAACTGTCGCGGAAGAACTACTGCACGAAGAATGATCGTGACGACGGGAGATCGAACTGGCGATGGTCGTCCGGCTCGTTCGAGTCCGGCACCTCGAGGGCGGCCGGATTCTCGCTGGGGGCTCGCCGTGCGGGGGAGGCTACATCGCGGTCCCGGCGGGATATGGCTGAGAGGAAGTTCACAGGGTCTGTTCCTCTCGCGTTGCCCGGCTCGGTCGAATCGCGCCTCGCGGTGGTTCCGCGGGTGGCGTGCGGGTGGCGATCGGGTCTCTGTTCGGTATCGGCCCGGCTTCCTGAGAATTTGCTGAAAGCGCAGGTGGGGCTGATTTGAGGTCGGATTGCGTGCGCGAGGCTGGGCTGTGTTAGCGAGGGTGGATTGCCCGTTATTTGCTGTTTTAGAATAGTCATTGTATTGCAGTGTGGGACAACACATAAACCTGTTGCGGGGAACAAGTTTCTCGCGATATCGGTTATTACGAGGCGCATGCGACTGCGCCGCCGAGTCATGTCCGGATCGGCGGGTGGGCGCCGAGACGAGGGAATCACCGGGATCGACGGGCGGTGCGGGCCGCCGGGCCGCCGAACTGATGGGGCCCAGCGACCCGGAACCTGCGTTCCGCATAGTGTGTTCGTCAGGACGCGACCATCGGGAGGACCACC
Organism: Nocardia miyunensis NBRC 108239; assembly: GCF_001613065.1. GTDB lineage: Bacteria > Actinomycetota > Actinomycetes > Mycobacteriales > Mycobacteriaceae > Nocardia > Nocardia miyunensis. The sequence goes on from NZ_BDBQ01000130.1 coordinate 17,257, forward strand.
ATGTCGAGGATGTTCGTGGACGTGCAGCACGCCCACCAGCTCGAATCCCTGCCTCAGCGGGGGTTGTGACGTGGCGGACATCAACTCGGCGGTCGCCGGTTATCGCACTTACCGGCAGGTTGTTCTCACCCCCACCCGCGCGGTGCGGTTACCGCTGATCGTGGTGCTGCTGCTGGTCGGCGTGGTGCTGGTGTACGCGGCCGATCGGGCCTCGCGCGAGGGTGTGGATCGCGGCTGGTTCGTGGCCGCCTCGCTGTCGGGGCTGTTCGTGGCGCGCGGGCTGCATCTGCGGCGGCCGATCACGTTGCCGCACGTCACCGTCGCGGTGATCGTGCTCGGCATGTCGAACATCGCGTATCGCGCGGAGCATCCGGCGGTCGGCTTCGTCTTCCTGGCCTCGACCGGATTCATCATGATGCTGCCGCAGGGTTCACGCCCGCAGCCCGAACACCGGCTGCGGGTGGCGGCGCTGGTCGACGCGACCGCGGGTGATCCGCTCGCGCCGTTCGCGATGCACTCGTCCAAGTCGTACTTCTTCGACGCGTCCTCCGCCGCGGCCATCGGGTACCGCACCCGGTTCGGCATCGCGGTCGTGGCCGGTGATCCGGTCGGCGACCGCGCGGTGTACGGGACGCTCATCGCCCAGTTCTCCGCATTCGCCATGGCGCACGGCTGGCGGATCGCCGTGCTGGGCGCGAGTCCGGAGGTGTGCGAGCTGTGGCGGACGCGGGCTGCGGAACACCGTGGGCTGCACTCGATTCCGATCGGACGCGATGTGGTCGTCGAGGTCGACGGCTTCGACATGGTGGGCCGCAAATTCCGCAATCTGCGTCAGGCGGTGAGCCGCACCCGCAACTTCGGGGTGAGCACCGAGATCATCCCCGAGCGGGAATTGAGCGAATCTCTGCGCCGGACCCTGTTCGCGATCGTCGACGAATGGCATCACGGCCGCCAGACCCGCGGATTCTCGATGATCCTGGATCATCTGCTGGACGGCCGTCATCCCGGCATGCTCGTGGTGATCGCCCGCGACAGCGACGGCCGGGTCGTCGGCTTCCAGCGATACGGCGAGGCCAATCACGGCAGCGAGCTGAGCCTGGACGTGCCGTGGCGGCGCAAGGACGCCCCGAACGGCCTGGACGAACGCATGATCGTGGACCTGGTCGGCTACGGCCGCGACCGCGGCATACAGCGCATCTCGCTGGCCTTCGCGGCGTTCCCGGAGTTGTACAGCGATAAGCAGCGCACCCGTTCGCGCGAGGCGCTCTACCTGCTCGCGCGCGTCCTGGACCCGATGATCCGGCTCGAATCGCTGTTCCGCTTCCTGCGCAAGTTCAACTCCTTCGGCAACCAGCGATTCGTCCTGATCCGCTGGCGCGAGATCGTCTTCACCGCCGCGGCCCTGCTGACCCTCGAGTTCGTCCCGCACCGCAAGCAGATCTGAGCGGCGGGCCGGATACGCGGCCCGCCGCCGAACTTCAGAATCGGCCGATCGCCACCAGGACGGCGATGACGAACAGGACGAGATTGGACGGCGTGCGCGAGTACTCGTCGCGCCGGGCATGAGTGATGAAACCGCCCACCATGACCAGCGCCAGGCCGACCGCCGCGATCGGCGTCAGGACCGGGGCGATGCCGGTCGCCCAGGGCAGTACGGCCCCGGCCCCGCCGATCACCTCGATCGCGCCGATGCCGCGCACCGCGTTGGCGGACATGTCGTCCACCCAGGGCATCATCGGGCGCAGTTTCTCCTTCGGCAGGACGATCTTCGCGCCGCCGCCGAGGACGAATGCGGCGGCCAGAATGATCTGCCCGGCCCACAGCCAGCCGTTCATGTTCTCTTCCCTTCGTTGATCCAGGTCGCGTGTACGGAGTCCGCGACCCGGTCGATCAGTGCGGCGTCGCCGTGTCCGCCGAGCAGATACAGCCACAGGAACACCGGACCGGAGAACTGCGCGTGTGCCCAGCGCACGTCCGGGGCGGTGGTGAGCTCACCGCGTTCGACCGCGCGTTCGGCCGTCCGCTGGATGAGGTCCTGCTCGGGCGCGATGCAGACCTCCTCGAAAACGGTCTGCAGCGACTGTTCGTGCAGCAGGTCGGCGAAGATCTCCGGCAGGACGGCATGCACCCGGGGGCTCGCCATCCGATTGACGAAATCCGCCGCCAGCTCCCGCAGATCGCCGCGCAGGCTGCCGGTGTCGCGATAGGTCCGGGGCGCCAGATCGCCGATCAGGTGATGCATCGCCAATGCGGCCTTGGACGGCCATCGCCGGTAGAGCGCGGCCTTGCCGACGCCCGCGCGGGTCGCCACGTCCTGCACGCGCAGACCCGCGTAGCCGACTTCGCCCAGCAGGGCGAGCGTGGCTGCCCGGACGGCGCGATCGGTCTCGGCGGACAAGGGCCTGCCCAGCCGTGGCTCATTCATTCCGGAACTCACGGTTCCGAATGTAGCAGATAACGGAACTATTGGTTCCGTATGTGGGCAGGGGTAGTCGACACCCCTTGACATCCGGCAATCCGGACATGACAGTACGCAGGTGTTCGAAGCCACCGATGTCTCCCGGACCACGCTGCGCAAGGTCGGCCTGCGCTTGGTGCCGTTCCTGGGTCTGCTGTATTTCGTGAACTATCTGGACCGGGTGAACATCGGTTTCGCCGGTCCCAGCGGGATGAAACACGATCTCGCCCTGTCCGAGACGGTGTTCGGATTCGCCTCGGGCATCTTCTTCCTCGGCTATCTGGTGCTCGAGGTGCCGAGCAATCTGGCCTTGCACCGGTTCGGCGCGCGCCGCTGGATGGCGCGAATCATGTTGAGCTGGGGCGTCATCGCGACCGCGATGGTGTTCGTGCCGAACGCGACCGTGCTGATCGTGCTGCGATTCCTGCTCGGTGTGGCCGAAGCCGGATTCTTCCCGGGCATTCTGCTGTATCTGACGTACTGGTTCCCGCAGCGGTATCGCGCCCGGATCGTCGCGATGTTCATGGTGGCGGTGCCGATCTCCACGGCGGTCGGCTCCACGCTGTCGAGTCTGGTGATCCAGTACGGCGACGGCGTCCTCGGGCTGACCGGCTGGCGGTTCATGTTCCTGGTCGAAGGTGTCCCGGCGTTGATTCTGGCCGTGCTCACCTGGTTCTACCTGACCGATCGTCCCGAGCAGGCGCGCTGGCTGACCGCACCCGAAAGAGAGTGGCTGGCAACCGAACTCGCGCGCGAGGAGGCCGAACTGGCCGCGGCCGAGCACTGGACGCTGCGCAGGGCGCTGACCCATCCGCGCATTCTCGGCCTGGCCGCGATCTACGGCGGCATCGCCTACGGGCTGTACGCGCTGGGATTCTTCCTGCCGACCATCATCGCCGGATTCCAGCAGCAGTACGGCACCCACTATTCGGTGGTGCAGCGCGGATTGATCACGGCGGTGCCGTATGTGATCGGCGCGTTCGCGATGGTGTGGTGGGGCAGGCACGGCGACCGGACCGGGGAGCGTCGGTGGCATGTCGCGCTGCCGTCCGTCATCGGCGGGCTGGCCATTCCCATCGCGCTCTACCTGGGCAACCCGTTCGCGGCGATGACCGCGGTGACCGTCTGCGCGGTCGGCGTCCTCGCGGCGCTGCCCACCTTCTGGGCGTTGCCGAGCACCTTCCTGTCCGGCGCGGCCGCGGCGGGCGGTATCGCGCTGATCAACTCGCTGGGCAATATCAGCGGGTTCGCCGCGCCGTACATCACCGGCTGGCTGAAGGATCTCACCGGCACCCAGCGCGCCGGGCTGTGGGTGGTCGGGGTGTACATGGTGCTCGCGGGTCTGGGAGCCCTGGCGCTGCGGCGACGGGAATAATCCGCCGCGCGTCCGGTTGTCGCTCTCGACGGTGAAAGGGGAACGGTTGTGGCGAACGGGTTTTCGGCGGACGGCCTGGCGAAGCTGAGTGAGACGCTGGCGGGATACGCCGACCGCGGTGAGGTCGCGGGTCTGGTCGCCATGATCCACCGGCGCGGCGAACTCGCGCAGGTGGACACCGCGGGCTGGCAGGACCGCGAGGCGCGGCGGCCGATGCGGCGCGACGCGCTGTTCCGAATGGCCTCGATGACCAAACCCCTCACCGCGGTCGCCGCTCTGCAACTCGTCGAACAGGGCCGCATCGGGTTGTCGGACCCGGTGGATCCCTGGCTGCCCGAACTCGCCGATCGCAAGGTCATGCGCGATCCGCTGGGCGCACCCGAGGATGTCGTGCCCGCGTCCCGGCCGATCACCCTGGAGGATCTGCTCACCTACCGGTTCGGCCTGGGCTGGGGACGGTCCAGCCTTGCGCCGCAACTGTTCTCGCTCACCGCGGATCCGGTCGCGAGCGCCCTGAGCATTCCCGGCGTCGAACCCCTGGATCCCGATGCGTGGATGCGGCGCCTGGGCGAACTGCCGCTCATCGCCCAGCCCGGCGAGCTGTGGCGCTACCACACGGCCTCGGACGTGTTGGGCGTGCTGATCGGCCGGATCACCGGTCAGCCGTTCGAGACGGTGCTCGCCGAGCGGGTCTTCGAGCCGCTGGGGATGGTGGACACCGGATTCGTGGTGCCCGAATCCGAACGGGAGCGTCTGACCGTCCTGTACTCGCGCGACGGCGAGGTCCTGGACCACCCGGCCGTCACGGCATGGGCCCAGCCGCCGCTGTTCGCCTCCGGCGGTGCGGGTCTGGTGTCCACCGTCGACGACTACGCGCGCTTCGCCAGGATGATCCTGCGACGCGGCGAACTCGACGGCACGCGGGTCCTGACCGCGGACACCGTGGACGCGATGACGCGCGATCGTCTCACGCCCGCTCAGCACGCCGATCCGCCGTTCAATCCGCCGCTGGGTCAAACCATGTGGGAGGCACAGGGTTTCGGCTACGGCGTACAGGTCCGCACGCGGCAGGAGGGGACCGGCCCGGGAGTCGGCACGGTGTCCTGGCCCGGTGGATTCGGCACCTTCTGGGTCGCCGACCCGCGCCACGATCTCGTCGCGTTGTTGTTCGTGCAGGCCGCCAACATCATCGTGGCCGGTGACTGGCAGATCTCCCTGGGCGAGGACTTCCTGACCCTCACCTACCGGGCGCTGCGCGACTGACAGCCCTCGGCGGCGATTTCGCCGCAATCCGAAGAATGCGCGATGCGATGTCCGAGAATGGACCACGGCTTCGACGTACCCGGTGACGGCGCCGCAGGGGTGCTGATCGAAAGGAGATCGCCGTGAAGTACATGATTCTGAGCTACGGATCGCAGCGGGACTACGACGGAATGGGCGGGTCCGGGGGATCCACCTGGTCGCCGCAGGACTTCGCCGAGTTGCACGCGTTCATGACGAAGTTCAACCAGGACCTGGAGGCGTCCGGGGAACTGGTGGAGACGCGCGGGCTGACCGCGCCCGTGCACACCCGCCGGATCGGCAATCGCGACGGCACGCCGTTCGTCACCGACGGGCCGTTCGCCGAGACCGAGGAGGTATTGGCCGGATACTGGGTGGTCGACTGCGCGAGTTTCGACCGCGCCACCGAGATCGCCGAGCGGCTGCGGGACTGCCCGGGGCCACCCGACGCCGTCGCCAACGCCTATGCCGATATCCGGCCCATCGCGGAGTCGGCCGACGAATTGTGAACTCCCGCACCGAGATCGAGGTTCTGCCGCGTGCTGCCGCAGGTCATCGGTGCGGTGGTCCGCCGCCACGGGCATTTCGACACCGCCGAGGCCGCGAAAGAGGCCGAAACCGTTCCGCGACAACGGTATCCGAGTGTCCGCGCGGACCTGCCGGCCTCGGCGGTCGCGAGTCGGCCGGGAATTCAGTTCACCGGCAGGCTGCGCAGTGAGCTGAGGGTGGTGGCGAGGGCGCGGGCCGCCTCGGCGCCCTTGGTGACGAAATGCTCGGTGAAATAGTTCACGTGCTCGCTGTGCTCGTGGAAGTGGTGCGGGGTGAGCACCACCGAGAACACCGGGACGTCGTTGTCGAGTTGCACTCGCATGAGCCCGTCGATGACGGCCGAGGCGACGAATTCGTGGCGGTAGATACCGCCGTCGACGACCAAGGCCGATGCCACGATCGCGCTGTAGCGTCCGGTGCGGGCCAGCCGTTGCGCGTGCAGCGGGATCTCGAACGCCCCGGGCACGTCGAAAACCTCGACGGTCGCCGGATCGAAGCCGAGGTCACGGTATTCGGCGAGGAAACCTTCGTACGCCTGGGTCACGATGGGGCGATGCCAGCTGGCGCGGATGAAGGCGACGCGGCTCTCGGTGGGAGTGCTCATGGCCGGATGCTACTCGCCGGTCAGATGCTTCTCCAACCAGCCGACGAGGTCGCCGAGTACCGCGTCCTGCTCCGGTTCGTTGAAGATCTCGTGGTAGAGACCCGGATAACGGATGACTGTGAGATCCTTCGCACCCGCGCGCTGTTCGACGGTGTCCGCGCTGGACGGCGCGGCCAGGGCGTCGTCGGCGCCGTGCAGGACCAGGGTCGGGACGGTCAGCCGGTCCAGGCGGGCGGTGACGGTCTCGGTGGCCCGCAGGATCTCCGCGCCGGTGCGGGCGGGGAGTTTGCCGCTGAACACCAGGGGATCGGCGTCGTAGCCGCGAACGACTTCCGGGTCGCGGCTGATCATCGACGAATCCAGCTGTAGTACACCGAGATTCGGCGCCCAGCGGCTCAGCGCGGGGGCCAGGGCGCGCTGTAGGGCGCTGCCCGCGGAGATGTCAAGCGGGGGTGCGGAAATCGCGACTCCGGCGACGTCCAGCGGGGCGCGGGTGGCCAGGTAGAGGGTGATCAGACTGCCCATACTGTGCCCGAGGACGAAGCGTGGCAGGTCGGGATGACGTTCGGAGGCGATGTCCAGGAGCGCCGCGACATTGTCGGCCGCACCGTCGATCGAGTCGATGTTCGCCTTGCTCCCCGCCGAACGCCCGTGGCCGATGTGGTCGAGTGCGTAGACCGCGAAACCGCTGTCCGCCAAGCGCTTTCCGACGTGGTCGTATCGTCCGGAATGTTCGGCGACTCCGTGCACGAGTGCGATCACCGCGCGCACCCGGTCCGAGGGGATCCAGGCACGCCAGAAGACTCGCCCGCCACGACCGTCGAACTCACCGGTCTCGGTCTGCACCATCGCGCTCCTTCCATCGGGCCGGTCTCCGGCCGCACGTGTTCAATTTATCCGCGCGCATGGTTCCGAGGAGGGGATACGACGGGGCGGGTCCGGTGTCGGCTGTGCCCCTGATCCGTGAGCCCGGTCCCGTGCGGGGCGGAACCACTCGATGAGCTCGGCGTTGTAACACTGCGGCAGCTCCCGATGATGAGTGTCGATATGGAGGAACTGCCTGGAACCCGGTGTCGGCCGCATGCCGATGAGCCGGGGCAACCGCGACGGCGCATGACCCGACCTGACCGGTACGATACGGCACGGTGAGAACGAATACAGGGCGTCAGCAGTCGCGCGGATCTCGTCGGCGGGGGAGTGTGCTTTTCCCGAGCCTGCTCACCGCTGCCGTGGAGTACGCGGCCGACACCGTCGCGATCCGTTTCAGTGCCTCCGGCGATCCGGCGGACGTTCGGCAACTGACCTATCGCGAACTGGACGAATCGTCCTCACGCCTGGCTCGTGAACTCATCGCGCGAGGGATCGGCGCCGACGACGCGGTGGCGGTCGGCATCGCGCGCAGTATCGAATCGGTGCTGGCCGTCTGGGCGATCGCCAAGACCGGCGCGGCGTTCGTTCCGGTGGACCCGGCCTATCCGGCCGAGCGCATCGAGCACATCCTGTCCGATTCCGGAGCCGTGCTCGGCCTGACCACCACCGCCCACCGTGCGGCCTTCACAGACGGCGGCCCGGACTGGCTCGAGCTGGACGATCCGGCACAGGCCGAGCGGATCGCCGCTCACCCCGCCCACCCGGTCTCCTACGCCGATCGGGTGCGCACGGTGACCGAGTTGCATCCGGCCTATTACATCTATACGTCGGGCTCGACGGGCCGGCCGAAGGGCGTGGTCGTCGGACACGGCGGTCTGGGCAGCCTGGTGACCGCCATGCGGGAGTCGTTCGGGGTGGATCGCGAGTCGAGGGTGGCGCATGTCTGCTCGCCGAATTTCGACGTCTCCGTCCTCGAGCTGATGCTGGCCTTCTCCTCGGGCGCGACCCTGGTGGTGTCGCCGCCGCAGGTGTTCGGCGGCCACGAACTCGCGGAGCTGCTGCGGCGCGAGCGCGTGACGCACATGCTCATCACCCCGGGCGCGCTGGAGTCGGTGGATTCGACCGGACTGGACGACCTGCGGACCGTCATGGTCGCCGGTGACCGGTTCGGCCCGGAACTGGTCGGGCGCTGGGCCCGCGACGGGCGTTCATTCCTGAACGGGTACGGCCCGACCGAGGCCACGATCCTGGCGACCGCCACCGGCGCGATGAATCCGGACGAGCTGGTCACCATCGGCACCGCGGTTCCGGGGATGGGCGCGTTCGTCCTGGACGCGCGGCTGCGGCCGGTTCCGGCGGGCACGACCGGTGAGCTGTATCTGTCCGGTCCGGCGCTGGCGCGAGGATATCTGGGCCGTCCCGGCCTGACCTCGGAGCGGTTCGTCGCCAGCCCGTTCGCCGAGACCGGGAAGTCCGCGGCGCGGCTGTACCGGACCGGAGATCTGGTGCGGCGCACCGAATCCGGCACGATCGAATATCTTGGCCGGACCGATTTCCAGGTCAAGATCCGAGGTGTGCGCATCGAACTCGGTGAGATCGACAACGCGCTCACCGCACATCCGGACATCGACTACGCGGCCACGCTCGACCGCACGCTGCCCTCGGGTTCCAAGGCGCTGGTGTCGTACGTCCTCCCGCGCGCGGGCACCGCCGTCGATACCGACCGGCTGGCCGAATTCCTCGCGGAATCGTTGCCCGCGTACATGATTCCGGCCCTGATCATGGTGCTGGACGCGATTCCGCTCACCTCGGTGGGCAAGCTGGATCGCGCGGCGCTGCCCGAGCCGGTCTTCGAGGCCGCGGAATTCCGCGCACCGGTCACCGAGAACGAGATCCTGATCGCCGAGCTGTTCGCCGGGCTGCTCGGCGTCGAGCGGGTGGGCCTGGACGACTCGTTCTTCGGGTTGGGCGGCGATTCGATTCTGTCGATTCAGCTGGTCTCCCGGGCCAAGGCCCGCGGGCTCGCCTTCACCGCGCAGGACGTGTTCAATCACCGCACGGTCGCCGGGTTGGCCGAAATCGCTTCCGCTGTCGGCGAATCCGCGCGTGAGCAGCTCGCCGAGCTGCCCGGCGGCGGTGTCGGGGAGATGCCGCTGACGCCGCTGATGGCGGCGACGCTGGCGAAAGGTCCTGCGTTCCAGCGGTATTCGCAGTCGATGACGTTGCGGCTGCCCGACGGGCTCGACGACGAGACGTTGCTCGGGACCCTGTCCGCTGTCCTGGATCACCACGATGTGCTGCGTTCGCGGCTGCGCGGAAACGCCGAGCAGGGCTGGACTTTCGAAGCGCTGGCCCAGGGGGCGGTCGATGTGGCCGCGCTGGTGCGTCGCGTGGATCTGCCGGCCGATATCGACGAGGCCGAACTCACCCGGCGGGCGAGCGCGGAATTCGATGCGGCACTGGGCCGATTGGATCCGGCGGGCGGGGCCATGGTGCAGTTCGTCCGGTTCGCCTTCGCGGGCGACCAGGATGCCCAGGCGCCGGGTCGCTCCGACATCCTGCTCGTCGTCGCGCACCACTTCGCGATCGACGGAGTGTCCTGGCGCATCATCATTCCGGATCTGATGGTGGCGTGGTTGCAGATCGCGGCCGGGCAGCCGGTGGCGCTGCCCGCGGTCGGCACCTCGATGCGGCGCTGGGCGCACGCCCTGGCCGAGGCGGCGCGACGGCCCGAGGTCGTCGCGGAACTGCCGCTGTGGCAAGAGATTTCGCGGACATCCGATCCGCAGCTGGGTGAGCGTCCGTTCGATCCCGCGATCGACACCCTGGCCACCGTCGAGCGGGTCCGGGTGACGGTGCCGCCGGAGGTGACCGAGGCCGCGCTGACCACGATTCCCACGAAGTTCCGGGGTGGCGCCAACGACGCGCTGCTCTCGGCGCTGGCACTGGCGGTGAGCCGTTGGCGCGGCGACGACGCGGGCGGCGCGGTGCTGGTGCGGCTCGAGGGGCACGGCCGCGAGGAGGATTTCGTACCGGGCGCGGACCTGTCGCATACCGTCGGCTGGTTCACCAGCGCGTATCCCGTCCGGATCGGTCTCGTGGACGCCGATTTCGACGCGGTGTTCGACAGCGGCCCGGTCGCCGGTGAGGTGCTCAAGGCCGTCAAGGAACAGCTGCTGGCGGTGCCGGGCCGCGGGCTGGGCTTCGGCCTGCTGAGTTACTTCAATGCCGAAACCGCCGACCAGCTCTCGGATCTCGGCCAGATCACCTTCAACTACCTGGGCCGGATCGCGGCCGGTGGCGCGGCGGCGGAACTCGCCGAATCCGGCTGGGCGCCGACCGGTGATCTGGGCGATTTCGACGCGGACCTGGATCGCGACATGCCCGCCAACGGGGCGATCGATATCAACGCGATCGTCACCGACGGCCCGGACGGGCCGCAGCTGGGCGCGTCCTTCGCCTTCCCGGCCGGACTCCTGTCGCGTCAACGGGTGCAGCGGCTCGCCGATCTGTGGGTCACCGCGCTGACCGCGCTGGCCCGGCACGCGCAACGCCCGGACGCGGGCGGGCTGACCCCGTCGGATCTGCCGCTGGTGCGGGCCGCGCAGTCCGATATCACGGTGTGGGAGCGGAATTATCCCGCGCTGTCGGAGATCTGGCCGCTCTCGCCGCTACAGTCCGGACTGCTGTTCCACACGATGCTGACGCAGTCCACGGTCGACGTCTACACCATCCAGGCCCGGGTGGATCTGGGCGGCACGGTGGATACCGGCCGGTTGCGCATGGCCGCGCAGGCGATCGTCGATCGCTATCCGAGTCTGCGCGTCGCCTTCGCCACCGGCGCGGACGGACAGTCGGTGCAGGTGGTGCTGGATCGGGTCACGGTGCCGTGGCGCGAGGAGGACCTGACCGCGCTGCCCGAGCCGGAGCGCGAACCCGAACTGGTGCGCCGGATATCCGCGGACCGCGCAATGCATTTCGACCCGGCCACGCCGCCGCTGCTGCGATTCACGGTGTACCGCACCGCATCCGACCGGTGGCATCTGGCGATCACCACGCACCACATCCTGCTCGACGGCTGGTCCATGCCGGTCCTGCTGCGAGACCTGTTGCTGCTGTACGCCACTCGCGGTGACGCGTCCGCGCTGCCGCGCCCGGAGTCCTACCGGAATTTCCTGACCTGGCTGTCCCACCGCGACCGCGACGAATCGCTGCGACTGTGGGGCGAGGCGCTGGCGGGTGTGGACGAGCCGACAGTGCTCGCGCGGCAACCGAAGACGGCCGAGAACTACGAAATCGGCAAGGTGGTCACCGGATTCGACGCCGAGGCCACTCGCCGGATCACCGAGTACGCCGCCGAGCTCGGCGTCACGCTGAACACCGTGGTTCAGGCCGCCTGGGGCATTCTGCTCGGACGGCTGATCGGCCGGGACGACGTGGTGTTCGGTGCCGCGGTCTCCGGCCGTCCGGCGGACCTGCCGGGCGTGGAATCGATGGTTGGCCTGTTCGTCAACACTGTGCCGGTGCGCGTGCGCGTCGAGGGCGGTGTCTCGGTCGCCGAACTGCTGCGGGAGTTGCAGCGCGCGCAGGTCGCCCTGTTCGAGCATCATCACGTGGGTCTGACCGACATCCAGCGGATCGCCGGTGACGCAACGCAATTCGACTCCCTGCTGGTATTCGAGTCCTATCCGCTGAACGAGGAGGCGATCGCCGCCGCCAGCTCCATCGACGGGATGAGCGTCACCGGAGTCGGCATGCTGGACGATTCGCACTACCCGCTGACGCTGGTGGTGCTGGCCGAGTCGACGCTCGAGGTGACCTGGAAGTACCTGCGCAGCCGATTCACCGACGACGAGGTGGAAACCCTTGCCGCGCGGATGATCCGGGTGCTGGACGCGCTCGTGGCGAATCCGCAGGCGCCGGTCGAGGCCATCGATGTGCTCGACCCGGCCGAACGCGATCAGATCGTACGGGGCTGGAACGACACCGCTCACCCGATCGAGCACGAGCTGTTGCAGTCGGGCTTCCGCCGAGCGATGGAGGAACACCCGGATCGCACGGCACTGGTCTACGAGGGCGCCGAGCTGACCTACCGGGAGTTCGGCGAGCGCGTCAATCGGCTTGCGCGCCTGTTGATCTCGCGGGGCGTGGGCGCGGACTCGGTGGTCGGCGTCGCGATCCGGCGGTCGCCGGAACTGCTGATCGCCATCTACGCGATCCGCACCGCGGGCGGTGCGTACGCACCCGTGGATCCGGATCATCCGGCCGAGCGCATCGAGTACGTGTTCCACACCGCGCGGCCGGTCTGCGTGCTCACCACCACCGCGGACCTCGTATCGGTTCCGGACGGCATCGAGGTGTTGCGCATCGATGCCGTGGACACCGGCGATCTGGACGGCTCCCCGCTGGCCGCCGCCGAGTTGCTGCGGCCGGTGCGTCCGGAGAACCTGGCGTACGTGATGTTCACCTCGGGCTCCACCGGGCGGCCCAAGGGCGTCGCGGTGTCGCAGGGCGCGCTGGTCAACCACATGGCCTGGATGCAGGGCGAGTACCCGCTGAACGCGGAGGACGTCTACCTGCTCAAGGCCGCGGTCACCTTCGACTCGATCTGGGGCTACTACCTGCCGCTGCGGGTCGGGGCCACGCTCGTCATCGCCACCCACGACGGCCACCGCGACGCGCAGTACATCGCGGAAACCATTGCGGCACAGCGGGTCACCGTCACCGACTTCGTGCCGTCGATGCTGTCGGTGTTCGTCTCGCACGCCGCCGCGGGATCGCTGCCGACGTTGCGTCTGGTGATCTCCGGCGGTGAGTTGCTGCCCTCGGAGACCGTGGCCGGGCTGCGCGCGCTTGGTGCGGTGGACGCGCTGAACGTGTACGGCCCCACCGAAACCACGATCGCGGTCACCACGTTGCTCGCGACCGGGACCGAGCAGGGTGGCCTGCCGATCGGCTCGCCGGGCTGGAACAACCGTGTCTACGTGCTGGATTCACGACTGCGCCCGGTGCCCGCCGGAGTGGCCGGGGAACTCTACATCGCCGGTGATCAGCTGGCCCGCGGCTACATCGGGCGCGAAGAGCTGACCGCGGAACGTTTCGTCGCCGACCCGTTCGGCTCGGGTGCGCGGATGTACCGCACCGGCGACCTGGCCGCCTGGTCCTCGCCGGGTGTGCTGAAGTACCTGGGCCGCACCGACTTCCAGGTGAAGCTGCGGGGCCAGCGCATCGAACTGGGTGAGATCGAATCGGCCTTGACGGCGCAGCCGGAGGTCGCTCAGGCCGCCGTCGCGGTGATCGGCTCCGACATCGGCGACCAGCTGGTGGGTTATGCGGTCGCGGCCTCGGGCGCCCGGATCGAGCCGGAGCAGCTGCGCGCCGCGCTGGGCCGGATCCTGCCTCCGTACATGGTCCCGGTGACCGTGATGGAACTGGATGCGTTGCCGCTCAACGCGAGTGGCAAGCTGGACCGCAAGGCGCTGCCGCGCCCGACGTTCGCCGCCCGCGAATTCCGCGCCCCCTCGACCCCGATCGAGGAGATCGTGGCCCGGGTGTTCGCCGAGGTGCTCGGCGTGGACCGGGTGGGCGCCGACGACGACTTCTTCACGCTCGGCGGCAATTCCCTGGTCGCCACCCAGGTCGTCGCGCGGCTGGGTGCGGCGCTCAACGCGCGCGTCCCGGTGCGGGCGCTGTTCGACACCCCGACGGTGGCCGCGCTCGCGGCCGGGATCGTGCCGGGCGCG
>NZ_BDBQ01000131.1 GCF_001613065.1 Nocardia miyunensis NBRC 108239
GGGCAGGCCCGGCGGCATCGGCGGAGGCGGCGGCGGGCTGTTGCGCAGATGATGCAGTGCGGTGGTCCAGCGCAGCAGTTCCTCGAACATGGCCTCGGCCGAACCCGTGTGCATCGGTCCGGGGTTGAAACCCTCGTCGTTCACGTGCTGGAACACCAGCGGAATGGTGACGCCCTCGGGGACCGGCATCATCTTCACCGTGGTGACGATCTGCTTGAGCACCTGCACCGCGCGCAGACCGCCGGAGATTCCGCCGTAACTGACGAATCCGACCGGCTTGTACAGCCACTCGTTGTGCAGGTAATCGATCGCGTTGAGCAGGGCGGGCGGCGGCCCGTAGTTGTACTCGGGCGTGACGAACACGAACGCGTCCGCCTCGTCGGCCAGCGCGCTCCACCGCTTGGTGTGCTCGTTGGCGTACTTGGCCATTCGCGGGTGGCCGGGCTCGTCGAGCAGGGGCAGCGCGACCTCCGCCAGATCCACGAGCTCCACCTCGAAGCCCGCGTGCTCGGCGGCGGCCTTGGCCGTCCACTGTCCGATCGGCAGTCCCAGCCGGCCCGGCCGGGTGCTACCGATCACCACATGCAATTTCGGCAACCGTCTATCCCTTCTTTCGTGACAGTACGGATTCGTACCGTACTGTTGTTGGCTGAGAAGCGCTCCGCGATGAATGCGGAGTGCAGTTCAGGACCGCTTGTCGCTGTTCGGCGGGCCCCAGTGTTCGACGATCATCCCGTCGTGCACGCGGAAGATCGTGGGGATGAACGCCTCGGGTCCGCCGTTCGGTGCGGCGGGGTTCGGTGGCAACTTCAGCAGCAGCGTCACCAGGTCGCCCTCCGCGACCACCGCGACCGGGGCCGGGCCCGGCGGGACGCCCTCGCGGAATTTGGCGGCGAGCGGTGCGCGGCCGTTGCCGACGGCGGGATCGTGCTGGATGTACTCCTCGGCGAGGAAATGTTCCAGCAGGGCGTCGATCTCCTCGTCGATGCGGCCGGTCTCCACGACGCGCGAGAGTGCGACCTCGAAGTCCAGCACGAGCCGCTTGCGGCTCGCGATCTCGGGGTCCGGTGACGCGGCGAGGGCGTCGACGTAGTCGGGCCGGTCGTACCAGGTGGTGAACAGCCTGTCGTCGGTGATCGTGGCGACGCCGTCGGTGATGGTGAAATCTGACAAGTAACTCACCCTCGGTTCTCGTGTGGTCGAGCCATGGCTCAATCGTACAGTACGGTACCGTACCAATGTCGGCGTGATAAGCAAAGGTTCCGTTCGTGGGCGGCCAGGACCTCAGCCGGGGAGCGAGAACGTACTGTTGCGCAGCGTCCACTGGATCCGGGAGGCCGCGTCGAGCAGCGGGTGGACGACCTCCATGATGTCCGGTTTGGTTGCCAGCCGCGGGCTGAACGCGGCAACGCTGATGGCGCCCAATGGATCTCCGCTCAGCGTCAGGACGGGAACGCTGACCTCGTTGACGGCGAGGTCGCTCTCGCCGATGGAGTTGGCCCACGCGCGGGCCCGGACGATCTCCAGGTGGCGAATGAACTGATCCCAGTCGCTGATCGTGCGTTCGGTCACCTCGGCCAGATGGCGTCCGGGAAAGCGTTCGGCCACCTCGCTCGGAGAACAGAACGCCAGCATGGCCTTTCCCGCCGCGACGCAGTGCGCCGGACGCACCTGGCCCATCTGCGAACCGAGCGGCTGGGAGCCGGTACCGGCCAGCGACAGGATGAATCGCACGCTGCGCCCCTCGGGGACGCCGTAACTGGTCCGCAGGCCCAGTTGATCGTGCAGTTCGTCCAGGATCGGCGCGATGACCTCGTTCATCGTCACCGTGGAGGCCATTCGCAGGGCGACCTCGTACAGCGCCGGGCCCACCACGTAACGGCCGCCGACGTGTTCCTGGCGTGCGCAGCCGGTCGCGACGCAGTTGGCCAGTATGCGATGCGCGGTGGAGCGGGCGACCTGGAGTTCGTTCGCCAATTCGGTCAGCGCGACGCCACCGCGTTGCGCGATGATCAAAGCTGCTCGCAGGGCCATCTGCCCCGAATTCATCGACATCGAACATCAGGCTACGGAATGTGCCGCGACATTTCCGCTGTCCTCCGGTTCGGCCTGGTTCAGCCGCGGGATCCACAGCACCGCTATCAGCGAGGCGGCGATGCTGAACACGAGGCACAGACCGAAGAGCAGAGCGGGAGACACCGCCACCAACGCGGGGGTGACCAGGGCGAACACTGCCGCGCCGACGCGGTTCATCGCGAAGGTCAGCCCTTGCACTGTGCTGCGCTGCAGGGTCGGCACGAGTTCCTGGGTCCAGACCTTGTAGAGCGGTTCGCCGGACAGGCCGAAACTCAGGGCGTTGACCACCACGGCGACGATGAAGCCCATGGGGGTGGGACCCACCACGAGCAGCACGATCCAGGGCAGGGGCAGGATGACCGCACCGGCGGCGATCCACAGCGCGCGTCGTCCGGAATCGACGACGCGCAGGTATAGCGCCGCGGTGATCGCGCCGAGCGGGAAGGCCACCAGGCTGATCGTGGACCAGGTGCCCAGGCTTCGCCCGGTCAGGTGGGTCCACAGGTAGGAGCCGAACTGGCCCCAGGTATTCGAGCCGATGCCCCAGAGCGTGTAGTAGATGCCGGTGGCCAGGACCGCGTAGAGCAGGGGGCGGCGGAAGATCTCCCGGAGCTGCCCGAGCTGGATGGTCCCGTCGGCCGGGGCGGTGGCGGCGGCGCGGCGGGCGGTGATCCACTCGGCGGACTCGTGCATTCTCGTGCGCAGGCCCAGGACGACGAGCGCGATGATCGCGAGGTGGCCGAACAGGATTCGCGCACCGAGCGCGCCGAGGGGGGACAGGAAGATCGTCAGGACGGTGACGACGGCCACCCCGGCCACCCAGAGCATCTCGGAGAAGACGACCATCCGTCCCTTCTTGCCCGCCGGGGCCTCCTCGTTGATCATCGCGAGCGAGACGGGCAGGTCGGCGCCCATCGCCAGGCCGCTCACGACCACGCCGACATAGAGCATTCCGACCCCGGTGGCGAACGTCAGGATCGCCACTCCGACGGTGTAGAACGCCAGGGACGCGGTGAACACCGGCTTGCGGCCCCAGCGGTCGCCCGCCCGGCCGCCGAGCAGGGTGCCGACCGCGAGCATGATCGTCTGCAGGCCGATCAGCGCACCGACCGCATTCCCGCTCAGATTCAGGGCATGGGCGTAGAGGACGCCTGCCGCGACCCCGGTGGTCACCAGGGTTCCCGCATCGAGGTACGAGGCCATCCCGGCGAGGACGGCGACTCTCCACGGGTGGTTGGCCCGTTGCGCAGTGGTCATGTGTGTAGTTCTCCAGGCGTCATTGACCGAATATGGGCTTGCGAGTAGAAGTTTCGATTGATTCGAGCGGGGCCCCGGGCGAGCCGATCGCCGCGGGGGCCGACTACCGCTCAGCCCAATTCCATTGGGGCGGCCTTGTTCTGGCCGTCCCAATGTTCGGTGAGCAGGCCGTCACCGATCGTGAAAGCGTTGAAGATCAGGAAGGGGTACTTGACGGCCCGGTTACTCGGATCCGTCTGCGGTCGGCAGACCGCGTAGACGACCACGTCGCCTTCCGCCATCAGGATGGTGGGCGGGATCAGCGGCTCCGCAGGCGCCTCTCGCAGTTCCCCGGGGATCATCCGCACGAGGTCCGCGATTCCGGCGGCTCCCGGTCCCACACCCGGCATGTGCTGGCGGTAGTCCTGGGCGAAGAACCGCTCCGCCGCATCGGGGTCGTGCGCGTCGAACACGCACCGGTAGGCGTCGATGACCAGGCGCTTGTTGCGTTCGAGTTGACTCTTGTCGGCCGTGGCGGGCGCGATCGGCTGCCGCGCCTGCCGGGTCTGCCGCTCCCAGACGAGCGGAGCCGCCCTGTTGTAGCTCGACCAGTGCTCCGCGATGAGGCCGTCCTCGATCCGATACGTGTCGAAGTGCCAGTAGTCGAAGGTGGCGGCGGCATCGCCGGGCTCGGGCTGGGGGAGGTAGTGACAGATCGTCACCAGATCGTCCTCGGCCAGCACGAACTCCGGCTCCACCGGTTCGGCCTCGGTTCCGGCCAGGCGGGGGGCGCGTATAGTCTTGCGGCGCAACTGTTCTGCCAGGGCATCGCGTCCGTCCGGGATGCCGTAGCCGTGGTCCCGATAGTCCTCGGCCACGAACTCGGCCACCGCGTCGGCGTTCTGCGGTACCAGCGCGCGGGCGTAGAAATCGTGGACGAGCCGCTTGTTGTGTTGCAGCCGTTCGGTCGTGGCGGTCGTCATGCGTTGCCCGCCAAGGTATTTCGGCCTGCCGCGAAGTGCACCTTCGACATGGATTCCGCGAATTTCTCCTCATCGGCGTAGATGTTGGTGCGCCCCATGAGGTAATCGCGGGTGTAGCGATTCATCCGCGAGCCGTTGCGGCCGCCCTCGCTGGTTCCCGATGTCCGGAACATCAGGTCGACGGCCTCCCAGCCCAGGTTGATCGCCTGCTGCCGGGTCAGGTTGTACTGGAAGATGTCCGTCGCGGAGAAGCCCGCACCGTCCTCGGTTGCCTCACGGCATGCCGCCATCAGCCGTTCACTCGTCTGGACCAGCAGCGTTTCCGCCGCCTCGACCCGGCCGCAGGCCAGGCCGTACCAGCGCTGGAAGTCGTGGGTCTCGCTGAGCGTCAGGGGCAGCGTGTTGATAGTCGGGGAGTCCGGCAGCACCGGAGCCTTCTTGGTGACGAGGATCCGCTCGTATTCGTCGAGCGCGGCGCGCGCGCAGCCGACCAGGACGGCGGTGATCTCCAACGGCGCGAACATCATCGGCGGCGCGACGTACATGGAGTTGCCGTACATCCGGTAGCCCACCGTGTCGGCCCGCTCCGCCAGCGGGAACGGGTCATCCAGCACGAAGTGGTCGGGGACGACGGCGCCGTCGATACGGATGCTGTTCGATCCACTGCCACGCATGCCGAACGCGCTGCCACGCCAGTTGTCCAGTGACGTCCAGTCCGAGCGGGGCACGAGAACGAGCTTCAGCGGGGCGGTCTCGTCGACGACCGAGCCGGTCTCGTCGACCACCTTTGCCCAGACCATGGCATGAGTCGAATACGGTGATCCGGAGCAGTAGTCCCATTTCCCGTCGACTTTCCAGCCACCGTCCAGCCGCTGCGCGGTGCCGCCCGGAATCGCGCGAGTCGATGCGGCGAACTCCCCGTCGGGGGAGAACGCCTCGATCTGCGCGGACTCGGGGAACCAGGCCGCCAGCAGCAGCACGTGCGCCGAGGCCAGGGCCAGGCACCAGGCGCTGCTCGGGCAGCCGCGCGCGATCTCGCTGATCACCCGGGCATACGTCGTGATATCGAATTCGTATCCACCGAAACGTCGCGGCTGCAGTATCCGGTAGAAACCCGCTTCACGAAACAGCTCGTGCATTTCCGGCGAATATGTTCCGCGCTCCTCGACCGCCGCCTGCTCCTCGAGCAGTCGCGGCCGCAATTCCCGTGCGCGCTGGACCAGATCGTCCGGAGTGAGGCCGGGCTCGGGCTGCGCGATCGTCACTTCGGTGATTACGGACAATGTTTTTCTCCCTTCCCTTCCGACCTGTCGATGACAGCGCGATACGTCGATGACGGTCGGGGGATTGTTTTGCGTATCCAGGTTTCTTCCGGCCTCGGTCCGGATGGGATACACCAATCAAAACCGCGCTGCCTGCACTTCGGCAAGCTTCCGGAAATGGGGTTCCTCTATGTGGAAATCAGCCGGCGCTGACGGGCTGTTGTACTGCCCGCCGAGTCGAGCGGCCGCACAGTAGTCGCACAGAAACCGAGAAGGCCGCCCGAACTCATCGGGGCGGCCTGCTCGGGTGTGCGCGGATCGGTCGTTTCTATGAATCGAAATCGAGTTTGTTCCAGACCTCTGCTATGTGCTCCAGTGCGGCGAGTCCTTCCTCGGGCTCGTCATGAA
This sequence comes from Nocardia miyunensis NBRC 108239, assembly GCF_001613065.1. GTDB lineage: Bacteria > Actinomycetota > Actinomycetes > Mycobacteriales > Mycobacteriaceae > Nocardia > Nocardia miyunensis. The sequence goes on from NZ_BDBQ01000131.1 coordinate 5,966, forward strand.
AGTTGTACAGCGGAGCGATGAAAAGGTTGGCTCCCGTTTTCGCCAATTCGGGTACCCGTTCGAAGGAACGCTCGACATCGGCGCGGGTCCACATCTTGGCGGGCTTTCCGTCCGCGCCGATCGAGGGCACGTTCAGCTGGAAGACCAGATCGCTCGGATCGCGCCCGGCGTCGGCGGTCGCCTCCTTGACCGTCCGGATCGCCTCCGGGAACTGCTCCGGCGGCACCAGCCACGGCAGCCATCCCTGGCCCATGGTGGCCACTCGTCGCACGGTGCGCTTGCTGAACGGCCCGGCGAAGTAGACCGGGATGCCTTGTGGCGAAGGCGGTTTGGGCTCGAAGAAGATGTCCTCGAAGTTGACGGTCTTCGAGCTGAACGCGACGGGCTCGTTGCTGCCGGTGTGTGCCCAGAGTGCCTGGCAGGCGGCGATCGTATCGTCGAGGACCTGGCCGCGCTGCTCGAAGTCGCGATCCAGCGCGCGGTATTCCCCCTCGATCCAGCTGGCGGTGACGCCGAGCCGCAGACGGCCCTGCGCCAACCAGTCCAATGTGGCCGCCTGCTTGGCGAACAGCACCGCCGGATGCAGCGGCGGGATCGCCATCGCGGTGTACAGCTCGGCCCGGGATGTCACGGCCGCGATCGCGCCCATCGTGGTGAACACCTCCAGCCAGGGCACGTTGCGCGGCGGATGCAGCATCGGCTTGTCGGGCGGGTAGGTCTCACGCACCCGCCGCAGGTCCGCGAGCGACCGATAGCGCTTGTCTTGGTTCACCGGCTCCTCGTCGAGCGCCATGACCACGTGCGAGGACAGGGTTATGGCGTCGATTCCGAGTTCATCGGCTCGTCTGGCGTGTTCGAGCAGGAGCGGGAAGCGGTCGGGCCCGTAGGCGAATCCGGACAGGTAGATGCCCAGCTTCGGTTTTGCAGTCATGCTGTCTCCCTTCGCGTTTCGTCTAGAACAGGGCGTCCATGTGATCGCCGAGCCCCTTGCCCAGCAGTGCCCGGCCCGCGACCGAGGAGACGTATCGCCAGTCCAGCACGCCGTGGTTGCGCATCACCTGGGTGTCGCGGCAGATCCGGTCCAGGGGATGGCCGGTGCGGTGAATGCTCGCCCCCATGGCTCGGACCATCAGGTCTACGGCCTCGAACGCCTGGACGCCCGCCGCCGTGACGGAGAGGTTCAGGTCGGCGCGGCGTTCCAGGTCGAGTACCTCTCCGGCGCCGTATCCGGCGTCGATGATGTCGATGGCGTTGCCCATCATGAGTTCCGCGGAGCGCACGCGGGAGTACGCCTCGCCGTAGGTCTGATGGATGAGCGGGTCGTCGGACAGGTTTCCGCCGGTCTGCAACCGGGTCCGGTTCTCGATCCCCGCGCGGAACAGGTCCAGGGTCGCGTCGGCGACGCCCAGTGCCACCGCCGGGTGGATCATCGGCAGCACCCGGTGCATCGGATACCGCAGCAGGGGGTAGTCGTACGCGTTGGCTCCCGGGCAGTCGGCCGCGGCGGCCACCTCGAACCCGGCGACGCGATGTTCGGGAACGAACACGTCGACGACTTCGACGTCGTTGCTTCCGGTCGCCTTCATGCCGGGCACGTGCCAGGTGTCGTGGATGGTCGTCGAGGACACCGGGACGATGCACGACACCGGCCCGTCGTCGGCGATCGCCAGCAGCACGACCCACTCGGAGTGCAGGATTCCCGATGCGAAGCGCCAGCGCCCGGACAGCCGGTACCCGCCGGCGACCTTCTCGGCGCGTCCGGGGGGAGCCGATACCGCCGCCGCGAGCACCCAGGTGCGGCCCGCGAAGACCTCCTCCTGCGCGTCGAGGCGGAACTTGGACAGCAGCCAGGAGTGCGACATGAGGAAGCCGCCGATCCAGCCGGCGGAGGCGTCGCCGCGCGCGAGCTTGCGGGTGATGTCGATGAACGCGCCCAGGCCGATCGCCAGCCCGCCGACCTCGGTCGGCCGCATCGCGCCGAAGAGGTCGGCGGCCTCGAAATCGGAGATCGTGGTGTCGGGGAGTCGTCGGAGCTCCTCGGTTTCCGCGCCTCGCTCGCGCAGGACGGGGACGAGTTCGTCCACGCGCTGGCGCAGCTTCTCCTCGGTGACTACGGCTGGTCGGGTCATTGGCTGTCCTTACTCTTCGGTCGTTCGTGCGGGGCGCGTTCTCGCGGCCGGGTCGTCGGCACGCGGTTCCCCTCGCCGAGTGCGATGCGTTCAGTCCGGTACCGTATCGTACTCCCTGGCGTGCGCGGACCTCAATGCGATGACGTTCAGTTCGTCTACGTGCTGTGTGGTTCGTCCGCCGCGCGCTCGAGCAGGATGTCCGTGGTGCACTGAATGTGCGCGCGCAGTGCGGCGACCGCTTCGTCGGTTTCGCGGGCGATCGCCAACTCCATCAGTCGCCGGTGCTCACCCGCGACATCTCGCCCCTGCTCGGTGCTCGCACCCGACCACTGGCGGTAGACCTCCGAGGTGTCTCGGAGGCTGCGTACCAGAGCCAGCAGGCGGGGGCGTCCGCATCCGGCCACCAGCGCGTCGTGGAACGCGGCGTGCGCCTCGATCCAGTCTTCGCTGGGGAGCTGTCCGTTCGGTATCGCCGTCTGCTCGAGTACGTGATGAGCGGACAGGACCGAACCCTCCCACTGGAGTCCGCCGTTCTCGATCGATGCCGCGATTGCCTGACACTCCAGTGTGATTCGCAAGGCGGTGAGGTCCTCGAGATCGGCGGGGGACAGCGCCGTCACCCGGAAGCCCTGGTTCGGCGTGGCGGTGACGAGTCCGTATCCGGTCAACCGGGTCAGTGCCTCGCGCACCACCGACATGCTGACGGAGAGTTCCCGGGCGAGCGTGGTCAGGCGCAGTGGCGAGCCTTGGGCGAGCCGCCCGTTCAGGATGTCCGAGCGAAGGCGTTGGAATGCCGAATCGGTCCTGGTCACGCCCTGATCGCTCACCGTCATGCATCGAGCTTATCAACGATCATCAGACGAACCCGGCAATCATGAATTTATCGATAACTATGTGAGTTTCGATAATTGCTTGCTACTGTGCAGTGGTCGGCGTCACAGCACGCCGCGATCACCCCCCCGGACTCGACCATGTCGGGCTCGGCGGTGAGGACCACGGCACCCCCCGGTCCGATCTCGCCGAACCGGACGGTCGAGGCGCCCGGGTTTCACATGAGGGCCGACCGGTATCGCGCCGGTCCTGAATGGTCGAACAACGAGGTTTCACCATGTCGCCATGAATTCACTGCTCACCGATCTCACCGGTGATGTTCATCGAGCCGTCTCCCGGCCGCGCGCCGACCGATACCGATAGCCGGTCTCGGCTTCTGCGCTCGTCCGCGGGCTCGTCGACGTTTGTCGTCCGGACTGCGGAGACACCGCAGCGGATATGAACACGACCGGTTCCTGCCGCTGTGCGGCCCTCACTGTCGAGCGTAATCGCCACCAGCACAAGCTTTTCCGGCTCGACAGAACCGAATCTTCGCTGCGGCGTGTCCAATTCGCGGACCTGCCTGATTCACGATGATCAATTCGAGATCAGCACGTGCCGAGAGCATCTGCCCGGTGCGGCGTACAGGCGTGCGGATTCGGCCGCCGACTTCATCGAAGTCCTTCTCGCGCAAAGCGATTTATCTCAGGGGTACTGGAATATGAGCATTCGTACAACCATGGCTCGCGGGGCCGGTGTGGTTGCTGCCGTCGTCGCGGCCATGGGACTGTTGTCCACCGGCGCCGCGAACGCGGATACCTTCGTCCCGCTGCGGGGTGGGAGTCTCACCCAGACTCTTCCCGACGGCACCGTGGTGCACCTGTGGATAGACAACGAGTCCGCCGAGATCAGCCCGTCGATGGGCGCCACACCGGTGCACCGCAATGCGTGGGTCTCCGGTTTCGCCCACGCCCAGTACAGCGGGAACAACGTCTCATCGACCAAGATGGTGCCGGGGTACGCGGTCGGCTGCCAGGTCGATCTCAGCAGTGGCGCCACCGCCAGCGGCAACTCGAAGGTGACTTCTTCCTCGAGCAGCGCGACCGGTGGCGGCAGTCTGACCCTCGGGCCGGGCCAGGTGAAGCAGTTCACCCTGCTCGACTTCGAGATTCCCGACATGTACGGAAAAGATGCCCACAAGCCCGCCCTCCTCTTCAAGGGCAACCACGGGTCGGTCAGGTGGACCGACGAAACGATCGGCCTGAGCGGCTGCGGCGGTTACGCGCAGGCGCGTTCGTTCGTCTGGGCGGAGGTCAACACCGACCACGGGGTAGCGAATCTCACCGTGTGGGGCACTCCGTTCAGCCTCGGTTGAGTTCGGTCGCGCGGCTGAGGATCGATCAGATTGTCCTCGGGGTCGGCGACGAATGATGCCTCCGATCATGTCGCGTCCGCTCGATGCCGAAAGAATCGATTTAGAATTATGAAATGTATATTACTGACCATGTTCTTCTCGCCCGACATGGGCGAGCGCGAGCGCGGTCGGTGTGATATCTGGTATGAATATCGATTTTTTGGCTAGAGTGCGGACATGAAACGCCAGCGTGTGGGTTCCTCGCTAGTCGAGGATGTGCAGGCCGAACTGCGCGAAGAGATCCTTCTGGGTGCTCGCGCTCCGGGTGAGCGGCTGCTGGTGCAACCGCTCGCGGAGCGGCTGCGAGTCAGTCTTTCCGTCGTGCGTGAGGCGCTCACCCGGCTGGCCGAGCAGGGATTGGTGAGGTCCGCGCCCCAGTTGGGTTTCGCCGTGGCGTCCCTGTCCGTCGCCGATCTCGCCGATCTCACCGCTGTCCGCATCGACATCGAGAAGGTCATGATCCGCCGGGCGATCGCCGAGGGGGATCTCGCCTGGGAGACCTCGGTCGTAGCGGCCCATCACCGTCTGGCCGGTACTGACCCGCTGCTGGACGGCGTGATCAATCCGGCATGGCGATCGGCGCACGCGGATTTCCATGCCGCTGTCGCGTCCGGATGTGCCAGTCCGCTGCTGCGAACCTTCCGTGCGGGGCTGTACGACACGGCCGAGCTGTACCGCGCCTGGGCCGCGCGGGTCAGCCGCAGTCGAGATGTCGCCAAGGAGCATCAGGAGATCTGTGAGGCAGTGCTGGATCGCGACGTGGACCGTGCCTGCGCGCTCATGGGGGCGCACATCCAGCTGACGACCGATCTCCTGCTCGAGACTCTGGATGCCGCCGAAGCGGTCTGAGCAACGACCCGACCTTCGCAGTCCTCCGGCTGCACGGGACGTGGGCTCACGCGAGTGGGTCAGCTTTCGCTCTTCAATTTCGATTTTATCTTGATATATCGATCATCTGTGCACACACTGGGGTTCAACGACACACTGAAGGGCTGATCTGATGCGACTTGCGAATCTGGCCGGGCGGGCCGTCCTGCTCGTTGACGGCGGAGCGGTGGACGTGGAGCGGTTGACCGATGGAAAGTTCGGGCCCAGCGCCCGTTCGATTCTGGACAACTGGGAGGCGTTCCGCGACGCGGTGTCCGGCGCTCGGCTGGACGCGGCCGAGCGGACCAGCTACACGCTGGCGGATCTCGGCGCACCGGTACCCGAGCCGCGGCAGATCTTCGGGATCGGCCTGAACTACGCGGATCACGCCGCCGAATCGGGGGCGCCGAACCCGGACTTCCCGGTGGTGTTCACCAAGTTCCCGAGCTCGCTGGGCGGCCCGGCCGCGCCGGTGTCGCTGCCGTCGGCCGGTGTCGACTACGAGGCCGAGCTGGTGGCGGTGGTCGGCAAGCGGGCGGACCACGTGTCCGAAGCGGACGGGTGGTCCTACATCGCGGGACTGACTGTAGGACAAGACCTTTCGGAGCGAGAGGTCCAGCTGCGCGGCCCCGCCCCGCAGTTCTCGATGGGGAAGTCCTACCGCGGCTTCTCGCCCTGTGGCCCGGCCGTGGTCTCCCTGGACGAGCTCGCCAACCCGGACGATCTGGCGATCAGCGGGTGGATCGGCGACGAGGTCCTCCAGAAGAGCCGGACCGAGAAGCTCATCTTCTCGGTGCCGAAGCTCGTCGCGTACCTCTCCGCGATCTGCACGCTGTACCCCGGCGACCTGATCTTCACCGGCACCCCGGCGGGAGTCGGCGTCGGCCGCAAGCCACAGCGATTCCTGCGTCCGGGGGAGACGCTGGTCACCGAGATCGAAGGCCTCGGCCGACTGGAGATCCCGCTCGAGCAGGGATACGAGTCCTCGGCTTCCGCCTGAACCGCCGCCGCCTGAACTGGAGTATGTGATGCCCCTCCACGGAATGTCATCGTTGACCTTCGGTGTGCCGAACATCGCCGAGGTCGCGAACTACTACGAGGAATTCGGTCTCAGCACGACGCGCACCGACGCCGACGGGACCACACACCTCGCGACGGTCGAGGGCGGCGAGCAATTGCACATCGCCCGAGCCGACCGACGCCGGCTGCTGGCCATGTCGGTCGCCGCCGACGACCAGGACGACCTGGACCGGATCGCCTCGCGGCTGGAGCGTTTGGAGCTCACCGTTTCGCGAGGGGAGGGGTCGATCACGGCGCGCGACCCCGGAACGGATGTCGTTGTCTCGGTAGAGATCCGGCCCCGGATCGTGCAGGCCCCCGCCGAGCCGGTGGACTACAACGCCCCCGGCCGGAACCCGCGCCTGAACCTCCGCGCGCCCGGCATCGACCGCACCGGCCCGGTTCGCCCGCGCAAACTCGGTCATGTCGTGATCGGTTCCACCGACCAGCCCGGCAGCCAGCGGTTCTTCACCGACGGACTGGGATTCAAGATCAGCGACATCGTCAAGGACCAGGCCGCGTTCATGCGGTGCAGCACGGACCACCACAACGTGCTGATCCAGGCCGCGCCGATCACCATGTTGCACCACACCTCGTGGCAGGTCGACGATGTCGACGAGGTCGGGCGGGGCGCGACGGCGATGCTCGAGCAGGACCCGGGCCGCCACGCCTGGGGGCTGGGACGTCACCACATCGGATCCAACTTCTTCTGGTACTTGAAGGATCCGGCGGGGAACTTCAGCGAGTACTACTCCGATATGGACTGCATCGTCGACGACGAGCTGTGGGAACCCGGCGTCTGGGAGGGGGCCAAGGGTCTCTACAGCTGGGGGCCCAAGCCGCCCGACTTCTTCCTCAACCCCGTGGATCTCGCCGAGCACATGATCAACGCGCACGGCTGAAGGGGCGTCGCGACACATTATCGAAAGATGTTGTCATGCAACACAAGCGACACTTCCATATTTTCCTCTCCGCCGTGAACGACGGAGTGCCCGAGGCGGATACACGGCGAGCAAGTGGGTTCTGCGCGGCCTGTCCCGATCGGCCTCGCTCGACCTCGGCGAGCGGGGGATCCGGGCCAGTGCCGTGATGCCCGGAATCATCGGCACCCCTTTGGTGGAGAGCGCATCTCCGGCGTTCAGGGGCGCGGCGCTGGCGGAGATTCCGCTCGGCCGCATCGGCGAACCCTCGGATATCGCGCCCACCATCGTGTTCCTCGTCTCCGACGAGTCGTCCTACTACAATGGCGCTGAACTCGTCGTCGACGGTGGGCTGACGGCACATGTCTCCCACAAGAGCATCGCCGACGCCACGCGTCCTCCGGTGCGTTGAGCGTCGGTGGCGAGGTACCCGGTCGGCGAATCGGACCGACGTCCCGGTGGCCGCGCTTCATCGAAGTGCGCCTGCCGTGGTTGAGACAATCCGCGGCGGTGATGTGAGGAAGGCGATGTGAACTCGGCGCAGCTGGCCCTGACGGCGGTACAACTGGTGGCGAGGCGTGGCGGCGTCACGCTGACCGAGCTGGCCCGCGAGTTGCAGATCCCCGCCTCCACCGCGCACCGCGTGCTCACCAATTGCATCGCGACGGGCTACGTGCAGCAGGAGTACGCCGGCGGCCGCTACATGGCGGGACCGACACTGCGTGATATGGCGCTGGAGATGTCGTGGGGCGTGTCCGTGCACAACATCGTGTCGCCGATCCTGAGCGAAGTGCGCGATCAGCTGGGCCTCACCACGAGTATCAGTGTGCTGGAAGGCCGTTCGGTGCGGTTCGCCTCGTCGCTGGAGGGCGGCAGGCAGCACCGGCTGGCATCGCGGCTGGGCCGGGTGATCCCGGCGCACGCCACGGCTGCGGGCAAGGCCGTGCTCGCTTTCTGCACGCCTGCCGACCTGGTCCGGCGCTATCCCGGACGCAAGCTCGCACCAGTGACCGACCGGACGATCGCCGAGTGGGATCAGCTGACGCGCCAGTTGGATACGATCCGCGCGCGGGGCTGGGCTATTTCGATCGGTGAGAGCGAGCCGACGATCAACGACATCGCCGTGCCGGTCATGACCCTCAACGGCGACGCCGCCGCCGCGATCAGCGTGGCCGCGGTCGCCCCGCATCTGTGCACCCGAGCCGAGATCCTCGAGGTGCTCGATCCGCTGATCGCCGCGGCATCCCGGATCCAATGGACGATCCGCGCCAACGACCTCGCGCCGCACGCGCCGGGGAGTTCCGAAGCCGGGTGATCCGGTGAGTCGAACTCCCCGCCGGTCACCGCGCGGGCGGCGAACAGCCCAGCGCCGGTAGCAGGATCTGGTCGATCACCCGGACCAGGGTGTCCAGGTCGACGAAGGACCCCTCGTACAGCGGCTGCGCGAAGGTCAGGCCGAACAGCACCTGCGGCAGCAGGTCCGCCGCGGGCGGGCGGCTGGTCAGCTCGCCGCGGGCGACGGCCCGCTCGATGAACGTTTCGAGCTGTTGCGCGTCCGCGGCGAGCAGAGTGGTCCGAACCGCCATGGCGAGTTCCGGATGATTCAGCACGGTGTGATTGACCGCGGCGATGGTCGCCGTATCCGCCTCGGTCTTCGGAATCAACCGCGCGCAGAAGGCGAGCAGATCACCGCGCAGCGATCCGGCGTCGATATGGATCGCGGGCGGTGCCGTCGCCTTCATCGCGGCCAGGACCAGGGGCAGCTTGCCGGGCCACATCCGGTACAGGGTCGCCTTGCTGCAGTGTCCGCGCACGGCGAGCTGGTCCATGGTCAGCGCCTCGTAACCCACTTCGCGCAGTAGGTCCATGGCGACGCTGAGCAGTTCCAGCTCCCGCTCCGGGCCCATTCGCGGACGCCGGACGCGGTCTGTACCAGTTTCGGCCATAACTCTCTCCTCGGCGGGGGCGTCTTGTCGAAATAGTACGTCCCCGTACGGATTATCCGATCGGCCGAACCGCGTGGTCCTACCCGATCCGGTGGACCAGGTGCTTGACTTCCTGGAATTCCTCGATCGCGCGGTGGCCGTTGAGACGGCCCAGACCGCTGTGCTTGAATCCGCCCTCTTCCATCTGGTCGAAGGTCACCGCCCAGTCGTTGGTCCACACCGTGCCCGCGTCGATGCGCCGCGCTACTCGCAGCGGCCGGTCGACGTCGCGGCTCCACACCGAGGCCGCCAGTCCGTATCGGGTGGCGTTGGCGCGCCGCACGGCGTCGTCCTCGTCGTCGAAGAGCTCGAAAGTGGCTACCGGACCGAAGATTTCGTCCTGTACGGCCGCCGAGGACACGTCCTCGACCTCCAGCAGCGCCGGGCGCACGAGCCCGTCGAGACCGTCGGGATTGACCAGCCCACCGCGGACCAGGACCTTCGCGTAGGCGCTGGCTTCCTCGACGATGCGATCGACCCGCTCGGCCTGGGCGCGGTCGATCATCGAGCCCATGGTGCTGGCCGGGTCCGTCCCGGGCCCGACCCGCACCTCGGTGAGGGCCTGCACCAGCCGATCGCGCAGTCGGTCGGCGATGCCGCGCTGGGCCAGGATGCGGCTTCCCGCCATGCAGAACTGCCCGGCGAAGGTGGTGATCCCGGCGACGAGTACGGGCACGACGGCATCGAGATCGGCGTCGTCGAACACGATCATCGGGGTCTTGCCGCCGAGCTCGAGCGACAGCGGCTTGAGGCGCGGCGCGGCCGCGGCCATGATCGCCGCGCCCACCGCGGTGGACCCGGTGTAGCTCACGACGTCGGTGTGCTCGTCGGTGACCAGCAGCGGTGCGCCCTCGTTGCCGGATTCGGTGAAGGCGTTGATCACACCGGCCGGGACGGTCTCGGCGAGGATCTCGTAGAGCAGGCCGTTGACCAGGCCGGTCTGGGCGGGCATCTTCATCGCGACCGTGCAACCGGCGGCCAGCGCGGGTGCGAACGATCGCACCGACAGGATGATGGGGGAGTTCCAGGGCACGATCACCGCGGCGACGCCGAGCGGCTGCGGCAGCACCGTCGAGTAGCTGCCGGGCACCACCTCGGCGGCGCGGCCGAGGTCGGTGAGGGCGAGCGCGGCGTTGTAGCGCAGCTTGGGAATGGTGCCGTCCACCTCCATACCGGCGTTGGCGAGTGTCTTGCCGTTCTCGCGGGACAGCAGATGCACCAGTTCGTCGCGGCGGGCCGCGAGCGCGTCGGCCAGCGCGAACAGGACCCCGGCGCGGAGGTGGCGGTCTCGCGACCAGTCGGTCTCGTCGAAGGCCCGGCGTGCGGCGTCGATGGCGGCGCGGGCGGTCACGGCTCCGCCGTCGGCGTAGGTGCCCAGCGTCTCACCGGTCGCGGGATCGACGCTGGTGCCGATCGCGTGGCCGTCGCGCCACTGTCCGTCGATGAGGTTGCGAGCGTGCGGGGGAGTCATGGTGCCTCGAATCGGATTGCGGGTTTCCGCGGTGTGGTTGAAATGTGTTTCGGCCGAACGCATCCCGCGTCGACCGGTGAGCCTGTGTGCCGTGGCGGCATTATGTCCTGATATACGGACGCGGCATCCTGAAAAACAGTAACACCTCCGGTCTATGTCGCGCATGCCGTTGCGGTAAGCGGTTGGACGGTCCGGATCCGAGCCGGCCAACCGGTCTCAGCGGAAGGCCGATCTCCATGAAGCACAACACAATCGAGTCGCCGCGTTGTCCACGCCGACCGTCGGAGCCTCGGCCACGCTGGCCGGAACGGCCGACGCCGACCCCGGCGCCACTCCGTCCGACGCGGTGTCGGTGCCGATTCCCAGTGGTCTGCTGGTTGCGGCGAATACGGCCTGGAAGGCCGCCGCTCCCCATATCGGGCTGTCCAGCAGCACCGGCTCGATAGTCGGCGGCGTTGGCGGCGGGCCGCGCGGCGTTGTCGTACACGATCCGGTCTTGCGAAGTCAGGATGCGGTCGGAAGGTTCGCGGGCGCGCCCTCGACCCCGACCTCCCAGGCGTCGATGCCGATGCGGTGCAGAAAATCGTTGGCCATCCCGGCCCGCCTGATGGCTACCTCGGCGTCGGTCAGTTCGGCGCGGACCCGCGCCTCCACCTCGGCCACGGAGATCATGTCCAGTTCGTGCTCGGCGGCGAAGTCCGCTACCCGATCGCCGTGGGCGACGCCCGTGCCGTGCACCAGCTCGGCGTAGATCGCGACCGGGCGCATCCCGGCCAGCCGCACCAGATCCGAGGCGGCCTCGATCGGCGACCGGCGCGTGAGCACCCCGCCCGGCAGCACGGCGATCGGAACCACATGTCCGGGGCGCGAGAAATCCTTTGCGGTGCAATCGGAATCGGCCAGTCTGCGGGCGGTGAACGCGCGATCGGCGGCGGAGATTCCGGTCCCGACCCCGACCGCGTCCACGGTCACGCAGAATGCCGACCCCGGCCGGGAGCTGGGCAGCCACATCGGCGGCAGGCCGAGTCGATCGCAGTCGGCGGCCGGTAGCGCCACCCGCAGGAAGCCCGAGGTGTGCCGGACCAGGAAGGCGACGCCCGCCGGGGTCGCCGCCTGCGCGGCCAGCATCAGCCCGCCGCAGCCGTCGTCGTCGATCAGCACGACCGGGCGGCCCGAGGCCAGGGCCGCGGCGGTCATCGCCCGGCCTCCACTTCGATTTCGATGGCAAGCTGCCGGTAACGGCTGCCGTGGAACACCAGCGGCGCGGCTTCGCCGACACCCAGGTCGTGCACCCGCAACAGCACCACGCTGTGGTCGCCCGCGGGCACTTCCGCGTGAATCGTGCAGTCGAACCATCCGGCCGCACCCTCCACGAACACCCCGCCCTCGGCGCCCTGGCGCCACTGCCAGCCCGCGAACCGGTCGCCGTTGCGCGAGGCCAGCGCGGCGCTGACGCCTTGCTGATCGGCCGCCAGCACACTCACACCCAGCCGCGGCAGCTCCCGCAACCTCGGCCAGGTCGTGGACGTGTCCTGCATGCACACCGACACCAGTGGGGGCGCCAGCGACACCGACACGAACGAGCTCACGGCCATGCCAACTGGTGCCTGGCCGTCGTGTCCGCAGATCGCCGCGATGCCGCTGGGGAAAGTGGCGAAAGCCTGTCGCAGGTGCCGTGAATCCAGTTCCGGCGCTTCGACGTTCGTCATGATCTACCTCGATCGAGTGTGGCGGGGTGGCTGCGGTCGTTCACTCGCCAGTCACCTTAAAGAAAAAGTACTGCTTCGTTCTATATGTTATTCGAGGGGTTGTCGAAACACAATGATTTCGATAACCGAGGGTGCGTAACCTACTCAGTCGTCGCCGTGGCGCAACGCCGGTATCAGCACCGAATCCACGAAACCCAGGGAGTATTCCTTGCTGGGCAGGCTGCCCGTGATCAGGCGGTGGGCCAGGGACATCGACAGGATCAGGCCCTGGCAGTACTTCTGCGCGGGACCGTTCTCGGGGATGTCTTTTCGCTCGACGGCCCGGCGCAGGATCTGTTCCACCACGGTCTGCGCGGGCGCGCCCAGCTTTTCTCGCATCTCGGCGGCCAGGTCGGCATCGTGCAGGCCGATGTGCTCCAGCGCCACGAACAGCTCGTACTCGTCGGCCATCGTGGCCGCCATGCGCAGCGTGAGGTTGTTCAGGTCGCCGCGCAGTGTGCCGGTGTCGACATCGGACACGGGTCCCGGCTGATGGTGCCGCAGGGCAGCCACGACCAGACCCGGTTTGCCCTGCCACTGCCGGTATAGCGTCGCGGTACTGCAATGCGCGCGGCTGGCGACCGCGGGCATGCCCAATGCCTCGTACCCGACCTCGCGCAGCACCTCGAGTACGGCGTCGTACAGCTCGCCCTCGCGCTCGGGGCTGAGTCGGCTGCGCCGGGTGGGCGGAGCCTCTTCGTTGACGCTCATGCACCTCTCCCATTATCGAAACGCCGTTGCTTCGATAATAGCGTCGATCGTTCCGGGCGCTCGGGAAAGTGCTCTTGTCGGCCTCACGGCCGCGCCCCGGCCGGAATCCGTTGCCGTGCATACGGTTACGACCGATTCCGGCCGGGGAACGTCCTGCTGACGCGGTGTCCGCGCGGCCCTACCCGGCGGCGCTCGCTCGATCCAGTACCTCCTGGTCGGCCCAGCTGCCGTGGAATCCGAACGGGACCCGGACCGGCAGTTTCACTCGGGCCAGGGGTTGTGCGCGCAGGTCCGCGGCGTCGTGGATCAGCAACTCGCTCAAACCCGTGCTCTGGTCCCACCACAAAGCCAGCAGGTAGCCGTCGTCCTCGGACTTGGCGTTCGCGCGCGGGACGAACACCGGTTCACTCGGGCTGGTGAGTTCGCCGGGTCCATCGATGACCGTGGTGGCGTCGGTGTCATAGTCGTGCCGGGCCAAGCCGTCGGACATGAGGTGCGGTGCCTGGGCGCGGGTGGTGGCGAAATACCCGTAGCGGTAAGGCTTTCCGGTGAACGCGTCATTGATCTTCGGGAATTCCCCCGCCAATCCACAGATCCGGCGGTCGGTGACCTTGCCGGTGCCCGTGTTCACCCGGCACTGCCACGGATACGCCGGTGGGAACCACTCGTGCGATCCGACCGGTGTGTGCTCCCCGACCGGGGTGCCCAGGCGGGTGATCCGGTGGAAATTGATCACGACCTCGCCACCGACCTCGTAGGCGTTGGCGAAATGCGTCGGCGCGTACTGTCCCCCCACCTCGTGCCAGGTGACCTCGTGGGTGGTGCGATGCATCAACACGATCTGTGTGCCGTGTGGCAGCGCCGCGGGATCCCAAACCACCACCGGCTTGCCGGTCGGGATCAGATCGGTGCGGAACATGTTGGGCGCCACCATGAACACCGCGTAGTTCTCGGTCACGGTGTAGTCGTGCATCAACGCCGGAACACCCATGTCGAACGTGTGGGTGTCCTTGATCCGGCCGGTCCGCACATCCGCGACGTACCAGGTGATCGACGGACCCATCGCGGCGAAGAACAACATGTCCCCGGTCACCGGATCGATCTTGTAATGCGCGGTACACAGGGTGTCGATACCGCCGTGGAAATCGTAGGACCCGTGCGTTTCCAGGGTGCCCGGATGCATCGAATACGGCAGCCCGCCTTCGAAATACACCAGCAGATGATCATCGAACACCCCGACCATCGTGTTCGCGACGTTCTTCGCCGGGGGTGCGCCCTTGGGCAACACCGCGGGCGTGCCGCCGTTGACGAACCCGCTGTACACCGCCTCCCCCTGCTGAACCTCGAACTTCATCGAATCGGTCAGCACCCAGCTGGTCTTGTATGCGGCCTTCCCATCACGCAGGTAGACACCCGCGACCATGCCATCGCCCTCCCACCAGTGATACCGGTCGGCATTGCGCGGCATGAACCGAGGATTCGAGGAGATCCGGAACAACGCACCCGCGAGGTCCTCGGGGATCTGCCCGGCCACCTCCAGGTCGTAACCCTCACTCTCCGCACCCCACGGGGCGAACGGACCGTTGAGGAACTTGTTGTCGGTCGGCCAGCGCACATCATGCGTCACAGCTTTTCCTTCCGAACGCGGTTGACCAGTTTGCCGACTCCGTCGATCTCGACGGTGATCTCATCGCCATCGGTCAGGAAGAGCTGCGGATCACGCCGGTAGCCGACGCCGCCCGGGGTTCCGGTCAGGATGATGTCGCCCGGCAACACCCTGGTGAACTCGGAAACGGTCGCGATCAGCGTCGGGATGTCGAAGATGAGCTTGGACAGATCCGAGGACTGCAACGTCTCACCGCGCAGAATCGTGCGGATGCCCGCGTTCGACAGGTCGACCTCGTCCGGGCGAACCAGGTACGGGCCGACGGGGGTGGAGTTGTCCCACGCCTTGCCCTGCATCCACTGATGTGTCTTGTACTGGTAGTCGCGCATGGTGATGTCGTTGGCGACCGCGTATCCGAGCACGTGGTCGTGGGCGTCCTCGCGGGCGATGCGGCGACCGGCCCGGCCGATGATCACCGCCAACTCGACCTCGTAGTCCATCTGACTCGACTCCGGCGGCAGGATGATGTCCTCGCGCGGACCGATCAGGCTGGAGGCGTACTTGGGGAACATCACCGGATAGGTGGGCAGCTCCCGCTTGGTCTCACCGATGTGCGAGTGATAGTTGAGCCCGATGCAGACGACCTTGTCCGGGGCGGGCACCACCGGCAGCAGCCGCACCTGTGCCACCGGCACCGCGTGTTCGGGCAGTTCCGTTGCCGCGGTGAGGGTTTCGATGTCGGCCTCGCGGCCCAGCTCGGTCAGCCCGGCGAGCGGGATCAGGGTGTCGCCTTCGACCCTGCCGACGTTGCGGACACCGTCGTATTCGTATGACGCGTAAGCCATTTCAGTTCCCTTCCGAGGTCTTGCGCCACGACGCGAGCTGACCGCCCCACAGGTTCACGCTGCGCGGAGTCGGATCCCAGCGCCGCGGGGTGTAGGTGACGCGGTCGTCGTGGAACTTCTCCATCTCCGCCGACAGCTCGACGTGGTTGCCGGCCGGGTCGTCGAAGAAGATGAACAGGTTGTTGCCCGGACCATGGCGGCCCGGTCCCCACACCACGTCGACCTCCTCCTCGGTGAGCCGGTCGCACCAGGTCTTGAAGTCTTCCCATTCGGCCAGGTCGTAGGAGTAGTGGTCCAGCCCGGCGCGGCCGGTGTACACGACGGCCAGGGTGTGGTGGTCCCGGTTGCTGCGCAGCCAGGCGAAATTGCCGTCCGAGAGCTGATCGGAGATGCGGAAACCGGCTCCGCCGCAATAGAACTCGACCATCCGGGCGACGTCCCCGGTGCCCAGGGTGATGTGCTGATACTTGACCGGGCGGCGGCCGGTGTCCGCGGCGTGCTCACCGGATCGGTACACCGGCGAGTGGAAGTGCACCGTGTTGCCGTCTGGGTCGGTGGTCACCAGACCGGCCGGCGCGCCGATGGCCTGGTCCAGATACGACTCGTCCAGGGCCGTCACCGTGTGTCCCGCGCCGCGCAGCCGCTTCTCCAGCGCCTCGAGCCCGCCCGGATCGGCCACCTCGAATCCGAAGTGATCCAGCGCGGGTTCGCCGGGCAGCAGATCCATCACGTGGTGGCCGGTGCCCCAGCCCAGCCGCAGGCCGCCATCGGGGAGCGCGTCGTGCGGCAGCAGGCCCACGGCGCGGGCGTAGAAGGCCGCGGCGGCCTGCACGTCCGGCACCCGGAAGCCGATGTGTGAGGTGGCGGTGCGGATCAGCGCGCCGGCCGCGTCGGGTTCGGCGTAGGTGACCCGGTTGGGGGATGACATGATTCGATACCTTTCTTCCTAAGCGTGCACAGGTGCCGAAAGGCACAGTGGTGCAGTCAGTTCGGGTGCGCGGCCGGGCGTCCAGGCCGCGGCGGCGAAGCGGTCCGGACGCAGCAGCACGCAGCGGCCGCTGTACGGCGCGAGCTCCTCGTCCAACCGGCCGTCGAGGTCGACGATCGCGCGGACCTGTGTCCCCCCGGTGGCGGGCATCCGGTTCGTCTCCGGAACGTGGATCAGCGAGATATCCAGTCCCGCCAGCGGTTTCGCCTCCAGTGCCAGTGCGACGGGATCGACGCCCACACCGAGCAGGGACCAGCCCTGCCCGAGAACCTCGTCGAGCAGCCGGATCCGGCCGGTTTCCACGTCGAATACCGTCGGCTGCCCGACCGCCACGCCGACCGGCCCCTCCGAATCCACCAGCAGGCCTTCGGAATACGCCTGCACCGGGCGATAACGCATGTACTCGAAGAAGTCCCGTCCCGCCCGGGTGTCCAGGGCCCGGTGCAGATACGCGTCGCGGCGCGCGGCGAAATGCGCGTTCGTGGACATCACCACGCGGCGCAGCCGCTCGGACAGCGCGACGCTGGCCGCCGCATGCGGTTTCCGTTCGGCCGCATAGGAATCCAGCGCCGCGTCGGACAGCCGCCCAGCCAGTACGTCGGCGATCTTCCACGCCAGGTTGGCCGCGTCGCGGATACCGGAGTTCAGGCCTTGGCCGGCGAACGGCGGCATCATGTGCGCGGCGTCACCGAGCAGGAATGCGTTGCCGATCCGCCACCGGTCGGCGACCAGCGCGTGGAATCGGTAGTTCACCGCCCGCTCGACCTGGTCGGGGGTGATCTCGCGGTACCGGGAAAGCAGTTGCCGCACGAGTTCGAACGACGGCGGCGTACCGGCCTGCCCCTCCTCGGTGTCCAGCAGGAACTCGTAGCGGCAGCGGCCCTCGCGGCCGGGGATCACCACCCGGGGCCGGACCGGGTCGGCGTGGTGCATGCCGTACCGCTCGTCGTGCGGGTCCTCGAGCACGTCGGCGACCAGCCACACGTCGTCGTAACTGCGGCCGGTCATGGTGACGCCCAGATGTTCGCGGACCACCGACCGGCCGCCGTCGCAGCCGAGTACGAACCGGGCGGATATCGGGCCCGCGGTGGTGTGCAGCCGCATCCCGTCGGCGCTCTGCTCCAGTCCGGTCACCTCGGTGCCCATGCGCAACCGCACCGCGGGCTGTGCGCGAAGACGTTGCGCCAGTTCACGTTCCAGGTCCGGCTGGGCGAACGGGTTCTTGAACGGATAGCCGTGCCGGCGCGGGCGGTCGGTGCGTGCCTGGAACAGGGGCTGCCCGTCCGCGTCGTAGTAGCGGGTGCCGGTGCCGGGAACGATGATCCCCAGCACCTGCTCGGCCAGGTCCGCCCACTGGTACACCCGCAACGCCTCGTCGTCGATGCTGATCGCCTTCGGGTCGTTGCTGGTGGTCGTGTTGCGTTCCAGTACGACGGTCCGTACCCCACGCGCGGCGAGCAGTGCCGCGACCGTCATTCCCACCGGACCCGCGCCCACCACCGCGACATCGGCGCCGTCCATCTCCTCGCCCACGTGACCGCTCCTCCGGCTCGCTGAACCGGCCGCTTCCGCGACCGTCATCACCATAACATCTGTCCTGAATTTAAGGGTATGTGTCTCGTTATGCAGGACATGCTCGAGTGGCCGGTTCGTTCCCGGTGAGGTTCTCGCGGGTGTGGACGGCGTGGCATATCGGCGCGGTGCGCCCGCACGTGTTCTCGATGTACAGTATGCTGTCCTGTATGACAGGACAGAGCGCTACGTCGAGTACCTATCGGGAGCGCAATTCGACGGCGGATCGAGCATTGGACATCCTGCTGATGTTCGACGACCGACGCCTGGTGATCACGGCCGCGGAAGTGGCCGCGGAACTGTCGGTCGCGCGGTCCACGGCCTACCGATACCTACAGAGCCTCACCGGATCTCGCTTCGTGGAGGAGGCCGACGGGACCGGCGGCGGCTACCGGCTGGGCCCCCGGGTGGTGGAACTGGCCCGCCTGGCTCGCCGCGGCCTGGGATTGTCCGAGGTGGCGCGCCCGGTGATGAAGCGGCTGGCCGACACCGTCGGCGAGGCGGTGCTGCTGACCCGGCTCGGCGGCTCGGCGGTCATCTGCCTGGAACGCGAGGAAACCATCGGGCGCGCGGTCCGCATCACCTACGAGCGCGGCGAGGTGCTCCCGATCAACGCGGGCGCGTCGGCGCTGGTGCTGCTGGCCTGGATGCCCGAGCAGCAGGTGGACGCCATTCTGTCCGGTACCGAACTGCGGCGGTTCACCGACGAGACGATCACCACCAAACGCTCTCTGCTGGCCCGATTGCGCGAGACCCGCAAGCAGGGTTACGCGCTCAGCCGTGGCGAACTCGATCCCGATGTGGTCGGCATCGGCGCCCCGATCCGTAATTCCGACGGGGACATCGTCGCCGGGCTGAGCATTGCCGCACTGTCCGCGCGAGTGCGCGACGACCGGGTGGCCGAGGTCGCCGCGGCGGTCTGTGCCGCCGCGGACGAAATCGGCGCCGGGCTCCACCCGTGATGGTGTGACGTCCGGCCGTCAGCGCTGAGGTCCGGCCGCGGCCGAGCCGGACGAGATCTGGGACGACGGGCGGAGTCTCGGCAGCAGCGCCGAGATCACCAGGGCCACAACGACGGAGGCCGCCAGGATCAGATAGGCGGCACGGTAACCGCTGTCCCGATAGAAGGCGGTGCCGTGCGCGACGGTTCCGCCGACGGCCAGGCCGAGGAACATGATCTGCATGGTCAGCGCGTTCACCAGATTCGTCAGGGTGAGTTGCATGCCGCTGGCCACGCCCTGGAGTTCGGGATCGACCACGCTCATGAGTAACAGTGGGGTGCAGGCCATTACGACGCCGCCACCCAGGTATTGCACCCCGACGAGTACCAGGATCTGGAGTTCGGTGTGGTGTTGCCAGGCCAGCGGCACCAGCCCGGCGAGCATGGCGACGAGGCCGATCACCCAGGGCAGCCGCGGATCACGGCGTCCCGCTATCCGGCCCGCGACCATTCCGGCGATCTGGAAGGCGATACCGCACGGGAGGGTGATCACCACCATCTTGGTGACCGACCAGCCCAGTCCGTCGGAGATCCGGGGAATCGCCGGGAACAGGCACAGGTACACCAGCATCGTCCCGGCGGTCAGCGAGATGCCCTGCCCGATGGAGGTCGAGGCGAGCACCGCGGCGACATCACGTCGTCGCAGGACGCCCAGATCCAGCAGCGGGTGCGCGGCGCGTCGCTCGACGATCACGAACGCCGCCGACAGCAGGACGCCGAGGGCGAGCAGGACGAAGAATCCGGGGCTCGCCCAGCCCCACACCGCACCCCGGTTCAGGCCGAAGATCAGCACGGCCGCGGCGGCGCCGAGCGTCAGGCCACCCATCCAGTCGAGGTGGCCCCGCTCACCCGTGCCCGGGATGTCGGGTACGAATGCCGACACCAGTACGAAAGCGACGGCGACGGCGACGACGACCACCCAGAAGACCACCCGGAAGCCGAGTGCGTCGAGCATTCGTCCGGCGACCAGCTGACCGACCACGATCACCAGCCCCGTCGTCGCGCCGATCGACCCGCCCGCGACCCCGATCTGCTTGGGCGGGAAGATATCTCGCACCGCGGCCACCGTGAGCGCGGTCACCGGGATGTACAGCGCGGCGATACCGCGGCCGACGAGCATCACGTCGTAGTTCGGGGCGGCGGCGGTCACGACGTCGCCGATCACACCGGCGGCGATGACGCCGAGCATCACTCGTTTGCGGCCGTAGATGTCGCCGAGCTTGGTCACGAATGGCGTGACCAGAGCGCCGCCGAGGGTGAGCAGCAACGTGAACCAGACGATTTGCGTCGTGTGTAGTTGCTGGGCGACCGTGGCGGACGCGAGGCCGGTGGCAATACCGGCGAAGAAAAACAACTGTGCCGGCCACAACAGGGCCAGCAGGATCAGGAGGGACCGGGCGTCGAAACGCCCGGACTCCGACCCTTCTCCCGGCGATTGGCTTCGATTCTGGGCGTCCATACGCGCCATTGCGTTTCCTCGATGTATTCGGCCGGGAAAATCCAGCTGTTCGAATGATTGTTACTGTTGCGCCGGGCGGCCCGATGCCGTCAGGCGCGCTCCGCGAAATAGGACTGTGCGAAGATCTCGGAGAACTTTTCCTCGTCGACCATGACATTCGTCCGGCCCATCGAATAATCCCGGTAATAGCGCGACATCCGCGATTCCCGGTTACCGCCCTGACTGGTGCCGGATGTGCGGAACATCAGCTCGACCGCCTCCCAGCCGAGGTTGAGCGTCTGCTGGCGCATCAGGCCGAATTCGACGATGTCCGGCCAGGAATATCCCTTGCCGTCCCGGGTCGCCTCCTCGCAGATCTGTGTCATCCGGGCACTCAGGTCGAGCAGCAGTCGCTCGGCCGCCGCAACCCGGCCCGAGGCCAGGCCGAACCAGCGCTGGTAGTCGCGATTGAGATTCAATGTGGCAGGCGCCTTTCCGGCGCCTTCCTCGGCGAGTCCGGACGCTTGACCGGCATGGACGTTGTCCGGGGCCTTCTTCTTGGTCAGAATGCGCTCGTACTCGTCCAATGCCGCTCGGGCACAACCGATCAGCACCGCGGTGATCTCGAGCGGCAGCATCAGCGCGGGCTTCACGGTGTACAGCGGATTGCCGTGCAGCAGGTAGCCGGGGGTCTCGGCCTCGGGGCTGAACGGGAACGGGTCGGCGATCACGAAATGGTCGGGCACCACCGCGCCGTCGACCCGGATGCTGTTGGATCCGCTGCCGCGCATGCCGAAAGCCCGGCCGCGCCAGTCGTCCAGCATGGTCCAGCCCGAACGGGGCACCAGCGCGAGTCGAATCTCGGGTGCGGCGTCGGCCGGTGCGGCGGAATCGATCACGCGCGCCCAGAGCATCGCGTGGGTGGAATACGGCGATCCGGAGCAGTAGTCCCAGGTGCCCTCGATGCGCCAGCCGCCGTCCACCCGTTCGGCGGTGCCCCGCGGAATGCCGCGGGTCGGCGATCCGAATTCGCCGGTGGGTGACAGTGCCTCGATCTGCGCCGATTCGGAGAACCAGGAGGACAGCTGTACCGCGTGCGCCGAGGCCAGAGCGAGGCACCACGCGCTGCCGGGGCACCCGCGTGCGATTTCCATGATCACCCGGACATAGGTGGTCATATCGAATTCATAGCCGCCGAAACGCCGGGGTACGAATATGCGGTAGAACCCGGCGTCGCGGAACTTCTCGTGCATTTCCGGTGAGTATGTTCCGCGTTCGTCGGTGGCCGCCTGCTCGGCCAGCAGTTGCGGGCGCAATTCCCGGGCGCGGCGTACCAATTCCTCGGGGGTCAGATCCGGTTCCGGTGGTGCGATCGTCCATTGGGTGACGGTGGTCATCTGATTCGATGCTCCATTTCTCGCAGTGCAGAATTCATAACGTGTACTACTGCGAGTAAACCGACGGGACGCGGAGACCGACAAGGTAACCGCTGGCTCTTTCCGGTATGCGGAAATCCGGTCGATTACCGGGCGACGAGTCGAGCCGAACATCGCCCGGCGGCGGGATCGACCGTCAGAAGCGCTTCTTCGAGGCGATGTCGTCGGCGCCGTTCATGAGCTTGTCCAGCAGGCCGATCAGGGTCTCCTGCTCCGGTCCGCTCAAGGTTCCGGCCCATGCCTGTTCGCGTTCGTTGTGGGCTGGAAAGGCACCCGTGAAGGCGTCGTGGCCGATGGCGGTGAGAGTGAGCTGAACGGCTCTGCGGTCGTGGTCGGCCCGGGTCTTCTCGATCAGGCCGTCCCGCTCGAGGGTGTTGACCAGCGCGGATACCGCGGCCCGGCTCATACCCGACAGCTCGGCGACGCGCTTGGCCTCCAGTGGTCCGCCGAGCCACAGCACGAACAGCACCCGGAATCCCGACCAACTCCATCCGCGCGGCCGGTGCACGCTCGATTCGAGGTCGTAGACGAGGGCGGTGGTGACCCGGTGCAACGTGAGCACCAAGCGCATCGCGGTGGGGTCGATCGGACCCAGTTCGCGGTCGGCCTTCTCGACGGCGAACTCGACGGAGGACACGTAGTCGAGTTGCGCCTTGCCCGGCCTGGTCGTCATGGGACAAGCGTAAGTGTGCGTCGACCTGGAGTGAGCCGGACCTGTAGGGCGCTGGATCGGCCTCGGAGTCTTCCCAAGGTCGCGTGAGCGGGCTATCTTGGGTGCCGAGATAATCAAAGCATTGATCAAATATTCCCGCCGCGCGGGTGCGGCAACTCGCCGATCACGAATCAGGCTGTTCCGCAATCGGATTCCGTCCGCACCGCTCGTCCGGCGCGGGCGCCGGTCCCGTGCGAATGGCTGCGATGTGCTGGAGGAGAGCCGAGATGACAACCAACGCAATCGAACCCGAGCTGCTCTACGAGCCCGACGAGGCGATGGTCGAGGGCGCTCGGGTCCAGGACTATCTCCGGTGGCTGCGGGCCGAGCGCGGCCTGGACTTCGAGTCCTGGGCGCAGCTACACGCGTGGTCGATCGCCGAGTCGGCGGAGTTCTGGCGGTCGATCTGGGATTATTTCGAGATCAAGGCGCACAGTCCGTTTCGGACAGTTCTGGCCGACGACTCCATGCCCGGCGCACAGTGGTTCCCGGGGGCCACGCTGAACTACGCCGAGCACTCCCTGGGTCTGCCCGAGGACGCGGATCGCGTCGCGGTCGTCGCGCACTCCCAGACTCGCGAGCCGGTGGAGTTGACCTTCGGCGAACTCGCCGAACAGGTACGCCGGGTGCGCGCCGGTCTCGTGCGGTTGGGGGTGGAGCGCGGCGACCGCGTCTGCGGGTATCTGCCGAATTGCCCGGAGACGCTGATCGCCTTTCTCGCGACCGTGAGCCTGGGGGCCGTATGGTCCTGCTGCGCACCGGAATTCGGCGCACCGAGCGTGATCGACCGGTTCGGTCAGCTGGATCCGAAGGTGCTGCTGGCCGCGGCCTCGTACACCTACGGGGACAAGGCGATCGACCGGCTCGCCGAAGTCGAGGCGATCCGATCGGCGCTGCCCACGCTCGCGCACGTCGTCCACGTGCCGTACGGGGATCTGGCTCTGCCCGACGCCGTGGCCTGGGCCGATGTGGCCGCCGCGACGGACGAGCCCATGGCGTACGAGGCCGTGCCGTTCGATCACCCCCTCTACATCCTGTTCTCCTCCGGCACGACGGGTCGGCCGAAGGCGATCATCCACTGCCACGGCGGCATCCTGCTGGAACACCTGAAGAATCATTCGTTCCACTGGGATCTCGGGCCGCGGGATCGGTTGCTGTGGTTCAGCTCCACCGCGTGGATGATGTGGAACCTGCTGGCGTCGGTCCTGTTGACCCGGGCGTCGATCGTCATGATCGATGGGAATCCGCTCTATCCGGATCTGCGCGCGCAGTGGCGACTCGTCGAGGACACCGGCGCGACGCTGATGGGAGCGAGCCCCGGATATCTGATGGCCTGCCGGAAGGAGGGAGTCCGGCCCGCGCAGGAGTTCGGACTCGAGCGTCTGCGGCAGATCGGCGTCGTCGGCGCGCCATTCCCCACCGAGGGGTTTCGCTGGGTGTTCGAGCAGTTCGGCAGGCGCGTCCTGCTGAACGTCGGCAGTGGTGGAACGGATGTGTGCACCGGTCTGGTGCAGGGATCCCCGCTGCAACCGGTCTGGGCGGGGGAGATGTCGGGCGCGAGCCTGGGCGTGGACGTCAGGGCATTCGACGACACCGGGGCCACCGTGATCGGTGAACTGGGCGAACTCGTGATCACCTCGCCCATGCCGTCGATGGCCATCGGCTTGTGGGGTGACACCGACGGTAATCGGTTGCGCGACACCTATTTCGATCGTTATCCCGGCGTGTTCCGGTTCGGTGACTGGTGCCGGTTCTCGGCCGAGGGAACCTGCGTCATCACCGGCCGTTCGGACGCCACCCTCAACCGCGGCGGTGTGCGCCTCGGAACGGGCGAGTTCTATCGCGTGCTTCAGGACGTCGACGAGATCGCCGACAGCCTCGTGGTGCATCTGGAAGACCGCGAGGGCGGGGTGGGGGAGTTGATTCTGTTCGTCGTGCCCCGCGCCGGTGCATTGGTCGAGGAAACCCTTCGCGCGGAACTGAAGTCACGAATCCGGTCCGCGCTCTCGCCGAGGCATGTCCCGGACCGGATCGTCGGGGTCCGAGGTGTTCCCTACAACCGCACAGGTAAGAAGCTGGAAGTTCCGGTCAAGAAGATTCTGCTCGGGGCCGAACCCGACACGGTCGCATCCGCCGACGCGCTGACCGAGCCCGCCGTACTCGACGACTTCGCCGAGTATGCCCGCAACCGCGCGGTGACCCGGGCATGAACCCGAGACGCGCTGTCCGGTAGACGATTTCGACGCTCCCGCTCTCCGCGCGATCGCGGAGAGCGGGAGCGCATCTGTTCTGGGTCAGTG
>NZ_BDBQ01000132.1 GCF_001613065.1 Nocardia miyunensis NBRC 108239
CGGGCCCCTCCCTCCGGCGCGCCATCGCGCCTTGCGGTCCGGCCCCTTCGCGGGCCGGTATCGCGTGCTCTACTCACTTCCGGTGAAAACGTTCGCATGCCTTCTGCTCATCTGATGCGGAGATCTTCTGCAGGACAGGGGAAGACGCGAACTGATCTCCCCGCTGTCGTCGCGGTGCTCTCGTTGTGGGTGCATGGCTCGTCGCCCGTTCCCTGCCCGGGTATCCGGGACTGCCGGGCCGCGGAGGTCCGGTCGCAGGGCGGGCCGACGAACTGCGGTTCTCGCGTCGTACTGTGCGGTCCCGCTGCGCACGACCGGTCGGCGTGCCGTTGGTCGCCGATACCATAGCAACCCAACTGACTAGTCGGCTACACTTTGGCAGATGCTTCGCCAACTGGCGCGGATACCTATCCAGCTGGCAGATAGTCAACCAAATGGTTGGTTAATTGAGACTGTCGCCGTGCTGGACGTCGTACGATCAGAAGGCGCCCAGGGCGCGCATCCGATCGGCTCGGGCGCGGCGCACGACATCCGGTGCGGCGCTGAGTTGGTCGTATCCGTGCGGGCAGCCGGGGTGGACGTGTAATTCGACCGGTACGCCGCTTGCCGCGAGCCTGCGGGCGTAGTCGATGGTCTCGTCGCGGAAGATGTCCAGGCCGCCCACCTCGAGATATGCGGGCGGCAGGCCGGACAGGTCGGCGGCGCGGGCCGGTGCGGCGGTCTCCGGCACGTCGGGGCCGCCGATCGAATCTCCCAGCAGCGCATGCCAACCCGTGTAGTTGTCGTCGTAGGACCAACCGGCGAACGGGAGCAGCGCCGGGTCCGGCACGGTGGTGCGGTCGTCGAGCATCGGGTATATCAGCAATTGTTTGGCCACCGGCACATCGCGTTCCCGTGCGACCAGCGTGAGGCCCGCGGTGATCCCGCCGCCCGCACTGTCGCCCATCACCGCCACCCGGTTCGGATCGACGCCGAGTTCCGTTGCGTGCGAACGCAACCAGATCAGCGCCGCGAAGGAGTCCTCGACCGGGCAGGGGTGTGGATATTCCGGTGCGCGCCGGTAATCCACTGCCAGCATCGGTACCCCGCTTTCGGCGGCGTATCCGGCGAGGTGCCGATCGTAGAGATCCACAGAGCCGCAGATCATTCCGCCACCGTGCAGGAACACCACGGCGGGACCGGGAGTCGTGAGATCGTGCGAGTCGGATGCGTACCAGCGCAGATCGATTCGCGTCCCATCCCGCGAGATCGCGGTGTAGGGCGTGCGTTTCACCGACGGCAACTCCGGCAGCGTCGCGGTGAGCCGGGCCAGGCCCTCATCGGACCGCTCCCGCAGGGCGCGCCAGTCGCCGCGTGCCACCGGCGGCGCGGCCGTGCGGGATCCCGCCATGGCGGCCAACTCCCGCAACAGTTCCGGGTCCAGGCTCAGCGTCATCTTTTCACTTCCGTCACGGCCGGTCTTCTGGAGCAGATTGATATTCTCTGTTACAAGATTGACGTTTTCAAGGAGTCGACGATGACGACCAGCGATGCGCGGGCCATGCTGCGCCTGCCCGCTCGCGAGATCCCGGTGCCGACCTCGGTCAGCGAACAGGCTCGGGCGATCCTCGCGCTCGGGCCGCTGTTCGCCACACCGCAGTGGCCGCCGCTGGACGATCCGGAGGCCTGGCGAGCGCTGATCGCGGAACTCGACGGCACGGCGCTGCGAATGGCGCCGGGGTCGGGTGCGCACGCGGAGGTCGAGGAGATTCCGGTCGGCCGGGCTCGGGTTCTCGCGATCACTCCCGACGGTGTCGAACCCGGAGATCGCCGCGTTTACCTGGAGATCCACGGCGGCGCGTTCATCCAGGGCGGTGGCGAACTCTGCCGCACGCGCGGCATCGACAACGCGTACCGGGTGGGGGTGCACTCGTGGTCGGTCGACTACCGAATGCCGCCGGACCATCCGTTCCCCGCCGCGCTCGACGACTGCCTGGCCGCCTACCGGGCGCTGCTGGAGCGGCGCGATGCGGGGGAGATCGTCGTCGGCGGGGTGTCCGCGGGCGCGAATCTGGCGGCCGCGACCGTGCTGCGCGCCCGCGACGAAGGGCTGCCGCTGCCCGCGGGTGTCGTCTTGGCAACGCCCGCAGCCGATCTCACCGAATCCGGCGACACCTGGCAGACCAACCTGGGCCTGGACAACCTGCTCGCCCCCTCGCCCGCCCCGCTGCTGTACGCCGCCGGTCACGACCTGCGCGACCCGTATCTGTCGCCCGTCTTCGGTGATTTCACCGCGGGCTTCCCGCCGGCCATTCTGCTATCCGGCACTCGCGACGTCCTGCTCTCGGACACCGTGCGCCTGCACCGCGCCCTTCGCGCCGCCGACGTTCCCGCCGATCTGCACGTCTGGGAGGCCGCGAGCCACGGCGGCTTCCTCGGCCGCGCCCCCGAGGACGACGAGCGCACCCGCGAGATCCGCCGATTCCTGGCGCGGTGCCGGCCCGCCTGATCGAATCACCGGGTCTCGTGCGCCCGGTACAGATAATGCGGCACAACGGTATTCGTGCACGTATGATTCAAGCGTGCTGGACTGACCGGGGCAGCGCCCGATAGGAGCCGATACCATGAGCCGATTGTTGTCTCTACTGGTCTTCGTGTGGTTGGTTGTGGGTGCGGTCGCGGCGGCACAGCGCGGATACTTGACCCATGCGAGCCAGAACTGCGCCGATTTCGGGACCATCGCGCTGAACGTGATCGCGGGCCCGCTCAACTACATGGGCGTCGATCCGCGGGTGGCCAACTGCGAACTTCCGAAACCGAGTTAGCGGCGCTCTCCCGTACGGTCCGGCCGTTCGACTGCTGCCCCGGTCTCAGTCCTGATCGCGCTGGCTCTCCGGCTGATAGCCCGCGCCGCGAAGCAGCAGGTCGACGTACCCGGTGAGATAGTTTTCGGACTTGTCGAGCATCGTTTCCCGCAGATTCGGCGGGGTGGCCAGGACGTGCATCATGAGGCCGCCGATCAGGGCGTCGATGAAGGCGGTCGAGCTGTCGATGTCGGACAGGGTGCCGTCGTGGATCGCCTGCCGGATGGTGTCGCGCATGCGGCGTACGTGCGGGAATGCCACCTGGTGGTGGTACGCCTCGAGCAGTTCCGGGTTCGAGGCGGCTTCGACGAATATGCGGAATACCAGCAGGCCGTTCGGATCGACCCAGCTGTTGAGCACGTCCCGGGCGATCTGCACGAGACGGTCGCGCAGCGTGGCTTCCGGGTCGAATCGGGACGCTGCGGCGGGAACGGAAAGGGCGGCGATCAGCAGCTGCATCCGCGATTCGTACCGGCGATAGATCGCGTCCTTACTGGCTCCGGCGGTCTTGGCCACGACGTCGAAATTGAATCCCGCCCAACCGCGATCGGTGTAGACCTGCTGGGCCGCGGCGATGATCCGCCGGTCGACGTCGGCGTCCCGCGGTCGGCCGCGGCCCTGGGGTTGCGGGCGCACGGCGTGCACCGGCTCGTGTGCCGGCTGCACCGATTTCCTGCCTGCCATGAGCCCTCCGCGATGGTCCAGTGGTTCGCCAACCGTACCGGCGGGATCGTGCCCGGCTGAGCGTCAGACCCCGGATTTTTCGAGAATGTGCACTCCGCAAGCGGATCCGAGACCGATGACATGGGCGAGTCCTACTGTGGCGCCGTCGATTTGGCGCTGGCCCGCTTCACCGCGCAGGTGCGTGGCGACCTCCCAGATATTGGCTATGCCGGTCGCGGCGATCGGGTGCCCCTTGGATTCGAGGCCGCCGGAGACGTTGACCGGGGTTCGGCCGTCGCGCCAGGTCGCCCCGGATCGGAAGAAGTCGACGGCGTTGCCCGGTTCGCACAGCATCAGGTTGTCGTAGTGCACGAGTTCGGCGGTGGCGAAGCAGTCGTGCAGTTCGACCAGGTCGAGATCCGCCGGTGCGACGCCCGCCTGTTCGTAGGCGGTCCGCGCGGCGTTGCGGGTGAGGGTGTTGACGTTCGGCAGGACCTGGCAGGCTTCCTCGTAGGGATCGGTGGTCAGTACCGAGGCCGAGATCTTGATCGCCCGGCGGCGCTGTTCGAGCGACAGCGTGCGTAGCCGCTCACCGCTGACCACGACCGCGGCCGCCGCGCCATCGGTATTGGCCGAGCACATCGGCCGGGTGTTCGGGTAGGCGATCATCACATCGCCCATGATCTGCTCGAGCGAGAGCCGCTTCTGGTATGCGGCAAGGGGATTCAGCGTCGAATGCGCGTGGTTCTTCTCCGAGATCCGCGCGAACAGTTCGAAATCGGTTCCGCCGTACTTGTGTTCGTACTCGAGGCCGATCTGCGCGAAGACGCCCGGCATCGTCTCGGTGCCGACCCGCCCGTCCAGCGGTTCGATCGCGCCGAACCGTCCCGAGCGGGTCCAGGTCTCGGACTGGGGAGGTTTCGCGGAGACGCCGAGAAGGCCTGCGCCGGAGAGCTTTTCGACGCCGACGGCGAGACCGAAATCGCATTCGCCGGCCTTGATGGCCATGATCGCGGTGCGCAGCGCGGTGGCGCCGGTGGCGCAGGCGTTGGCGACGTTGTAGACCGGGATGCCGGTCTGGCCGATCTGTTTCTGCAACTGCTGTCCGAGCCCGGCCTGGGCGTACATGAGGTTGCCCGAGGCCAGCACGCCGATCCGGTCCATGGTGACCCCGGCGTCGGCGAGTGCGCCCAGGGCCGCCTCGCTGGCCAGGTCGACCAGGTCCTTGTCGACGTGCTTCCCGAATTTGGTCATGTGGATTCCGAGGATCCACACGGAGGAGTCGCCGCTCATGTTCATGCTCCGATCGGTTCGAACCCGAAGCCCACGCCGACCGCGCCGGAGGTGTCGGCGCCGATCGGGAAGGTGGTGAGGCGAACCTTCAACCCGGGTTTGATCCGGTCGCTGGTGGGTTCGATATTGACGAGGTTGGCGCGCACGCTGGTGCCGTCGCAGTCGACGACCGCCGGCACGAACGGGACGTCGATGCCGGGTGCGGCGACCATGACGATGGAGAAGGTCCGGACCGTGCCCTCGGTCGCGATATCCGCCGAATCGAATTCGGTGGCAAAGCATTTCGCGCAGGCGTTGCGCCGGTCGAAGAACCGGGCTCCGCAGTTCCGGCAGCGGTTCGCCACCAGGTGCGGTGTGGGTTCGAGTACCAGGTAGTCGACCAGCGGGACATTCTCGGGTGCGGAGCTGTCGGCACCGTGTGTCGGTGGAGTCATCGTGCCTCGGCTTTCTGCCTGTGGTGCGGCCGCGTGGCCGCGTCCTCGATGGTATTACCGACGATGTGCGTCGGCAAGTGGCGTGTCACCGGTTGCCGCATTGGCCTGCTCGCGCACGCGAAACCGCTGGATCTTTCCGGAGGCGGTCATCGGCAGCGAGTCGGTGAACAGCCACGCGCCGGGAATCTTGAAGTACGCGAAGCGATCTCGCAGGAACTCGGTCAGCTCCGCACCGGTGACCGTCGCGCCCGGCACGGGCACCACGACGCCGACGACGCGTTCGCCGAGGCGTTCGTCGTCGACGCCGACCAGAACCACCTGTGCGACGGCCGGATGCGTGACGAGCACTTCCTCGATCTCGACCGGATAGACGTTCTCCCCGCCGCGGATGATCACATCACGCTTGCGGCCGTGGAAGGTGAGGTAGCCCTCGGCGTCCATCGAGCCGAGGTCGCCGGTGCGCAGGAAGCCGTCCGGGCCGATGGTTTCCGCGGTGCGCTCGGGCATCCCCCAGTAGCCGTCCATCGAATGCGGTGAGCGCACGCGGATTTCGCCGATCTGTCCGAGCGGCAGGATGCGGTCGGAATCCGGGTCCACGATCCGGATCTCCGTACCGGCCACCGCGCGGCCGATCGTGGTGGCGACGGTATCGGGATCCGCGTCGGGCGGGGTGTGCGTGATCGTCGGGCATTCGGACTGCCCGTAGGTCACGGAAACGTTGGCGCCCAGCACTTTTCGGACCTTCTCGATGAGGTGGCGGGTGACCGTCGCGCCGCCGGAGCCCACCGAGACCAGGCCGGTGTCCCGGCCGTCCTCGCCGATCCGGTCGATGATGTCGGTGATCATCGTCGGGACACCGCCGAGACTGGTGATCAGGCCGCGCCGCAGCAGCCGGACCATCTCGTCGGCATCGAATCGGTCCATCACCACCAGTGCGCCCCGGGTGATCAGCCCGCCGAGCACGATGTGGCAGAACCCGCCGACGTGGTGATACGGGACGGGATTGAGCCAGACGTCGCGCTCGGCCGGGCTGTCGTGCACGAGTCGGGCGTGTGCGGCGTTGAGCAGCGCGCGGTGACTGAGCGTCGCGCCCTTGGCCCGGCCGGTCGTGCCGGAGGTGAACTGGATCAGGAACCGATCCTGCGGGTGAACCGCAGGCAGCGGCGCTCCGGGGGCGTTCGCGGCCCATTCGCGCACATCCGCCAGATCCATCACCGCGGCGGGCGCGCAGAGACCGTTCGCGCGTTGGGCGAGTGAGTTTCCGGCGCGATCGAGGCCGCCGAAGACGAGAGCGGGGGTGGTCAGTTCCATGGCGTAGCGGACCTCGGGATCGGTCCATGCGGTGTTGAACGGCGTCACGATCAGCCCGGCCAGCGCGCAACCGTATTGCAGGACAATCCATTCCACGCTGTTGCGGGACCAGATGGCCACCCGGTCGCCGGGGGTGGTCGCGGCCGCCAACGCGTGGGCGACGGTGGTGGCCGCGTTCGAAAGCTCGGTGAACGTCAGCTGCGCGAGGTCGTCGCCGGTGGACCACAGCAGGGCCGGGCGATCGCCTCCCGTGGCGACCTGCCGGGCCAGGACCTGCGGGATCGATTCCTCCGCAGGAAGATCGAGCCGGGCCGCCTGCCACACCGACAGCGCCTCGGGTTCGCCCGTGCCGGTCGTGCTCGTCTGCGATGTGGTCATCGGCCGTGTCCTCCTTGCCGAGAGCGCGGGGACTGTGCCCGCATCGCGCGGCCGATACCCGTGGCGTCGGCGTTGCCGAGACCGTACCAACCCAACCGAATCGTGGGTTACATCTTCGAAAGATTTCCAACTGTATGGTGGGTAATCGTGTGCAGGCGGCCTTGACAAGGTCTTGTATGGTCGGATGTATTGTACCCAACTGAATGGTCGATAACGACGGCATCGGCCCATTCGCCCGAGGGGATGCGCAGCATGCGAGATTGGCCATACGAGGTATTTCCCACCGGCTGGTACCAGATCGGCTATTCGGCGGAATTGGCGCGCGGCGAAGTGAAGGCGGCGAAGTACTTCGATCGAGAGCTGGTGATGTTCCGGACCGAGAGCGGTGCGCTGTCCCTGCTGGACGCGTACTGCCCGCATCTGGGCGCGCATCTCGGGTACGGCGGGGCCGTCCGCGGCGAGTGCATCGAATGCCCGTTCCACGGCTGGCAGTGGCGGCGTGACGGCGGTCTGGGGAAGATCCCGTACGACACGGATGCCGAACGACGCGTGGGGATTTCGGCGTGGCCGGTGCGTGAACAGGCCGGGCTCATGTTGACCTGGTACGACGCCTTCGGCCGGGAGCCGTTCTGGGAGTGGCCGGGCATCACCGAATTCTTCGACGAGGACACCTTCTACCCCGTCTACCCGCAGGGCGCGGACCACATCGGCGTCCGCAAGATCATTCCGCAGTCACCGGTGGAGAACACGCCCGACTTCGAGCACTTCATGTGGGTGCACGGTGCCGGACGCGCCGGACACTCGCTGATGTGGGAGGAGAAGGAACACTACCTGCACACCCGGATCGGCTTCCTGTTCGGGGCGGGCAAGAAATCGACCTGGCTCACCCCGGACGGCGAGGTGGAAGGCGAGATCGAAACGGAGGCTTGGGGTTTGGGGTTGTCGAACGCCCGGTTCAAACTCGGCGACTTCATCACCTCCCAGCTGACCGCCACCACGCCGGTCGACGCCGAGCACTCGCGACTGTTCGACACGATCACCGCGACCCGCGAACCCGGCGACGACGGCGTCGAGCCGACGGGCCGATCCGGGCGGATGATCACCTTTCAGAAGGGCCAGATCCGGCAGGACTTCGACATCTGGGAGCACCAGCGGTACGTCGAGCATCCACCGTTCGCCGGACGCGAGGCCGATGCCTACGCCAAGTTCCGCCGCTGGTCCAGACAGTTCTACTTCGACACCGAAGACGCCGGTGCGCGGTGACGGCCAGTCCGCGGCCATCGACGCAGGCGCCTCGCGCCATCCTCGGCGAGCGGGTTCTCGGCTCGCCCCGGGAGTGCGGGCAGGTCGTCGATCCGTATCCGCCCGGCGGAGTGTGGCTCATGGAACATGAATTTCGCGGCGTCGCAGCGGAATTCGTTGTCGCGGTGAAGACCGTGCCCGAGGCTGCCCGCGAGGCGGAGGCAGCGCACCAGGCGGATGCCGGTCGCGCGGGCGCCTGCGCGGTGTGGCCGCGGTCGGTCGCGGCGAGGGGCGTGCGGCGGTGAGGCCGACCGAGGGACGCAGCGGGCCACTGGCCGGCGTCCGTGTGCTCGAGGTGCAGGGGCTCGGGCCGGGGCCGTTCGGTGCGATGCTCCTCAGTGATTTCGGGGCCGAGGTGGTGCGCGTGGATCGGGTGCGGAACGTCGTGGGGCGGAACGACGCGTCGCCGCCGGACGTGCTGTCGCGGGGACGCCGGTCGATCGGCATCGATCTGAAATCGCCCGGTGGGGTCGAGCTGCTGCTGCGGCTGGCCGAACGGTCCGACGTCTTGATCGAGGGTTTCCGGCCCGGAGTGATGGAGCGGTTGGGCGCCGGGCCCGAGATATGCCTCGAGCGCAATCCGCGGCTGGTCTACGGCCGGATCACCGGGTGGGGCCGGGAGGGGCAGTACGCGACCTACGCCGGTCACGACATCAACTATCTCGCGCTGTCCGGGACGCTGTGGTCGATCGGGCGCGAGGGGCAGGGACCGGTGCCGCCGCTGAGCTACGTGGGCGACTTCGGCGGCGGGGGAATGCTACTGGCACTCGGCATCTGCGCCGCACTGACCGAACGGGCGCGTTCGGGCCGCGGGCAGGTGGTGGACACCGCGATGGTCGACGGCTCGGCGCTGCTCAACGGTTTCCTCTACGGTATGCGGGCGATGGGGCAGTGGGGAACGCGACGCGGGACGAATCTGCTGGACTCCGGTGCGCCGTTCTACGACGTGTACGAGACCGCCGACAGTGAGTGGATCTCGGTGGGCGCGATCGAACCGCAGTTCTACGCGAATCTGCTGAAAGCGTTGGAGCTGAACGATATTCCGGTGGAACAGCAGAACGATCCGGCGCACTGGCCCGCCCTGCGAGCCCGATTGACCGAGGTGTTCATGACGCGTACGCGCGAGCAGTGGTGCGAAGTCCTCGAGGGCGCGGAAGCATGTTTCGCGCCGGTCCTCTCGCCCTGGGAGGCCCCGGACCATGCGCACAACGTCCGGCGCGGCACCTTCACCGAGGTCGCCGGTGTGGTACAGCCCAGTGCGGCCCCGCGATTCGACCGGACTCCGGCCCGGATCGCGGGCCCGGCTCCGCACCCGGGGCAGCACACCGACGAGGTGCTGTCCGAGTGGGGCCTGAGCGTCGCGGAGATCGAGACGTTGCGCGCCGCGGGTGATATCGCATGACGGAGGGAAAGACGTTGAGTGAGGGGAAGATTCGCGCCGACCCACCGGACGGCGCGGATGTGGTTGCCGAGCGTCACGGTCCGGTGCTGTTGCTGCGGCTGAACCGGCCGCATCGTCATAATGCGGTGGGCGGCACGATGTTTCGGGATCTGGCCGGGGCATTCGACGAGGCCGGGCGGGACGACGGCATTCACGTAGTGGTGACCACCGGCACCGCCGACGCGTTCTGCGTCGGGGCCGACGTGCGGGATTTCGACGCGGTCGCGCATCTGCCCGCGCGGGAGCTGCTGGTCAGCGAGTTGATCGGCGGTGACAAGGGCTTGCCGTCGCTGTCGCCGGGGCAACGAGGTCTCGACGAGACGGGGAACGCCGGGCGCTGGACCGAGCGCATCTGGAACCTGGAGAAGCCCACGATCGCGGCGGTCAACGGATCGGCGGTCGGCGGGGGGCTGGCCGTCGCGCTGCTGCACGACATCCGTTTCGCCGCGCGCTCGGCACGGCTCGGTACGGGATTCGCTCCGGCGGGCCTGGCTCCCGAACTCGGCCTGAGCTATCTGCTGCCGCGCACCGTGGGACTGTCCGCCGCCGCGGAGTTGCTGTTCAGCGCCCGCCTGCTGGACGCCGCGCAGGCTCGCGAGCTGGGCCTTGTCTCCCGGATCCTCGATGACGACCAATTACTCAGCGGTGCAATGGAACTCGCCCAGCAGATCGCCGCCATGCCCTCCGGTGGGCTCCAGTGGAACAAGCGGCTGCTGCGTCGCGCCATGGACAACACCATGTCCGAGCAACTGCGCGCCGAGTACTCGGCGCAACTCGCGCTGTTCGACGATCCGGACACCCGCGCGGCACTGGATCGGCTCACCCGGCGCGTTCTGCGAGACGGCGCGAAGAATTCCGGTGGGCGGGAGACGAGTTGAGGACTTACGCATGAAATCCCTTCTGAGCCAAGGTCAATGGGCCTTCCTGACCGACTTGCGCGCGTATCTCGACGGCCTCGATCCCGCGCTGGTCGAGGCGACCCGGCGGGAGAACATCGAGGATCCGATGCAGCCGAGGGAGCACGGCCGCGCATTCCTGCGCAGGCTCGGGGCCGACGGGTGGCTGGGTGTGTCGTGGCCGCGCGAATTCGGCGGACAGGGGCGAAGTCCGTTGGAGCACTGGCTGTTCGCCGAGGAACTGTACGACCGCCGCCTGCCCAACGGCCTGCTCACGCTGAACTCGATCGGCCCGGTGCTGATCCGGCTGGGCGGCGAAGCGCAGAAACGGCAGTACCTGCCGCGCATCCTCGCCGGTGACCTGGAGTTCGCGATCGGATACAGCGAACCGGACGCGGGCAGCGATCTGGCCTCGTTGCGCACCAGGGCCGTTCGCGACGGTGACGACTACGTGGTCAACGGTCAGAAGATCTGGACGACCGGCGCGTCGGTGGCCACGCACCTGTGGCTGGCCGTGCGCACCGGGAGCGTGGAATCGCGGCACAAAGGGGTGAGCCTGCTCATCACGCCGATGGACGCGCCCGGTATCACGGTGCGGCCCATCATCACTCAGGGCGGCGAGCGCACCAACGCGGTATTCCTGGACGATCTGCGCGTCCCCGCCGAGCAGCGGGTCGGGGAGGAGAACGAGGGGTGGGCGGCGATCACCGCCGCCCTCAACTTCGAGCGGATGTTCTATCACAACGAACCTCGTTGGGAGCTGCGGCAATTGGTCGGCTGGGCCGATGCCGCCGGACTGCTCGACGAGGACACCGCCGCCGCGCACGAGGTACAGACCACCATCGGCGAACTCGCCGTCGACGTGGAGATCTGCCGATTGTTCGCGCAGCGCGGAGCGCGGATTCTCGCCGAGGGCCGGGTGCCCTACGCGGAGGCGTCGGCGAACAAGGTCTGGTGGGGTGAACTGCGTCAGCGGATCTGCGATCTCGGGCTCGACCTGATCGGCGAGGACGGCACGGTC
This sequence comes from Nocardia miyunensis NBRC 108239, assembly GCF_001613065.1. Classification (GTDB taxonomy): domain Bacteria; phylum Actinomycetota; class Actinomycetes; order Mycobacteriales; family Mycobacteriaceae; genus Nocardia; species Nocardia miyunensis. Next base: position 11,583 of record NZ_BDBQ01000132.1, read on the forward strand.
GCCTACGGATCGGAATTCGCTCCGGCACAAGGACATCTGGAACGCGGCCTGCGGTCCTCGCCGGTGTGGCGATTCGGTGGCGGTACGAACGAGATTCAGCTGGACATCATCGCGACGCGCGGGCTGGGGATGACGAAATGACCGAGACGTCCCAGATCGGTGACAGCGCGCTGCTCGGGTCGGCCGCGCGGGAACTCCTGGCGGATTTCGTGGACAACACCTACCTCAACGAGCAGGAGGCGTCCGCTGGCGGGTACGAGCCCGAGCGCTGGAAACAGCTGTGCGAGTTGGGCTGGACGGCCGCGGGGCTGCCCGGCCGGGTCGGCGGCCTGGACGGCGGATTCGGCGCGACGGCGGCGGTGGCCGTGGAGTGCGGGCGCGCCGGATTCGCGTCGCCGTGGCTGGCGACTGCCCGCACCGCGGCCGCACTCGGGGTGATCGATTCCGGCCTGCGTTTCGATCCCGTACTCGCCGATATCGCCTCCGGCCGGGCACACGCGCTGGTCGCACCGCCGGATGGCGGCCCGCATGCGGAGACGACCCTCGGCGGGGGCTACCGCCTATCGGGACCGGCCGTGGTGGTGGAGTGGCTGGATCAGTGCGAGATGGTGGTTCTGCTGATCCCGCACGACTCCGGCGACCAGAATGCCGAGGACCGCTGGCTCGGTGCGGTGATACCTCGCGATCGGATATCGGACCGGTATGTGCCGGTGCGCAGCGTCGACAACGAGCGTGCGGCTCGGCTGAATCTCGATGGGCTGCGGCTGGATTCGGAGTTCGTGATCGCCGACGACCTGGCCGGTCCCGAGCTGCGGTACGCGCTGTCCCGCGCGAATCTGCTGCGGGCGGCGGTGATGGTCGGAGGCTGTGCCGCGGTCTTGGACTTCACCACCCGCTACGCGCGCGAACGTGTCCAGTTCGGCCGGCCCATCGGCGGATTCCAGGCGGTGCGCCACCACCTGTCCCGCATGGCGATCGCCGCGGACGCCGCCCAGCTGACCTATGACGAGGCCCTGGAGACCACGACCGCACCCGGTACGGATCCGGTGCCCGCCGCCATCGCCCTGTTCGTCGCCGGTCGCTCCTACGTGGAGATCGCACTGACCGCCGCGCAGATCCACGGCGGCGTGGGCACCACCGTGGAACACGTTCTGCACCACCACTTCCGCCGAGCCAAGGCGATGCAGCTGCGTTCCGGCCGCCGCGCCGGCCGCCTGCGCGAGTTGACCGACGCGCTCATCCGCAACCCGGCCGCCGACCGCCTGTGGGTCTCGCGCTGACCGCGCCGGCCCTTGCCGAACCGGGCGGCGGCTATTTCCGCACGATGGCGTTGAGAACGAACTCGGTGAGCTCATCCACGAGCATGGTCTGCGCCTTGCCCGTGGACGGGCGGAACCAGTTCGGCACGTAGCCCAGCACGCCGATGATCGAATACATCACCGCGTCGACATCGAGGTCGCGGAACTCGCCGGTGCGAATTCCCTTGCGTAGCAGCTGTCTGGTGAACTGCTCGTACTTGTCGATGCGGGCGCGCAGATCCTGCACCTGATCCTCGGGCAGGTGCTGCGAGATCCAGGGCAGTTCCTGGAAGAAGACCACGAGCTCATCGTGTTTGGTGGCCACATGATCGAACTGCAGGCGGACCAGTTCGCGCATGCGCTCGGTGGGGGTGCCCTCCTTCGGCACCCGGGAGACCAGTTTGAGCGTCGCGTCGATCTGCACGGACAGCAGTTCGTACAGGATGGCGCTCTTGGAGGGGTAGTAGTGATAGAGCGTGCCCTTGTTGAGGCCGACCTCGTCTGCGATGTAATCCATCGTCGCCGCGGCGTAGCCCTGTTCGCGAATCACCCGCGCCGCAGTCGCGTACACCTCGGTGCGCCGAGATGGTCTGGGCACGATGCTCCCTCCGCTGATGTGCTGCCGTCCCCGTCCTGTGGGGTACGGTTCGATCAGCTCATCGTAGAGCATTCCTGACCATCTGGTTGGTTACAGGCGTCGATGCCGGGCTGGGAGGCCCGGGTGTAATTCCGGTCAGAAGATACCGATTCCGGCGGCTTCGTTGCGCTCGCGCCACTGCGCCCGCGGCATGCGTGTCACATCCACATCGCGCCCCGCGGCACGCAGCGCCCCGACCGTCGCCTGCTCCCTGGGGGTGTGCGCGAACGGATCCCAGTCGAAGAACCGGCAGGAGTTCTGCCAGGTGATCTTGTGGATCTCCTCCGGCGTGACACCCGCTTCGGTGAATTCACGCCAGGCGAACTCCGGTGATTCGGGCCAGGTGGTGTCGGTGTGCGGGTAGTCGCACTCCCACGCGATGATGTCCACGCCGATCCGGTCGCGCACCGCCAGGCCGGACGGATCGGTGATGTAGCAGGCCAGAATGTGGTCCCGGAACACCTCCGAGGGGAGCTTCCCGCCGAAATCGGCCTGCAGCCAGGACTGGTTGGTGACGTGCCGGTCGATGCGGTCGAAATAGAAAGGGATCCAACCGATTCCGCCCTCGGACAGTGCTACCCGCAGGTCCGGGAACTTCCGCAGCGTCGGTCCGAACAGCAGGTCCTGCGCGGTGATCGCGCTGATCTGGCAGGCCAGCACCATCAGGTGATCCACCGGAGCCTCGGCGGGGCGCTTGATCACCTCGAATCCCGCGCCGATATGCAGCGAGAGCACCATGTTCTCCTCGCACAGCGCGGCCAGCATCGGATCCCAGTACCCGGACAGGAAACTCGGAAAGCCTTGTACGTGCGGGGTTTCCAGGAAGCTGATCGAGCGGCAGCCCTTCCTGCCGAGCCGGTGCACCTCGGCCACCGCCAGGTCGACATCCCACATGGGCACGATGCCCAGCGGAATGAACCGGCCGGGATAGCTTCCGCACCACTCGTCGATCGCCCAGTCGTTGTAGGCCTGCAACATCACCAGGGAGATCTCTTTGTCCCGCGCTTCGTGGAAGGTGCGGGCATTGAATCCGGCCATGGTCGGGAAGCACAACGAGGCGAGCACCCCGTTGGCGTTCATGTCCCGCACGCGTTCGTGCACGTCGAAGCAGCCCGGCCGGACCTCGGAGTACGCGCCCGGGTTGAAACCCCACTCCTCGCGCGGCCAGCCGACCGTGGCGGCCATGCCGAACGGCGTCGAGGTGGCCTCACCCTGGAACACCCACTCGTCGACACCCTGGTCGTTGCGGACCACCTTGGGCGCGTCGTCGCGCCATTTGGCGGGGACGTGGTTGCGGTACATGTCGGGCGGTTCGATCATATGGTCGTCGATGCTGACCAGGATCATATCCTCGAGTTCCATGGTGTGCTCCTCAGTGAGACGAGTTCTCGTGGGAAATACGTTGCGGTACAACGTCGTCCGTAGGCCGCGGGTCGGGGGAGGAAGCCAGCGGGCGCAGGACCTCCGCGGCGAACCGGCGGATCGCGTCGATCGCCTCGCGGGATCGGGTCCACGGCTGGACGATCAGGCGCGTCACCCCGGCGGCCACATACGGTTCGATGTCCTCGATGCGGTCCACCCGGCCATGCACGGTCACCTCGATCGGCGTGCCGCGTCCGTGGCGTTCGGCGAGTTCGCTCAGCCGGGCCAGCGAGCCCGGTAGCCGGTCGAGGTCGTGATTCATCGGAATCCATCCGGCGCCGACCGTCGCGGCGCGGCGCAGCGCGGCCGGGCCGTCCCCGCCGATGTGCAGCGCGGGCCCGCCGGGCTGCACCGGTTTGGGCTCGAAAGCCGTTGCGGCGAAGTCGAAGAACTCGCCGTGGTGCTCGATCGTCGGCTCGGACCATAGTCGGCGGCAGACCTCGATGGCCTCGTCCACCCTGGCTCCGCGTCGATCGAAATCCAGTCCGACAGCCTCCCATTCGGCACGCAGCCAACTCGCGCCGATGCCGAACGCGAGCCGCCCGCCGGACAGCAGATCCACCGTCGTGGCGGCGCGGGCGGTGATGAACGGATGTCGCAGGCCGATGTTGTACACGTTGGTGCCCAACCGGATTCGCGTCGTGCGCGCGGCCAGGTGGCACAGCACGCCGAGCGCGTCCAGGACCGGGATGTCCGACGGTATCGGCGAATGGTCCTGCCCGGCGACCGGGCTGCCGGTGGCGTCCAGCGGGACTACGAGATGTTCGGGGATCCAGACGGATTCGAAGCCGAGCCGGTCGGCCTCCTCGGCGACCTCGGCCCAGCGCTCGATCCGCAGCCCGTGCAGTCCCAGGCCGAATCGCAGGGGAGCGGTCATCGGTTCGTCCTGCCGCGCGGGACGTCCCGGAACGGAAGATTGGGATCGGGCGCGGATTCCCGGGGCATGCCGAGCACCCGCTCGCTGATCACATTGCGGGCCATCTCGGTGGTGCCGCCGCCGATACACGACACCTGCCGCATGAGGAAGGACTCACCGGCCCCGGCCGCGGCGGGTTCGTCCGGCGACCAGATCGCGCCGCCGGATCCGGCGATGTCGAAAGCGATTGCGGCGGTGCGCACATGGGAGACGCCGTTGAAGAGCCTGCCGATGGCCGCGGCCTGATGCGGCAGCTTGCCAGACTGCACGCCCGCGCCGATGCGCTGTTGCAGGGCCCGCTCGACCACCTCCAGTGTCCGCGCCTCACCGATCAGATCGCGGATCCGGGCGTCGTGCAGAACTCCCGCCTCGGCGGCGACCTGGATGTGCGACGGGGTGCTGCCCGCCCGGACCGTCTCGACCGGATGGGTGACGTAGGGGGAGTTCAGCAGCATGCGTTCGTGGAACATCCACCGGGTGCCGACGGTCCATCCGTCGTCGATCTTCCCGATCCGATCGCTGTCCGGAACTCGGACGTCGGTGAGGAATTCCTGACAGAAATCCCTTGCGCCGTTGAGCATTTCGATCTGATGCACCTCGACGCCGGGCTGATGGATGGGCAGGATGAACACCGACAGCCCGCGATGTTTCGGCACATCCCAGTTGGTGCGCGCCAGGCACAGTCCCCAGTCCGACCACCAAGCGCCGGTGGTCCAGATCTTGGCTCCGTTGAGCACCCAGTCCTCGCCGTCGCGGACCGCGGTGGTCAGCGCGGCGGCCACATCCGAACCTCCGGACGGTTCGGACAGGAACTGCATCCAGAGCTCCTCGCCGCGCAGCATCGCCGGAATGTGCTGCCGCTTCTGCTCCTCGGTGCCGAATTCCAGCAGTACCGCCGCGCAGGGGCACATGGTCGGGGCCTGGAATCGGCTCGGGTACTCGTAGCCGGAGAGTTCCTCGTTGAAGGCGCGCTGATGCGCGGCGGTCAGGCCCCGGCCGCCGTAGTCCGCGGGAATCGCGATCCCGGCGAATCCGGCGTCGAAGAAACGGCGTTGCAGCGCACGGTCGTAGGCGACGGCGGCGAGTTGTTCCTCGCGCGAGACGTTGTGCAGTCCCGCGGCCGTCTCGGGCAGGTACGGCCCCAGATTGCCGCGAATCCAGGTGCGGGCCCGCTGCCGGAAGTGCTCGACGTCCTCGATATCGCTGCTCATGCCAGTCCTTCCCGCTGCGCGAGGCGTTCGGCGATCAGTTGCCGGTGGTCGGCCGGCGTTCCGTACAGGCCGCGGTCGACCGTGGCCCGGCGCAGGTACAGATGCAGATCGTGTTCGAAGGTCAGGCCGATGCCGCCGTGCAGTTGTATACAGTCCTGGAGCAGTTCCACGCTGTGGATTCCGATGAAAGCTTTCGCCGCGCTGACGATTTCGGCCGAATCCGCAGCGCGCGTGTCCAGGGCCGCCGCGGCGCTGTCGGCGATGGCGTGTGCTGCCTCGAGCCACGACTTCAGGTCCGCGAAACGATGTTTCAGCGCCTGGTAGGAGGCGAGCGGGCGACCGAAGGAATAGCGGTCCGCGGCCCACTCCATCGTCATGTCGAAGCCGGTCTGCATCGCGCCGACCATTTCCGCGCACTGCCCTGCCAGGGCGAGATGCAGTTGCCGTTCGATCTGCCGCGCCGCCCCGCCGACGGCTCCGACCGCCGCGTCGGCGGGCACCCGCACACCGTCGAAGGTGACGGTGGCGAACCTGCGGGTCAGATCGATCGAATTCAGCGGTGCGATGGAAATTCCCGCGCTGTCCGCCGGGACCAGGACCTGGGTGAGCCCATCGCCGGTGCGTCCGGTGACCAGGAGGTACCGGGCCGAAAGAGCGTGCTCCACCGGGGTTTTCACGCCGTCGAGGACCAGTTCCGTGCCCTCGGGACGAATCTCGAGATCCACCGCGCCGAACCCCTCGGGCGTGAGTGGCTCGGCATGGCACCAGGTGGCGATCGTGCCGCCCGAGACCAGTCCCGCGACCACCTGCGGATGAGTCCGGGCGTCCTGAAGCGCCGCGGCGACGACGTTCGCCGGAATCAGCGGGCCCGGTGCGGCGTGCCGGCCGAATTCGTAGGCGATCATGGTGAATTCCGCGACGGGATCACCGCTGATGGTGCCGCCTCCGGCCGCCTCGTCGACCAGCAGCGACATCCAGCCGAGATCCGCGCCGCGCCGCCAGTACTCCGGATCGAATCCGGTCTCGGTGCGGTGCAGCCGGCGTATCTCGTCGGCAGGAACCCGGCCGTGCAGGAATTTCTCGGTCGTCGCCCGGAAGAACTCCTGATCGGCCGTCACGTCCAACAGCATTGGTGGGCTCGCCTCTGTTCTCATCGCCGCGCCCCAGGGCACGGTTCGTACGCGGTGGCATAGCCACCCTGCGGTCGAACTATACAGTAAGTAGTTACGGTAATGTCTTCCATTCGGCCGGGTTCACTGTCGTCGGCAGGCGAGCGGGTCGGGGCGCGTTACCCAACTGGATGGTTGAATATAGTGAATGCGTGAATCGCGCGATCGCCGCGCTCGCCGACGGAGGTGCCTGTGATCGACCAGCTACGCTTCGATGACAAGGTGGCCATCATCACCGGAGCCGGCGGCGGATTGGGCCGGGCCTACGCCCGCCTGCTGGCCGCGGCGCGCGCATCGTCGCCAACGATCGCCTCGGCCGGGCGCTACGCGCGGAACCTCATCGTGGAGGCCGGGGGATACCGCAATCCCGATGCGTCGATCGAGGACGTCGTGGCCCATCTGGACACGATCATGGACACCGCCAACTGGAGTGTGCCCGGCGACAGCGCGCAGCTGCCGGACCTCTGATCACCCCCCGATCGAACGAATCACGGAGAGAACGAACAATGGATCGACACAGCGGCAGCGTCTTCATCGAAGGTGCATGGGTTCCGGCACGAAGCCCGGATCGATACGAGATCATCTCGGCTTCCAGCGAGGAACGGATAGGCGTTGCGCCGCTGTGTTCCTCGGACGATGTCGATGCCGCGGTCGCGGCCGCGCGCCGTGCGTTCGACGACCCGTCCGGGTGGGCGAACTGGGAGCCGGAGCGTCGTGCGGTGGTGCTGGAACGATTCGCCGAGACGATGGACGAACGCGGGCCCGAGATCGGCCGTCTGGTCACCGCCCAGAACGGTATGCCGATCAGCCTCTCCTCGGCCTCCGAGGCGGTGACCCCGGGCACGCTGCTGCGCTATTACGCTGGGCTGCTTCGGAATACGCCGGTCGAGGCCGAACGCCCGTCGGCGAGCGGGGGCACGACCGTGGTCCGGCGGGCGCCGATCGGCGTGGTGGCCGCGATCGTGCCGTGGAACTTCCCGCAGACCCTCACCTTCTACAAACTCGCCCCGGCGCTGGCGGCGGGCGATACCGTCGTGGTGAAACCGGCCCCGGAAACCACGCTGGACGCCTTCCTCGTCGCGGAAGCCGCTGCGGCAGCGGGGATTCCGCCCGGCGTGCTGAACGTCGTGAGCGGCGGGCCGGAAACCGGTGCGGCGCTGGTGCGGCATCCGGAGGTGGACAAGGTCGCGTTCACCGGATCGACCCGCGCCGGGCGCGCCATCGGTGAGGTGTGCGGCCGGTTGCTGCGGCCGGTCACCCTCGAACTGGGCGGGAAATCGGCCGCGATCCTGCTCGACGACGTCGATCTCGCGACGCAGGTCCGCAGGATGTACGCCTGCACGCTGGTCAACAGCGGGCAGACCTGCATGCTGGGCACCCGCGTGCTCGCCCCGCGCCGCCGGTACGACGAGGTGGTCGACGCGTTCGCGGGGATGGTGGGCATGCTGCCCGTGGGCGATCCGTTCGATCGGAGCACCGTCCTCGGGCCGCTGGTCAGCGAGCGTCAACGCGACCGGGTCGAGGCGTATATCGCCAAGGGGCGCGAAGAGGCGAGGCTCGTCGCCGGTGGTTCCCGGCCGAAAGGGCTGGACAAGGGCTGGTATGTCGAGCCGACCGTCTTCGCCGACGTGGACAACGACGCGATCATCGCCCGCGAGGAGATCTTCGGGCCGGTGCTGGCCGTGATCCCGTACGAGGATGACGACGACGCGGTCCGCATCGCCAACGAGTCGGCCTACGGGCTGGGCGGCACCGTGTGGAGTGCGGACCCCGAGCGGGCCCGGTCCGTTGCCACCCGCGTGCGCACCGGGACGATCGGGGTGAACTTCTATCAGATCGACCACCACAGCCCGTTCGGCGGCATCAAGGACAGCGGCCTGGGCCGGGAGCTGGGGCCGGAGGGGCTCGCCTCGTACCAGCACGTGCAGTCGGTCTATCTCGGGTGATTTCCCCGAAAGGACAAGTGGGACAACGGTGTATCGGGCGGGTCAACCGCCCGATACGGTTGCTCACCGCCCGGTGACGTACTGCTCACGGAGTTTCTTCTTCAGCAGCTTGCCGGTTTCCGTGCGGGGCAGGCTGTCCACGAAACGCACACTGCGCGGGGCCTTGTAGTGCGCGATGCGATCCCGCGCGAAGGCGATGATCTGCTGCGCCAGCTCCGGTCCGGCCCGCACCCCGGCCGCCGGTTGTACGAAGGCGGCCACGGATTCGCCCATCGTCTCGTCCGGCACACCGATCACCGCGACGTCGAAGATCGCGGGATGCAGGGCCAGGGCGTTCTCCACCTCCTGCGGGTAGATGTTCACTCCGCCGGAGATGATCATGAAGGATTTGCGGTCGGTCAGATAGAGGAAGCCCTCCTCGTCGACGTATCCGACATCGCCCGTGGTGGACCAGGTCGGATGTTCGGGGTGACGAGTCGCGGCGCTCTTTTCCGGGTCGTTGTGGTAGGTGATGTGACTTTCCGGGCGGTCGCTGTAGACCGTGCCGATCTGCCCGGCGGGCAGTTCCGTGCCCGCGTCGTCGCAGATGTGCAGCACGCCCAGAATGGGCTGCCCGACGGTGCCCGGATGCGCGAGCCAGGTGGGGCTGTCGACCATGGTCATGCAGTTGCCCTCGGTGTTGGAGTAGTACTCCGAGAGCACCGGCCCCCACCACTCGATCATCCGCTCCTTGACCTCGATCGGGCAGGGTGCGGCGGCGTGGATCGCGCATCGCAGCGAGGACATGTCGTAGGCGCTGCGCACGGTGTCGGGCAGTTGCAGCATCCGCACCAGCATGGTCGGCACGAATTGGCCATGGGTGACGTGCAATTCGTCGATCGCCCGCAGCGCCATCTCGGCATCGAATTTCCGCATCACCGCGACCGTGCCGCCCTGCGCCTGCACCGCGACGGACCAGCGCAGCGGCGCGGCGTGATACAGCGGGGCGGGGGAGAGATAGACGGTGTCCGGGCCGATGCCGAAGTAGTGCTGCGCGAGCGCGACCAGGGGCTCGCCGAGCGGTTCGCCGATCTGGCACTGCGGCAGATCCGGCTGTACGCCTTTCGGGAATCCCGTTGTGCCGGAGGAATAGAGCATCGGCGCGCCGTGCGGCTGGTCCTGCGGCGGCACGGCGGAGGAGGACGCGAGGGCGTCTTCTTAGGAGTCGTGGCCGGGCACGGTTCCGTCGTAGGCCAGGCGCAGCCGTACTTTCGGGGTGAGGTCGGCCACGGCGCGTGCGACCTTTGCCAATTCCGGCGTCGCTCCGGAGACCACGATCGCGCCGGCGCCGGAATCGTTGACGATGTAGGCGGTTTCGTCGGCGGTCAGCGATCGGTTGACCGGAGTCAGGTACAGGCCGGATCGCATTGCCGCCCAATACACTTCGAAGGCGCGCAGATTGTTCTCGGTGAGCAGGGCCAGCACGTCGCCGGGACGCAGGCCCGCCTCGCGCAGGGTGTTCGCGAGCCGGACCGATCGATCCGCCAGGTCGGCATAGGACAGTTCCTGTCCTGTCTCCACCAGGATGGCCGCGGCCCGCGCGGGGGTCTCGGCTGCGTACGTATCGGGAAACAGCATCCCCGTCGTCCTTTCCCTTGGTCGGGACCGGCTCGGCCTCGCCGGGGCCGGTGCTCACCTATGGCATATCCCGGAAGGGGAGATCGAACAAGCGGTTGGCTGAGACCTTTCGGTGATCACGTGTGGCGAGTATGGTCGGATTCGAATCTTACCCAACCAACTGGTCGATTACGGTGATTCGGCCGAGTCTGTGAAGGAGAGCCGGGATGCGAGACCGGTTATGCGAGGCGTTCCAGGATGGGGCCCGCGTGTGAGCCCCGCCGAAGGAACTCTCGAGGAGCTCGGCTTCTATCTGCTCGCCGGGGCCGGGAACGAAGGCCCCGCGGCATTGCCGGGGCAGGCGCGCCGCGGCGAGGAACTGGGCTTCGGCACGGCGTTCATCTCCGAACGCTGGAATGTGAAGGAGGCGTCGTCACTGGTCGGCGCGGCATGTGCGGTCACCGACCGGATGCGGATCGCCACCGCCGCAACGAATGTCAATACCCGCCATCCGCTGATCTCGGCGTCCTGGGCCACCACCATGCACCGGCTCTCGGGCGGGCGGTTCACCCTCGGGATCGGCCGGGGCATCGCCGGGGTCTACAACGCCTTCGGCATCGCGGAGGTCACCACCGCCCAGATGGAGGATTGGGCCGGGGTGATGCGCCGGCTGTGGCGCGGGGAGGTCATCGTCGGCCACGACGGGCCGATCGGCAGATATCCCGTCCTCGCCCTGGATCCGGACTTCGACGAAGACATCCGCCTGGCCATCGTGGCCTTCGGCCCGGCCACACTCGCGCTCGGCGGGCGCGCGTTCGACGACGTCATCCTGCACACCTACTTCGGGCCCGAAACCCTGCGCCGATGCGTCGACACCGTGAAGCAGGCCGCCGAGCGGGCCGGGCGGGATCCCGATGGCGTTCGGGTGTGGTCCTGCCTGGCCACCGTGGGCGATCACCTGCCCGAACCTGTTCGCCTGATCAAGACCGTGGGGCGGCTCGCCTCCTATCTACAGGGCTACGGCGATCTGCTCGTGCGCACCAATGGCTGGGATCCCGCTGTGCTGCAACGATTCCGGGCGGACTCGGTGGTCACCTCGATTCACGGTGCGATCGATGCGAAGGCCACCACGGCGCACCTCGAGCACATCGCGGGGCTGCTCCCCGAGGAGTGGCTGGCGCAGGCGGCGACGGGCACTCCCGGCCGGTGCGTCGAACGCATCCGGGCCGAATTCGCGACCGGGGCCGACCGGGTGATCCTGCACGGGTCCTCACCCGACGAGCTCGAGCCGGTCGTGCGGGCGTATCGCGACATCGTCGGAACCGAAGGTTGATATGCGTATCGAGAAACTCGACGCGCCGTGGCTGGCCGGTGTTCTGGGACTCGTCCCGGACCGGGTGCACGGCATGCGTTACGCCCCGCTGGGTACCGGGCAGGTCGCCGACACCTACCGGGTGAGCTACCGCGTCGACGACGCCGCCGAGCAGCACGTGGTCCTCAAGCTCACCTCCGCTGATCCGGCCAGCGTTACGGCCGGGCGGCACGAACAGAACTTTCTGCGCGAGGTCCGCTACTACCAGGTGCTCGCACCCCAGCTGAGCGTTCGGGTGCCGCGCTGCTGGCATGCCGAAATCGACGAGACGGGAACGGATTTCGTCCTGGTGCTGGAGGATCTGTCGGCGTGCAGGCCCGGCGATCAACTCCGCGGATGCACCGTGGACGAGGCGGTCGCGGTGCTGTCCGAGGCCGCGAAACTGCACGCTCCCCGATGGGGTGATCCCGCGCTGCGGGATCTGGCCTGGCTTCCCGGCACGATCGTGCCCTCGGATGCGGCGCTGGCGGCGGGGCCCGCGACGTTCCAGAAGTTCTGTCACCGCTACACCGGGCAATTCGACGCCGAGATCACCGAGGTCGGCCGGTACCTGTTCGATCATCTCGCGGAATTCTATGCGCTGAAACAGAATTCGATCGACACCGTGCAGCACGGCGACTTCCGCCCGGACAATCTGCTGTTCGGCGCCGCCGGGGACGCGCCGGCCGTCGCGGTCGTGGACTGGCAGACCGTCTGCCGCGGATCGGGCGTGCTGGACGTGTCGTACTTCCTCGGTGGTTCGCTCCCGCCCGAACAGCGCGCGGAGGTCGAACGCGATCTGCTGCGGCACTATCACGGGGAACTGCGTCGCCTCGGGGTGGCGGACTACACGTTCGAGGACTGCTGGCGGGACTACACCCGTTTCGCCTTCCAAGGCTATTGGATGGGGGTGCTGGCCGCCATGGCCGTCAAGCGGACCGATCGCGGCGACCGGATGTTCGCCGCGATGGTCCAGCGCGCCGGACGGCACGCATCGGATCTGGGAGCAGTGGGGTGCCTGGGATGAACGCGCGTGCCCACGCAGACAGGAGTGGTGGATGCTGATCCCCTTCGACGACTATCCGGTGCATCAGACGCCGCTGCCGCTGGCACAGTCCGGATTCGGTAGTCCTGATCACTATGATCGGTTCTGGTTCAACGGATTTCGCGACGACCTGATGTTCGGGGTGGCGTTCTGCTCGTACCCCAATCGGCAGATCATGGACGGCGCGTTCTCGGTGCTGCGCGACGGCCGCCAGACGTCGCTGTATGTGAGCGGACGGGCCAATCCGGATCCGACCGATACCCGGATGGGGCCGCTGCGCATCGAGATCGTGGAGCCGATGCGGGTCAACCGCGTGATCGTGGACGCCCCTGAGCACGGAATCGGTGCGGATCTGCGCTACACCGCGAAGACACCGGTGTTCGAGGAGGCGCGGCAGACCTCCTTCGCGGGCAGCCGCCTCGTCATGGACTGCACGCGGGCCACCCAGTGGGGCACCTGGACCGGCAGTATCGAAATCGACGGCGAGCGTATCGATCTGGGGCCGGGCATTCGTGCCACGAAGGATCGCTCATGGGGTCAACGTTCGACACCGGGGGTCGGACTCGGTGCGCCGTCGATCCCGAAAGGGCTGTTCTTCCTCTGGGCCCCTGTGCATTTCGAAGACCATTGCTTCCACTACCTGGTCTTCGAGAATCCCGACGGCTCTCGGTGGGTGCAGGATGCCGCGGTGGTGCCGATGCTGTCGGACGAGGCGGGAGCGGTGATCCGGCCCGCCCGGGTCGAGCACACGATCGAGTGGGCTCCCGGCGAGCGCCGGGCCGCCGCGGCCGAGTTCGAGGTGCATTTCCTCGACGGGAAGATCGAGCGCCTGGGCCTGCGCCCGCTGATGACATTCCGGATGAAGGGGTTGGGCTACGGCCATCCGCGCTGGGCGCACGGTGCCTGGCATGGCGAGGTCGCCGTCGGCGTGGAGAGGATCGACGCGGAGTCGGTGAATCCGTTGTCGCCGGAGAACATTCACGTGCAGCAACTGGTCCGGGCCGAGTGGCGCGGGCAGCAGGGGCTGGGCGTGCTCGAGCAGATCGTCGTGGGCCCGTATCCGCAATACGGATTCCGGGACTTCCTCGGTGGAGGTGTGTCGTGACGAATCCCGTTCAGCACGAGACCGACATCTCCTCCCGGGCGTTCTGGAATCGGACGTTCGACGAGCGGGACGAGAGTTTCGCTCGGCTGCGCACCGAGCCCGGACCTACCTGGCATCCGCCGATGCCCGCCGACTTCCCGTATGCCGAACCGGGATTCTGGGCCGCCACCACGCATCAGGACATCGTCTACGTCAGCAAACGATCCGACCTGTTCTCCTCGGCCGAAGGCGTCGCGGTCAGTCCGATGCCCAAGGAACCGCAGGTGGCGATGTCGTTCTTCCTCACGATGGATCCGCCTGAGCACACGATCTTCCGCAAGCTGATCAGCGCGGCGTTCACGCCGCGGCAGATCAAGCGGATCCAGCATCAGATCGAACGCAAGTCCGCGTAGATCGTGGACGATCTGATCGGGGCCGGGGACGTCGATTTCGTCTCGGCATGTTCGAGTCTGCTTCCCATGCATACCGTTTCGGACATGATCGGGATCGATCCGAAGGACCGTGAAGCGGTCCGGCAGGCGGCCGAGGCGCTGTTCGCGGGGAAGGAGGAGGCGGTATCCACCGACCTGGACAGCCTGACGTATATGGCGAGTCAGGTCGAGCTGCTGCGCAATGCCGCGATCGAGATCGCCGAGGCGCGCCGCCGCAAGCCGCAGGACGACCTCATGACCAATATCGTGCAGGCCGAGGTCGACGGCCATCGGCTGACGAACGAGCAGGTCGGCGCGTTCATGATCCTGCTGTCCTCGGCGGGCAACGATACGACCAAGCAGACCACCTCGCACTCGATGCTGGCGCTGGCCCGTCATCCCGACCAGAAGCGATGGCTGCTCGAGGACTGGGACGCCCGGATCGGCGGGGCCGTAGAGGAATTCATCCGCTGGGGCTCCCCGGTCATGGACTTCTCCCGAACGGCCCTCCGGGACACCGAGATTCGCGGATCACACATCCGCGCCGGGGACAAGGTCGGGTTGTTCTACTGTTCGGGCAACCGGGACGCGGCGGTCTTCGAGAATCCGGACGCCTTCGACATCACCAGAACCTCGAATCCGCACGTCGGTTTCGGCGGCGGCGGGGTGCACTACTGCCTGGGCAGCCACGTCGCCAAGACGCAATTGCGTGTGCTGTTCCACGAATTGCTCACTCGCGTACCGGATGTGGAGATCGGGGAACCGGTCTGGCTGCGAAACACCTTCGTGCACGGCATCAAGCACCTGCCCGCCCATTTCCCGGTGTGAACGACCCCTTCGGCCCGCCGCGTCATCGCACGGCGGGCCGAAGTCCGCCAGCCCCGCCGCGTCCGGATCGACAGCGTCGCCGATCTGTTCGGAGGCTGTACGCGGGGCGGGGTGAATCGACGTCCCGCGTCGCGGCCTCGGCCAGCACGAAGCCGGGCACGAATTCGGTGATGTGGCACGGCAATCCGAGCGGATCGGTTGCTCGCGCCCACCACCGCGACTTGAATCAGTCCCTCGATGATCCGACCAGGGTGCGGAAGGCTGGCGGATTGCGCTCGAGGTGTTCCGTGCCGATCGCGTCGACGAAACTCGGCCGGGCGGTGCCGAATCGGGCATAGGCCGATTCGAGGGTGAACGACGCCGGATTCGGAAGCGTTCGCGATCGGCCCGTCCGTAGATCGAGAGATCCCTTGGGCGGCAGTGGATCCGATCCGCCGTCCCCTGCGCTGTCGTCCAGAATCCAGCGCGCGGTGACTCGGGCCGGGGCATCCGGCCGCGCCCTTGCCGAATCACCGGATGCCGCATCATCGGGTGTGCCGGATCGATCCGAGACGTGCCTCCCGATCATGGCCGCGAGAATGACATCCGGGCCGAGAACGCTCTGAGCGAGAGTGTTCGCGATCGGGTGCAGCGCGATCTCCTCGAAGAGCCGATGGCGTATCAAAAGGTCGTCGGCTGCGACCGAATTCCTCACCTGCAGTTCGAAATTCACCTGCTCGCGCAGTTCGTCGGCGAGCGCCTCGGATATCGCACCGGGGACCAGGGTGTGACCCGCCTCGGCCAGTTCCGACACGTGCTGTGCGAGACCCAGCCGCCGCACCCGATGATCGAGGTGGGGGTTCTCGATCGTGCAGGCGGCCATGTGGTCGTGCAGCCCGGTCAGCAGGCCACGGACAGCGCGTGGGGTGTCGCCGCTGATCCGCATCACCCCCGGGCCGTGCCGATGCACCATCTCGCGATGGGCCCTGCCCACCGACTCGGGACCGGCGGCGTACACGGTCTGCGCCATGGCGAGCATGGCCTGGTAGTCGGACTCGACCCGCAGATCGGTGCCCTCGGCCGTACCGGGCCCCGCGACCACCACGCCCTCGCGAATCACCGCGTGCCAGGATCCGAGTATTCCCGGCGGCGGATCGGCGAACGACTCGCAGAAGCTGAACGACGCGCCGTTCGCGTTGTCGCGCAGGAAACCGGCCGCCCGATCGATCCATGCGTCGGAGAGGAATTCCAGCTCCGGCTGGGGCGAGGCGCTCACCGCGGCGACTTCCCGTTGACGAGGCCGAATCCCATCGTCTTGTAACCGAGCAGCTCGGCCAGTTCGTCGGAGGCGTACTGCACGACCGACGGGTCCAGCGCCAGGAACCAGTTCTCCTGGGTGCGGTAGATCGGTTTGGTGTACCAGCCGAAAATGCCTGCGCGGTAACCGTTCTCGGTGCGATTGAAACCGGTCCGGTGCCACACCCGGCTGTCGAAGACGATCAGCGTGCCCGCCGGAGCCTCCATCGGCACGGCGGTGATCGCGTCGTCCGGCCGGGGATTGCGATTGAGCAGATGACTGCCCGGCACGAAGCAGGTCGCGCCGTTGTCGGCGGTGAAATCGTCCACGCACCACGTGGCGTTCGCGCCCTGCGGTTCGCTGGGCCACGGCTCGGGCACGAACAACTGATCGGGGTGAATCTGCATCTCCCCGCCGCCCGGCCCGGTGATATTGGCCGAGAGATTGCCGAGCAGTATCGACCGGCCGAGGGCGGAACGCAACAGGCGCAATGCGATCGGATGGGTCACCAGATCGGCGAACACCGGCGCCCGGCTGAGCAGGTTCCAGACCCGCTGGTTGGTGTCGTCGTGCGCGTAGTCGAAGGCGAACTTGTGGGTTCGGCCGTGTGTTCGGTCGTCGGCGGCCGCGGTGTAGAGCCGGTCGCGGACCTCGCCCAGGGTTGCCGCGTCGAGCGCATCGGATACCGCGCAGATGCCGTGCTCACGAAGATCTCGCTCGGCGCGCTCCGGATCGGCGGTCGGCAGGGGAAGCGAAAGTGTTGTGCTCATTGCTGATCCGTTACTGTCGTACCCAGGCGTCGTGATTGGCGACGGCCGCCTCGATGATCGGCCGCCACTGCTCGGCCGTCTTGTCGGCCACCTTCATGTCGAAGGATGTGGCACTGCGGAATTCGAGCACCTCCGCACCCGAGGGGCCCGCGATATACGCGTACACGGCGTCCTGCGCGACAAAGAATCCGTCGCCCGCGGTCATCACCCGATTGCCCATGGAGATCTCGCCGGACAGCACGTAGTAGAGGCAGTCCGCGGAGTGGCTGTGCCGAGGCAGTTGGAAATTCGCGCCGAACCACGAATGGACCAGGCTGAATCCATCGGGCCCGTCACCCTTGAACAGCACCGTGACCTTGTTCCCATCGGCCATCGGTGACAGATCGTGTGTCTTGTAGACCGCCGGGGTGATGTCCGGTGGCGACATCATTCCGTCGTCGTCGAGGGATACCGCGTCCTCCGACCGATAGAAGACCATGTTCTTGCGGGGCTGGTCGCCGGGCATTTGCTTCTCCTTCATGTCACATATTCCGCGGCGCGTGTGGTTCGCGTCGAACGAAAGCCTCAGGCGCGCTGGTGCGCGCCGTCGTCGAGTGTGGTCAGCTGCGCGCCGATGCGGGTGTTGCCCATCGGTGCGAGCCCGAACAGATGCCGGGCCGCGCGGCTCATTTCCGCCTGCACCTCGGCGGGCAGGGTGAAGGCCCAATTCATCTGCTGGCGAATGAAATCGCTGGAGTAGTAGGCGAACATCATTCGCCGCCGTTCGTCGGATGTGGTGTTCTTTCCGGAGGTGTGCCACAGCCGGCCCTCCATGACGATGAACGATCCGGCCGGGGCCTCGAACGGCAACGTCGCGTCGATGGCGTCGGCGGGGACGTCCTCGAGCGATCGGAAGCGATGGCTCTGCGGGAGATAGCGTGTCGCGCCGTTCGCTTCGGTGACGTCGTCGAGGCACCAGATGATGTTGCAGGCCCAGGGATGTGGCCACGGCGGCGGCACGGTCAGCGCCTGATCGGAGTGTAATTTCATCGATCCGGATCCGGGCAGCGCGATATTGGCCGTGAAATTGGAGACGAGTATGTGCTCGCCGAGGACCGCGCGCACGGCATCGAGTGCGTCCTGTCGCAGCAGCAATTCGATGAAGATCGGATCGATCGCGGGGAGATTGTTGATCCGGATATTGGCGGCATTCGGGTCCAACGACGGTATGTGCGTGGTTCCCAGAGTGCGTTCGGTGACGGCTATTCCGTGATCGAGCCCTGTCCGGGCGCGGTCCAGATCGCGGCCCGACAATGCCCCGGGGAAGATGCAGAAACCCTCTTCCCGCAATTGTTCTCGCTGTGCCTCATCGATCATGAACTCGATCTCCTGTCCGGTCGGATTCGCTTCACGGCTGGATGATTCCGTCGATGCACAGGCCCCAGACCTCCTCGGCGGTGATCGGGTGCCTGGTCCGCTCGTCGGAATCCCCGAGGGTTCTGGCCGCGACCATCACGGCGGGAACCATCATGGCGGCCATCCGGCGCGGATCGGCGTCCCGGCGCAGCGCCCCGGCTCGCTGCGCCCGCTCGGTCAATTCGGCGAACACGGCGATCACGGGGCGGAACGCGGCGTTGATCTGCGCCGGATGCGATACGTGCAGCAGCGCGGCCAGATCGTGCACGGCCGATGCCGGGTGGCCGGAGCTGGACAGTTCGAACAGTGCCACGGTGGCGGTCCGCAAGCGTTCCAGCGCAGGGACATCGTCGTCGACGACGGTGTCGCGGAGCCGATCCGCGCTCTGGGCCAGGATGTCCTCGAAGACCGCGAGAAGCAGGTCCTGCTTGCTCTCGAATCGGCGATAGAAGCTGCGCCACGAATGGGTCGAGTGGTCGAGCACGTCCTGCACGTTGAATTCGGCTAGGCCCTTCGCCGCGATGACGGCGTGTGCCGCGGTCAGGAACGATTCGACGCGCTCCTGGGCACGCAGCGTGGCGCCGCGCAGCGAGCGCTCGACCGAGCGTCGCATCCAGGCCGGTTCGTCACTCGGTGCGGTCATCACCGCGCGCGGACGCTTCCGTGCCAGGGCCGGACTCGTTCGAATACCGTGGGGCTACTGGACATTCGCCTTCATCTCCGCGAGCCGGGCCAGGACCGGAAATCCGCTGACGCTCAGAGCATTTCCGTGTCCGCTCTGATGGATGTCGAAGACCGATTGGATGGCGGCGTAGAAGCCCTGGATGTCGAGGGTCTGATTGACCGCGCGCTTGGCTTGGCGCAGCCCGAACGGCGGCATCGCCGCGATCTGCTCGGCCCAGGCCCGGGCCTCGTCGTCGAGCCGG
>NZ_BDBQ01000133.1 GCF_001613065.1 Nocardia miyunensis NBRC 108239
TCCTCCGGCTGCGCGCCCAGCGCCGCCGCCGCGAGCCGGTACACCCCGTCCAGCCGGGGCGCGGCCTGCCAGGCCGCCTCGTATCCGCCGATCGCGGCCTCCAACTTCAGGTGCGCGACAACGGTTTCGACCGTGGCCGCCGCCGGGAGCGCGGCGCCCGCCGCATTGAAGTGGTGCCCGGTGGTGACGCCGGGGGTGCGGGCCCGCTCGTCCGCGACGTCCAGTTCGCGCGTGTTCACCACGCCACCGTGACGCTCTTGACGACGGTGAAGCCCTCGACAGCGGCGTCGCCGAGCTCCCGGCCGAAGCCGGACTGTTTGATGCCGCCGAACGGCAGCGCGGAGTTGAACTCGTTGTAGGTGTTGATCCAGACGGTGCCCGCCTCCAGTTCCGCCGCCATCCGGTGCGCTCGACCCAGATCCGTCGTCCACACACCCGCTGCCAGCCCGTACTCGGTGTCGTTGGCCATGGCGAGAGCTTGTTCGTCGGTGTCGAAGTCGAACACCGTGAGCACCGGCCCGAAGATCTCCTCGCGAGCACAGCGCGCATCCGGTGACAGGCCGGTCAGCACGGTCGGCGGTACGAAGTATCCGGGACCCGGCAACGCCGTCCCACCGGTCAGCACTGTGCCCTCGGCGAGGTCCAGATAGCTCTGCACCCGCGCCCGCTGGTCCGCCGACACCAGCGGGCCGATCGTCACACCGCCCGCCAGGCCCGGCCCGATCTTCAGTGACTCGACGATCGGCACCAGCCGCTCGAGCACCTCGTCGCGGATCGAGCGGTGCAGCAGCAGGCGGCTACCGGCGGTGCACATCTGCCCGGAATGCCCGAAGATGGTGCGGGACAGCATCGGCAGCATCCGGTCCAGATCCGCGTCGGCGAAGACGATGTCGGGCGATTTGCCGCCCAGCTCCAGGGTGACCGGGACGATGCGCGCGGCGGCGGCCGCCATCACCTCGCGGCCGACCTCGGTCGAACCGGTGAACGACACCTTGCGCACCAGCGGATGACGCACCAGTTCCGCCCCGGTGCCGCCGTCACCGGTGACGACGTTGACCACGCCCGGCGGAATGCCAGCGGCCAGGCACAATTCGGCCAGGCGCAACGCGGTCAGCGGGGTCTGTTCCGCGGGTTTGATCACGACCGTGCAACCCGCGGCGAGCGCCGGCGCGAGTTTCCACGCGGCGATCATGAACGGGAAGTTCCACGGCAGCACCAGTGCCGCGACGCCGATGGGCTGGCGCATCGTGTACGCGTGCCGGTCCGGGGCGTTCGCGGCCACCTGCCCGGCCGCTCGCACGGGTGCGCCAGCGAAATAGCGAATCGCGTCCAGTCCCAAGGCGATATCGCCGCGCGCCCGCTCGATGGGTTTGCCGTTGTCGAGGGTTTCCAAGACGGCCAGGTCCTCGGCCGCGGCGGCGACCAGCTCGGCCAGCCGGACCAGCAGGTCGCGGCGGCGTTCCGGGGGCAGCTTGCGCCACCGGCCGTCGGCGTGCGCCTGTGCCGCCGCGCGCACGGCGGCGTCCACCTCCGCCGTTCCGGCCCGGCCGATCCGGGTCAGCACCTGCTCGGTGGCCGGATTCAGCACGGGGATGAATTCGCTGCCCTCGAGCCGCTTCTCGCCCACCAGCATCGGCTCGATCTCGGCGAGCATCGGCAGGTTGATCGTGTCGGTCATGGTCACCCTCTCGGTTGCGGCCACGGTTCGGCCACCGCGGCGGCCACCGCCCGCGCGGTCGTCTCGATGCACCGGGCCATTTCGGCGGCGCCGTGTTCGGCGGTCGCCTGATCGATCTCGCGACCCCAGACCCCGCTGCGGCTGACCTGATCGGTGCGGTAGTCCCAGAAGGTGTCGACGTCGGTCAGCGAGACCACCCGGTCCATGTGCACCGCGTCCGGGTCGATGTGCAGCATCAGGGAGGTCTCGAAATAGTTGGCGTGCATCAGCGCTCGCCCGTAGGTCACCCGGCCGTCCACCTCCGGTCCGGGGTACATGGTCACGTAGGCGATGTAACGGACGCGCGCGTCGTCGTAGCGGGTGCGGAGCTTCTCCGCCGACACATCGAGCGCTCCGCTGTTCCAGGTGTGCCCGTTGAGCAGGATGAACTGCCGGATCCCGCAGCGGTACAGCGACGCGACCACGTCCTCGACGAGCAGGATCATCGTCTCGGGCCGTAGCGCGATCGTGCCCGGCAGCCCGCCGTGGGATCCGGAGACGCCGTAGCACAGCGGCGGCACCACCGGCACCCCGGTCAGCGCGGACACGCCCAGTGCGACGTGCTCGGCGACGGCGGTGTCCACACACATCGCCATGTGCTGCCCGTGCTGTTCGGTGGCGCCGACCGGGATGATCGCGGCATCGACGGTGCTGACGAGTGCGGCGGTTTCCGGCGCGGTGAGACGCTCCCAGCGCACCGGCACGCCACTGCCGCCGAGTTCTGCGGCCAGTTCCGGGGCGATCTCGGGCTCACGCATCGACGCCTCCGAAAACCTTGGCGCCCAGCAACTTCGCCATGTTGCCGCCCTCGACCAGGGCCCGGTCGGCGTCGTCGGTGATCGCCTTGGCGATCTTCATCCGTTCCAGATCGAAGTCGTGCCCCGGCCATTCGGTGCCCATGAGGATCTTCTCCGGCCCCAGCCGCCCGTAGGCGCGCCGCACATCCGACAGCAGGGTGGCGGAGGTGTCGAGGTAGATGTTGGGGTTGCGCTCGGCGACGGTGATCGCGTCGGGCACATTCCACACCGCGCCCATGTGCGCGATGATCGTCGGCACCTCCGGGAAATTCTTTGCCACGTCTTCGATCGCCATCGGGTGGCAGAACGGGTCGTCGAGCGCGTTGATCAGCACGATCAGCCCGTGCCCGCGGCAGATCCGGAACACCGGGTCGAGCAGTCCGTGATCGGAAGCGAAATAACCGTGCAGCGTCGGATGCAGTTTCAGGCCCGGCAGCCCGGCCTCGGCGATCCGCTCGACCTCGGTGAGTGCGTCGTCGTCCTGCGGGCGGACCTGGCCGAAGCCGAACAGCCGCTCCGGGAACGTCCGGGTCAACTCGATGATGAAGTCGTTCTCGATGCGCTGTGCCAGCGAGCAGACCATCGCCTTGTCCACCCCCGCCGCATCCATGCGGTCGAGCAGCCGGTGCGGGTCGAAGGGCGTGTGCGGTGGCGGCGCCTCGCCGGGACGCACCCCGGTCAGATAATCCGAACGGCCGCGAACGTTCTGGGCCGTGTTGTAGGCGTCGATGATCACTTCTTGGTCCTCTCGGTCGGAACCGGATACCTGCCCGGTCTCTGCCAGGCCCACCAGGCCGGGTCGTGTCCCGGCCAGACCTCGATCCCGTCGATCCGGTCGAGTGCGTGCAGCCGCTCGATCGCCCGCTGCGCGGCGGCGGCCAGTCCCGGGTCGGTGGTGGTACCGCATCGCCGGCGTTCGACGATGTTGGCGCGCAGGTCCGCCGCGTCGCAGGCGAGTACTACGGTGCGGTCGGGGAGGTCGATCCGGAACGACTGATGTCCGGGCGTGTGGCCGTGGGTGTCGAGTGCGGTCAGCCCGGGGGCCAGCGGGGTGTCGCCGTCGATCAGCCGGATGTCCAGACCGGGCCGGCGGTAGTCGCCCGGCGCGTACGCGTGCCGCCGGTCGGCCACGGTCGTGGCGAACGTCCATTCGCGACGTTGCACGATCACCGGCGGGCCACCGGCGAGTAGCCGCAGCCCGCCCGAATGGTCCAGGTGCAGATGCGAGATCGCGCATCCGGCCAGCAGGTTCCAGTCCAGACCGGCGTGGCGCGTCTGATCGACGAGCGGATCGCCGGGCGGCACGACCGCGGTGTAACTGTCGTAATTGTATTGTGCCGCACGGCGTTCGGGATCTCGCACGGTCGCCACGTCGAATCCGGAGTCCAGCAGCACCCAGGCGTGGCCGTAATCCACCGCCGCCGCGGTCACGGGCTCGAGCAGGAACTCGGCGGGATCGCCGCCGGCTATCGACATCGATTCGGCGATGGGTTCGTATCCCAGCACGAACCGGTGCAGCCACCGCGGAGTGCCCGCGATATCGAGCAGGCTCATGGGATCAGCGCCCCTCGCACGACCTCGCCGGGCGCCGCGGCCGTCACGGGTGGATCCTGTTCGTATGGAATCGTATCCAGGAGTTCCCGACGCCGATGCCGACCTGTGGCAGGCGGCGGTGGATGCCCTCGGCCGCGGCTACCGGCACGAGCGCCACGAGGTCGCGGCGGCACTGCGGACCCGGCAGGGGCGCGTCTACACCGGGCTGCACCTGGCCGGATCGGCGGGCCGGTCGTCGATCTGCGCGGAGGGCATCGCGCTCGGCGCGGCGCTGACCGCGGGGGACCGGGAGGTGGAAACCGTTCTGGCCGTGCTGTATCGGCCGGTGGGCACGGTCCGGGTGATCGCGCCGTGCGGGGTCTGCCGGGAATTGCTGTACGACTACTGCCCGGATGCGGCCAGCTACGTACACGACGGACCGCCGTCGCCGAGCGCTGATCGCGATCCCAGCGAAATCGGTTTCACCACAGCCGAATTCGCTGCGGGATCCGCACGCCGGGTACTGGTGCGGGATCTGTTGCCGGGCAAGAATCCGCGTGCCTGGTGAAGGCATCCGGAGCCGCGATGCCGTCCGGGCTGAGCCGGACGCATTGCGGCTCATGATGTTTCGCTCATTGCGTCGGTGCCGAATTCGCTGCGGTATCCGCACCACGGGTGCTGGTGTGCGATCTCTTGCCGGGTGAGGATTCGTTCGCGTGGTGAATGCCCCGGGAGTCGCGATGTCGGCCGTTTCGAGCCGAATACCTATGTGGCTCATAGTGTCTCGCTCACTGCGTCGGTGAGGATGTGCGCGGTCTCGGTCCGGCAGTCCAGGCCGATCGTGTCGCCCTGGGCGACCCCGGAGGTGTCGGCCTGCGGCGGCAGGCTGACGATCAGCGTGCCGAGCGTCGCATGCTCCACCTCCAGCCGGAATCGCGAGCCCTGGAACGTTTTCGACCGCAGCACTCCCTCATGGGTGGCGCCGGAGCCGTTGGCCAGCCGAAGATCCTCCGGGCGCAGCACCGCCAGCCCGCCGGGCACCGGGATCAGGTTGGCTTCGCCGAGGAAGGTGGCGACGAATGCCGACGCCGGTCGCTGGTAGAGCTCCTCGGGTGTGCCGTACTGCACGATCTCCCCGTTCGCCATGATCGCCACCCGGTCGGAGATGGTCAGCGCCTCGGCCTGATCGTGGGTGACGGCGATCGTGGTGACGCCCACCTCGGCCTGAACCCGCTTGATCTCCAGCTGCATGGCCTCGCGCAGCTGCCGGTCCAGCGCGGCCAACGGCTCGTCCAGCAGCAGCAGTCCGGGCTCGGCGGCGAGCGCACGGGCCAGCGCCACCCGTTGCCGCTGGCCGCCGGACAGTGCGGCCGGGGTGCGGTCGCCCATATCGGCCAGCCGGACCAGCTCCAGCATCCGCTGCGCCGTCGCCCGCCGCTCACGTTTCGGCCGACGCCGGGTGAGCAGCGGAAACGCCACGTTCTCCGCGACGGTCATATGCGGGAACAGGGCGTAGGACTGGAACACCATGCCGATATCGCGGTCGTGCGGCTCGAGATTCGTGACGTCCCGGTCGCCGAATCGCACCCGGCCGCTGTCCGGCCGCATGAGCCCGGCGATCACGTTCAGAGTCGTCGACTTGCCGCTGCCGCTCGGGCCGAGCAACGTGATGAACCGGCCCGCGGCCACATCCATGCACACACCCCGCAGGACCTCGTTGCCGCCGAGGGTGACGTGGATGTCGTCGAGCCGCAGGGGCACCGTCACGTTGCTCTCCTTCGAAGTAGTCCGGCGCCGCCCAAGATGACGAGCGCGAGCACGGAGACCACCGTCGAGGCGGCGGTGAGCTGGGGAGATATCGCCTCACGGGAGGCGTCCAGCATTTGCAGCGGCAGGGTGTACTGCCCGACGGGCACCAGGTACACCGACAGCACCACTTCGTCGAAGGCCGCGTTGAAGGCGAACAGCGCGCCCGCGGCGATGGCGCCGGTCAGCAGCGGCAGTTCGACCCGCCGTACGATCGTCGGCCAGCGCGCGCCCATCGTCGCCGCCGCCGGCCGCAGGGCCGGATCCAGGCGCGCGACGCTCGCGTTGACCACCACGAACACCAGCGGGAACGCCAGCACGGCCTCGCCGAGTATCAGCGGGATCAGCGAGTCGGCCAACACCGGCACGCGCTGTACCAGATTGTGCAGGCCCAGGGCGTAGGCGATGACCGGTACCGCCACCGGCGCGACGAACAGCGTCCGCAACAACCGGCCACCGGTGCGCATCCTGGCCACGGCCAGAGCGGCGGCCGTGCCGAGTACGGTCGCGATCACCGTTGCCGCGCCGGCCACCCCGACCGACAGCCAGAACGCGCCGGTCCAGGTGCTGTCGGACAGCAGCGCCAGATACCACTGCGGGGAGAAACCCCGCGGCGGGAAGGTGAGGAACTGCCCGCCCGTCCACGAGGTGGCCAGCAGCAGCACCGAGGGCAGCAGCAGAAATGCGGCGAGCAGGCCGCCGAGCACGATCAGCGGGACACGCATGCGGCCGAACATCACTGCCACCGCTCGCTGACCCGGAACAATCGGTCGGCCACCAGGTAGATCACCATCGCGACGCCCAGGAGCAGCACGCTCATCGCCGCCGCCCAGTCCTGTCGGTCCGCCACGCCGAACTGTGCGTCGATCAACCCCGAGACGGTCATCTGATTCGGCGATCCGAGCAGTAGCGGGGTGACATAGACCCCGAGCGACATGATGAAGACCAGGATCCCGCCGGCGACGATCGATGGCCGCAACTGCGGCAGCACCACCGCGCGCAGCATCAGCAGTGGCCGGGCGCCGAAGACCTGTGCGGCCTGCAGTTGCTGCCGATCGATCCGGCCGAGCGCCACGTACACCGGCAGCACCGCGTACGGCAGCATGACGTGGACCATCGCCGGGTAGGGCGCCAAGGCGGTCTGGTAGATCGCCAGCGGCCGCCCGCGCAGCCCGGCCAGGTGCAGCAGCCAGTACAGCCCGCCGGTCGGCAGTTCCAGCAGCATCCAGGCGAAGGTGCGGACCAGGGTCGAGGTCCACATGGTGAGGAACAGCGCGCCGAGCAAGATCGCCGCGATCGGGCGCGGGGCGGCCGAAATCGCCAGCGCGTAAACCGTTCCCACGATCACGGCGAGCACGGTCACGACCACCGCCATCACCACCGTCCGCACGGCTGCCTGCTGGAAGACGCTGTACCCCAGCACATTTCCGAGCGATCCCGCCGCGACGGGCAGTAGCAGCACGAACGGCGCGAGCAACAGGACCGCGAGGAATGCGACGGGCGGCGTCAGCAGCCAGCGCATTCCGGCTACGCGCTGGCCAGCCACTTGGTATACCGATCGATATAGGAGTCGTAGACGGTGGCCAGGGCGGCGGCGTCCGTTTTCAACGTCACCTTGGCGTTGTCCGGACTGTTCGGCACCATGGCCAGGTCCTTGCTCGACATGTGTGCGAACGCCGCCTCGTTGCCGGGGCCGTAGCCGGTGCGGGCGGCGAAGTCGGCCTGGCGCTTGCCGTCGGTCATCCACTGGGCCAGTGCGAAGGCGTTGTCCTTGTTCGGCGACTTCTTGGCGGTGATGAAGATGTTGGGATCCTGCAGCGCCTGGTTCATCACGATCCTGGTGTCCACCCCGCGCTGCCGCAGGCCCACGAACAGCCCGTGCGGAGCGAAACCCAGTGCGGCGGTGCCGGATACGAGGAACTGCTGAACCTGCGGGAACTCCTTGTAGAAGACCATGTGCGGCCGCAGCTCCTGCAATTTGGCGAATCCGCGGTCGAAGTCGAGAGGATAGAGCTGGTCCGGGGCGACGCCGTCGGCGAGCAGCGCCGCCTCGATGGTGCAGTCGAAGGCGTAGGGTCCGCCCGGCCACGCGCGCTTGCCCGGGAACTTGTGCACATCCCAGAAGTCGGCCCAGCTCTGCGGACCGGTACCGGGGAAGGTGGCCGGCAGGTAGGCCTGTGCATAGGCGACGATGAACGATCCCCAGGCGTACTCCTGGGCCTTGCTCTCGATCTGGTCGTTGCGGGTCACCCCGGCCGGCAGCGCCTCGATCGAGGAGTGCCGCAGGGACGAGTAGAGCTCGTAGATCGCGGCGGGGATCGCGTCGTAGGGCCCGGCGGCGCCCTGTTCCATCTGGGCCTGAATCGCGTCGGCGCACAGGGTGGTGGTGACCTTGTTGCCGGTGGCCGACTGAAAGGAGTCGAAGAACGCCTTGGCCCGGGCGGTTCTGGTGGTGCCGCCGAAGTCCGCGATGGTCACCTGACCGCCGCTCTTCGAGCCGCTCGAGCCGCACGCCGCGAGCAGTCCGGCCGCGGCCATCCCCCCAGCGCCAGTCCCGGCCCTCCGCAGGAACAACCGTCGGGACATCGGATCCGAGATCATGGGCGCTCTCCCTTGCCGCAGCTATCTTGGATCCATAATTTACGAGTGTGGATCCAATTATGGGTTGCGGCCGAGTTACATCCCTGTCACCACCGGACGGTCGAGCAGCCGTCGTGGGACCTGCACGAGCATGGTCGCCAGTTCGTCGATGCCGACGCCGCGGCTCCGCAGCGCGGGAACGATGCGCCGGACCAGATGGCCGTACCCCATCCCGCCGAAGTGGCTGAGCTGCGTCTTCGTCCACACCGAGCAGCCGAGGGCGATCCGGTCCGCGAAGCCGTCGGCCAGGAGGGTGCACAGCACGTCCAGCCGCTCGGCGTCGGTGGCGTCCTTGTAGCCGTCGCGGTAGTAGGCCTCGTTGCCGAAGCACCATTCGAGGGTCGCCCCGGCCGCCGCGAGATCCCGCAGATAGGGCACGTCCAGGTATTCGTCGACGTTGCCGAAGACGACCCGGTCCGCGGCGGCGCCCTCGGCCCGCAGTATCTCGAGCACCCGTGGGCCGTGCCGGCGCGCAGGCGAGAGCCGCACACTCACCGCGGCGCCGGTCCGCGCCGCCACCCGCCCCGCCGCGCGCAGTACGCGGTGCTCGGCCGGGTCGATGTCATCGCCCGTGCCGATGATGCCCAGCAGTCCCGCCCGGAAGCCGGTTCCCTCGATCGCCTCGGTCAACGCCGTGTGAAACAGCCGATCCAGATCGGCGTCTCGCAGCCATCGGGGATGTGATCGCGCGAGGTAGGCGCCGTATCCGGCGACGATGTGCAGGCCGGAACGGCGGGCGATCGTGGGCAGGTCGGCGTAGCGGGGAGCCAGCCCCCAGCTGGTCAGCTCGACCAGCCCGCGCTGGCCCGCGGCCACGGCCGGAGCCAGTTCGGCGACGGCGAGGTCCATATCGTCCAGGACCAGGTTGTCCTCGAGGCCCAGCAGGTTCCATCGCAGGAATCCGAGATTCGCCATCGTCACCCGGCGGTCGGCAGGCAGTGGTTCGCGGGCCGGCGCGGTCAGCACGCGCGCGTCCGCGAGCAGATGCTCGTGCATGGACGTCACGCCCACTTCGGCGGCCTCGATCGGGCCGAGAACCGTTTCGATCATGAAACGACGTTAGTGGAAGGCCCTGGGCCCGGTCGAGATTATTGGATACGATATCTATGAAATGAATCCACTTATCCCAGGGGGCTCGATGGGCACCGCCGACGAAGCGCTCGTCGACGACATCGCCGACCGGATCCGTGTACGGATCATGAACGGGGAGATCCCGATCGGCGCGCCGCTGCGGCAGGCCGCGCTCGCCGCCGAGTTCGGTGTGAGCCGCACACCGGTGCGGGAGGCGTTGCGGCAACTACAGAACGGCGGTCTGATCACCATGGCGCCGAACCGTGGCGCGGTGGTCCGGGTACCCGCGCCCTGGGAGGTTCGATACGCCTACGAGGTGCGGGCCGAACTCGAGGGCCTGGCCGCGGCCCGCGCCGCCGCGAATCTCACCCACGCCAAGATATCCGAGCTGCGGCGGCTGGACGACGTGCTGTGCGAGGGCTCGCACACGGCCGACGCGAACGACGCGTTCCACACCATCATCTGCGATTCCGCCGCCAACCCGTGGCTCACCTCGATGGTGGAGCGGATCAACGAGAGCTTCCCGCGCAGCGTGTCCCGGCTCGCCGCCGCCGACGACGAGAACTATCGGCAGAAGAACGTCGAGCAGCACGAGCAGATCCTGGAGGCGATCGTCCTCGGCGATGCCGAACTGGCCCGGGCTCGGATGCGGTCGCACATCATGAGCGCGGGCGACCACCTCGCCTCCTGGTACGAGCGCCGATCGGCGACCGTCCTCCGGCACTGACATCCCGTCTGGCCGGTCTGCGGGGGAGCCCGGAACACGATATTGTATCCAATCAGTGAAGTGATGGATGCAATATGCTGAGGAACGAGCTGAGGGAATGAACATCGTAGGCCGATCGGTCCTGATCGTCGTCGACATCCAGGGCATCTTCAACGGGCAGCCCGGTGCGCCGAGCGGCATCCCCACGATGGGCGGCGCCGCACAGCGGCTGCCGGGCGCCATCGCGTTGGTCGAGGCGGCCCGCGCGGCCGCGGTCCCCGTGATCTTCATCCAGGAGGTGCACAAACCCTCGCTGATCGACATCGGCCGCGAACTCGACGGAGCCGAGGGGCCGCACGCCATCGAGGGCGACCCCGGTACGGAATTGGCTTCGGGACTGATTCCCGCACCGGAGGAATTCCTCATCCGCAAGCGCCGGTACTCCGCCTTCTTCGGCACGGAGCTGGAGATCGTCCTGAAGGCGTACAAGGCCGAGACGGTGTTCCTGATCGGCGGACTCACCGACGTCTGCATCCACTACACCGCCGCCGACGCCCACCAACACGACTACCACGTCCGTGTGGTCACCGATCTGGTCGGCGGCTCGTCCCACGCAGCCCACCGGTCCGCCCTGGCAGCGATCGAATACCTCCAGCGTGACGCACTCGTCACCAGCGACGAGGTCACCGAATACTTCACCATGGTGGCCGGGAGAGCCTGATCAACGGACCTCGAGCCATCTCTGGGGAGACCACGTTGTTGCGCTGACGACCTAGACCCCGGACCGCTACTTCGATTCGGTCGCCCGGCGCGAGTGCGATTCGCGGGGTGCGGAAGTCGCCGGACCCGCCGGTGTGCCCGTCAGGATGACGTCACCGGGGGTGCAGGGTGAAGTACGTCGACAGATACGAGATCAGCTGCGCGACGGGGAGGACCATGTCGGCCGTCGTGCCGTCCTGAACCGCGATGTCGTTGTGCCAGGTGCGAATTCCGATCACCACCCGCGGCTCTGCCTCCCAATCCGCCCTCGTCGTCAGCGCGGTATCGACGACGACGTTCGTCGCGGGGACCGATCACGCTGGACGAGAGTTTCGGGAACAGGCCCGACGCGCTCAGGATTCGTGGCCGACGGTGAGTTGTCCGCGCAGCAGCGCGGCATTGCGGACGATCCCGTCGGGCGGGGCGGTGGTGCCGCCGTCGGTGGTGATGTACACGACGGTGCCCGCGTCGCCCGGTTCGCGGCCCCAACAGGCGCTGGAAGGGCCGGCCAGCGTCGGGTCGAACGGGTCACCGAGGAGGTGACGTACCTCGCTGCCGTGGCGCGGGGCGAGGGGGACGCGGTCGAGGGTGTTGGCGCGGTGACGGGTGACGTAGGCGAAGCCCGCGTTCTCGTCGAGGCAGAAGTCGTCGGCGTTATCGATGGCCGCGACGAATTCGGCGGTGCCGGACGGGTCGAGCGTGCCCGGATCGACCGGCACGCGCATGAACACCTTCTGCGCGGTCGAGGTGTAGTACAGGTAGCCGGTCTTCGCGCCGTAGCGCACGCCGTTGACGCCGGGCTGGGGCGGCCACGGGACCTCGCTGTCCGGGTCGTCGGCCATGGTGTCGTGCTCGAGCCAGATCCGGGCGGTCGCCGTGTGCGCCCCATCGGTCAGGTCGACGCGCCAGATGAGGCCGGCGAAGCAATCCGCGACGGCCAGCACGCCCGGACCGAGCAGGCAACTGCCGTTGAGTCCGCGCACCCGGTCCCCGAAGGTGAGGATCACCTCCGGGGTCACCGAGTCCCCCGGGGTCCAGCCGTTCAGGTCGAGCCGGACCAGGTGGGATTCGTGGGTGGTGTAGGCCTCGGTGAGGCTGAGTACGAATACGTCGGGTTCGACCTCGACGATCCCGGTGACCGGATGCTCGAATTCGTGCACGAGCGCCGGCTCGGTGAGTTCGCGGGCCGGGCCGGGCACCTGCCACAACTGCTTCTGCGATACGGCGGTGATCAGCACCGAGCCGTCGGCGCGCACCGCGAGGTTCTCCAGGAAGTACTTCTCGGGAAAGTAGGCGATCGGGGTCACGGTGATCTCGGGCAACGGTGCGAGGGCCATCTCGATCCTCCTCGAATTGTGTTGGCTGTCAATGCTTTTACTGGTCGAGGCCGACGGCGTTCGACGGGACGTCGTAGGCCGCCAGGGTGAGTGAGACCGCGCTGAACCAGCCCATCAGGACCGTCACATCGGTGATCCCGGCATCGCCGAGCAGGTTTCGGGCGCGGCGGAACAGTCCGAGCGGCACCACGCGCGCCGCGGCCAGGGTCGTGGCCAGCTCGTAGACGACCTGTCGGCGGGGGTCGTCGAAGTCGGTGGGCAGACCCGCGATGAGCGCCTGCACCTTTTCCGGGTCCAGTTCGCCGAGGACCTCGGCGATCTTCTCGTGCTCGAAAACGGCGTATGCCGCTCCCCAGCGTCCGCAGATCACGCAGGTCGCGATCTCGATCTCGGCCTTCGTCAGCGTCGAGTCGGTCTGGTAGTACGCGCCGGTCGGCGCGATCGTCCGCAACAGAGCCGGGTTCGCCGCCCAGATCTTGTGCGGGCCCGGCACGCCGCCGCGCAGCCGGACCGTGAACTCGTACGCCGCCCGCATCGGCTCGGGCATCCGCTCGACCGGCGTTTCCGTGAATCGGCCGAACGTGCCGAAGGCGTCCGGGTCCTCGATCAGGGCTTTCACCTCGTTGACGTCAGGCATGATCCGCTCCCGCATCGAGTTGTCCGGCCGGCACGTCGTAGGCGTTGAGCAGGACGCCCAGCGCCAGATAGTGGACGACTGTGAACACCACCGCGTCGAAGCCGGCCCGGCCGAGTGTTTCCAGCTGCCGGAGGGATCAGAGGCAATCGCATCGATCTTCTTCCTCACACTATGGAGTCGAGTAAAAGAGGACGGATATCCGCTTTCGATAAGCTACGCTCGACGAGGCGAGAGTGTCAACGCAGGAAGGGATGGCCGATGCCGCGAGTGAGCCAGCAGTACAAGGACGATCAGCGTGCCGAAATTCTGGTGGCCGCGCGACGGTGCTTCGTGCGCAACGGTTTTCATCAGACGACCATGCAGGACGTGTTCGCCGAGGCCGGGAAGTCCGCGGGGGCTGTCTACCGGTATTTCCCCAAGAAGGAGGACATGATCGTCGGCGTCGCCGCGGCGAACCTCGACGAGGTCGCCGAGGTGCTGCGTGCCGCGGTGGCCGACGGTGACGGCGAAGGCGGGGCCGGTGAGGTGATGGCGCGGCTGCTCGAGACCGTGATCGAACGACACCGTGACGAGCAGCTGGCCGCGGTGGCGTTGATGGTCTGGTCGGAGGCTCTGCGCAATCCCGCACTGGCCCAACGACTTCGAGCGGCGGCGACCGTCATGAGCCGAGATATCGCCGGGCTCGTGCGGGTGCGCGAAGAATCCCGGAGCGGGGCGTCGGCGGACGCACTCGCCCGGGTGATCTTGTCGATCCTGCCGGGGTTCCTGGTCAACCTGGCCCTGCTCAGCCCCGAAGGGGTGGCCGGATTCCCCGACGCCGTCCGAACGTTGTGGTCCAGTCGAACCGATCCCGTTCGCTGATCAACCGCCGCTTATTTCAATTCGGACAGATCCAGTCCCAGCATGTCCAGCAGTTGTGCGCACTCTGCGGCGTCGTGTGCGTGGTCTGCGACGGTCTTGGCAGCCAACGCGCTTCGCTCGAGGTGGATCGCCTTCTCGGCGGCGCGACTGTCCGCGAAAGGGATTGCCGGATCGGCGAAACGATCGCTTCGGGCCGTGGTCATGAAGCTCCTTGCGGGTAGCCCCGACCGAACGCCTGGTGCCTGCGATCGAGGGCTGAAAACCCGACCACGACCCACCGCATCCCGCATGATGCCCGAAGGTCGTGTTCGGTCGAACCGACGTTACCCTGTCGATCGCCGCAGTACTCGACTATGGGTCCACCGGATGATGCGATGAACCTCGAGAGAAGGTAGATCATGAACATTCTGCGCGCTGCCGCCGCGACAATGGCCGCGTCGGCCCTCACCGCGTTGGCCTGCGTGGTCGCACCGGCCACGCAGGCCGCGGTGATCTGCTCGGGTGCGGGGCAGGCGAGCGTTCGTGTCGGATCCGTGCCCGGCGCCGCCTTCGAGGGCCTCACCGTCGACCCGCGCGGCCGCGCGTATGTCACCGACTTGACCTCGGGCCGGGTGTTCCGCATCGACGCCCCCGGCGCGCCCGCGGTCTCGGTCGCCACCGTGCCCGGCGCGGGCGGGCTGGCCTGGACCCCGGACGGGAAGCTGCTGATCGGTTACGGATCGAACCCGGGTGTGATCGTCGGAGACGCCGTGCGCGCGGCGGGTATCGACGAATTCGACCCTGCCACCGGCGCTCTCACCCCGTTCGCCGCGGGCCTGAGCGCCGCCAGCGGCCTTGCCGTCGGACCCGACGGAACCGCTTATGCCACCAACGATTTCGGTACCCTGATCGGCCGTATTCGCCCCGGGGGCGCCGCGCGGGCGGACTGGACCAGCTTTCCCAGCGCCAACGGCGCGGTGCTCGACCCGGCAGGCCGATTCCTCTACGTCTCACGCACTTTCAGCAACCCCGGCGTCAGCCGCATCCCGATCGGCAGTCCCGGCACCCCGCAGTCACTGCTCGACCTGAGTGGGACCGACATCACCGCCGCTCCGGACGGCCTGACGCTGGATTCATCGAACCGGCCGGTGGTGCCGTTCAACCCGTCGGGCCGGATCGTGCGGGTCGACGCCCCCGGCCATTATTGCGAACTCGGCACCGCGGGCCCCACGACCAGTGTCGTCAGCTACGGCCGCGGCTCGACGGGCTTCTCCGCCGGCCGGCTGTTCGCCGCGACCTTCGGCGGAGTCGTCTACGAGATCCCCGGCGGATTCGATCCGCACGCCACCACCGCAACTCCCTGACATCGGCCGCTCCTGGCCGGTGCCCAGCCACGCTGACGCTGGGGTCAGTCGATGCAGAATGCCGACGATCCGGTCGAGAGCAGACAACCCAACGGATCCGGCGAGATGGTCAGCGGCCCCAGCGCCGGTGTCACACGGGCCGGTGTCTGCGCTGTGGCGGAACCCGAACTCGCACCCAGTGCCGCTGCGGCGAGTACGGCACATACGCCCAGCTCGGCGAGAAGGTGACGATTCGACATGACAGACTCCAATCCGCAACCCCTACTACCGAGCCTCGGCAGTAGCTACCGACAGCCATAACCGGAGTCGACGATTTCAATCGCGGCCGGCGTCATCTTTCAGCGAGCACTCGAGACCGGACAGTTCCCCGCCGTGCCGCCGCCCGCCTCGCACTGGCCCGACGGAGGCCTGCACGGCCTCGCCGCGCCGTGGTCGCGGTGTGGCAGGGCCGGGGCGGCGGCATCGGCGGGTGAGGGCTCGGACCGCCGGGGACGGTATTGTCCGCGAGGATGCGTGAGCATCCCGCCAGCAGCCGCGCCGAGGAGGATCCG
The DNA here is from genome assembly GCF_001613065.1 of Nocardia miyunensis NBRC 108239. GTDB lineage: Bacteria > Actinomycetota > Actinomycetes > Mycobacteriales > Mycobacteriaceae > Nocardia > Nocardia miyunensis. The sequence goes on from NZ_BDBQ01000133.1 coordinate 15,759, forward strand.
ACCGGTGACCGACAGTGCATCAGTGACCACATCGATGCCGGGACATGGTGCGGGCGTGGGCAATCCGGTCCGTCTCGCGCTGATCGTCGGCGCGTTGGGGGTGGTGTTCGGTGATATCGGCACCAGCCCGATCTACACCCTGCAAACGGTTTTCGACCCGCACGACCCGCATCCGGTCCCGGTCAGCACCGACAACGTGTTCGGGGTGGTGTCCCTGGTGTTCTGGTCGGTGATGATCATCGTCACCGTCACCTATGTATTGCTTGCCATGCGGGCCGACCATGACGGTGAGGGCGGCATCATGGCCCTGATCACCCTGCTGCGGCGATCGAGCGCACCCCGGGGTCGGCGGGTCGCGCTCGTGCTCGCGGCGCTGGGGATCTTCGGGGCGTCGCTGTTCTTCGGCGACAGCATGATCACTCCGGCGATCTCGGTGCTGTCCTCGGTCGAGGGCCTCGAGGTCGTGCAGCCGTCGTTGGAACGGTTGGTCGTGCCGATCACCGCGGTCATCATCATCGGCTTGTTCCTGGTGCAACGCCATGGCACAGCGGTCGTCGGGCGCATGTTCGGGCCGGTGATGATCGTGTGGTTCACCGCGATCGGCGCTTGCGGGATCGCCGGCATCACCCGGCATCCGCAGATTCTGAAGGCCTTGTCGCCGACGTATGCGCTCGGTTTCCTGTTCGGGCATTTCGGCACCGCGTTCTTCGCGCTCGCGGCGGTCGTGCTCGCGGTCACCGGAGCTGAGGCCCTGTATGCGGACATGGGGCATTTCGGTCGCCGCGCGATCACCCGCGCCTGGCTGCTGCTGGTGTTCCCGGCCTGCATCCTGAGCTACTTCGGGCAGGGCGCGCTGATCCTGGACGACCCGGCCAATATCAGCAGCCCGTTCTTCCTGCTCGTGCCCGGCTGGGGACGCCTGCCGATGGTGCTGCTGGCCACCGCCGCCACCGTGATCGCCTCTCAGGCCGTGATCACCGGCGCCTTCTCGGTCACCTCCCAGGCTGCCCAGCTGGGCTACCTGCCTCGGCTGCGTATCACCCACACCTCCGAATCCACCATCGGGCAAATCTATGTGCCCTGGATCAACTGGCTGCTCATGGTGTCGGTGCTGACGCTGGTGTTCGCCTTCCGCAGCTCCACGGCGTTGGCGTTCGCGTTCGGCATGGCCGTCACCGGCACGATCACCATCACCACGCTGCTGTTCTTCTATGTCGCCCGAGTGAAATGGCGGACTCCGTGGTGGCTGATCTCGCTCGGCGCGGTCCCACTGCTGATCATCGACCTGCTGTTCGTCGCCGCCAATCTGACCAAACTGGTCCACGGCGCGTGGCTGCCGCTGCTGATCGCGCTCACCGCCTTCACCGTGATGACCACCTGGCAGCGCGGACGCCACATCGTCACCGCGGAGCGGGAACGTCACGAGGGCGCGCTGCGCGTGTTCGTCGACGACCTCGCCGCCGGGAAGCCGCCCACGCTGAAGGTGCCCGGCACCGCGGTCTTCCTGAACCGGGGCAAGCACACCGCGCCACTTGCCATGCGCGCCAACGTCGAACACAACCACGTCCGCCACGAACACGTCGTGGTCCTGTCCATCCAGACCGAACCCGTCCCGCGGCTCGCCGAGGGCGAGCGCATCTCCGTGGACAATCTCGGCCATGGCGACGACGGGATCACCCATGTCACCGCGCGCTACGGTTACATGGAGAACCCGAACGTCCCCGCTGCTCTGGCGAGCGTCGACCCCGCCGACACAGAGGGGCGGCTCGATCTGGATCAGGCCTCGTATTTCCTGTCCAAGATCGACCTACGAGTCGGTGACCAGCCGTCGATGGCTTTGTGGCGCAAACACCTGTTCATCGCCACCTCCTACATCACCGCGGATGCCGCCGAATATTTCGGTCTGCCCCGCGACCGCACCGTCATCATGGGCTCCCACATCGAGGTATAGGAACAAGCTCCCGGATGCGCTATCCGGAATCAGTCCGTCTTCTCACCCGATTTCTTCTCATCTGATTTCGAGTCCGGGTCGACTTTGTCCGCGCGCTCCCGTTCCCTGTCCAACTCGGTTCGCGAATCTGCCGCATCGCCGCGATGGACGTGCGCTTGCTGGGCGAGCTGCTCGGCTTGTGCCGCTTTGACTTCGGCTTCCGCCTTCGCCGCGCGGCTCCGGGCGGCTGTCTCTTCCGCTCGCGCTTCTCGCTGACCGACCTCTAATTCCTGTTCCGCGGCGCGTTCGCGGATACTTTCGGCTTCGGCCCTCTGGTGTTCGCGCCGTTTGCGCATCAAAACCCAGGCCACAAGAAAAACGATTACAACAGCAACCACAATGATCACAATCACAATGGTGGTGCTCATCTTTCGACTCCTCGCACTCTGCCCCCGTCCACCCTAACGCCGTTCGGCCGCACCGAACCGAAAAATTGGACACGGACTCGAGTGGGCGACCTCGGAGCAGCGATCCGAATTTATCTGTTCGCCGAATTCATATTCTCTCGGCGTCGAATAAGTGAGCGAGAAATTTCCCGCTGAATGTTGTTGTAGCAGTTTGCGATCCAGTCGATTGTTGTGCACCGGGTCTATGCGCTGGTCGGCCATGGCCGTGTGATCGGCCGGATCGACCGTTTGGCCGGTGCCGGGAAGGTTATCGCCCACATATGGACAGCAACGTTCCCGCGGCGGACGACGGGCACAATTCCGGTATCGGACAGCCACATTCCAGGCGTGAGGGCGAGCCGATCACCAACGCGGAGGCCGCGGCGGCGCAGGCGAGCACGCCCGCGCACCCATTGGGACGGCCGGGCCGGTTGTTCGACCGTCGCTCACCTTTCCTGGTCGGGTTGACCGGCGCTGCCGGAGTCGCGGTCACGTACGCGCTGATCCAGGCGATTCTCGCGGCAGGGCAGGCGCTGACATTGATCGTGGTGGCATTCTTTCTGGCCGTCGGCCTCGAGCCCGCGGTGTCCTGGCTGGTCCGGCGCCGACTGCCGCGATGGGCCGCGGTCACAGTCGTGCTGTTGTTGGCGGTCGGGCTGTTCGCTGGATTTCTGGCAGTGGTCGTGCCTCCGCTGGTCTCGCAGGGAACCGCGTTCGCTCACAAGGCTCCCGAATACCTCCACCATCTCGGACAGCGGTACCCGATCATCAATACCGTCGATTCTCGCTTCCACCTGCAAGACCAGGTTCGTCATTCGCTCGGTGCGGAATCGCCCCGGCTGGCCGGCGGCGTCCTGGACATCGGCCGGGCGATTTTCGGGGCGGTGACCGCGACGGCGATCGCGTTCGTACTCACCGCCTATTTCATGTCCGACTTCAGGCGTGTGCGCAGCACCATATACCGGCTGTTCCCGCGTGAGCGCCGCCCGCGCGCCATCCTCATCGGCGACGAGATCTTCGCCAAGGTCGGTGCCTACATCCTCGGGAACCTGGTGATCTCACTGATCACCGGTGTACTGACGTTGATCTGGCTGCTGATCTTCGGTGTGCCGTATGCGTTGGTACTCGCGGTGCTGGTGGCCGTGCTGGATCTCATCCCCATCGTCGGGTCCACGGCGGCGGGAGTCATCGTCGCCGGGGTGTCGTTGACGGTCTCGGTCCCGGTGATGATCTCGACGCTGGCCTTCTTCATCGCCCTGCGCCTGGTCGAGGACTATCTGCTGGTCCCGCGAATCATCGGACGCGCGGTCCGCGTGCCGGCGCTGGTCACGGTGATCTCGGTGCTGCTGGGCGGTGCGCTACTCGGCGTGGTCGGTGCGCTGCTGGCGATCCCGGTCGCCGCAGCCCTACTGCTCGTAGTCCGCGAAACCGTGTTCCCGTCACTGGACCAGACCCACACCGAGTGAGCGGAGACTTTTACCACAGTGACCGGCCGCGGCGAGCCTTCGATCGAGTGGTGGACGCTGCCGACTTCCTTGCCGGGCAATCATTTCCGCTGACGCTGCGGTCGAGCATCAGTTGGTCCGGAAGTTCCTGTGGTATCGGAGATTCGGCGCGCTTGCCGATTCGGATCGGGGAAGCCGGGTAATGCGACCAAGGTAACCGAGCATGGCACCGAGGCTGTATTCGAGGTGGACACTGTGATGAACAATGTTGGCGCGCAGACCCTTTCGCTGGATGATGCGGCAGACATCATTCACTCGGATGAGGCGCGACCGGGGAAAAAGCTGGCGGATGCGGGGAATTGGGCTGGTTTCGTACTGTTGCTGTTCGCCGCGCTTGCGGGGATCGGCGCGGTAATCGCCACTGTCGCGGGCTTTTTCAGTACCGGAGCCATCAGCGCTGTTCTGGCTGCGGTCGGTATCGGCGCGGGGATGGCCGTGATCGCTGTGGTCAATCGGTGGCACCTGCGTGTGTCTCGAGGTCACTCCGGGTGATCAGGGCCATTCCATCGCCGTCAGCGGGCGAGTCGCGACAGCGCATGCCGCGATGGTTCGGGAGTGTTTTCCCGGCTTCGGGTCGGGGAGCCGCTGGATTCCGCACGATGAGGCTGAAAGGCACGATGAGGCTGAAAGGAAATTGTTCGTATGGATGTGTTGACTGTGTTGCTTGCGGACCACAATGTGGTGCTGCGCCTTCTGAGATCGCTCGAACGCGCCCCGAGAGAGGTCGAGCAAGCTCGTGCCGATCTGGTGACCAGTCTGGTCATCACCGAATCCGGACACGAAGCGGTGGAGGAGCAGTACTTCTGGCCGCTGGTTCGCAAAATGGTGCCGGACGGAGATGTGCTGGCCGATCACGCCATCGAGCAGGAGAAGACGGGAAAGTACCTGTTGCGGCGACTCGAGGACGGGCCGGTCGGCAGTCCGGAATTCGAGGAGGCGCTGGCGACGTTCGTTCCGGCGGCGCGCGAGCACATCAATTTCGAGCAGACCCGGGTCTGGCCGCTCCTGCGGCAGTTCTGTTCGACGGAGCAGCTCGAGGTGGTCGGGGAGAAGATGGCCGCGGCCAGGAAGCTGGCCCCGACACGTCCGCATCCGAAGACCCCGGCCCATCCGGTTGTGCAGAAGGCCGGGGGGATGGCTGTCGCCGCGTTGGACAGGGTCCGTGACCTGGTCACCGCGCGCCGCAACCGCCAGCCGTCGGGACCGTGGATTCGAGACCGGGGATGAGCACGCCGTGCGGCTGGAATTGGCGCAGTGCCGCGCGCATCACCCGGGGCACGACGTACCTCCTCACTACGCCTGAAGGTCCTTGGCGGGGATTCGTTCGTGCAGGGTGAGCAGGATGTGGTCGAACTGGGACACGGTCGCCGGCTCTGGTGGCGGGAGCGTGGGTAGTTCGGTGATGAGTTGTTCGGCCAGGTCACGCAGTTTGACGTTGGTCTCCTGCGAACGCCAGGTCAGGACGCTGAATGCCTGGGCGCTGGTGATCCGGTACATGCGCATCAGTACGCCTTTGGCTTGCTCGATGACCGCGCGTGTTTCGACGATCTCGGGCAGTCGTCGCCCGACGGCTTCCTGTCCGGCGTCGGCGATGGTGTCGGACAGGTCGATGTAGAACCCGGCGGTCCCGATCGGATGGCCCTGATCGTCCAGGACCTGGTCGGCCACGACCATCACCGAGTGCTCGACGCCATGGGTGTCGATGAACCTGTGTCGGCTGGAGAAGGGCTCGCCCTGGTTCTCGGAGCGGGCGATGGCTTCGGCGACGTGTTCGCGGTCCTCGGGATGTTTGTGCGCGAGCAGCAGTTCGGTGGTCGGTTCGATCTCGCCGGGCTCGTAGCCGTGCATCCGGTAGATCTCCGGCGACCATTCCCACCGATGGTCGGCGAACCAGAACCGGAAACTACCTGCCCGAGGCTGGTACTCGGCGGTTTGTTCCGGCAGCGTGAGTGGCGCGCTGTCGCCGGAAGGAGGTGTAGAAGCAGACTGCACCTTCTAATTATTCGCAAGGACATCACCGGCGAGCACAGCGGCCCCGATTTCGGCGTGACGCTCCGTTGCGCAGACTGCTCTCATCAGCGCATACGACCTGTTTCGGGATGGCGGTGGCCGCCCGCCACGACGCTGCCTCCAGGTTCGCAATCGAGGCTGCTGGGACGGGTACCGAGGCGGTGCTTCCCAGTAGCTCTACAACACCGAGGGCCGCTGACCTTTCAGCAGGTCAGCGGCGGTGTGCGAGTGGACCTCGGGGGAGGTTGCTATAACCCGAAATCGCAGGTAGAAGCGCTGGAAGCACTACGGCGAAAGGTTCTGTGCCGGGTGCCGCTCCAGAGGGCAGTTGTGCCGGACGCCGTTGAGCGGATAGGAGGATACCGTCCTGTTTTTCCGCGTGCGGGTCGGCGATGCGGGTGAATTCGTGCTGGGCCGAGGCATCGATGAACGCCCTCAGCGACGGGTCGGTTCCGCGCAAGTGCACTGTCGGATCGATAGGCGGCTGGGCTTCACGAATCTTGCTGTGACGCAGCCTTTCGCATATGTCGACGGATCAGTCCGATGCAGACCGCGGGTTCGCGGAGGTGGACTGCTCGTCATAGGTTTTGCGCGCCACGGCGATCGTGTGTCGATGGCGATCGGCCCAGTCGGTCAACGTCAGCAGAGTTCGATAGAGCTCGCGTGCCATCGGCGTGGCTTCGTATTCGGTCTTGGGCGGGACCGACGGGTAGACCGTGCGAGTCAGCAGGCCGTCGCGTTCGAGGTTGCGAAGGGTCAGTGTGAGCATTCGCCTGCTGATGCCGTCGATTTCGCGTTCGAGTTCGGTGAAGCGCATCGGATGCCGGGTTGTCCTGAGCAGGATGCCGATCGCCCATTTGCCGCTGACCCGGTTGATGACCTCCAGTACCGAACACGCCTGGTCGAGAGCTGAGTCACGCGAATCGTCATCGGCGGCCTCATCCACGTGGACAGGAACATCGCTGTGCCTCTGGAACATCGAAGTGCCTTCTTCCCTCGGGGGTGCCTGTGACAGATCATGCACTTGGTAACAAATAGTGCACCATGAGAATCGAGAGGTCACCGTGACCGATATCCAGCAGGCGAAGTACGAGCCGGGGCGAGGAGCGTCGCCGACGCGGCTGTCGGCCGAACAGTTGGGCGATTTCCTCGCGGAGCATCAGATGGGAGCCCTGGCGACCATCAAGCGCGACGGACATCCACACCTGTCGACCGTTGCGTACCAATGGAATCCTGCCGCACGGCTGATCTCGATCGGCTCCACAGCTGATCGTCTCAAAGTCCGTCAGCTGGTCCGTGATCCGCATGCCGCGTTGTACGTGAGCAGCCCGGACCACCTCACCTTCGCGGTCGCCGAGGGCACCGCGGAGATCTCTCCGGTCAGCACCGTCCCCGGCGACGCCACCGGCCGCGAACTACTCGCCCTGTTTCCCGGATTCGACAATCCTGCCGACACGCAGGCATTCCTTGCAAACATGGTCGAGGACAATCGGCTGGTCATCAGACTCCGAGTCACCAAGCTGTACGGCGATACCCTCGCTGGCGACCGGTAGGGCCTGGATAGCCCGTGTCCGATGCCGGGAAGTGCGCGCGCCGGGCGGGCGGAGCGGCTCGGCTGCGAGGATGACGGCCGTGGCGTGTGGGCGGTATTGACCGCGGCGGGCTGGGACAAGTTGGTCGAGACCGCTCCAGGGCATGTGGAGACGGTTCGCAGGCGTCTGTTCGATGCTCTCACGCCCGACGAGGTGAGTCGGCTGGGTGATGTGCTGTCCCGGTTGATTATCGACGTTCGCTACCAACTGGTCGGCGGCTGAACCATCGAGATGTCCTGCTGCCGTCGCAACCAGGGAAAACCGCTCGATAAGCGGCATTTCAGGGCGACCGCAGCGGCGTGCCTACGCAGCGGCATCGATGCAGGTGACCGTCCTTGCCATCACGGCACCGTCGTCGAAGGTGATTGCGGCGGCGACCCGGTAACGCGGATCCGCTGCCTCCCACATCTCGGCAAGCGGATCGTCGGTGCCGAACACGATTCTGGTGAACTGATAGTCCGGCTCGATGACGGTCCCGTCGGACTGATAGGTGGACACCATGATCCAGTCACTATTACCCCTGGCACGGGCGTCGAACCGCGCCAGCACCGCCGTCTCCGTATGAGCCGGTCACGATATGTATCACTCCAATGATGTGGTGGAGTACACATTTGTTGCCGACCATATACTCTTGGGGATGGACACGGACGGCATGGGATTGCGTGAGCGCAAGAAGGCGCGTACCCGGCGGCTGATCGCCGATACCGCCGCGCGGTTGTTCGCCGAACATGGCTATGAGCAGGTTGCTGTCGCTGATGTCGCGCGTGTGGCCGAGGTGGCCGAGCAGACTGTCTACAACTACTTCCCAGCCAAGGATCAGCTGGTCACCGACCGTGACGAGCAGATTCGCGATCGCCTGTGCGAGCTGATCCGGACCCGGCCGTCCGGTGTCAGTGCGGCAGCTGCGATCCGCGAAGACATGCTGCGGTCCGTTGCCGGAATTCGGGACGTCCCCCCCGAGCTGTGGCGCGGTGAGCTCGGGCATCTCGCGGCGATCAGTCCGGCGGTGCACCGCTTGGCCCTGGAGATGACCGACCGCCAGGCCGCGGCGTTCGCGCAGGCCATCGCCGACACCACGGCGGTCGCACCGGAGATTGCCCGGCTGCATGGGATCGCACTGTCCAGCGTGTGGCAGATCATTATCGACGAGGCGGGCGAACGCACCCGCAACGGGCAGGACCAGGCACGGATAGCCAAGGAGCTGTACCCGATCGTGGCGAACATCCTCGACGAGATCGACCGCTGGTTGAGCGGCGCCGAACCGTCGACCCCGGCCTGACCGGTCCGGTCCGTATCGCGAATTATCAACCGGCACCGAACGATTCCCGATCCGGACAAGGTTGTCGCCGCACATATGCCGGTGGCAGTCGCGAGTCGGGGCGCGACCACTTGTAGGCGCCGAACCGTAACCACTCCCGCATCGCTCTTGCGCAGGATCTCGCATTCCACGCTTCACGAACCTATGACGGCTGCCGCACATCTCATGCAACTTTAGTGTCAATGCTAATATTAGAGCCTCTACAAAATTCGACCGGGGTGCACTGCTCGACCCGGGTCGACACCCTGCTCTCGCACTAGGACATCGCCATGATCCTCATCACCACCGCCGGCAAGGTCGGCTCCGAAGCAGCGCGCATCCTCGCTGAACGCGGTGTGCCCGTTCGCGTTCTGGTCCGCGACCGGCAGCGGGCGAACGCGCTGGCACTGGCGGGCGCGGAGGTCGTCGAAGGTGATCTGACGGCGCCGGAGACCGTCGACGCCGCCATGCACGGCGTGTCCGGCGTCGTGCTCGTCAGTCCCGCGATCCCCGCGCAGGAGATCGCCGTCATCGACAGCGCAGTGCGCGCCGGCGCCGGTCACGTCGTCAAAGTCACCAGCGACTCCTCGGCGACGTCGCCTATCGCGCGGCGGCGCGGCCAGGCGGAAATCGAGGACGCGCTGATTGCCTCCGGACTGAGCTACACGCTGTTGAAAAACAACGCCTACATGCAGAACTTCCTCATGCTCGCGCCCGCGATCGCCGCGACCGACAGCTTCACCGCGGCGGCGGAGGACGGCCGCGTCGGCATGATCGATGCACGTGACGTCGCCGCCATCGCCGCCGAGATCGCCACCGCACCAACCGATCACGCGAAAAAGACCTACTGGCCCACCGGCCCCGAGACACTGTCCTACGCAGACGCTGCGACGGTGCTGTCGAAGGTGCTCGATCGGCAGATCACCTATCGCCCGATATCGGTCGAACAACAGCGACAGGCGATGATCGACCTCGGCCTTCCCGCACCCATCGCCGACGACAATGCGAAGGCACTGGGCCTGTTCGCCGAGGGCGACGCGGACTACCTCACCGACGACCTACCCACGATTCTCGGCCGTCCGGGACGAACCTTCCAGCAGTTCGTCACCGAGTTCGCCACGGCATTCGCATAAAAGCAGTTGTCGACCAGGTGAACTGCCGCTCGCGGCTGGCCCGCTACATGACACGCTGACGACAGCGAACATCCGCTAATCGGCATGTGCGGACATCTCAGCGGCAGCTCGATCTCGGGTTGCGGACCGCCCGTCCCGCGGCGTGAGCGGATGCTTTGTACGACTGGTGGTCGGTCTCGGGAGGAGCGGTCGGGACGATCATGGGGTCCGGCTGATCGCTGCTGATATCGCAATGTCAGAACTGTGTGGACGACCTCGCTGCTGCGTGCGAGGTGAGCCTAGAAGAGTTTCGGTGTGGTCGGCAGCACATCGTCGAGGAACGCGTTCACCATCGGCGCCAGTACCGTCGACTGGCCGAAGATGCCGATATGCGATGTCGCCGGCAGAATGACCAAGCGCGCGGCCGGAATTCTCTGTAGCGTCCCTGGCGCTGCGGCTTCCTCGTCGCCGCCACCACGCAGTGTGAACATCGCCAGCGCGTGCTCGGGCTTCACCGCATCCGTATCACCGGCGATGATCATCGTTTTCGCGGAGATCGAACGCATCTGCGCGTCGCTGATGTTCTGATCGTTGATCGCCAGGCGCTTCATCTTTTGGAGGTAGGCGTCGAAGGCCGCGGGGTCGGGGGTGTGCTGCTTGAACGCCTTCTCGACGGAGGTACCGGCGAACGCTGCCGCGTTGAGACCTCTGATGTCCTCTATCACGGACGGGTACCAGCCGTCGGCGCGGTAGGTGGCCGCCAACGAGACCAGCTTGCTGACGAGATTCGGGTGACGGAGCGCGAGTTGTATTGCGACCCCGCCGCCTTGCGAGTAGCCCAGCACGTCCGCGTGCTCGATCTGCAACGCGCGCAGCAACGCCGCGGCGTCGTCGGCGAACTGCTCGTACGACATTTCGCGCGAAGTATCCGGAGTGCGGCCGTGCCCTTGCTGATCGAAGACGATCACGGTGCGCGTGCCCGCGAACGCGGACACCCACCACTTCATCGAGTCGGTGGCCATGAACCCGCCAGGGATGAGCAGCAGCGGCGACGTTTCCCGCGGGTCGAGTTCTCCATACACTTCGTAATAGATGCTGAGACCGTTGAGTGGCAGGTGACCGCTGCTCGACGGGTTCGTCGGGACCTCTTCGTCTGCGTCCTGCGGGTCGTCGCTGGCGAGTCCCGGAGGTGCTTGCAGGTCGTGGGCGCGGAACAGGACGGCGTGCTCGACGCCCATGGTCTTGCCGCTGATCGAGGTGAAGTGCGGGATGAAGTCCTCGGGGGCGGGGTGGTCCGGGAGCGCGGCCAGGTACGCGGCGTGCGCCTTCAGGGAGGCGACGCCGCGGCGCAGCGACTCCCCGGTGACCTCGACGCCGTGGGTCGCGGAGCCGGCGAGTGCGGGGACGATGTACCAGCGCACGGAGTGCTGTTCGAGGCCTTCGTGGTCGATCTGCTCCGGGAAGACCCACCGGTTGCCCGCGTCGCGCACCGCGTCGAGGGTTGCGAGTCCGGCCGCGCGGTGGTCGGCCTGGTCGAAGCCGTAGGGCGTCTCGATGTCGTATCCGCCGCCGAGTACGACGTCGGGCTTGAACCGGCGGATCTCCCTGCAGATGTCCCGGCGCAGGTCGAGGCCGTAGACGAGCACGCCGTCGGGATGTTCGAGGACGGTCAGGTGCTCGACACCGACGACGGCGCAGGCGGCCTGCTGCTCGGCGGCGCGCAGGCGTGCGGTCTCCGCGGGAGGGTTCGGCATGCCGGCCTCGCCGCGGGTGAGCAGCAGATAACCGACCTCGATACCGCGCGCGGTCCAGCGTGCGACGGCCGCGGACGTGCCGTATTCCATGTCGTCAGGATGCGCGACGACGCAGAGCACACGCCGGAAGGACTCCTCGGGCAGGGTAGGCAATGTCATGCGGCCATCCTTGCGCGACCGGGACCCGCCGTCCGGCGTTTCGGACCTGCCGACAAACCTCGGCCGGCAGATAGCGAGCCGGGCGGTGGGCCCGGTGCAGCTGCTCTGGTTTGCGTATCGCCGGGGCGATGAATTTACTTGCTGCCCAGCGTCTTCCACTGTGACAGTCCCGTGGGAGGCGCCCTGATCGGCTGCCATTACCGGATGTTCGACGACGAGATTCGCGGGCCCGCAGTGAATCGAGGCGTCATTTCCGACTCCCGCAGAGTGTGTGGCGTGAAGGGGCAAGTGATCCGGGTGGGGGGCATCCAGCCGGTTGTGAGCGTGCTGCTGCACAATCACGGGGCTATGAATTCGTTGTTCTCGATCGTTCCGCTGGCGGTGGTGGACTCCGCGAATGTCCTGGCGTTGCTTGCGGTCTCGTTTGTGTGGATATCGAGCGCATCGCGGTGGGCGTATGCGAGGACAGCCGTGTCGTTCATGATTGGTGGGGTCGGCGGGCTCGTGCTGACCCTGGTGTTCTCGTTCACGGTGATCCTGCAACTTGTGCACCGGGCCCTCAACTCGCTGTCTCCGGCGGCTGTTGCGGTGATCGTGGTGGTGATCGCGCTACTGGTCATCGGTGTGGCGGTGCGCGGATTCCTCCGCCCACCGATGTCGCTGCCGGTGCATCACGATCTGCACCCGGTCGCGGCCAGCGCGCTCGGTCTGATCACCTGGACGGCCCAGTCGCTGACCTCGGCACCGTTCTACGGGGCCATCGCCGTAATGGCCAATGAGACCATTGCCTCGCGCCTGGGACTGTCCACGGTCTTCGTCGTGATCGCGGTTGCGCCGGTCGCCGCGCTCACGATCGCGCTCTTGCTCTGTCCCACCACGGCCGGACACCGCATGCTCGCCCACCTGCAGGCAGCACTGCCGATGACATCGCGGATCGTCGCGGCAATCCTCATCGTCGCCGCCGTTGCCGCAGCCGCCATCGGACTCAGGGTCATCCTCAGTTAGCTGCGCGGGCTTGGACACCCATCAACGCGGGTGCAGAGGACTTCGGACGTCTGTGCAGGCGACTCCGGAAAGTGATATCGACGCTTCGAAGTCGCCTGTGGGTTGGCTGGCGTGTGCCGAATCTCGCGCCGCCGCGAGCAGCGCCTCGAACTGCAGATGCGAAAGTCCCAGCGTCGGAGACTCATTCGATACCCGTGGTCGGCGCACGTACGGGTTGCGGTCGGGTCGCACCAGACGTATCAAGATTGAGGATCCGGCCCGGTTCTCGTGGATTGTGTGTTGACACCGACTGGGGTGAAGGGGGAGGAGCTTGATGCTGCATGTTCGCGACTACGGGGGCAGGGGCGTGCCTT
>NZ_BDBQ01000134.1 GCF_001613065.1 Nocardia miyunensis NBRC 108239
GAAGGCGTCTGGCGGGTCAGCAAGGGCCTGGCCAAGGGGACGTTGCCGGTGAACGAGCTGCGCGCGGCCATCGGCCGCGAACCCCTGGTCGACGGCGTGCCGCTGGGCATGGTCGGGCAGCTGGTGCGTTTCGGCATCATCGGGGTGATCTCGACGCTGGCCTACATGCTGCTGTATCTGGTGTTGCAGCCGTTCACCGGCCCGCAGGCGGCGAACTTCCTGGCGCTGCTGATCACCGCGGTCGGCAATACCGCGGCCAACCGGGCGTTCACGTTCGGGGTGCGCGGTTCGGCCAATGCCGTCTCGCACCAGGCCCAAGGCCTGCTGATCTTCGCGTTCACCTGGTTCCTGACCAGTGGCTCGCTGTTCGCACTGCATCACTGGGCTGCCGGTGCGGCCGTGCACCTGGAACTGTTCGTGCTGGTGGTCGCGAATCTGGTCGCCACGCTGATCCGGTTCGTCGCACTGCGCTGGGTGTTCCGTGATGCGGTTCCCGCCGCCGCGATCCGAAACGAGCAGGTCGCGAGCGAGATGGCCGCCGCCGAGATGGCCGCCCCGTCCGCCGACACCTCCGAGATGGCGCTCGCGTCCCAGGGCGAGCGGCTGTACGCCGAGTAGCAGCCCCATCGACCGTCACCGTGGCCGGGATCCCAGCGGATCCCGGCCACGGTCGTGTCCGGGCAGCGGTTCGACCCGGACAGTGGGCTCCCAGCTTTTTCCCAGGGTGGTCCCAGGAGGCGAATGGGCGGATGGACCATGATTGGTCGCTATGACCGACACCGCGATAGCGCCGAGTGTGCCGAGCAGTCCACCCGCCCGCCCGAGGCGAGGTGCCCTGCGCCGGGAGAATCTTGCCGTGGCCCTGCTGCTGATCGGGACCGCGGTCGCGTATCTGTGGAATCTGGGCCGGGACGGATGGGCCAACTCGTTCTACGCGGCCGCGGTGCAGGCGGGGGCGCATTCGTGGAAGGCGTTCTTCTTCGGCTCCTCGGACTGGGGTAATTCGATCACCGTCGACAAGACGCCCGCCTCGCTGTGGCCGATGGAGATCTCGGCACGGCTGTTCGGCATGCACCCGTGGAGCATGATGCTGCCGCAGGTGCTGCTCGGCGTCGCCTCGGTGGCCCTGCTGTGGGCGACGTTGCGCCGCACGCACGGCAGTGCCGCGGGCGTCCTGGGCGGGCTGGCCCTGGCGGTGACGCCCGTCGCGGCGATGATGTTCCGGTTCAACAATCCGGACACGCTGCTGGTATTCCTGATGGTCGCCGCGGTGTGGGCGATGACCCGCGCGCTGGAGGACGGACGCTGGCGCTGGCTGGTGCTGTGCGGCGTACTGGTCGGATTCGGTTTCCTGGCAAAGCAATTGCAGGTGCTGCTGGTGTTGCCCGCGCTCGCGGTGACCTATCTGATCGCCGGTCCGCCGCGGTTGGGCGCCCGGCTGCTGCAACTGTGCGCGGCCGGGGTGGCGATGATCGTGGGCGCGGGCTGGTGGGTGCTGGTCGCCCAGCTGTGGCCCACCTCGTCGCGGCCGTACTTCGGTGGCTCCGAGCACAATTCGATCATCGAACTGACCCTCGGCTACAACGGGCTCGGGCGGCTCGGGATCGGGTCGGACAGCGGTACGATGCCCGGACCGCCCGGAGGCGGGCATATGCCCAAGGGCGGGTTCTTCGGTTCCGAGGCCGGGATCACCCGGATGTTCCAGGAGACCGTCGGCGGTCAGATCGGCTGGCTGATCCCGGCGGCGGTGGTGCTGCTCGTCGCGGGAATCCTGTTGCGCGGCAAAGCATCCCGGACAGATCCGCAGCGGGCCGCGCTGATCCTGTGGGGCGGCTGGATGCTGGTCACCGGACTGGTGTTCAGCTTCATGCAGGGCCTGTTCCACCAGTACTACACCGTGGCCCTGGCGCCCGCGGTCGCCGGGACCGCCGGGCTCGGCGCGGTGATGGTGTGGCGCGAGCGCGATCGGCTGTGGGTGCGGTTCGCCGCGGCGCTGGCCGTCGCGTTGACGGTTGCCGCCGCGGTCATGCTGCTCTCCCGCACCCCCGACTTCGTGCCGTGGCTGCGCTGGGTCGTGCTGGTCGTGGGCATCGCGGCCACCCTGGCGCTGCTGATTCCCCGGCAGCGCGCACTCGCCCCGGTGACGGCGGTGGCCGCTGTGCTGGCCGTGGTGGCCGGTCCGTTCGCCTATTCGGTGGACACGCTCGCCACAGCGCACACCGGCGGCATCCCGCTGGCCGGGCCGAAGACGGCTTCGGGCGGGTTCCCGTCCTTCGGGCCACCGTCGGGACAGAACGGGCCGCAGGGCGGCCAGGGCGGCCCGGCGAACGACCAGGGTGCACCCGCCGATGCGAATACCCCTGCGGGACAGAAGGATCAGCGGCATCACCGATCGCCGTTCGATGACACGTCCGCTCCGGCGCTGATCGCGAAGCTGCGTGACGGCTGTGCGAACTACACCTGGGCCGGGGCGTCGGCGGGCTCGATGTCGGCCTCGGACCTGCAACTGGACTCCGGCTGTTCGGTGATGCCGATCGGTGGTTTCGGCGGCGGGGATCCCTCGCCGACGCTGCGGCAGTTCCAGGACTACGTGGCGCACGGCCGGATCCACTATTTCATCGGCCGTTCCAAGGACGACGACATGCGCGGTCCCGGCTTCGGCGACGAGACCTCCGCGGCATCGGAGATCACCAAGTGGGTCGAGCAGCACTACGCGGCCACCACCATCGGCGATCTGCCGGTCTACGACCTGACCGCACCGGAACACGCTGCGGGATAACCGATCCGGGTCGACCCGCGCCCTCACAGGCGCGGGTCGACGGGCCAGGCGGGCCTGGGCGGTGTGGACCAAGGAGTGTTCGCGGGCCAGGTCAGGCTACGGAATAGGGCCACTTCCACTCCGCGACCGCGGGAATGTCCACCCCGTGCTCGCGAGTCCAGGCGCGTGCGGCCAGCCGGGCGTCGACCATCTCCTGACGCAGCCCGGCGGCGCGCTCGCGCAGCCCGGGCACTCGGTCCACCACATCGATGACCAGGTGGTACCGGTCCAGGTCGTTGAGCATGACCATATCGAAAGGCGTTGTCGTAGTGCCCTTCTCCTTGTATCCGCGGACATGCAGACCGCTGTGGTTGGTGCGGCGGTAGGCCAGGCGGTGGATCAGCCACGGATAGCCGTGGAAGGCGAAGATCACCGGGCGGTCGGTGGTGAACAAGGTGTCGAACTCGCTGTCGGCGAGCCCGTGCGGATGCTCCTCCCGGGGCATCAGACGCATCAGATCGACCACGTTCACCACGCGGATCCGCAACTGCGGCAGTCGTTCTCGCAGGATCGCCGCCGCGGCCAGGGTCTCCAGCGTCGGCACGTCACCGGCACAGGCCAGGACCACGTCGGGGCTGGTTCCGGTCTCGTCGTTGTGCCCGGCCCACTCCCAGATGCCGCTGCCGCGGGTGCAGTGCGCGGTGGCCTCCGGCACCGAAAGCCAGTCCGCCTGAGGCTGTTTCCCCGCGACGACGACGTTCACGTAGTGCCGTGACCGCAGACAGTGGTCATAGGTGGACAGCAGCGTATTGGCGTCCGGCGGCAGATACACCCGCACGATCTCCGGGCTCTTGTTCAGCACGACGTCGAGGAATCCCGGGTCCTGATGGGTGAATCCGTTGTGGTCCTGCCGCCAGACGTGTGAGGACAGCAGATAGTTCAGGCTCGCGATGGGCAGCCGCCACGGCACCGCGGCGCTGGCGTCGAGCCACTTGGCGTGCTGGTTGAACATCGCGTCGACGATGTGGATGAACGCCTCGTAGCAGGTGAACACCCCGTGCCTGCCGGTGAGCAGATACCCCTCCAGCAGCCCCTGGCACATGTGCTCGGACAGCACCTCCACGACCCGTCCGGTCCGGTCCAGACTCACGTCGTGCTCACCGATCTCGGCCTGCCAGTCGCGCCCGGTGACGGTGAGGATGTCCTGTAAGCGGTTGCTGGCCAGCTCGTCGGGGGCGAAGGTGAGGAAGTTGTCCGGATTGGCCGCGGTGACATCGCGCAACCAGATGCCCAGTACCTGTGTGGCCTCGTGGCTGGTGGCGCCCGGTGCGGGCACCTCGACGCCGTAGTCCCGCCAATCCGGCAGCCGCAGATCCCGGACCAGCGCGCCGCCGTTGCTCACCGGATTGGCGCTCATCCGCCGATCCCCGAGCGGCACGAGCGCCCGCAGCGCGGGTATCGGCGCGCCGGTGTCGTCGAACAGCTCCCTCGGCCGATACGACAGCAGCCACTCTTCGAGCACCGCCCGATGCCGGGCGTCGGTGCGGGCGGCGGGCAGCGGCACCTGATGGGCCCGGAAGGTGCCCTCGACCCGGTCGCCGTCGACCATTGGGGGACATGTCCAGCCCTTGGGCGTGCGCAGCACGATCATCGGCCAGGCCGGGCGATCGTCCACCCCGTCCTCGCGAGCGGCGCGCTGAATCTCGTCGATCCGGTCCAGGCAGGTGTCCATGGCCGCGGCGGTCGCCTGGTGAACCGCCGCCGGGTCATCGCCCGCGACGATGATCGGCTCGTAGCCGTATCCGCGCAGCAGCGAGATCAGCTCGGTCTCCGGGATACGCGCGAGCACAGTCGGATTGGCGATCTTGTACTCGTTCAGCGCCAGGATCGGCAGGACCGCGCCGTCCCGGCCGGCGTTGAGGAACTTGTTCGCATGCCAGCTGCCCGCCAGCGGGCCGGTCTCGGCCTCGCCGTCGCCGATGACGCAGAACACCGTCAGATCCGGATGATCCAGTGCCGCGCCGAAGGCGTGCAGCAGCGAGTAGCCGAGCTCGCCGCCCTCGTGGAAAGAACCGGGCGTCTCGGGGGCGCAGTGGCTCGGCACGCCGCCCGGATAGGAGAACTGGGCGAACAGTTCGCGCATACCCTCGGCGTCGCGGGCGATATGGCTGTACAGCTCCGAATATGTGCCCTCGAGCCAGCCGCAGGCGTTCGGGCCCGGACCGCCGTGGCCCGGCCCGGCCACGAACACCGCGTCCAGATCGCGGGCCAGAATCGCGCGATTGGCGTGTGCCCACACCAGATTCAGGCCCGGAACCGTGCCGAAATGGCCGAGCAGTCGCGGTTTGATGTGCGCGGGCTCGAGCGGTGTGTGCAGCAGGGGATTGGCCGTCAGATATATCTGCCCGACCGCGAGATAGTTCGCCGCCCGCCACCACGCGTCCAGATCCGCGAGTTCCTCGCGGGTGAGTGGCCCGGATGCGTCGGACAGCTGATAGGGCCGCGGCGCGATGGTCTCGCCGCCGTGGCCACTGATGTTGTCGGCCGAAGTCTCCTCGGTGACGGTTGCCGGATCGGTCATGCGCAGAATCCCTCTCGGACGAAAGGTTGTGCTGACTCGGAACGGTGCGTGATGTAACCGCTTCGGATTCGGCTCCCACGCTACCGGCTCGGCACGCGCGGACACCGTGGATTAGGGTGCGGCGCATGCACACACTGGCCAGAATTCTCGGTGCGACGGCGGTCACGGCGGCCGCGGTCGCGCTCACCGCCTGCGGCAGTAGCAGCACCTCGTCGTCCTCCTCGACCTCGGCCGGCGCCGCCGCCTCGGCCAGCGCCCAGGCCGACGCCGCCGCACCGTCCGGCCACGGGCGTGAATGCACCGCCGACGACGTCAAGACCACTGGCGGTTTCGGCGACGCTCCGACGATCACCATTCCCGGCGATTGCGATCCGCCCACCCATCTGGTGACCAAGGACCTGATCACCGGAACCGGACCGGCCGCGAAGACGGGCGATCAGGTCAGCATGAACTACACCCTGGTCACCTGGTCGGACAAGAAGAAGCTGGACAGCTCCTTCGATCGGCACGAGCCGTTTCCGCTGCAACTCGGTGCGGGCCAGGTCATCCCGGGCTGGGATCAGGGCCTGGTCGGCATCAAGCAGGGCGGCCGCCGCCTGCTGATCATTCCGCCCGATCTCGGCTACGGCGAGGGCGGCAACGGCATAAAGCCCAACGAAACCCTGGTCTTCGTCACCGACGCGGTCAAAGTCGGGAGCTGACTCGCGCCGTCGGCTGGTCTCGTCGGAGCGGCGGTTCTTGTCGGATGTGCCCTGTAGCGTTCGGTGAGCAGGGGAACACCGGTTTCTGCCCGCAGACCGGGGTCGACTAGGCTGTTCGGGATGCGTCCGGGGGACGAACATGAAGACTATCGACAACATCCAGTGAACAACGAACAAGGAGCATGTCCGTGAAGAGCACCGTCGAGCAGCTGAGCCCGACTCGGGTCCGCATCAATGTCGAGGTGCCCTTCGAGGAGCTGAAGCCGGACTTCGATCGGGCCTACAAGGCGTTGGCCGGTCAGGTACGTATTCCGGGCTTCCGTCCGGGCAAGGCCCCGGCCAAGCTGCTCGAGGCGCGGCTGGGTCGCGGCGCGGTCCTCGAACAGGTCGTCAA
This sequence comes from Nocardia miyunensis NBRC 108239, assembly GCF_001613065.1. GTDB lineage: Bacteria > Actinomycetota > Actinomycetes > Mycobacteriales > Mycobacteriaceae > Nocardia > Nocardia miyunensis. The sequence goes on from NZ_BDBQ01000134.1 coordinate 6,435, forward strand.
CGATGCGCTCCCGGCCCGGTACAGCGAGGCCGTGACCACCAGTGAGGTCAAGGTCATCGGCCAGCCGGAGATCGAGATCACCAAGATCGAGGACGGCCAGGAGCTGGCCTTCACCGCCGAGGTGGACGTCCGCCCGGAGATCAGCCTGCCCGATTTCTCGGGCATCGCGGTCACGGTCGACCCGATCGCGATCGAGGATGCCGACATCGAGGAGCAGATGCAGTCGCTGCGCCAGCGGTTCGGCACCCTGACCACCGCCGAGCGCGCGGTGCAGGACGGCGACTTCGTCTCCATCGATCTGTCGGCCACCGTCGACGGCCAGGACGTCCCCGAGGCGTCCACCACCGGGCTGTCCCACGAGGTCGGTTCGGGCCAGCTGATCGAGGGCCTGGACGAGACCCTGATCGGCCTGAACGCCGAGGAGTCCAAGGAGTTCACCTCCACCCTGGTCGCCGGTGAGCACGCCGGTAAGGAGGCGGTCATCACCGTCAAGGTGAACTCGGTCAAGGAGCGCGAGCTGCCCGAGGCCGATGACGAATTCGCCCAGCTGGCCAGCGAATTCGACACCATCGACGAGCTGAAGGACGACCTGCGCACCCGCGTCGAGCGGGTCAAGAAGGTCGAGCAGGCCGGCGTCATCCGGGACAAGGTGCTCGAGACGCTGCTGGAGCAGACCGAGGTGCCGCTGCCCGAGGGCGCGGTGCAGGCCGAGATCGACGCGGTCCTGCACGACGCGGTGCACGGCTTCGACCACGACGAGGCCAAGTTCGCCGAGGCGCTCGAGGCGCAGGGTTCCTCCCGCGAGGAGTTCGACAAGGAAACCAAGGAATCCGCGGAGAAGTCGGTGAAGACCCAGCTGCTGCTGGATGCCGTCGCCGACGCCGAGGGCACCCAGGTCGGCCAGGACGAGCTGACCGAGCGGATCCTGTTCCAGGCGCAGCGGTACGGCCTGTCGCCCGAGCAGTTCATCCAGCAGGTGCAGCAGGCCGGTCAGCTCGGCGCGATCTTCGCCGACGTCCGCCGCGGCAAGGCGCTGGCCGGTGTGGTCGGTCAGGCCACCGTCACAGACACCGCGGGCAACACCGTGGACACCGCCGAAATGTTCGGTGAGCCTGCCGATTCCGAGGACGAGGAGCAGGGCGAGCAGGCCGCGGAGACGACTGCCGCGACCGCCGAGTGATCAGGGCAACGCGCAGCGTATTTGCGCTGTAAGCGAAGACAGGGCGGTACCGGGAGTTCGGTGCCGCCCTGCTTCGTTAGGGTTTGTGTCAGCGAATAGAGACTGCGTGCTTGCGAGCAGCGAGCCGGTGAGAGAGGGCAGGTATCCGTTAATGACATCCCCAACTTCTGGGCTCAACCTGAGTGATTCGGTCTACGAGCGCCTGCTGCGGGAACGAATCATCTTCCTGGGCACCGACGTCAACGACGACATCGCCAACAAGTTGTGCGCCCAGATGCTGCTGTTGTCGGCCGAGGACCCGACGCGCGACATCTCGCTCTACATCAACTCGCCGGGTGGTTCGGTCTCGGCCGGTATGGCCATCTACGACACCATGCAGTTCGTGGAGTGCGACATCATGACCATCGGCATGGGCCTGGCGGCCTCGATGGGCCAGTTCCTGCTGACCGCCGGTGCGAAGGGCAAGCGACTGGCCCTGCCGCACGCCCGGATCATGATGCACCAGCCGTCGGCGGGCATCGGCGGCACCGCGGCGGACATCGCCATCCAGGCCGATCTGTACGCGAAGAACAAAGAGGAGATGAACCGCCTGCAGGCCGAGCACACCGGCAAGACGGTCGAGCAGATCGAGGCCGACGCCGATCGCGACCGCTGGTTCACCGCCGCGGAGGCCCTGGACTACGGCTTCATCGACCGCGTGATCAGCCGCGAGGCCCAGGCCAATAACGGCCAGAGCGAATAAGCACACCCCACAAGGACTTTGGAGACGAAGATGGCCAATCTTTTCGACCCGCGTTCGGGCCTCGGCGGCAAGGCGTCACAGGGCGCGCAGTCGCGCTACATCCTGCCGTCGTTCGTGGAGCACTCGAGCTTCGGCGTCAAGGAGTCGAACCCGTACAACAAGCTGTTCGAGGAGCGCATCATCTTCCTCGGCATGCCGATCGACGACACCGTCGCGAACGATGTCATGGCGCAGCTGCTGGTGCTCGAGTCGCTGGACCCCGACCGCGACATCACCATGTACATCAACTCGCCCGGCGGTGACGTGACCGCGCTGATGGCCATCTACGACACGATGCAGTACGTGCGCGCCGACGTGGCCACGGTCTGCCTCGGCGAGGCGGCTTCGGCGGCGGCGGTGCTGCTGGCGGCCGGAACCCCGGGCAAGCGCGCCGCGCTGCCCAACGCCCGTGTGCTGATTCACCAGCCGCGCACCGGCGGTATCCAGGGCCAGGTCTCGGACCTGCAGATCGCGGCGGCGGAGATCGAGCGGATCCGTTCCCAGATGGAGGCCATCCTGGCCCGCCATACCGGGAAGACGGCCGAGGAGGTCCGCAAGGACACCGACCGCGACAAGATCCTCACCGCGCAGGATGCCAAGGAGTACGGGATCGTCGACCAGGTCTTCGACTACCGCAAGCTGAGCGCCCAGAAGAAGTGAGTGGTCGGGCGGCGGCGTCCCGGTGGCCGTAGGCTATGGGTACTGGGACGCGCCGACCATGACCTCGAGTCCGGTCGAACCGGACACGGCGTCGTGAGAAACACGCCAAGTTGTCGCCCCGTATCGGGCTCAGCAGGTACGGTCATTCCAGGGACCTTTGCTCGTGGTTGTCGGCAAGGACCGCACAAACTCATCATGTCGGGGCCGGGGGAGTACCAGCCGGTGGCCGACACCGCACAGGGAGTAGCGGGTAGCGTTGTTTGAAGGCGGCTTGTCGGCGACCGGAACAGACGGTTGCACGCGGACAAGGAAGTAGGGACCCACGAGATGGCGCGCATCGGTGATGGCGGCGACTTGCTCAAATGCTCGTTCTGCGGAAAGAGCCAGAAGCAGGTCAAGAAGCTCATTGCGGGACCGGGGGTGTACATCTGTGACGAGTGCATCGACCTGTGCAACGAGATCATCGAGGAGGAACTCGCCGAATCGAGCGAGGTCAAACTCGACGAATTGCCCAAGCCCGCCGAGATCCGGGAGTTCCTGGAGAACTACGTGATCGGCCAGGACACCGCCAAGCGCACGCTCGCGGTCGCGGTCTACAACCACTACAAGCGAATTCAGGCCGGTGACAAGAGTCGCGACGGCCGCGGTGAGCCGGTCGAGCTCACCAAGTCGAACATCCTGATGCTGGGTCCCACCGGCTGCGGTAAGACCTATCTGGCCCAGACGCTGGCCAAGATGCTGAACGTCCCGTTCGCCATCGCGGACGCCACGGCGCTGACCGAGGCCGGATATGTCGGCGAGGATGTGGAGAACATCCTGCTCAAGCTGATCCAGGCCGCCGATTACGACGTCAAGCGCGCCGAGACCGGCATCATCTACATCGACGAGGTCGACAAGATCGCCCGCAAGTCCGAGAACCCGTCGATCACTCGCGACGTCTCCGGCGAGGGTGTGCAGCAGGCGCTGCTGAAGATCCTGGAGGGCACCCAGGCCAGCGTGCCGCCGCAGGGCGGACGTAAGCATCCGCACCAGGAGTTCATCCAGATCGACACCACGAACGTGCTGTTCATCGTGGCGGGCGCGTTCGCGGGCCTGGAGAAGATCGTGCAGGACCGGGTCGGCAAGCGCGGCATCGGATTCGGCGCGGAGGTCCGCTCGAAGGCCGAGATCGACACCACCGATCACTTCGCCGACGTGATGCCCGAGGATCTGATCAAGTTCGGCCTGATCCCGGAGTTCATCGGCCGTCTGCCCGTCGTGGCCTCGGTGACGAACCTGGACAAGGATTCGCTGGTCAAGATCCTGTCCGAGCCGAAGAACGCGCTGGTCAAGCAGTATGTGCGGCTGTTCGACATGGACGGCGTCGACCTGGAGTTCACTCAGGACGCCCTCGAGGCCATCGCCGATCAGGCGATTCTGCGCGGCACCGGTGCTCGCGGCCTGCGCGCCATCATGGAAGAGGTGCTGCTGCCGGTGATGTACGACATCCCGAGCCGCGACGACGTCGCCAAGGTGGTCGTGAACGCCGACACCGTCAACGACAATGTGCTGCCGACCATCGTCCCGCGCAAGCAGGCTCAGCGCACCGAGCGTCGCGAGAAGTCCGCCTGAGTTTTTCGCCTACACGTCCGAACGGGCCCCGGGAGATGAATCTCCCGGGGCCCGTTTCGAATTCGGCCTGCTGTCGGCTACGCCGGTGTGCTCGGCCTGTTGATGCGATCGAGCGTCATGAGTGCTGCGGCTGACCTGGGGCGGCACTGCCGACGCGAGAACACGACAGGCTGCCGGGTCGAGTGACCCCTGTGCCGCCGACAGCGTGAGCCGTCGCAGACCCGGAGCGGACGACTCGGACGACTACACATCCGTGCAGGTCCCGGGAACAATCTCGCTGGGCCTCTGCGTGATTCGCAGCTGCGATACAGGTGCGCCCGTCCAGTCCCCTGTCGATGCACCGACCTGGATGTGGCGAGTGGGCCCGACGCGGGTGATCGAGTGGCGTGAATCAGCCAGTGGCGCGATGGTGCGGATCGTTCGGGGTCGCGGGTCGATGGTGTGCGGCTGTGATGATTGCGGATGGGTCAGTGCGGCCAGGACGGGTTACGGCCCAGGTGGGCCAGGATGTGGTCGAGGGGCGTGGCGTCCGGGGTGACCGGAAGTTCCGCGGCGAAGGCCGATGAGGCCGCGCGGGCCCCGCCGGTGGGCACCATGCCGGTTATCTCGAGTGCGGGTTCGACGAAATCGTCGGCGAGCCGGTAGGGCACGTCCAGGGCGCGGGCGATATCCCAGCCGTGCACGACGTAGTCGATGAAGTGGGCGCGCAGGGCCATGCTGCCGGGAGCTCGAGCGCCCGTGCCGAATTCGGGGAGGTCGAAGATTCGCTCCAGGATGTCGGGCCGGTCGTAGGCGGCGGTGACCTCCGCGGCGGCATCGGCGTAGTCGCGCACCGGGTCGGCGGCGAGCGGTCGCGCTTTCCAGACGTCGAGGTCCGCACCGTTACCGCGCGCGGCGGCGGCGAAACCCCGATGCTGAACGGTCATGTGCGCCAGCAGATCTGCGACTGTCCACGCGGCGCACGGGGTGGGACGTTCGAGGTGGTCGGGGGTCAGGTGGGAGACGATCTCGACGGAGTAGTCGACGGCGCGGCGATTCAGATCGCGGATATCGGGAGTGCTCATACCCGAAATAGTAAGCTTATGCGTATCGTATGTCCATGCTTACTAATTGAAGCACGTAAAGTCTGCGGACATGACGGAGTTCGATGGCGGCGCTTCCGGGGATCCGGCGGGGCCGCGTGAGCTGTCTTCGCCACGCCGTCCCGACCTGGCCGCGATGATCGCGCCGCTGGCGCGCGCGCTGATGTCGGCGGAACTGCCTGTACTCGACAAGCACGGGCTGACCATGTGGGCCTATGCCGTACTGCTCGGGCTCGATCGCGGTCCCGCGCGCGGGCAGGGTGTGCTGGCTCAGGAGATCGGCGCGGACAAGACGCGGATCATTCCGGTACTCGACGACCTGCAGCAGCGCGGTCTGATCGAGCGCCGACCGGACCCCGCGGACCGGCGGGCGCGGGTGCTGGCGCTGACCGCCCGGGGGCGGGCGTTGCGCGACGCGGCGCAGGCCGATATCCAGGCCAAGGAAGAGATATTGCTGAGCAGGCTCGACGCCGACGACCGGCGCGGCCTACTGAACTCCCTGATCGTCCTCTCGGCGCTACCGCGCGAGGAGATCGTCGGGAGGGACGGTCCCACACCCCCTTGAGCACACGGCGGGCGCGCGCTGCACCCGCCCGGACCGGTGACGATCGGTATGGCCGCTCGTGCCCGTTGCCGGAGGTCGCCGTTGATCTCCCTGGTTCACCGTTGAACCTTCGTCCGCTATTGAGGAAATCGGCGGCAATGGCGAGCTTGTTACGGCCGATCCACTCATCTGTTACGACGACCCGGCAGCCGGAAAGTCATCGGCGCGGGATCGCGGAGTTGGACGCGTTCGCGCGGTGCGGCCAGCGCCGCGACCAGGCCGAGCAGCGGCAGCAGGATCGCGGCGGCGATTTCGAGAACGTAGTTGCCCGTGGACATTCCGTCCGGATGGTGCGTGAGGTGATAGATCATGTGCGGCACCCCGAACACCACCCAGCCGCCACCGGCCACCCGTGCGAGCAGGCTGTCGCCGTAGCACAGCGCGGCGGCGGTCATCGCGCCGAGTGCGAGGAAGAACGCGCCCGTGTCCGCGATCAGGTGATGATTGTACGGGCCGTCCATCGCGACCCAGTTCAACCCGAGGCCGGGCATGCTGCGGTAGAACGGCCCGGGGGCGAAGACGCCCCAGAGTCCGGTGAGAATGCCCGCGATCGCCAGGATCCACAAGGTGATTCGGGTGATCAGCCAGCGTCGCCGGTTGACGTCCAGTCGCATCCGTACTCGCAGGTTGTCCCCTGCGCGCTCGAAAGAGATCCGCATCCGGTCCTCCCGCCTCGCCGCACTCGCGTTGCAGTCACGGTAATTCGGGCGAATGCCGCGGACAAGACCGTCGGCGTGGCGGGCGGCGTGGCGTGGCGGAGGTCAGATGGGTTCGACCTGCAGGTCGTCCTGGCTCCAGTAGGCGCGCATGCTCAGGATGCGGCCCTCGTCGTCGAATTCCATGATGTCGATCGGGGAGATCGTCATCCGGTGTCCGTGTCCCTCGGAGACCAGGGTGAACGCGACCGCGGCGTGGTTGCCCGAGACGCGGATCGCGAGGGGTTCGGCCTTGCGCTGCAAGGGCTCCAGGGCCGCGTACATCTCTCGGATGGCCTCGTGTCCGCGACGTGGTTCGCTGCCGATCGGATCCTCCACCACCGCCTCGGGCGCGTAGAGTTCGAGGACCTGCGCGGCCGTACCGCTCGCCACCAGCTCGACGTACCGTTCGACCGTCGCGCGACTCTGCTGCGTACCCATGACTGCTCCCAATGGATTGAAACGTGTTCCAATTTCGCAGCGTAGCAGTCGCGGGCCCCGAGATCAGTCGGCGTGCGCGCTGAGTGGAACGGCGGTGAGGCGTTCGGGCGCGGAGTAGACGTTCATGGTCTGGCCGCGCAGGAAGCCGACCAGCGTCAGTCCCGTCTCCAAGGCCAGGTCGACGGCCAGGGAGCTGGGCGCGGACACCGCGCCGAGCATGGGGATCCCGGCCATCACGGCCTTCTGCACGAGTTCGAACGAGGCCCGGCCGCTGACGATCAGCACCAGATCGTGCGCGGGAATCCGGTCCTGGCGCAGGGCCCAGCCGATCACCTTGTCCACCGCGTTGTGGCGGCCGACGTCCTCGCGCACGGCCACGACCTCACCGTCGGCGGTGAACAGCCCCGCGGCGTGCAGGCCGCCGGTGGAGTCGAAAACCTTTTGGCGGGCGCGTAATTCGTCCGGCATGGCGGTCAGGGTCGCGGTGTCCACGGCCGGGCCGTTCACCGGCAGCGGGTAGCGGCTGCGGGTGCGGACCTCGTCGAGGGTGGTTCTGCCGCACAGGCCGCAGGCGCTGGTGGTCAGCACGTTGCGGGCGGAAATCGGTGTGGGCGTGCGTAGTTCGATATCCAGGATGTTGTAGGTGTTCTGCCCGGCGACGGTGTCGGACGGCGCTTCCGGGAAGCCCAGATGGTTGCGCATATTGCTCGCGCCGGGCGCGCAGCGGTCCGCACCGGCGCAGTATCGGGCCGAGACGATGTCATGCGCCGAGCCGATGATGTTCTCGCTCAACAGGAATCCGTGCGCCAGGTCGACGTCGTTGCCCGGGGTGCGCATGGTCACCGTCAGCGATTCTCCGTCGACGCGCAGCTCGAGCGGTTCCTCCACGGCCAGGGTGTCCGGACGCCGCACCTGCCCGTCGGCGGTGATCCGCAGTGTCCTGCGCCGGGCCGTCACCCTGCTCATCGTGCTGCCTCGTTCCTTCTCTCGCCCAGTGTCATCCGCCGCGCGGTGTTCATGCGATGTGGACGTGGGGTTCCAGCCGGATGGTGACGGCCTTGGAGACCGGGGTGTTGGAACGTTCGGCCACGTGGTTCAGCGGGACCAGCGGGTTGGTCTCGGGATAGTAGGCGGCCGCGTTACCGCGCGGAGTGGGATAGGCGACCAGGCGGAAACCGGTGACCTTGCGTTCCACGCCGTCGGTCCACTCCGAGATCAGATCCACCAGATCGCCCTCGGTGAAACCGAATTCGGCGATGTCCTCGGGGTTGACCAGGACCACGCGGCGGCCGTTGTGGATACCGCGGTAACGGTCGTCGAGCCCGTAGATGGTGGTGTTGTACTGGTCGTGGCTGCGCAGGGTCTGCAGGATCAGCCTGCCCTCGGGGACCGGCAGCCACTGCAGCTCGTTGACCGCGAAATTCGCCTTGCCCGTGGAGGTTCGGAATTCACGAGCGTCGCGCGGGGGATGCGGCAGCTGGAAACCGTTGCGGCCGCGGACTTTCGTGTTGTAGTCCGCGCAACCCGGGACCACCCGGGAGATCGAGTCGCGGATCGCGTCGTAGTCGTCGCGGAACCTCGCCCACGGCACGGAGTGATCGGGGCCGAGCAGCTCCTGCGCGAGTTCGCAGACGATCGCCACCTCGCTGCGCAGCTCCGGGCTCACCGGGTTCAGGCGACCGGTCGACAGATGCACCATCGACATCGAATCCTCCACGGACACCTGCTGTTTCACCCCGGCGGGGGACAGATCCCGATCGGTGCGGCCCAGGGTGGGCAGGATCAGCGCGGTCCGTCCGTGCACGACGTGGCTGCGGTTGAGTTTGGTGGAGACCTGCACGGTCAGCGAGCACTGGCGCAACGCCGCCTCGGTGACCGCGGTGTCGGGGGTGGCCGAGACGAAATTGCCGCCCATGCCGAAGAACACCTTCGCCCGGCCCTCGGTCAGCGCGCGGATGGCGTCGACGGTGTCGTAGCCGTGCTTGCGCGGGCTGGTGATGCCGAACTCGGAATCCAGTGCGGCCAGGAAGCTTTCGGGCATCTTCTCCCAGATGCCCATGGTGCGGTCACCCTGCACGTTGGAGTGCCCGCGCACCGGGCACACGCCCGCGCCGGGTTTGCCGATCATGCCGCGCATCAGCAGCAGATTCGTGGCCTCCTCGATGGTGGCCACACCGTGCCGCTGCTGGGTCAGGCCCATGGCCCAGCAGAAGATCGTGGACTTCGAGGCGGCCAGCAGTTCGGCGGTGCGGTCCAGATCCTCGCCGGTCAGTCCGGTCGCCTCGAGGACCGTGCCGAGATCGACCGCGCGCATCTGCTTCTCGTATTCGGCGAAGCCCGCGGTGTGCGCGTCGACGAAGGCGCGGTCCACGACCGTGCCGGGCGCGCGGTCCTCGGCCTCGAACAGCAGCTTGGCCAAACCCTGGAACAGGGCCATATCCCCGCCGAGACGGATCTGCAGGAAGTCGTCCGCGATATCGATCCCGGTGGTCAGGCCGCGCATGGTCTGCGGATCGCGGAAGCCCAGCAGACCGGTCTCGGGCAGCGGATTGACCGCGATCACCCGGGCGCCGTGCTCCTTGGCCTTCTGCAGCGCCGAGAGCATGCGGGGATGATTGGTGCCCGGATTCTGCCCGGCCACGACGATCACCTCGGCCGCGGAGAAGTCGTCGATCGTCACCGAACCCTTGCCGATGCCGATCGAGGCGCTCAGCGCGGTGCCCGAGGACTCGTGACACATATTCGAGCAGTCCGGCAGATTGTTGGTGCCGTAGCTGCGCACCAGCAGCTGGTAGAGGAAGGCGGTCTCATTGGCGGTGCGGCCGGAGGTGTAGAACAGCGCCTCGTCGGGGGAGTCGAGCGCGCGCAGTTCCTCGGCGATCAGCCGGTACGCCTCGTCCCACGCGATGGGGGTGTAGTGGTCCTCGCCGGGACGCAGCACCATCGGGTGCGTGAGCCGCCCCTGCTGACCCAGCCAGTAGCCGGACTTGTCGGACAGTTCCGCGATCGAGTGCCGGGCGAAGAACTCCGGATCGACGGTGCGCAGCGTCGCTTCCTCGGCGACCGCCTTGGCTCCGTTCTCGCAGAACTCCGCGGGGCGGCGATGATCGCTCGGCTCCGGCCAGGCGCATCCGGGACAGTCGAAGCCGTGCCGCTGATTGACCCTGGTCAGGGTGCGCGCGGTGCGGAGAACACCCATTTCCTGGACGGCCCGCTCGAGCGCGATCGTCACGGCTGTGACACCAGCCGCCTGCTGTTTCGGCGGCGTGACAGCGACTTTGGATTCGTCGATATCGTGAGACGGAGCGCTGCGATGCATGATTCCATCGTCCTCCTGACCGGACAACCCAGACAACCGGCCCGTACGCCGATCGTCCGTACGGTCCGAATGACGAGCGTACGCGGGCCGTCGCGGCGGTCGCCGACGACGTCTTGGGATCGTTCACAAATCCGGGACGGTCGTGCCCGTTTCGGGGCGACGGATTTGCCGCCGATGCCGCGAATCGCCCCCATTCCGGCCGCCGGGACGCAAGTATCGATTGCGACCGCCGGGGTGTGGACTCCGGAACCGGACAGCAAGGATCGGAACAGGATGGACAAAGGACTCAGGACCGCGCGGATTCGCCGGCGCCTCGCACGCCCCGCCGCGACGGGCCTCGGGGTGGCGGCGATGTTGCTCGCCCCGGCCGCGCTGCTCGCGGCACCCGCCGGTGCGACCGCCACACAGGTGGGCGCGGAACCGGGGATGAACTACGGTCTGGGCACCAACTACGCGGTGGGATGCCAGTCCGCCGTGCAGGTGACGGTCAGCGACCCCGTCCAGCCGGTTCAGGTCTTCGACAACAGCGCCTCGATCGGCTGGTTCCGGCCCTCGGGCGGCACGGTCGTCGCGCCCTGGACCCCGGCCACGGTCGGCTGGCACCACATCACCGCCGTGCAGGCCGCCACGCCGCCCGGTGCGCCGACGCCGTACGTCGACGTTCGCGCCGCCAACGGCGCGCACATGGGCAACAACTGCGCCGTGTTCGGCTGAGCGATACCAGCTTGCTGGGCGGTCCGGCTCCCGAACGGTCGGATGGCGGCGGTGCCGATGCATCGCTCGCGGACCGGCCACGCCGGCTCGCATTCGCCGGGCTGCTCGACCCACCTGGCTCGAGTCGGTGAATGCTTCAGTGCGACAGGCGAACCGGCTCGCCGAGATCGATCCGGTCGAGAGACCGAATTACGCGGCTGCTCAGCTGTCGGTCGCGATTCGAGACCGAGAGTGAGAATACGTGTGGGGCGGTCCACCGGGACCGCCCCACACTGCTTTGCCGCCGAATGCTTCCGCTAACGGATGTCGAAGTTCAGCGGGCCCGGCTTCCACTTGGCGGACCGCTGCTCGGTGACCGTATCCAGTTGGGCCGGTGTGGCTTTCGGATCGAGGGGCACGAGGCGTTCGATCTCGCCCCAGTTGCGCTTCCAGTCGTCCTTCAGATACGAGGACATGACCTCCGGACGGGTGAGCAGTTGGATGTAGCCCAGCGGGCCGCCCGACGCGTGACTCTGCCAGTTGGTGGTCATGATCGCCGCGGCGAAGTCCGGGGTGATGCGGTACTGCGGGATCTCCGCGACGCCGTCCCGGTGCCGGAACGGCTGCTGGCACGGGAACTGCAGGCCGACAAGCCAATCCAGCATCACCGGATCGGTGTGCCCGACCAGCGAGTCGAGGGTCTGCAGATGCGGCACGCGCGGCGGGGTCACCGCGACCCACTGCAGCGGATCCGAGCTGTTCACCGTGGCGACCACGCGCACGACGTCGGCCTGGGAAGGCAACTGCTGCAACGGAACTCGCAGATTGCGCCAGGACGGCTGCAGCACGCTCACATCGTCCGGGGTGATCCGGCCCAGCGATTGCACCCCGCCGGAACCGGCGACGCCGTATTCGAGCTGGACGTTCTGCCCGGCGACGGGCAGATTGTCGATATCGGTCGAGGCGATGCGCCCGGCGGCGGCGATCGAGACGATCTGGCCGCGACTGCCCGAGGAGTCCGGCGCGGGCAGGCGGTACCAGCCCGAGGTCAGTGACTTCTGCGCGCCGGGGCTGCCGTAACTGCCGAGCATCGGCGTCGTCGCGGGATTCAGGCCGAACGGCAGCGGGATGGTGCTGCCGTTGATGCCCGGCTTCGCGGCCCCGCCCCCGGCGCCGGTGCTGTCCTTACCGGTCTTGGTGGTGGTGCCCGCACTGCCCAGCGACTGGCCGACCGAGGCGGCCGCGGCGGCCGAGCCGTCGGGGGTCAGGTCGGCGAGGTTCAGGCCATCGGGGGTGAATCCGTCGTTGGTCCCGCCGCCCAGCGCGGCCGCGGGACTGCCCGACATCGGTTGCAGCACACCGGCATTCGCGTCCGGCTCGACCAGAACGTCGTTGGCCATACCGCACGTATTGCCGGTCAGCGCCCGGAAGTTCGAGGTGGCGAGCGAGTACGCCGGATACTGCGCCACGGCCGCCTTGACGAACGAGAGCACCTCGAACAGCACGACCAGCGCCGCCGCGATGGTGAGGATCGGAATCGGGCGTCGCGGTACGTGTCGCTCGCCGCGGAACGGTTCGCGGATGTGGAACCAGCCCGCCACGGCGATCAGCAGCAGCGAGATCGCCAGCAGTACCGTGCCCGCCTTGATCCCGTGCACCGAAATAGGCTTGTCCCACCACGAGATTCGATAACTCGCCACATACCACCAGCCGTTGGAGCTGGCGAACGACAGTCCCAGCATGGCGAAGACGGCCGCGGCGAACAGGGTGCGGTTGCGCGCGGACCGCAGCGAGCGCGATCCGACCGCCACCGCGGCGACCACCGCGACCGCGCCGCCGAGTCCGGCGAAAACGCCCAGATGATGGGTGAACTTGGTGGGGGAGAACATCATCAGCGGCACCGCGGCGACCGTGGTGCCCAGGATGCGCCGGGTGGGTCCGGCCGCGAGTCCGGGAATCCGGCCCCGCTTGTACAGCAGCGTGATCACCGCGGCGGCCAAAGCCAGGAACATCACCAGCATCGCGAACCGCCGCGCGAGCGAGCCGTCCGGGGTCGGCTGGAGCAGATCCTGATAGACGAGATAGTCTGTGTACCAAGGCATATCGGGTCCGACGACCTTGTGCGCCTGCTGCATCGCCGAGACCTCGGAGATCGGCTGTCCGGCGAACACGATGGTCAGCACGACCAGACCGGCGGCCAGCGCGGGCGCGATCAGCGCCAGATAACCCGAGGTGCGGGCGCGTTGCACGATGATCTGCACCAGCGGGCGAGCCCCGGCCAGCAGTGCGGCGAAGCAGATCAGGCCCGACGGGTTGGTGACCACGGCCAGCGCCGCGGGAATCAGCGCGACCGCGGCCGGGGCCAGCCGCCGGGTGGCCAGTGCGCGTTCCATCGATACCCAGGTCAGCAGGACGCCCAGCGCGATCGCCGGTTCGGGCCGCAGACCGTTGTTGTAGGGCAGCCAGAACGCCAGCAGAACCAGCCCGCCGGCCCAGATCGCCGAACGTTCGGCGCGCGCGCCGACGCCCAGTCGCGGCACCACCTCGCGGCTGATCAGGAACCAGCACGCGATGCCGAAGATCAGTTCGGGCAGCCGCACCACGATGCTCGCGGTGGATATCCGGGCGAGCAGTTCGAAGAGGTTGTCGTAGGGGATGCCGATGGGCGTCTCGGGTACGCCGAAGTACGCGAAGTAGTTCGCCAGATATCGGGCGGGCCCGGCGGTGCGGGCCATGCCGAAGATGTAGCCGTCGTCCGCGGTGCCGACGCCGATGAAGTACCACAGCACGAGCGTGCCCAGCACGGCGACGTCGACCAGTCGCGGGCGCCACCAGCGGCGCGGCAGGACGCGCCGGTTGCCGCGGCCGTCCAGGCAGTCCAGCCGGTGCAGCGAGTACAGGGCCACGGCGGTGGCGATGATCGCGCCGATGATCGCGATCAGCTTCAGCACGGTCGGGGAGGTGGTGAATCGCGAGTCGATCACCACGTCGGCGTGCATGCCGGCCGGTGCGGCGCCGGTCAGATCGGTGAACAGGCCGACCAGCTGCGGGCGGTGCTCACCGGCCAGCGTGACGGGCGCGCCGCCCGCCTGGACGGTGGTGGCGGTGCTGTCGGAGGAGATCGTGATCGTGCAGCCGCGCGGCAGGTCGCGTACCGGGGTGTCGATCAGGGTCTGATCGCGCAGCACCACCTGCAGCCGGTTGCCGCCGGTGGACGCGGTGGCGACCAGGACGTTGAGGCCGTAGTGCCAGGACGATCCGGATTCCGCGGGGACCGTGGCCAGTAGCGTGCCGCCGCGCGGTCCCAGTGCGGCGGCGGCGCTGCACGGGATGTCGGCGTGCACGCTGGTCGGGGAGTACGACACCAGCGGCGCGGTGACGCTGGCCGCGCGCCCGGCCTGCGGCCAGGACATCGAGGACTGCTCCTGATGCACCGGCAGCAGCGGCACCGCCACGGCCAGCAGCGCACCGAGGATGCCCGTCACGATGGCGAGGATCCGCCACAGCCGACTGCTCCCGCGTTGCGGGGCGGGTTGGTCCAGCGGCCGATCATCGGCCGGGTGTCGACTGAGCGTCTGGGTCACGGTCGGGCATGCTATCAACCGGAACTGAGACCGTGTCCAGCTCGACTGACACCCCGATCGATGCTATGCGCCGCCGGGCTCAGCCGACCGCGGTAACCAGCGGCGATGTCGTGTGTTCGGTTGTGGCCGAGCGGGTTTGCGGGCGCAGTCCGAGCAGCGCGGCCGCGATGGTCGCCACGCAGGCTCCCGCGCCCACCCAGAACGCGACTGTGAACTGGCTCTCCTGCGGCAGCGCCAGATGCGGCAGCAGCTTCGCGGTCAGCAGGGTGGTGATGACGGCGCTGCCCAGCGCGCTGCCGACGGTGCGGGAGATGGAGTTGATGCCGTTGGCCACGCCGTTGTGCCGATGCGGGACGCTCGCCGCGATCAGGGCGGGCATGGCGGCGTAGGCGAAGCTGATCGCGATGCCGACGACCACGCTCGCCGTGATCACGGCGCCGGTCGCGTCGTGTGCCAGCGCCATCCAGGCGAATCCGGCCGCGCCGACGATGCCGGACAGGGCCAGCACGTACCGGCCGCCGATGCGGCCGACCAGCAGTCCGCCCAGCGGTGCGGCGAGCATCGAGGCGATCGTGCTGGGCAGCAGATATTCCACCGAGGCCCGCAGGATCGAGGCGGTGAACCCGTATCCGGCGATTCGCGCGGGCATCTGCGCCAGGTACGAAACGCCCATGAACAGCAGGAACATCGCGAATCCGATGAAGACGCCGGACAGGTTGGTGAACAGCACCGGCCGATGGGTGAACATCGCCAGATCCACCAGCGGTGCGGCGCAGCGGCGTTCGACCAGCACCCACAGCGCGGCCAGCACGATCGCGCCGCCGAAGCAGCCCAGCGTCGCGGCCGAGCCCCAACCCCATTCGTGACCCTGCGAGATCGGCAGGAGCAGCAAGATCAGCGCGCCACCGAGCGTGATCGCGCCGGGCAGGTCGATGCTGCCGGGATGCCGCGTGCCCGTCGCGGGGACCACGATCGCCGCCAGCGCCAGAGCCGCGGCCGCCAGGCCCGCGGTGAACCAGAAGACCACGTGGTAGCCCGGATCGCTGCCCTGGGTGAGCAGGCCGGTGGTGACCAGGCCGATGCCGCCGCCGAAGGCGAGGGTCCCGCTGACGATCGCCATCGCGCCGTGCAGCCGTTCGGCCGGAATCTCGTCGCGCAGCACCGACAGTGCGAGCGGGAAGATCGCCGTCGCGACGCCCTGGAGGGTGCGCCCGGCCAGCAGCATGCCCAGTGATCCGGCGGTCGCGGATACCGCCGAGCCGATGACCGCGATGACCAGGACGCCCAGCAGCGTGGGCTTGCGGCCGTAGAGGTCGCCGATGCGGCCCAGCAGCGGGGTGAACACGGCCGCGGACAGCAGCGTCGCGGTGGTCACCCAGCTCACCGACGTCGTGGAGACGTGCAGTCTCGTCGCGATCAGCCCGAGGATCGGCACTGCCTGGGTCTGCATGACGGTCACGATCATCGCGGCGAACGCGAGGACGCCGGTCAGCAGCGCGGCCTTCCGCGTCATGTGACACCTCCAGAAGCTTGAAAACAGATATGTTTGAAGTCCTCAAGTATTTAAGGCTTCAAATATATCCGTTGTCAATCGCGCCGGTAGGATCGCCGCTATGAGTCAGGCCACAGAACCGAGTCCCCTTGCGTTACTGATCGGACGGTTCGTCTCGGCCTACCTGCAGGACTTCCTGACCGCCGCCGAGGAACACGGCCTGACCCTCACCCAGGCCAAACTCCTGCTGGCACTCAACGAGCCCCCGGCCGAACTGCCCATGCGCGAACTGGCCGGTCGCCTGGCCTGCGACCCGTCCAATCTGACCGGCGTCGCGGACCGCATGGAATCCCGCGGCCTGGTCCTGCGCACGGTGAACCCGGCCGACCGCCGGGTGAAATACCTCGCCTCGACCGACCAGGGCCGAGACCTGGCCGCGCGGATCCGGAGTTCTCAGGTGCGCGCCTACCGCGCCCTGGCCGAGCTGACACCCGACGAGGAGCAACTGCTCGAGGGCATGCTCGAGCGCCTGGTGCCGAAACTCGAAGCGGCGGAGTAGATCCGGCACCGCACTATCGGCCGGCGATACTTGTGCGCAGGTTCCGGGCGTACGGGCGACGGCTGAACAGGCACCGTATGTGAGCGTTGCGGAGGATTTTCGTCCTGCGCGCAGGGCTAGCGATCGGCGAACAGCAGTGCGGTGTCGCCGAATTCGTGCCAGAGATAGCCGGTTTCGAGTGCTGTGCGGTATGCGGTGTCGACTCGTCCGGGTCCGGCGACCGCGTCGAGGAGATGTAGGTGGGAGGCTCCGGGTTCGTGCCAGCCGGTGATGAGTGCGTCGACCGTGCGGGCGGGGCGGTCCGCGCCGAGTACCAGGTTGGTCCATCCGGAGGATGGGTGGACCAGGCCGGAGGGATCGGCCGCGGATTCGAGGGCGCGGGTGACGGTCGTACCGACGGCGATCACGCGGCCGCCCGAGGCGTGGGCCGAATTCACCAGGCGGGCTGTGGTTTCGGGCACGACGTAGCGTTCGGGGCTCGGTGGTTCGCCGGTTTCGGGGGAGGAGACGCCGGTGTGCAGGGTGATCGGGGCCAGCGTGATGCCGGTCGTGACCAGATCGGTTACCAGGGTTTCGGTGAACGGTCGTGCGGCGCTGGGCATTTCGGCACTGCCGGGTTCTCGGCCGAAGATCGTGCGGTAGTAGTCCGGGGACCATCGTTGTGTCACATAGGAATACGTGATCGGGCGGCCGTGGTGGGCCAGGAGCGCGAGTACATCGGTGTCGATGTCGGCGATCCACAGGCGTCGGGCCGGTGGCAGCCACGGCGTGCGCAGTCTCGCCGCGGCGCCCGGAAGTGCGATGTGGGCGCCGGGTTCCGGTTCGGTCGCGGTGAACGGGGTTCCCTCGGGGGTGCGGAGTTCGACCGCCCATCGGCCGTCGTCCAGGCGTGCGGCGAAGTGCAGGACGGCCGGGACGTTCCGATAGCGTGCGTCGACCGCGGCGGCCAGCGTCGACGAATTGTTGACCACGACAAGGTCTCCCGGCCGCAGGAAGCGCGGCAGCTCCCGGAATCTGGCATGGGTGATGCCCGTGGCATCGGACACCAGCAGGCGGACCTCGTCGCGGTCGAGTCCGCGCGCCTCGGCGGGCGCGGTCGCGGATCTGTCTGCGGGAAGGACGAATTCGCGCGGGACGGTTCTCATGGATGCCTCACGGACAGCTCCGCGGCGGTGTATCGGCCGCTGGGCGGGCGGGTGTCGATCAGATGCAGCAGCGCCGGGACGACGGTCTCCGGTTCGGGGCGATCGGAGATGTCCTCGCCCGGGAATGCGGCCTGGTGCATGGCGGTGCGCATATCGCCGGGGTCGAAGCTGTAGACGCGCAGTCGCGGATTCTCGGCCGCGAAGACGGCGGTCAGGTGGTCCAGGGCCGCCTTCGAGGCTCCGTAACCGCCCCACCCCTCGTAGGGCATCACCGCGGCGTCGGAACTGATGTCGATCGCGGTGCCGTCGCGGGCCCGCAGTTTCGGCAGTGCCAGTTGCAGCACGGCGAGCGGTGCGACGACATTGGTCCGCAGCACCGCGGCGAATTCGTCGAGCGGATAGTCCGCCAGATGCGGCATGGGGCTCGGGCCCAGGGCGCTGGCATTGTTGAGCACCAGGTCGAGCCGGTCGAGGTCGGCCAGCGCCGTGGCCAGCCGTGTGCGATGTGCCCGATCGGCGACGTCGCCCGGTACCGCGGTCGCGCCGGTCGCTTCCCGCACTCGGTCCAGTGGTTCGGGCCCACGGGCGGTGATGATCAGGGTCCAGCCGCGTTTCGCCAGGGCCAGGGCCGTCGCGCGGCCGAATCCGGCCGAGGCTCCGGTGATGAGTGCTGTCGGTTTCTCGGACATGATCTCATCGTGAAACCTGAACTGGACTTCAGGTCAAGAATAGGATTCCGCCTACAGTGAAACCTGCGGTCGGCCGGTGCGGTTCGCGGCCGATGAATTCGCAGTCGCGGTGCCGTCTCAATGTGCGAGTCCCCTTCGTCTTCCCAAGGAGCCACCATGACCTACACCTTCAAGCCCGGAGATCCCTGCTGGGCCGAGCTGTTCACCTCCGATCCGGAGCGTTCCATCGCCTTCTACTCCGAACTGCTGGGCTGGACCGCCGAGAAGGCCGGGCCCGAATTCGGCGGATACATCACGTTCCGCAAGGACGGCAATGGCGTGGCGGGCGGTATGCACAACGACGGCTCCTCCGGCGGGCCGGACCAGTGGACGATCTATCTGGCCAGCAACGACGCCGAGGCGACCGCCGCGGCGGCGACCGCGAACGGCGGCCGGGTAGTGGTGCCGCCGATGCGGGTCGGCGAACTCGGCACGATGGCCGTTCTCGGTGATCCCAGCGGCGCGGGGATCGGTGTGTGGCAGCCGGGTGTGCACACGGGATTCGGCGCGCTCGGCAACGTGAGCGGCGGCAGGTGGGACGAGCACGTCGGCAACCCGTCCTGGTTCGAACTGCACACCCCCGCCTACGACGAGGCGCTGAAGTTCTACCGCGAGGTCTTCGGCTGGCAGGACCCGTTCACCGTGTCCGATGTCCCGGAATTCCGTTACACCACAATCCATTCGACCAGCCCGATGCTGGGCGGCGTGATGGACGCCACGGCATTCCTGCACGTCGGCTCCCCGGGCGGCTGGCGGGTGTACTTCGGTGTCGAGGACGTCGACGCGTCGGTGAAAACCGTGGTGTCCCTGGGTGGTTCGGTGGAACGTGAACCGGAGAACACCCCGTACGGGCGGCTGGCCGCCGTGATCGATCCGGGCGGCGTGCGATTCAGCCTGGGCGGCAACAACTCCTGAGCCGGACGCCGGACGCCAGGGCGGCGTCCGGCGTCACTACAGGCCCACCGCACCGTCGATCCGCTCGCGCAGCAGATCGGCGTGGCCGTTGTGCCGCGCGTACTCCTCGATCATGTGGGCCAGCACCCAGCGCAGCGACACCTTGCCGAGCCCGGGATCCTCGCCGGTCAATCCCAGATCGGATGTGGCGGTGGTGAAGCGGTCGGCGAAGGCGACCTCGGCCCGCCACGCGCCCCAGGCCGCGGTGATCGACCCGGGATCGGTGTTCGCGCCGTCGAAGTCGTCGTCGGGACGTTCGACGGAAGTGAACAGCGGCGGCGCCTCCTCCCCGGCGAGCACCCGGCGGAACCAGTGTCGCTCGATATCGGCCAGGTGCCGCACCAGACCCAGCAGCGACAGGGTGGACGGTGCTACCGACCGACGGGCCAGCTCGGTGCCCAGACCCGCGCACTTGAGTTCGAGCGTGGCGCGCTGACCGGCCAATACCTCGGTCAGGATGCTGCGTTCGTCACCGGTGGTGTGGAGGCGGGTTCGGGGATCGTGTTCCGGGGCAACGAACATCTCGGCCCGTCGGGTATCGGTCGGCGTCTGCCGTGTCTCGGCCACTCCCGCCTCCTTCGCATTGTTCCAGCTGCCGGACCGGCAAACCTGGGGCTCGACCGATCGGGCACGATCGGGACGATATCGCGTGTGGCGGTTCATCGGAACGTTCGGCGGCACATCGCTCTCAGCGTACGGAGGAAAACGCCGCCGCGCCCGACAGCAGCCGCGCCGCTATCCTCGCGCGGGGGAAGAGGTCATCGGAACATCCGCGCCGCGGCGGACGCGGCGGCCTCGCGATCCGTCGCGACCAGGCCGATCCGGGTGCGGCGATCGAGCAGATCGTCCGCGTCCAGCGCGCCCTCGTGGCTGATCGAATACGCGAATTCGGCGCGCAGCACGTCGATTCCGGGGGCGACGGGTTCCGCCAGGGCCGGATCATCCTGTGCCAGAGTCATGATCGCGCGCGCCTGGCTGCCGTAGCGTTCGATGAGCGTCGGCGGCGCGTCGAGACGATCGCGCGCCGCGCCGGATACCGCACCCGTCAGGGGGATTCGCCGGGTCCGGCACGGGCCCGCGGTCAGGCCCGCGTGGGCGACCGCGGCGTCGACGGCGTCCTGGGCCATCTTGCGATAGGTGGTGAGCTTGCCCCCGACGATCGTAATCGGGCCGCCGGGGGAGTGCAGGACCGCGTGCTCACGGGAGATGTCGGCGGTGCTGCCCTCGGCGGTGCGCAGCAGCGGGCGCAGGCCCGCGAAACGGCCGCGGATATCGCTGCGGTGCAACGGCTCCCGCAACACCGTGTTGACGGTGTCGAGCAGGAAGTCGATCTCGGCGTCGGTCGGTTCCGGTTCGTCGGGCACCGGGCCGGGCGCGTCCTCGTCGGTCAGGCCCAGATAGACCCGGCCGTGCGCGGCGGGGAACGCGAAGACGAAACGGCTGGTACTGCCCGGAATGGGTACCGTGAGCGAGGCGGTGAGCCCGCCGAACGCGGCCGCGTCGAACACCAGGTGGGTGCCGCGGCTGGGCCGCAACTCGATGCTCGGATCCACCCGATCAGCCCACACGCCGGCGGCATTGACCACCGAACGCGCTCGTACGGTGAGGGTTTCACCGGATAGCGTGTCGTGCAGCACCGCGCCGTCGCCGCTCACCCGCTCGGCCCGCACCCGGGTGAGCACGCTCGCCCCGTATGCCGCAGCGGTGCGCGCGAGGGTCACCACCAGGCGCGCGTCGTCCACGAGCTGGCCGTCCCAGGCGAGCAGTCCGCCGCGTAATCCGGCGCGGCGCACGGTCGGCGCCAGACGCAACGTCTC
>NZ_BDBQ01000135.1 GCF_001613065.1 Nocardia miyunensis NBRC 108239
GCCGCGGAATGGGCCACGATCGAGGCAGGGCTGACCCGTGCCGAGGCCGACGCGCTGGCCAAGATGGGTTAGAGGCATACACCGGCCCGTGATCCCAGGCGGCGATAATCCGGGGACCACTCGGAGGCCACTACCTACGGCCGGTTCAAGGTAGTCGATACCGCCGTCGCGCGATCAGGTGCCGTACCTGTCGTAGCGCGCGGCGGTATCGATGCGAACTGGAACCGGTCCACGACGGCCAGGCCGCGCTCGACGGTCTGCTCCAGCGGCTCGCTGATGTCCCCACACCATCTGAGGGGGCGCAGTCGCTCGTCAGCACCAGCAACATCCAACTGCCGATCGTCGGCGTCCGCCAGGGACAACGGTCACCGGCTTGACATTTCAGATTCCACAGATTGGTCTTGGTGTTGACGCCTTCGATCGGTCCGTTGCTGTAGGGCATGGTCAGGCCGGCGACCGCGGCGTCGCGTCGTGGTCCTGGTCGAGGCCACGAAGGAACGGGCCGAGTTCGGTCAGCCCGGCCTCGCGAACCTGCTTCATCCACCCGTCCAGGTCGCTGCCGCGGCGTTCGGCCAGGATCGACGCGAACTCGCCGACGAGCGGGCCAGGTCTGTCATCTCGGGACGACCGAGCACGTCGGATACGAGAAACATGATCCCGCTGGTCGTGGAACGGGGAACTCCCGCAACGGAACTCGAGTTATCCGTTGGAGGCCGGCATCGTAGTGCGGCAGACCGGCTCATTGCATATGACCTGCGGTGGTTCTAACCCGGCGATGATCGGCATCGGCTCGACGGACTTGAGCAGGAGGAAACCACAAGCGCCGCAAGGTCATTCGTGACGCCATCGGTTGCGGATGTCTGTGGCGGTGGTATCGCAGACCATAGCCTTGCCGGTCTTGCTGGTGCCGGTGGCCCCCTGCGGGGCGCAGAAGGCTCCCGGGGTCACCCACTGCGGCGACGTGGACGCGGAGCCGGGAGCCATCGGTTGTGGGGCTGGTGCCTGAACGGTCACGGTCGCCGGGGCCGAGGACGCAGAAGTTTTCGCCACGATTCGACAAGTGCAATGGTCGAAGCCTTTGACATTCAGATCGAGAGACAAGCATCGCCCCAGCAGTCCGCCGCTGTTCAATGAGGCGCGGATCTGCTTGGCCGCTGTCGCCTGATCATGCAGCGGCTCTGTCCGATTGTTACCGTTTCTGCTTCCTGCCCCCGGTGGCGGCTTAAAACGAGCTAGACGTCGTAACGTGCTCTCGTGCAGCCTAATTCGAAGGCCCGACCTTCTCCGCCAGAGGGCTTGACAGGTGCTGATGATGACCGACGCCGGCGGATTTCCACGGCCCGCTCCGCACCTGGCGGCGAGCTGTTGTTGCGTCACGGGCTCGATGCTGTCGTCCCTGCGGCGATGGCGGCGCTCGAGGGCGTCGACGCGGAATTCGTCCGAGATCTCGACACCATCCTGTCGAGCCTGGTCTACGGATTGCTCGCTCGCGGCGAGATCGAAGTGTCCGCGATCGTGCCCGCTGTCGACCGCACGGGGTATTGGTTGACCATTGGTTACGAGGCGGCATGCGAACGACGCGTCGTGTGAGGCGTGTCAACGCGGATGCACTACGGCGCTGCCCGGATCCTTGTGGAACACACCATCTTTCATGATCCCGACGATCCGATCACTGTCCTGCAGGACGGTGATGTCGGTGAGTGGGTCGCCGTCGACGAGGATCATGTCGGCGAGGAATCCGGGTTTGATCTGGCCGAGTTCGTCGGGCCGACGCATGATCTGGCCGCCCAGCGCGGTAGCCGACAACAAGGCTTCCTTGGGCGTGAAATCGAGCAGCTCCACGAAGTGCTGCAAATCGCGAGCGTAAGTGCCGTGCGGGGTCCACGCGAAACCGTAGTCGCCGCCGGGAAGGATGCGGATCCCGCGGGACTTCATCTTCTTCAGTCCGTCGATGGCGCATTCGAGCTCGTATTTGTAGCCTGCGGCCTCGGCGGCTTCGGGCGGGTAGCCGAAATCGGCAGCGTCGTGCAGGGTTGCAACCAGCCAGTTGATGCCCGGTGCGACGAAGATCTCATCCTTCTTCGCTGCGAGCATGTCCAAGCCTTCCTCGTCGACGAAGGAGGCGTGATAGATGATGTCGACACCGCTGCGCAGCGACATCTTCACCGATTCGCCGGAACGGGCGTGCGAACACACCCGCAATCCGCGGCGGTGCGCCTCGGTGGTTGCGGCAAGGGTCTCCTCGTCGGAGAAGTAGTTGTCCTCGGCGTGCTGATTGCCGGTGATCTCTTCTCCGGACATGCTGAGTTTGACCAGGTCCGCGCCGAGTTCGACGTTGCGGCGCACTGCTTTGCGCATCTCCTCGGGGCCGTCGGCGAAGGCGGTGATGCCCTCGACGAGCGCGCCGCCGGTCACGGCGATTTCCTGGCAGTTGGCCAGATAGCGCGGGCCGGGGATCTGGCCGTCGTTGATGGCGTTGCGAATGACCACGTCGAGCCGGGGTTTGGCCGCGGCGGCACCGACGCACATGGTGTAGCCGAAGTCGAGGTAGGTCCGTGCCGAGCGGGCGCACAACAGTGTGTGTTCCTCGACTCCCATGGACCCCAGGCCGGGCAGATCCGCGGAATTGACCCACGAGAAATGGGTGTGCGCATCGCACAGGCCACTCATCAGGAACTTCCCGCCGCCGTCGATGACGCGGACTCCTTCGCGGGCAAGCTCATCGGCACCGGGGCGTACCGCGATGATGTGGTTGCCGCGAACGAGAACCTCACCGTCGAAAGGGTCGGAGCCGGTGGAGTCGAAGATCCGGACGTTGGTGAACAGTGTGTCGGTGTCGTGGGTACGGGCGGACGTCATTGTCGCCCTCCTTTCGAGTGAATGATCAAGGCTTGGTGAGGAATTCGACGACCTGGGTGGTGACCGCGTCCGGGGCTTCGATGGGATGCCAGTGGCCGACACCGTCCAGGACGTGCAGTCGGGCGTTCGGGTAGATCGCGAGTAGGTCCTCATTGACCGCGACGGGGCTGACCGGGTCGGCATCGCCGGTGACCAGTAGAACCGGAACCTCGATCGACGCGATGTCGGGCTCGACGGCCGCGGCGAGGGCTTCGCAGGCCGTGGCATAGCCCTCGGGGTTCTGGCCGAGCAGGAGCTCACGGACCAGGGCCGAGGCCAGCGGTTGGGTCTCCAATGTCTTGCGAGACAAGGCGTTTGCGACGATCGTGTCCGCCACCGCGGACATGCCGCCCTCGCGCACGATGCGGGCACGGGCATGAGTGCCCTTGCGGGCCTGATCATTCTGAGTTCTGACAGGCCCCAGCAGAGCGATGCTGCTGACGCGATCCGGGTAGCGAGTCGCGAATGTCGTGGCAATCAAAGTGCCCATCGAATGCGCGACCAGCGCCGTGGTGGTCATCCCCTCCGCATCCAGCAGCGCACGCAGTTCCTCTACCCACGCGTCGATACTGGCCGCGCCGGCTAACGGTGATCGGCCGTGTCCGGACAGGTCGTATCGCAGGACGGTATGGGTCTCGGCGAGCGCGGCGACCTGCGGTTCGAAGACCGTCGTGGCGCCACCCAATCCGTGAATGAGGACCACAGCCGGGCCGGTTCCCGTTTTCTCGCGGAACAGTCGTCGCCCGGCCGCGGGCACCAGGTGATCGCGATCGACGACGGCTCCGACCGAGTTGCGGAGTTCGCCGAGGCCGGTGGCCGACACGAGCACCTCGTCCCCGGTTCGCAGGAATTTCGGTGGGTCGAAGCCGATGCCGACGCCGACCGGTGTACCGGTGGCGATGACATCGCCCGGTTCGAGAGTGATTCCGGCGGAGAGGGTTTCAATGATGGTCGGTACGTCGAAGATCAGTTGTGCGGTGTTGGCGTCCTGGCGGAGCTCGCCATTGACGCGTGTCTGTAGCTGTACGTTCGTGATGTCGACTTCGTCGGCGGAGACCGCCCACGGGCCCAGCGGGCAGAACGTGTCGAGTGATTTGCCGATGAACCACTGCTTGTGGTCGCGCTGCAGGTCGCGTGCGGTGACGTCGTTGATCAGCGTGTAGCCCCACACGTAGTCGAGAGCGTCGGCCTTGGTGACCTTGGTGGCACGCTTGCCGATGATGATCCCGATCTCGCCTTCGTAGTCCAGGGCCGAGGTCAGGTCGGTGTGTGGGTCGATGACGTCATCGGAGGCGATCACCGTCGCGGCGGGCTTGGTGAATACCACCGGATACTGCGGAACGTGCTGACCGTCGGGGGAGTCGGTCGCGTCGAATCCGCTGCGGGCGAACTCCGCGGCATGCTCGGAGTAGTTGCGGCCCACGCAGAAGATGTTGCGGTGCGGCACGATCGGCGCGAGCACTTTGCCGCCTTCGACGGTATCCGCGATCGCCAGCCGTGCCGATGCATCGGCGCCCGCCTCGATCAGTTGCTGCAGCGAACGGACCGATTCGCCGGTGTCACCGAACCGTGCGGCTCGCGCTGCGCCGTTGTCGTCCACCACGCAGACCCGCGCACCATCCGTACCTTGTATCCGCGCAAAGCGCACTGGCTGCCTCCTTGAACCAATGTGAACCAATATGCTTAATCGGTCTGTATTGGTCAGAGTAGGTTTTGTGACCGTATGGAGTCAATAGGTCGTGGTGGAGACAAGTAGCCCGGACCTATTGGCGTGCTTGGTGAACCAATGTCTATGATTGGTCCACTCGGAGGAGAGGAGTTGTGATGCCTGAGCCGGTCGGTCTGGGGGCGTCGGTGCTGCAGCACGTCGATGCGCTGATCGCCCAAGAAGGACTTGGTCCAGGTGACAAGCTGCCGACCGAACGTGAGCTGGCCGCCGCGATCGGAGTCAGTCGCGCAGTTGTACGTTCGGCGCTGAACGGCCTGGAGAGCCGAGGAGCGGTGATACGGCATGTCGGCCGGGGCACCTTTCTGGCGCCGAACGCGTCTGTCGGAGTGCGAACGGAATCGGAGAATCAGCCGAGTCCTGCCGAGATCATGAGCTCACGGCTCACCCTCGAGCCCGAGCTGTTACCGCTTGCCGTGGCAGCTGCGACGCAGGCGGATATCGCTGAAATGCGCCGCTGCCTGCAGGGCGGGGAGAAGGCGAACTCTTCGGAGGAATTCGAGCACTGGGACACCGCGCTGCATCACAGCTTTGCTCTGGCCACCCACAACATGGTGCTGATCCGTGTCAGCGAACTCCTCATCGAAAGCCGTCGGCAACCTGTGTGGGGAGGATTGAAGAAGCGCACGTTCCGCCCTGAGCTGCAACATGAGTACTGCACCGAACACAGCGAGATCGTCGAAGCAATCGCCGACCGTGATCCGGACGCGGCACGAGCCGCGATGCGGGCCCATCTGCGTCATGTCCGCAACACACTTCTCGGCGATCAAACCTGATTCGCGAGAGCCGTAGGCAGCGCACGATGTGATGTCCGTTATTTGCGATATCTGTTGCGGCAGAGAGTCGCCCGAGTTAGAGCGCCACCTCACCCCGTGCCAGGAAACCGCGGCGGGTTCGGCGAGGAATCCGCTGCGAACGTCGAGATTCTCGGGCAGCTCGACCAGATGACCACTCGGCGCTCGGAATCGCTCGGTCATCCCGCCGTCCGCGCCGAAGCCGAGGCCGCGGCCGAGGGCGGTTCGGCACAGGTTGTCCTGCCCGGTTCGGCAGGACTCGCACGTGCCGCAGCCGTACAGCGCCTCGATGACGACCGGCGTCCCGTCTGGACGGGCACCCGAAAGTTCGTGCCCGATGATCCAGGGCGTGCCGTTCGCGACAGCGATGAGGTCCGACGCGCAGATTCCGGCAGCACGCGTCGAAATGACTTCGCCCGAGCCCGGCGGCTCGTCGACGGCGGCGAGAACTGCCGCGCCATCGACAGCCCGGACCATCTTGATGGAATTGAGGCCCACGGTGTTCACCGCTTGTTGAGCATGCCCGCGTCCACCGGTACGACGGTTCCGGTCACATAGCGCGACTCGTCCGAGGCCAGCCACAGGACTGCATTGGACACGTCGAGCGGTTCGACGAGGTCGACCGGCATGGCGTTGGTCAGCGAGTTGGCCAGTGCCGGGTTGCGCTCCATGATCGCGGCGAGATCGCCATCGGCGGCCATCGGGGTTCGCACAGCTGTGGGTGCGACGCTGTTCACCCGGATCATGTGCGGGGCAAGGTAATTGGCCCAAGACCGCATCAATCCGATGACGCCGTGCTTGGCTGCGGTGTAGCCCAGGAAACCGGCCGTCGGAATGCCGACGCCGATGGGTCCGCCGGTGGAGCTGGTGAGGATGATCGAGCGCGGAGTAGTCACGGACATCGGGCGGGTGCAACTAACTTCCATCGAGGTGGGGACTGCCCTGAGTATCGATCGCGTCGACCTGCGTGCCCCGGGAACTCGCGCCGACCGGCATCGAAACGATTTGGGCGACCAGGTCCTCCATCAGTCGGCCGTGGTTGTCGGCCGAGCTCCACGGTCGCGGATGTGTCCTTGGAGATACTGTCCGTCGTACCAGCCTTTGTCGGCCGCATAGGCGAGCATCGCATCGAAGTCCCGGCGCCATTTCTCGTCGTTCGGTCGTCCCTGCCGAACAAGCCAGTCGACAGCGGCGAACGCAGAATCTGCCGCAAGGTATCCAAGGTTTTCGCTCCTGAGGACGGCGTCGGCTGTGTCCCGATCGACGGCCAACAAGAAGTCGAACTTGTCCAAAGTGGACATATCGTGTGCGGTTACGGATTCGCTGGAGACGCTCACATACATACTGGAATGCCCTTCAGTTCGTTGCCCATGCATCGAGTGCGGCCACTCGGTGAAAGTTGCTGTCGTGGAAAACCAGGGGCGACACCGCAGTGTCTGCCCGGACGCCGTTGACCGCGAGAACTACGATATCGTGATCGCCGACCCGAACTTGTTCGTAAATTGCGCAGTTGAGCCACAACGCGGCCCCATTGATGAACACAGCATCCGACTCGTCCCGGCCCCATCGAACGGCCGCGAATTTATCGGTCCCGCGGGATGCGAGAGCCTTCGCGACGGACGCATGCGCGTCAGCGAGGACGCTGACGCCCAACGTGCCGGCACGTTTCAGCGTCGGCCATGTGGTCGAGGTGAGTGCCACACATACCGAGACGAGTGCGGGGTTCAATGAAACGGATACAAAAGAACTGGCGGAGATTCCTGTCGGCTTTCCATCGACGACAGCGCACACGGCCGCAACGCCGGACGGGAAGCGACCGTAGGCGGATCTGAGCACATCGGAAGTGAGATCCTTACCTGATGTGAATCCTGGGCCGGCAGGCCTCGAATCGGTCGGCATCCACGCACCCTTCCGAGCGAAACTGAATCAAGTTCAGTTAGGTTACCACATACCATCCGCATGTCAGACTGCCTTTGAGCTGCCAACTCGACCACCCGCCAGACCCTTGACGAGACCTGGATCACAGGTATAACGTCAGCCTCCTGAAATGAGTTCAGTTAGGTTCAGGAGCGCAGGGTGCCGACAGACGACGAACTGAGAGCAGCGAACATCGACATCGCGCGGCGATACCTCGACGCGATCAACGCATGGGACTTCGAGGAAAAGCGGCGGCTACTCGCCGACGACGTCGTCTTCGAAATGCGTTACGCGCCACCGGGCTTCGACAAGCGAATTACAGGCAAGGAAGATGTTCTGGCGTTCGTTCAGAAAATGCCGGTCTTCATCGTCACCGAAGGCTTGTACGATATCTCCCTCGAGACGTATCACTCGGATCCGGGCGAGGTGATCGCCGAATACAAGAGTGATATGACCTTGGTGGTTCCGGTCGAGATGAAGAACGAGTACGTAACTCGCTTCACGATCAGAGACGGCAAAATAACTCGCTTCCGTGAATACTTCGACCCCATCGTTCTCATAGAGGCATTGGGCGGGCAGATCGAACCGGGGAGCATCGAGGCGACACTCGCCAAGTACGCAGCACCGAACTGAACGAGCCCGCCCTCTTTCGAACAATCCGCACGATTCTTCCGACACGACGAACATCGAGGTGCCGCATGTCCGAGTCCTATTACCCCACGTCCTTTGGTGTCTTCATGGCGCCTTTCCACAAAATCGGCGTCAGTCCTTCGGTGCTATTCGAGCGTGACCTCCAGGTAATCGAGCTCGCCGATCGGCTCGGATTTCAAGAGGCGTGGCTCGGTGAGCACCACTCGGGTGGCCACGAGCCGATAGGCTCGCCGGAGATGATGCTCGCGGCAGCGTCGCAGCGCACCAACACCATTCGGCTCGGTACCGCCGTCAACTCGCTGCCCTATCACAATCCGTTCCTGCTGGCTGAGCGACTGGTGATGCTCGACCACCTCTCCCGCGGTCGCGCCATGATGGGATTCGGGCCCGGCCAGCTGCTTTCGGACGCGCACATGCTGGGTATCGACCCCAGCAGGCAACGGGACATGATGTTGGAGGGCGCGGAGGTCATCGTCCGTTTGCTGCGAGGCGAGACAGTCACCGCGAAGTCGGACTGGTTCGAACTGCACGATGCCAAACTGCAGGTCTTGCCGTACTCCGTCCCCGAGTTGGATGTGGTGGTCGCGGCAGTCACATCGCCCTCCGGCCCGGTTACATCCGGCCGTCTCGGCGTCGGCATGATCAACCTCTCGTCCACGAACCCGGCCGCGTTCGATGCGTTGAGGTCACATTGGAATATCGCGGAGACCGAAGCGGCCAAGGCCGGCCGAACCATCTCCCGGAAAAACTGGCGACTGTCGGCCATCTCGCATATCGCGGAAACAGAAGACCAGGCGCGCGAAGACTGTAAGCACGGGTTCGAAGAGATCTGGAACTACCTGGCACATATCTCGCCACTCCCGGCATCCGACAAGCCGAACGTCGAGGACATGATCGACGAGGCCATCGCGGGGGGATCGGTACTGATCGGCACACCCGATACCGCAATCGAAACGATCCGTCGGCTCGCTGATCAGACCGGCGGATTCGGCAGCTTCATCATGACTCTGACCGACTTCACCACATACGAGCGTCAACTCAATGCGGTAAAGCTGTGGGCCGAGCATGTCATCCCCGAGTTCCGTGGACAACTGAAGCCGATCCGCGAACACAACAAGTGGGTACTCGACGGCGAATGGAAGGCCGAGACCATGGCCGCCATCAATGCCGCGACCGCCAAGTACGAAGCCCAGCAACAGACCGGCGCCAGTAACTGATCCACGGGCCGATCCGCGGGAAGGCACCCTGCAGTGAATACCGGCGAACTTCGATCACCCCCTCGGCGAGTGGAACTCGTCGAATCGCCAGCCCGCAACGACGAGCGGGACAGCACCAGGGTGCGCACCGCCGCCCACAGCTCGGCCCGCGGCAAGGCCGTCATCATCGTCGATGATCCACATCGGCCCCAGTGGAGTGAAATCGTCTTCCCCGCGGACCGGTTCAGCACCTCGCACGCAGTATTCGCGATCCGCCACACTTCGGGATTACTCCAAGTCGCACTACCAGCGCGTTCCTGCGACAAGCTGAACCTCCCACCGCGACAAGCCAACGACAGGGGCAGTACCCAGTGTGTCACCGTCGATGCCGCCACCGAGATCAGCACCGGAATATCCACCACCGACCGCGATCCACGATCCTTCCGTGTACCCGAGGCCGCCCTCGGAGTCGGTGTGGATGCCGCGCCATCCGGGCGATCGAGAACCGTTGCCCCTCGGGCGAGATGGTGCCGGCGGTCTCGGCGATGTCATCGGGCCGGCGTACTCGGCCATCAGATCGAACCGGGCCGGTTCTTCTGCATCGCGCCAAAGTACGCCGAAGCTTTTGAGAGGAAAGCGTTATCCTTCTCCAGCTCGCTGACTTGCCTTCGGAGCCTGAGCAATTCGGCCCTCTCAGCGGCATCCAGGGACTTCTCACCATGCACCTCAGCCGCGGCGATCCGGCGCCGCTCGGCTTTCACCCAATTACTCAGCAATCCATCGTCGAGACCCAGCTCGCGGGCGACTTCGGCGATCGCGCGACCGCAAGCGATCACCCGATGCGCTGCCTCGACCTGGTACTCGGCCGTGAACGACCGACGCTTGCGAGGAGGCATGAGGACATCCGTCCAGCAGGACCGCAGGCCCTGCGAATCAGGTGTCCACTATCCGGGGGGAGCCTCAATTCCGGGTTGCCCCAATCCGGCCTTGACTACGGATCGGGGCCGGGCGGGTGAGAGCCGGCCGTCGGGAGATGCAGGACGTGAGACCGTGCGGTCTTGATGCGCCTTTGGCACCCGACGGCCGGTTCCTTGACGAACCGGTTACGGCCGGAGCCATAGGCTTTCATGTTGTGCAGCCGACACCCCGGCAGCTGAGCAGAACACCAGCCGCCCCCGAGGCACGACACCCCGGGCGTCGCCGGATCGATGTCACCGAGCTCTTGCGCACACTTCGCCGCCGTTCCAGCTCATTGCGCCGATATCCGGGTCTGCGCGGGCGGTGGGGGTACCTCGGCGCCGCCGCCGGGAGCGTCCTCACGCTGTACCTGCTCTTCACGACCTGGGCCGTGGGCATCGGCCGTGACGGCACGATCTGGGCCGATCCCTTCGGCGGATATCGGGTCTCCGATACGCTCGTCACCCTCTGGTCGGGCTCACCGCCGCCGCGCGCCCGCAGATCGAGGGCACCTGGGCGATGCTGGCCTGCCTGGCCGCCGTCCTCACCGTCTGCACCGCCCTGGTCGACCTCCGAGCCCGCAGCAGACCGCTCGGCCATCTGGTGGCGGCCACTGCGGTCGCTCAGACGGGTCTCGTGGTCGTCATCCTGACCTGCATGAACCGCAAGCTGGAGGATATCCGGGCCACGGGGGTATCGGCTCGTATCGGGATCTGGGTACCCAAGCCGGGCTACTGATGCGCTAGGCACGGGCAACGGCAGCTATCCTGCACCCGGATTACACCGAGTCTCCTATGCCACAGCCAATCTCACCTTCCCGACATGGCTCGCCGGTGCGGTGTCGATCGCCACCGCCATGGCCGCGGTCACCCAGTAGATCCACAACCACCCGCCGGGATCGTCCGCCGGCACAGCCCCTGACTCCAAGCCGCGAATTCAGGGGGCGGGGCGGCGGTCCCGCGATCTCCGCCCCCGGGAGTTCTCGGGGGCCGAGGTCATCCGCGGTCGGTCCCGACTGCCCGCCGGTCTCGCTCCGACCGGCAGCCCGGGTCTTCACGGTCGGAGGTTCGCCTACCCATCTGCGATGTCGGATTCGATGAGTTCGACGGCGATCATCGCGCCGTAGGCGAGCAGGTGCAGCAGGTCGTGATCGGAGTGCTGGTCCGTTCGCCACAGGTCGATGTCGTCATCGGTGACCGTGTCCGGGGCGAGGGCGGTCAGGATGGCCAGTTTCGCGGCGGGTTGCTCGTCGGGTCCGATGCCGTCGGCGGCATCGGCCAGCCAGTTGCGGCCGATATCGAGATCGTGGCCCCGATGCCGGGCGATGGCGGCACGGATGATCTCGTTCGCGCCGTCGGACAGCCCGGCTCCCTCATGCGTGGCGGCTGCTCGCAGAGCGGCGTAGGCGGGCCCTGTTCCGCTGTCGCCGGCCCAGCCGGGAAGGGGGCCGGATGGCGGGGACGGCAATAGCCGCAAACTGTCGCCGGCGGTGCGGTGTTGGTGGATGGCACGTGCGATGGGTGCGCTGTCGAACGCGGCCGGGGCGTCCTCGATCATGTCTCCGGGGAGTAGATCCCTGTTGAGCAGCGATCACCAACCGGTTGATGAGGTGCAACGCTAGGGCCGTGCCGATGTATTCGGGCGCGAGGTTCGCGGCGAACGGCGGCGTGGCCAGTTCGTGTGCATGCGGTGTGACGGTGGCACGAGCCCATCGGACGATCGCGCGGATGTCCGGATCGTCGGGTTCTCCACCGCGAGCGAGGATCTCGGCGATGTGCTCGCCGCCGGCCAGGCGCAGGAAGATCAGCTGCCCGGCCAGGTCGTAGGCGCACCGGTTGATGTGGGAGATGGACACTGTCACGGTTTCCTTCTGCCAGCGGGCGGTGGGAGTCTTCGGCCTCATCAGCGACGAGATCGAAGACTCGCTGCCGGGTGGTCTCAGCTTCTGGTCAACGTGCCGACCGTCAAGAGGTACGGATTGCCTTGTGGGTCGATGCCCGACATGACGACGAACTCGTGATGTCCATCGCTGGCGATGGCCCAGAAGCTCATCGTCTGTGATCCGCACTTCTGGGTCGCCGGTGCCAGTTCGGCGGTGTTGCCGGCGGCCGCGAGCCTCCACTGGCATCCGTCGCTGGTGCGGGCCTGCAGGACTCCGTCGTCACCGGCGGAGAATGTGATGCTCCCGGTTTTCGCGACTCCGCTGGGCTGCAGGATGTTGAGCCTGGTGGCGGGGTCCGACGGGTCGAAGATCCACGTTCCGGCGAACAGTTTGTTCGTATTGCCCACGCTGCCGGTGACGGCCTTGGTGCGAGTGCCTTTCTCCAGGATGAACGGGTATGAGCCGCCGTTGTTGTAGCTGGTCGCGTGGATCGTCTCGGTTTCCTTGTCGCCCCGGATCTCGACATGCCAGGTGTCGATGCTGTAGCCCGAGCCGATGACCTTGTTGAAGCAGTACTGCGTCTTGGAGGTCAGGTCCAGGCCGGTGGCGCCTACGGCGAAATGCCATGTGCAACCCTGATCCGAGCGGCCCACGACGCCTCCGCCGTCGTCGCGAGAGAAGGTCATCGTGCCGATCTGGGGAACCTTGAACTGCGCGCCGGGCATCTGGATGACCGCGATATTGGTTCCGGTCGAGGTGTCCGGCTGATCGTAGTTCCACACTCCCAGGTACCGATCGGCGTCGGGTTGGTCCGCGCCGGCGACCGCTGTGTTCAGGGACAGGATGGTCCCGAGGGTTGCCGCCGCGGTCAGCGCCATCCGTGCCAGCCTTCGTGATCGACCTGCGTTGTGATTCATAATCTCTCCTGCTCTCATGGGTTTGCGCGCTGTTGCGAATTCCGTTCGCACACACAAGGACGAGACGGCCGGGCGGAAAGTTACGAACCACGGCTCGGTGTAGTAACTTTCGTGGCCCACATCTCGTCCTAGAGGACATGGAGATGACACCCCGGAGTATGCCCGATGAGTTCGCCGCCGCCTGGCGAGGAAACCAGGCGTATCTGCTCAACCTTGCCGTCCGGATCCTGGGCAACCATGGCGACGCGGAAGATGTTGTCCAGGAGGCATTCTCCAGGCTCGCCGATGCGGATATGAAGAAGATCCTCGATGTGCGCGGCTGGTTGATCGTCGTGGTCACCCGGATCTGCGTCGATCTGCTGCGCTCGGCCACATCACGCCATGAGCTGCCCGGTGACCCTGTCGAGATGGACACGTTCGGTTCGACAGTTCATCCGCGGGCGGATCCGGCCGACCGGATAACCCTCGACGAGGAGGTTCAACTGGCCCTGCTCGTCGTCCTGCAGCGACTCGGCCCCGCCGAGCGGGTGGCGTTCATCCTGCACGACGTATTCGGGATGCCGTTCGATCTGGTCGCCGAGACACTCGGTCGTCCGGTCGGCACGTGCCGGCAGTTGGCACGTCGAGCACGGCACAAGCTCGCCGGCGCGGAACCCGATGCCGGCCGGGCGCGGGAGCATCGCAAGCTCACCCGGCAATTCGTCGCCGCGTGCGCCGGTGGAGATATCGACTCGCTGCTGGCGACCCTGCACCCGGACGCGTGGGGTGTGGCTACCTTCCTCTCCGGCGCGATGGCGGCCCAAACCAACCGAGGCCGTGCGAAGGTCGCGGCGAGTCTGGCAACCTATTTCGGTACCAGGGCACAGCTCGTTCAGCACACCGCCATCGGCAAACCCGTGATCCTCGCCTTCGTCGACGGCAAATTCTTCGGGTTGCTGACGCTCACTGTGGATGACGGCCTCGTCACGCGCATCGACGCCACCATTGCCCCTGGCAGCTGAGCCACCAAGGCTTGCAGTCAGTAGAGTCCAGCCGACAATGCCCGTTTCTGCCAGGGCCGATGCACTCCCATAAGACCGCTCTCGCCCCTTCGGGGGCGTGCCGTCACCGAGAGTAATTTCCACGACGTCCTATCGACGTTCTGTAGATCCGGAGGAACCGGCGAGCGGTGATGCTAGGAAACTTCGCGTTTGCCGAACAGGTGGCCCATTCGGTGCTCTTTGGTGGTCAGGTACCGGAGGTTCGCAGGCATGGCGCCGACCGTGAGCGGAAGGCGACGTGCGACGGAGACTCCGCCGGTTTCGAGGTCCCGGATCTTGCCGGGATTGTTGGTCAGCAGCCGGACGCGGGTGATATCCAGGTGAAGCAGTATGGCTGCGGCGGCGCCGTATTCGCGCGCGTCGGCCGGTGCGCCGAGTTGGAGATTGGCGTCCACCGTGTCGAGTCCGTCGTCCTGAATTTTGTATGCGGCCAGTTTCTTCCTCAGGCCGATGGCCCTTCCCTCGTGCCCGCGCAGGTACACCAGCACGCCGCCGTCGCGCCCGATCTGCGCTAGTGCGGCGTCGAGTTGCGGGCCGCAGTCGCAACGCTCAGAGCCGAGCGATTCGCCTGTGAGGCATTCGGAGTGCACGCGCACGGTCACCTCGCCGCGCGGCTCACCGTGAACGAGGGCGAGGTGGTCGGCGCCGGTGCGCAGGTCGAGATAGCCCAGCGCGCGGAAGCGACCGTACCGGGTCGGCAGCTCGGTTTCGGCGGTCCGCACGACGCGTGGCTGTTCCGCGACCGGCGAGCGATTCCGGCGGCGATAGCCGATCAGCTCCGCAATGGTCAGAGTTGGCAGGTCGAAGCGATGAGCAAGCGCGTCGACGGCAGGGCCGCGAAGCATCGAGCCGTCGTCGTCCACCAGTTCCGCGATGGCCGCGACGGGAGGCAAACCCGCCAACCGGCAGAGGTCGACCGACGCCTCGGTGTGCCCCGGTCGCTCGAGCACGCCGTCGGCTCGTGCGCGCAGCGGCAGAATGTGCCCCGGGCGCACAAAATCCGCGGATGTGGCCGACGGATCGGCGAGCAGCCGTAGGGTGCGGGCCCGGTCCGCGGCACTGATCCCCGTGGTCACCCCGATTTTCGCGTCCACGCTCACGGTGTAGGCCGTGCCGCGCGGATCCTCGTTGTATTCCACCATCGGCGGCAGAGACAGGTCGGCCGCGCGGCGCGGGGTCAGCGGCGCGCACAACAGACCGGAAGTGTGCCGGATGGTCCACCCGATCCAGTGTGCTGAGGCGGCATGCGCGGCGAGCACCACGTCACCCTCGTTTTCCCGGTCGGCCGCGTCGGTCACGAGCACCGGCCGACCCTCTCGCAGCGCCTCCAGCGCCATCGTCAATCGATCCACCGGGCTAGTATAAGCATGCTTGCATTTCATCCGCTTGCTTAGCTATCTGAGCGTCCCATTTCTCGAAGCTCGCTCTCGACGACGAGCGCGGCCTGCCGCAACTGGTGGTCGGTGGCGACGATCTCTTCTCGGCCGACGACTTCGTTGAGCGTGTCGCTGATCTTGAGCACCGCGGCGCCCATCTCATTGAGCGCGGCACGACCGGCCTTGGTGACTTCGAGCGACAGCGCTCGCTCGCTCTCCGGGTGCGCGCTGCGTGCGACGAAACCTCGCTTCTCCAGCTGGGTCACGATGCGCGTCATCGTCTGTGGCCGGGCGTAGCAACGCCGGGACAGCTGGGCCAGCGTCAGGTGCGGTTGGTTGGCCAGTATCCGCAACGCCGTGTAGCTGGACAGGGTCATGTTCCACGGCCGCAGGCGCGCGTTCCCGATCCTCGAGACGGCACGTTCGAACCGGAACGCTGCGTCGATCAGGGACGACGCCTCATCCATGCCAGTGGCCGCTCGTGCGGGCGAGCGACCGTCGTCGAACGGATCGATATAGGGCAGTGGGTCGGTCATCCCTGCAGCGTAGAGGCACTCGCCGAGGTGGATGAATCAGCATGCTTGCATCTACGTAAGAATGCTTATACTGTGTCAGCATGCTTACAACGGAAGTCTTTCGGTCGGTCTTGGGACATTTCCCCAGCGGCGTCGTGGCGATCACCGGGCGTGACGTGAACGGCGAGCCGGCAGGCATGGCCGTCTCGTCGTTCACCTCGGTCTCGCTCGATCCGCCGCTGGTGGCGTTCCTGCCCGACAAGACGTCCTCGACATTCCCCGCTATCGCCCGGCGTGGCACGTTCTGCGTCAACGTGCTCGCCGCCGGACAGGAAGACATCTGCCGAGCGCTGGCGGTTTCCGGTGGGGACAAGTTCGCCGACCTGAGCTGGCATCCCGGGCCGCATGGCGATCCCGTGCTCGACGGTGCCGTTGCCTGGATCGGCTGCGCGATCGAGGCTGTGCACGACGCCGGCGACCACCGCATCGTCGTCGGCCGCGTCAGCGATCTGGCCGCCGACCCGGCGGCCGGGCCGCTGCTGTTCTTCCGCAGCCGGTACCACCGCCTCGCGGCCGCCTGAACCCCACACAGACCTCTGCGTGCGATCCGATCCCCTTCCGGAGCTCATCCCCACCTCGATGGAGAGGCATGTCATGACCACTCTGACCCTG
The DNA here is from genome assembly GCF_001613065.1 of Nocardia miyunensis NBRC 108239. Lineage (GTDB taxonomy): Bacteria > Actinomycetota > Actinomycetes > Mycobacteriales > Mycobacteriaceae > Nocardia > Nocardia miyunensis. The sequence goes on from NZ_BDBQ01000135.1 coordinate 16,542, forward strand.
TCCGACGCCCACGCTCTCGCCGTGGCCGCGATGACCGCCGCCGGCCATACCCCGGACGCCGCCGTCGTCATTGCGGATCACCTGCTCGACTGTGAACTGCGCGGACTGTCGTTCGGCGGGCTCGCGCGGGCGGTGTCGATCACGGAGCGGATCCGCGCCGCCGCCCAAGCGCCGCGCCCGATCGAAGTCGTCGGCGAGACGCCCGTATCGGCGACCCTCGACGGTGGCGATCAGGTGGGTTATCTCGTCGGCATGCGAGCGCTCGAGCTGGCGATGGAAAAAGCTCGCGCGCAAGGCATCTCGGTCGTCGGCGCACGCAACACCTGGTACACCGGCATGTTCTCCTACTACCTCGAGAAGGCTGCGGCGGCCGGGCTCGCCGGGGTGATCGCGGGCAGCGGGCCCGCAGTCGTGGCTCCACAGGGTGGTACCGAAGGACGGTTCGGCACCAACCCGATCGCGTTCGGTTTCCCCGCCGACCCGGCGCCGGTCATCTGGGATATCGGTACCTCCGCCGTCATGTACGGAGAAGTGGTGCTGAAGGCCCGGCTCGGCGAGAAACTGGAGCCGGGCCAAGCCTACGACGCCACCGGGTCCCCGACACTCGACCCAGGCGCTGCACTGGCGGGGGCATTCGGCGTATGGGGTGGGCACAAGGGTTCCGGACTGGCCATGGTGGTGCAGTTGCTCGGGATGATGAGTGGCGCGGCGGCCGACCCAGCGGGCATCTCCGACTGCGGGTTCTTCGTCCTGCTGGTCGACCCGGCCGCCCTCACCGACCCGGACGACTACCGCCGCCGCGTCACCGAGTTCGCCGCGGCGATCCGCGCGACCAGACCCGTGGAAGGCGGCCGGGCCGTTCGGGTGCCGTTCGACCGGTCCGCGGCGTGTCGCGAGGAGACGTTGCGGCGCGGCACGATCGACGTGCCCGAGACGGTGGTCGCCGCGCTGCGGGAGGCCGCCCATGGGTGAACACCCGGACGAATTCACGATCGAACCGTCCGCGTCGGGTCGCCTGCTCTGCGGCGGCTGTTCCGGAGACGACCGCTGCCGGCTCGGCGTCCAGGCACACGACGACCCGCTGCGGTTCGACGTCATCTGCCCACGTCACTGGCAGGGCGGGCCCGAAGTAGCGCACGGCGGCTGGATCGCGGCCGTCTTCGATGACGTGCTCACCATGGCCGTGCTGCGCACCGAACCGCGGCTGGTCACGAAGTCGCTGGCGATCTCCTATCACCGCCCGGTTCCGGTCGAGCAGCGCCTCACGGCGACGGCGTCGGTCGATGCCCACCGCGGCAGGCATTGGGCGGTCTCGGCGGTGCTGGCCCTCGGCCGGGATGGACCGACGCTGGCCACCGCGCGCGCCGAGCTCCGCACCCGCCGCACCGACCACTACGCCAGGCACCAAGCCTGGCTGACAAGCAACTGAGGAGGAACAATGGTCGAGTTTTTCACCGGGGCCCAGGCCCTCGCAGCGGACGAGACCGATCCGGACCGGATGATCGAGCGAGTCCACCAGCTGGACCGCTCGGAGGTGATCGACCGGGTCCTGCTCGGGTACTCCTCGACCTGGCCGCACAATCACGCGACCGCACCGTTCGCCCTCGCCGTGTCGGAGAAGTTCTCACCGATCGTCGCGCACCGGCCCGGTGTCATGCCACCGGTGGCCGCCGCGCGCTACTTCGCCACACTCGACGTGCTGGCCCGTGGCAGGCTCGCGATCAATGTGGTCGTCGGCGGGTCGGACAAGGATCTGCGCCGCGAATCCGACGACCTGCCCAAAGCCGAACGCTATCGGCGCGCGGTCGAGTACCTCGACGTCGTCCGGCGCACCTGGACCTCGACCGAGCCCTTCGACCACCACGGTGAGTACTACACAGCCGAGGCGGTGAAGATCATGACCAGGCCGGTGCAGGGGCAGGTGCCTATCTTCATGGGCGGCGAGTCCGACGATGCCGTCGACTTCGGCGCGCGCCACGCGGACCTGTACATGCTGTGGGGTGAGCCGTTCGCGGGTACGAGGGAACGCATCGAGCGAGTCAGCGCGGCCGCCGAGGCCTACCACCGGAAGATGCCCTTCTCGCTGAGCCTGCGACTGTTCCTCGGCGACACCGACGACGACGCCTGGGCACAGGCGCGTGCGGTAGAGCGGCAGATCGCCGAGAACAGCGGCCGGTTCCTGCGCTCGTCGTCGACCGACACCTCCGTCGGACGGCAGCGGGCGCTCGCGCTGACCGACGAGGAACTCCACGATGACTGCTTCTGGACCGGCCTGACGAGACTGCTGGGTGGTTTCGCCAACTCGCAGGCGCTCGTCGGCACCGAGGAGCGCATCCTGAACACGCTGGGTACTTACCGAGACCTCGGCATCGACGCGTTCCTGGTGACCACCGGCGCCGAGGCGTCCTGGGACCCGGCCCTGGAGAGCTTTCTGGCCCGGGCGAAGAAGGAGCTGGCATGACCGAAACCCCTAGGCGGCCCGAGGATCTCGCGGAGGACACCGTCGGCGGGCTGGTCGCCGCCCGGGCTTGCGCGCATCCGGACAAGCCCGCGCTGGTGGTCGACGGTACCGAGTTGACCTACGGCCGGCTGGACCGTGCTGTCTCCGAGGTGGCCCGTGGCCTGCTCGCACTCGGTGCCCGGCGCGGCGATGCGGTCGGCATCCTCCTGCCCAATCGCATCGAGTATCTGCTCACCTGGTTCGGCGCCGCGCGCGCCGGGCTCGTCGAAGTCCCTGTCAACACCGCATACAAGGGGCAGTTCCTCGACCACGCGCTGCGCAGCACCGATGTGCGGATCCTCGTCACCGAGGCAGCCCTGCTCGACCTCGTCGCCGACCTCCCCGAACTGCCGGGAACACTGACCACGGTGGTCCTGCTCGACGACGCCGCACCCGGCCGCACCCCGCCCGGCGTCCGCGTGCTGACCTGGCACGCGCTGATCGCGGCCGGCGCCCCGGCACGCGAACTCCCCGAAATCGGCGCGTCCGATCCGGTGGCAATCATGCTCACCTCCGGCACCACCGGGCGCAGCAAGGGAGTCGTGTACCCGAACCGTATGCAGGTCGCGGCCGCACGGGAGTGCGCCGCCCAGATGGGCACCACTTCCGACGAGCGGCTCTACACGTGCCTGCCGCTGTTCCACGGTGCAGCCCAGATCAACATCACCCTGCACGGCCTGTACGCCGGCGCCACCGTCGTACTGGGCCGCCGATTCTCCGCCAGCCGGTTCTGGGACGAACTGCGCGCACACCGCGTCACCCAGTTCAACGCGCTGGGTTCGATCCTGCCCGCGCTGCTCGCGCAGCCACCGTCGGAAAAAGACCGCGACCACCAGGTGCGACGTGTGTTCGCCGCGCCCGCACCCCCGCAGGTACTGCATCCATTCGAAGAACGCTTCGGAGTCCACATCGTCGAAGGCTATGGGCTCACCGAGATCAAGAACGTGCTCTACAACCCGCTGGACTCGCGCAAGGTCGGCTCGATCGGGCTGCCCACGCAATCCTCGATTGTGGAGGTGCACGACGAGTCCGGCCGACGCGCCGCACCCGGGCAAGCCGGTGAGATCGTGTACCGGCCACGCGAACCCCACGTCATGTTCTGCGGCTACCACCGCGATCCCGAGGCGACTCTCGCGACGATGCGCGATCTGTGGTGGCACACCGGCGATCTCGGCTACACCGACGAGGACGGGTACTTCTACTTCGTCGACCGCAAGAAGGACGCGCTGCGCCGCCGTGGCGAGAACATCTCCTCCCACGAGGTCGAGTCGCTGCTGCTGGCCTATCCCGGTGTGGTCGCAGCGGCCGCCGTCGCCACCCCATCGGAGCTGGGCGAAGACGAGGTGCTCGCCGTACTGGAGATGGAGCCCGGGCGCCAGGTGGATTTCGCTGATCTGTTCGCGCACTGTGACCGCGGCATGCCGCATTTCATGGTGCCGCGCTACTACCGCGTGGTCGATCGGCTACCCGTCACACCGACCGGCAAGGTCCGCAAAACCGAGCTGCGCAACCAGGGACAGCTGGACGCCTGGGACGCGCACGCCGCCGGCTTCACACCGACCCGCCATGTCTGAGGCGTGCACGATGACCACCGATGTGCGCATCCGCGAGATCGCGCCGCGCCTGACGTTCCAGAACCATCGCGTCCCGACCGAGGTCAAGGTCGAGCTGGTGCGACGGCTCGTCGACGCAGGGCTGCGCACGTTCGAGCTGTCCTCGTTCGTCCGCCCCGACCTGATCCCCGGACTGGCCGACGCCGAGGCCGTGTTCGCCCGGGTTCCGCGCGTGCCAGGCCTCGGTCTCGGCTGCTGTGTCGGCAATACGCGCGGCCTCGAGCGCGCCGTCGACGCGGGCGCGGATACGGCGTCTTTCCTGCTGTCGGCCGATGAGGACTTCGCCCGCGCCAACATCGGGCGTTCCACTCCGGACTCGCTGGCGGAGCTCGAGCGCATGGCCGCCTACGCCTCGGACCACGACATCGTGCTCGGCACGTATGTGATCTTCGCCTGGGGCGGGCCCACCGGACCCGCCCGCGGTGGGGCTGATCTCGAACCGCTGGCCGGCCGGCTTCTCGACATAGGCGTGGACCACTGGATTCTCGCCGACTCGTCCGGCTACGCGGCACCACCTCAGATCCGCGAATTGGTCACCGCCGCACTCATCCACATACCCGCCGAGAACCTCACCGTGCAGATCCACGACGCCCGCGGCATGGGCTTGGCCGCCCTGCTTCCGCTACTGGATCTCGGCGTGCGAAATATCGACACTGCGCTCGCGGGCAGTGGCGGCCACCCGGCGATGCCGGGTTCCCAAGGCGGCGGAGTATGCACCGAGGACGCCGTGCAGCTGCTCGAATTGTCCGGCGTCCGCACCGGAATCGACCTGCCACGCTTGATCGACACCGCGAACTGGCTGGCCGCCGAGGCCGGTGCCCCATGCAAGGGGTTCGTCCGACACACCGGCCCTGTACCCCGGGGCGAGACCGCCGAACCACTCGCCTTCAGCTGGTAACAGGACCGATGGCCGTCGCCGCCCGGTCGTGGAGGCGACGACCTCACCCAGGGTTGTCGGCGGTTTCGACCGGAACTGATTCGACAGCGGTATCCCACACCAAGATCATGGAGGACCAGTGCCGAAAGTTGTTGTCGCCGGAGCGGGCCTGAGCGGGCTCGCTGCCGCGATCTCCGCCCGCGAAGCCGGAGCGAACGTCGTCCTGCTGGAGAAGGGCAGCCGTGCGGACGTCGGCGGGAATGCCGCCTTCTCGGGCGGGCTGTTCCTGTTCCGCTACCGCGGACCTGACGACCTGACGTCGATCACTCAGGACTTCGAGCCCGGGATGCGAGCCGACCGGATCGAGGCTCCGCCCTATACGAGCGAGGTCTACGCCGCCGAATTGATGGCGATGAGCGACGGCCGGGCCGACCCGCGGCTGGTGGAAACGCTCGCCGAAAAGTCGCTGGACACTGTGCGGTGGCTCGCGGCCAAAGGCGTCCGCTTCACCTTCAACCGCACCGTCGGCGCGCACGTGCGCAACGGAGTGCTGCACATCCCGCCCGGGCAGATCCTGACGAGCACCGGCGAGGGCATGTCGCGCGGTTTCGAAGTGATCGAGCCGCTGCTGGAGTACGCCGAACGCATCGGCGTCGAGATCCGCTGGTCCACCCCGCTCATCGACCTCGTGCGCGAGAACGGGCGCGTTACCGGCGCGGCAGTAGGCGACGGCGTGGTGCCCGGCGACGCGGTGGTAATCGCCAGCGGCGGATTCCAGGCCGACCGCGAGCTACGGCGCCGACACCTCGGACCCGACTGGGAGAACGTCACACTGCGCGGCACCCGGCTCGCCACAGGCGACGGAATCATCGCGGGGCTGCGGGCCGGAGCGGACGAGGCCGGAACCTGGTCGAGCTGCCATTCGGCGGCCGTGGACCCGAGCATGCCCTCGCCGCAGCGCAGCGCGGCGTCACCGCCGTTCCCGCTGCACGGGTTCTGGCTCGGAGTGCTCGTCAACCGCGAGGGCGAGCGGTTCGTCGACGAGGGGCCCGGCCCGTGGGTGAAGAACTACTCCAAGATGGGCAAAGCGATCATGCGCCAGCCCGGCCACGAGGCATTCGAAATCTTCGACCAGCGCACCGCGGAACGTGTGGCCGACCAGTTCGCCGGAGCCGCAGTCCCGGTCACCGCACCGACAGTCGCCGAACTCGCCGAGCGCATCGGAGTGCCGCCCGGCAAGCTCGTGCGCACGATCGAGGAGTTCAATCGGGCCTGTCGGGACGACGGGAGCACAACAGGCTGCACGCCGCCCAAATCGCAGTGGGCCACACCGCTGGATCATCCGCCGTTCGTGGCCTACCACGCGGTCGCCGGACTGACGTTCACGTTCGGCGGTGTGCGGATCGACCCGGACGGACGAGCACTCGGCGGCGACGGCGTGCCCGTGCCCGGCCTATACGCGGCGGGTGAAGCGACCGGTGGCCTGTTCTACGGTGACTACCCCGGCGGCGCGGCGCTCATGCGCGCCGCGGTATTCGGTCGCGTCGCGGGATACACCGCCGCGACCGAGGCCGAGCATCACCACGGCTGAACAGCCCGCAGCAAATCGGCCGGGGCGGTGCCCGATCGCGACCGTCGATGCGTCGACAGCGCGGGAGAAACACATACCTACACGGAGGCGTGGCAATGCTCTATGAACTCACCCATCTAGCAATGAAGCTCTACACGGTGCCGAAAGCGCTTTCCGCCCTGCGGGACTACACCACGGGCGCACCAGCGCGCGGCAGACTGCTCGGCTGCTGGGAAACCGAGCACGGTGTCATCGTCGGCCGGGTACTTCTACTCCGCGAGTTCACCGATGCCGAAACGCTCGCCGAGGAACGACAGCGGATCCTCACCAGCTCCGACCCTTTCGGGGCCGGCGAGTACCTGGATTCCTTCACAGTTGAGACCTACGCGCCGTTCCCATTCGTCCCTCCCGTCCAAACCGGACGCTACGGCGACGTCTACGAATTCCGCACCTACGAGTTGAAGGTCGGCGGACTCACACCCACCATGGCCGGCTGGGCCGCCGCCCTCCCCGAACGCACCGAGCTTTTCCCGCTCACCACAGCGATGTACGGACTGGACGGCACCCCGCGCATCACCCACATCTGGCCATTCCCCAGCCTCGATCAACGACTGGCCATCCGCCGCGAGTCCAACGAACGCGGAATCTGGCCACCCGAAAACGGCCCCGAGAACATCGCCCATGCGACCTCCACCATCGCCATTCCCGCCGGATTCTCCCCGTTGCACTGAGCGAAGCAGCCGGCCAGGTCAGCGGCTTCGCGCTCAATGACCTTGCCGGGCGTACGGACGGCTTCATCCGAGAACTCACGTGCGTGGTGATCGAGGGGCAGGCTGCGATGTGTCGGCTCGCCGGTAGGTCGCTGTGTCGCAACGTTTTCAGCGCACCGGCCCATCCGGTCACCGGGCGCGGTGGCCGCCCGGCCCCGGAGGTGTCCTGTGGTCTGCTCACTCGAGGGTGATTGGGTGCCGTTCGAGCTGTGTGACGACGGCGTCACCGCGGCCTTGGGCGAGCCAGTGACGTGCAGCGGAGTGCGGTCACCTTCCTCGGCGTCCGCTTTCGTGGCTGCATAGTCGAATTAGTCCAGGGCGAGTGCGATCATCTCGTCGGGTTCGGCAGACAGACGGCGTTCCCGCACTACAACGCCGACAGCGAATTGCCCGAAGCAATATCCGACCTTACGAAGAACATTGCCGTCTACGAGGGTGTATGAGTCTGCCTGGCCGCGGCCGCCGTCGCACCCCACGACGTAGGCCCGAAGCTGCCGCGCGTTGCGACCACCGATCCGAACCTCGACACCGTCGGCACACCGCTGTAGCCCGACGACGGGTGAGTCTCACTGCACGAGTGCTCCCAATCCGATTGCGTAGCAGTCGTGTTCGGTCTCGATGAGGTGGTGGGCCACCGCGAACGGAAGTCCGAGGGTGCCGGCGACACGGGGCTGTGTAGTCGCTGCTTCCGAGCATCCAGATTTCTGGGCGGTTGCCCTCGGTCCGACACTGCCGCCGCACGTTCGTTCGGGTGCTGTTTTTCGAATAGCGCCAGCAACTCTCGGATCTGGTCTTCGAACGGCATCGATTCCCGGTCGTGTGGGCTGCGGATGCGGTCGATGACGTCGCGGGGCCCGCCCGAGGCGCGTCCGAGCCCGAGATCGACACGCCCTCGGTGGAATGCCTCCAGTGTGCCGAATTGCTCGGCGACCACTATGGGCGAGTGATTGGGTGCCATGACGCCACCAGCTCCCACCCGTACATGCTGGGTAACCGATCCGACGCGGTCGATGATGACTGCCGGTGCCGAACTGGCTACCCGAGCATGCCGTGATGTTCGGGTATCCAGAATCGGTGGATGCCGAGTCTGTCGATGAATTTTGCCAGCTCGACGCAGTTACGCAGCGCCTGGCTTGCGTTCGAGCCCTGAATGATCGTGCTGTGTCCAGCGCCGAAAAGCGAAGTGCGGGTCGGTGATTCGTCATGGGTATCCTTCCGCGGCTCGACGCCGAGCGCCGACAACTCTCGGCTCACGTCGAGCATCCATTGGGCTCGGTGTCTCCAGCCGGGTATTTCGGATCGGTGCATCCACGCAGGTGCATACGGTCCAGCGCCGTACGAATAATGGCGGCCGCGACACGGGTGTCATTAGCATTGCGGTAGAGGGCGGAGCGTATCGGCTCAATTCGGCAAGGCCGTCACTGATTTCGCTGGTGATATCGGTGAACCCCGCGCGGTGGTCGGGCTCCGAAAGCTCTGATTTCCCTTGTGCTCATGAAGTGATGCTCGAATACTAGAGTCGGGGTAGCCTCTCGAGGGCCGCCTTCGCGGGGGCGTAGCCGGCTTGGGCGGATTTGTGGTAGACGCGTCTGGCGGCGTCTGAGCGGCCTGAAGATTTCCATTGGTCGCCCAGGGCTTTCAGAGCGACGACGTCGCCGTCTTGTTCCACCTCACGGTAGAGGATCCTGGCTTGGTCCTTCTCGCCTCGGGCCTCGTGAACCGTTGCCAGGTGGACCTTTCCGAGGATGTGGCCGTGATCGATATAGCGGCGGTACCAGTAGGCGGCACGAGTGAGGTCGCCCGCATTCATGCACATATGGCCCAGGGTGAGCATCGAGAGTGTCTCGCCGCTCTCGGCGGCTTGCCGGTACCAGCGTTCGGCTTCGGCGCGGGCACCACGCTTTTCGAGGAGTCGCGCCAGGAATGACATGGCGAGCGTGTCCTTCATCTCTGCGGCTTGGCGGAGTAGCTGTTCGGCTTCGCGTATTTCGCCGCGCTTCTGATGATCGCGGGCACGGGCCAGTAGCTGGCCAATCTCACCGCGCCCACGGCGGGCTCCGTGTGATCGTGAATTGCTTTGGGAGGCTTTTGGTTTCGGCTTGAGGTCCTGACGTGTCCGGCACGCGAGTAGTGTCAGTGCGTCCGGGATGGATGGGCGTCGTTCCGGCTGTTTGTCCATCAGCTGGGTGATGAGCGGGAGGAGTTGCCCGGCGCGCGCAGGCGGGGGAACTGTACCGAACATCACCGCTTTCATCGTTCCGTGAATGGTGTCGCGGCGGAATGGGGAGACCCCTTCCACCGCGTGGTAGAGCGTAACGCCGAGGGAGTACAGGTCACCGGCCGGTGTGCCTTCACCGTCGATGCGTTCGGGTGCCATGTACTCGAACGAACCGATAATCGTCTCCTTGGCGGTCAGCGTGTGATCGGAATGATGGCGGGCGGTGCCGAAATCCGTGAGCAGAACCTGACCATCTGTGGCGAGCAGGATATTGCCCGGCTTGACATCGCGGTGGACCACGCCTGCATTATGGGCGGCACGCAGGGCCTGCAACAACGCTGCGGCGACGGTGGTGGCTTCCGCGACGGTCACCGGCCCACCGCTGTCGAGTCGCTGCTTCAGGGAGCGGCCGGACACCAGGCGCATGACGATCCAGGGCGTCGCACCATCGGCAACGACATCCAGGACACCGACGATGTTCGGATGGTCGCTCAGCCGTGCGGCATTGCGAGCCTCGCGTTCGGCGCGCGCGACTCGCTCGGCGTGCTCCGTGCTCGATTCGGCCTGCGGGAGTAGTACTTCCTTCACTGCGACATCGACTTGCCACCGCTCGTCGCGCGCCTTCCAGACGGTCCCGAATCCACCACTGCCGAGCTTCTCGATCAACCGGTAGCGGCCGCCGAGTACCCAGCCAGGTCGTTTCAGTGCCGACATGAAGGCCCCCAGCAGTTCTGTGCCCCAGTATCATTCGGAACCACTCCACCTTACTCGATGCCGGACACTGCCGCGTCGGCGTTTACGGTCGCGATCGTCCTGCGTCGATGATGTCGCCAATGGGGGAAGCTCCTGCATAAGGAACGCTGGGTCGCAGATAACGCCGAGCGTCACAGCCGAATTCGCTCGGATCTTCCCAAACAGCTGCGAAGCGACGCAGTCGAATAGAGGGTGAAGCGAGTGCGGGGAGCGGGAAAGAGAAGAGGATGCGCATCAATCCACCATCTGCAGGTGATGTACTTGCGCTGCTGGACAACCGATTTCAGCGAGTTTGCCTACGAGCGCGGCGGAGATGTCGTCGGTCCGGCGCGTGCCGGTGGGGGTAGCGCGTTTGACGGTGACGGCCCGACCACATCACGAGCTTGTCGCCCACTCCAAAGGCATCGGCCTGTTTGGATCGTCCTCTGCGGTGAACTCTCCACGGGCGCTGTTGATTCCGCGATTCGATGTGGTGATGATGCCGCGGGGCCGGACCGTGGCTTCCCACTCGATCGCGATGGGCGCTGCGCTCGGCCGGCCGGCAGCCTCGTCGATGACCGTGGGGACCGGGTCATCATCCGGTTCGGGCATCGTGGCCGGCTGGGGCTGCCAGTCGGAGGTGTTCACAGTCAGTGGCTGGGGCGGGTTCGGCCGGAATCGTGTTGCGGGGCTGGCCATTTCCAGTAACTGGTGGGGCCTGGTCTCGTTGTAGGTGCGCACCCAGGTGCTGATGGCCTCCTGCGCGTGGTGCAGCGAAGAGAAGGTGGTGACCTCGTTCAGCAGTTCGGACCGCAGGGTGGC